>NZ_JBQFXS010000016.1:0-75134 GCF_056541025.1 Ruegeria sp. AK4
AAAGCCCGCTCGTACGCACTTTGTCGTCACGCGCATTGTTCCAGGCATTCGGCTGGATAATTGCCCCGGTCTTTTTCGATTTCTTGGTGGTGCGAAAGCCCCAACTGAGCGGCAACAATTCTCGCTTCCCATCGTCGTCATTTCTGACCACTGGAGCCATATGCTTTGGGTAAATCGCCGGTAGGGGCTCTGCGTTTCCAAGCCTGTCGCGTTGAACGGCAACATCAAAAAGTTGACGCATCGCTTCGGCGGGGATCGTGTTGGAGTAAAGGTAACACATGCGACTTACGGTAGGTGCGAATTTTCATTTGGACAAGCGGTCGGTGTTCGCTACCTGTTCCTCATGCAGAACTGGCCCAATCGAATCCCCTTCGACCTTCACAATGAACTTGAATCCCGTCGGGTAGACGATTGGGAAGCCGCGTTGCGCGTGTGGGCTAAAGCGCATGGGCTCAGGCTCAAACTGCAGTGGTGGCGACAGTTGGAAATCACTATCGAGGAGCTGCACACACGCCGGTACATTCCCGGACCTCAGGATCATTGGGCCGCCATAAAGGAATCGCTGGAGCGGCACCATGTACCTGTGCCAGAAAAGCTTCCTGCGTGGCCGGAGCAGAAGTGATTGTGTCTATCCACAAGTTGTACTCCAGAGGCCGTTACAAACCTGCGGAGACCTCAGTAGCCAAATCACGGATTAAGCAGGTCAGACCACTGTAGGTGAGTTGAAGCAACAAAGGGCTCGCTGTGGACCATAGCTGGAAGACGTTTAGATGACGGCTCGGCGGACAAACGAGATATTCAATTCCTACCCTAAACAAGGAACTTCCAACTAAGTCGTATCTGGGGTGTTTCAACGGATGAATTTGGGTGCGGACATTAGTTTGTGATACAGTTGTGTCCGGTTGTTCGATTGGGATTAGTTGTGTTCAGAAACGTCTCATTTTGGCTTGTTGTGGCTGTTTACATGTTCCTTTCTTTCGGTGCGTCCGCGAAGGAGAAACGTGTGGCCCTGGTTATTGGGAACTCGAACTACGAACATGTTGCGAACCTGCCGAACCCGACCAATGACGCACAGGATATTGCAGCGGCATTGAAGAGGCTAGATTTCGAGGTCACGACTGGAAGCAATCTGGATCACCGCGAAATGCGTCTCGCGCTGCGTGACTTTGCCGATGCATCCCTCACCGCTGACATGGTCATGATTTATTATGCCGGGCATGGCATAGAGATTGAAAAAAACAACTATCTCATCCCGATCAATGCCGAACTGCGCAGCGATATAGATGTTGACTTTGAAGCCATTCGCTTGGACACGGTGGTTAATTCGATTGCTCAGTCTCCCGGTTTGAAAATCGTGCTGGTTGACGCCTGTCGGAACAATCCCTTTTTGACGGACATGATCAGAACCAGCGCGACCCGCAGCATTGGACGAGGATTGGGCCGAATTGATCCGGGCGGCGTCTTGGTCGGATATTCCGCGAGAGGTGGCACGCTGGCCCTCGACGGAGAAGGGCGTAACAGCCCTTACGCTTCAGCGTTGCTGACACATCTTGAAGAGCCGGGGCTGGAAGTCGGAAAGATGTTCCGCAAGGTGCGGGATAGTGTTTTCGAAGCAACTGCGGGGTATCAGGAACCGTTCACATATGGATCGCTGCCCGGATCTGACTTGTTCCTGAAGGCTCCGTTGCCGCCAGATCCCACGAGACAGGTATCGGAAGCTGAAATCGCCATGCTAGCTTCGCAGATCAACCGTGAACTTGCCTCGGATTATGCCGAGGCAGAGCAACGCGACAAAATCTATGGTTGGAAAAAATTTCTTAAGAAATACGAAACTCATTCCGATCACTATCTGATCGCTCTGGCAACTCGAAATCTCGATATGCTTCAAGCCGAAGCTGATGCGAAACGCAGGAAGCGAACCCGTGAGCCATGGCTGAAAGCGAGCTTTCCGAACGGTCAGCAAGAAGCCGAGTTGACCCTGAAACAGCGAAAGCTGGTGCAAGAGGCGCTAAATATGATGGGGCAAGATGTCGGTAGTGTAGACGGTGCATTCGGCCCCAGAACCCGCCAGGCAATCTCGACGGTTCGGGTCGCTAATGGCCTGCCGCCAGGTACTCGGATCGACTTAGCGTTCCTGCGCATCCTGCCTGACGTACCCGCTATCAAAGCGCTTCAGAGCGACACGGCACGCGTCTACACCGAAGACGAATTGCCGGAGGCTATGGAAGAAAGGTTGCAGCGTGCCCTCACAGTTCTTGGACCTCGTGAATTCGTCTTTGGGTATTTCGAAGGTCATCTGTACTTGGTAGCGAAGACGAGTATGGGCTTTAACGCAGCAAACCGCTTTGCAGAAAAGATGGGCGGGCATCTGGCAACTATTGGAAGCGTGCAAGAAAACCAATTCATCTATAGCCTTGTCAAAAGTGACAAACGCTATTTCCACAAAGACACCAGTGGAAATATTCACGGCCCAGCATTCGGGTTGTATCAATTGCCCGGCAGCAAAGAACCATCTGGTGGCTGGGTGTGGAGCACAGGCGAGCCGCTGTCGTACACGCATTGGTCGAGAGGCAATCCCGACAATTATGCCGGTCGGCAAGGGTATGCTCATTTTTATGCCAACCCAAAACATACTCGTGAGCCGCATTTTTGGAATGATGGGAGTGACCACAACAGGCCCTTCGTGATCGAGATTGAATAGAGTGGTCACTGGGTCCGCTTTGGGCTCGGAGTGGAAGCTTCGTCCCGAAAAAGCGTCCCGGTTCACGGAGCAACCCAACTTTCAACTCTGTGTCACCACCAACGGCGATTCCTTTGAAAAGACCTGATATCGAACCACTTGACAGCAGGGAAATCAAACCAAAGTGCCACATCCTCGCAGTTGTCCCGAAACAGGGGATTCCTGTGCGTTGTGAGCGATGTTACGGTTCGGGCAGTCAGGTGAGATGCTTATGGCCAACTACTCCGTCTCCGTTCTTCCGGAAAGCCAAGTCGCGATAACTGGTGGCGTTGGTCTGGACGGAATAACCCAAGGAGATGGCTCTCATCTCGTGGGAGAGTTTATTACTCTGGGCTCCGGATCACTTACCGCTCTAAACATCTCTGACGGTGGAAGTGACACTAATTTCGACGACAATGATGGCAATCAAACGCTGAATGGCGCGCAGTCACTGGACGGCGTTTTGTATTCAGACGGGACTCGCATCGAAGCCGAGTATCAATTCGTTCTCCGAGACAATGCCACCGGTCAAACCTATCAGGTTCTGGGGGTCAATGTAGTCAACTCGTCTCCTTCATTTGGAACTGTTGAAGGCCTCGCGTTCGTTGGGAGCTTTCCTCCTCGCGGAGTTGCACTTGAGGTCATTTCTGCAGCAGAAGGCCCCGGATCCTTCGGGCAACCTCCGATTGATGCAAGTAGCTTGGTGCCTTGTTTCACCGCTGGAACAAGAATCGCAATCCGTGGCGGCGAAAGACTAGTTGAGCATCTCAATGTCGCGGATAGTGTTTTGACGTATGAAGGGGGATTCCAGCCAATACGATGGATCGGTCGTCGCAGGCTGAAAATCCGAGACTTGCAAAATAATCAGAAGCTTCTGCCAGTGCGAATTTTGGCAGGCGCACTGGGTAATGGGCTTCCTAGGGTTGATTTGCTGGTCTCACGCCAACACCGAATGCTGGTGCAGTCGAAAATAGTTGAGCGAATGTTCGGAGTTGAGCAAGTATTGCTCCCTGCTATCCACTTAACTGGATTGCCAGGAATTTTCATAGATGAGTCAATTGATAGCGTGGAGTACTTCCATCTGCTCTTCGACCAACACGAGATAATTTACGCAGAGGGCGCTCCGACTGAGAGCTTGTACACTGGGCCAGAAGCACTGAATTCATTAAACCAGTCCGCTAAGGAAGAAATATTTACCATCTTTCCTCAGTTGGCCGACCCGAATTTTGCACCGCAATCTGCACGTTTCACCCCATCCGGGAAGCAGAACAAACAACTAGTGGCGCGGCACGTCAAAAACAACAAACCACTTTCACCAAATCATAGGTAGTGCTTCAACAACTGGCTTCATTTCCGTGCGAAAGACGGACCCCATCAAGGAAAGCAAGTGTCTTTGATGCTGACCGCCGCTTTTTTGCCAGTCAACAAAACTGACGCCACCCATCTGTGAAGTAACTCACTTCTTTTTGTCATGAAATCGCGGACACTTCGGGCACCTGACGGCCGGTTGCGCTACGGGCTTCAGTCTTAACGAGGCCTGCAGCGCGGAATTGGCCCGAAGGTGCATCGCCGGTTCACAAATGTTCGGAAAGTGGATGGTGATGCGAGGGGCTGGATGAGGGGGTCTTGGCCAGCCCCTCATATAGTGGGGGTGCTACGGATTGGGTTTAGTGGTCCGTTGATAAAACCCTACCCTCTGATTCATGTTTCCGAAATTGGGGGATTCCCGTAATAAGTGCAGATTTAATTCTGCATTCAAGCGCTGAATATGTGCTGTTATTCGAATATTACGGCATAAAATCCTTGGTGCAGACACATTCCCAACATGCTGCGCCGATACCAAACCAGTGCGGCGCGTCTCGAGGGGGTTAACGATTTCCAAGAGGGGGTATGAGTTTGGCGCGTCGCACCCCAATTTAGGGACATTAATCGAAGCCCCTCAAATCAAAGATATCGGCCCCGTATTTTCGCTCAACAGTATGCACATATGGCTCAAACCTAGTGTCGTATACGTCTGAGTAATTCAGCTCAATACGAAGGCCATCTGATTTTGTTCTAAGGAGTTGGTTCGATATTTGGTGGTCAGGGTTACCTCTGTCCGCGTCAAATCTTACGAGTTTGATTTTCGCTCCCACGCGAAGGACCGTCGGTGGCTCAAGGTCGTACACAAGGATTTCGCCCGCCGCGTTTTGAAATTCACTTTCAACAATCACTGATTCCTGCTTGGTGTTTTCTTTGTCGTAGAATGAAATACTGTTTACAAAAAGGGGCCCAACTCCCTCATTTCTAAGTTCAATTGAGAATTCATCTTTGGTCTGCGTGGAAGAAATTGCGGGTAATGGTAGAACAGATTTGCGCATATGGGTTCTTTGTGACCACTCGGTCGATACAGCAACAACAACGGCACACACCGATGTTACTAAAGCGCAGATTTCAACCACTCCATTTCTCCGCTCCACAGGCGGCGTATCTGGAGCGGCTTTATCCCTGAGTTCATTTGTTGACCGTGCCAAGTTTCTTAATCTGTACTTCAAGCTCATGAACTAACTCCGATCCGAGTTCCATGGGTCGAAATGTCTTCGAGCAACGTACCCAAATCCCCGAACCAACCAATCACTGGCTCTGTGACATCGTGGTCGTGAATTATCCACTCGTCAAATGGTTCGCTAATGTCGGCTGTCAGGCGGTCAACAGCATCGCGCACCTCGTCTTCATCAGCCATGTCCGTCGGCAACTGGATTATCGCCGTTTTCTTCACGCCCTTTCGGGCTTCCAGTCGGTTTATTCTACTTTTCATGTTCATTTTCTCTGCTCCCCTCAAAGGTTTTCGCCGTCTAACTCAAGGTACGCGTGTCGCCGCCCGCCTGGATTTGCCCGCTTTTTGAAATCCTCTTGGGTCTCCTCGGGCTGGCGCTCTACCACCGTCCCGGCCAAAGCGGCACTTTGGACAATCAGGTCCTCCTCTTCTTCAACGGCTAGCGTTTCAACGAAGTAGAGGATTGAACTCCCATTTGCGGTCTGTTCCAGTTTGCTGATGCGTTTACTTATCGTCATGGTTGTTTCCTTCCATTTCGAGGTCTGCAGCAGCGAATGCAGCCATCCGTTCTTCTTCGGTCATGTCTTCAATGAGCTTGCCGCCAGCCCTGATGGCATACACACGCCGCTCAAACTCGGTTTTACTTTCGCCGTCTTTGGGATGAATACGACCAAGACCAAGGCCACAGATTCTTGCCGGTCCTGGCTTGTACTCGACAATATGGGTGGTTTCCTCGGTGCCCTTTTTGATCCCGTAAATCTGATAGAACACGATGAGATGATCCTGAGTGACCGGTGATTTTGCTTCCAGTTTTCGCAACCGATTTTAATGCTCATTTCTGCGCCTCCAATGCCGTAATGCGTTTTTCCAGTTCTGTTGTTTCCAATACCCGCCTGTACTGCTCCACCACCCCCATGACGGTTGCGCCTTCCAGCGGCGTCACCTCACCCTGAGAAACGGCCTGTAGCACCGCCTGAGCGGCCTCTGACGCGTCCTCGGCGGATTTGATAGGTGGGAGGTCGAAACTGACCGGAGCGTCCTTTCTGGTGGGCGCTATCCGCTCCAGGCAAAGACGCAGTGCCGTGCTGTCGCCCTCAAGCGCCATCTCGACCGCCTTCTGCGTGATTTGCTCGGATTGGCCCTCCAACAGTTCCTCAACCGCCCGTGTGACCCTGTGTCGGGTTCCTCGGGGCTTGCCGGGGTTGCCGGAGGCAAAGGTGCCGTCCGGGTTTCTCTCGTCCGTATTCGTTCCGCTTTTGCGGTCAGTTTCATCCATCATTGCCAATGCCTCGCTTGTTGGATTGTTGGTGCAGAAGGTGTCCGTTTCCCCCAGACCCCCTGGTAGATTAAGGATGTCATCATTATTGGGACGGGAGACCCGCCCAAATGGGGTGTTCTCGGCACAGTTTTTGGGACGGGCCGTCATCATTTTTGTGCCGCCTCGGCTGTTCCCGGCACAAATTTTACGACGGTCCCGTCACGGTTTTGATGACGGGGTTTTTCTTTTCCGTTGGTCCCTTTGGGATTGTGAGTCGGGGCTTTGACGACCGGGAAATCCGCACCGTCGGACCACTGCTTGTACAATCTGCGACCACTGTTCCCACTCGCTGTTGGCAGAGAAATCTCTGTCAGCTCGAACAGCGGTGAAGACGCCACTCCACTATCGCCCAGTTTGGGTGGTTGGGTGACTGCGATAAAGCCCTTGGCCTGTAGCTCGCGGAAGGCGTTCGAAGTTGTGTTGCGGGTCACACCAAGGCACTCTGCGGCCTGCCGGACACTCATGCTGATCCGGCCGTTGTTGTTGCTGTCCGGGCCTTTCCATTCCAGCTTGAGCCACGGATACAGGGCCTGCGCGGTAGATGAGAGGGCCCGCCAAGCGGGCTCCTCCATCATGTTGCGGACAAGCTTTGTGAAGTGTTCGCCGCGTTTCTCGTTTCGCCTGTCGCGCCCCATCTAAGCAGCCTCCGCCTTGCTGAGGGCGTCTATGAACTCAGGCAGCAACTCAGCTTTGAAGGCCACACCTTGCTTGCCAGGCAGCATCTCCCCGTCTTTTGAGACGAAGAACACGCGGATATTGATGAGGTCATGTCCCTGGAAGTCATCCCGGCTGACGCGAAACTCCTCGCGGCTGTTCTTGGGGATCTGGGTGATGAGGGCCATCAGCGGCCCTCCCCATAATACAGCGCTGCGACGATGCGTGCAGCGGCTTCTGAGAGGCCGTGCTTGCGACGAAGGGTAGATACTTGCAGGTCCCGGGTTCTCATGCCGTCACCTCGCCGGTCTCAATCAGCTCAACTTTGCTGACAAGAATGTAGATGCCGAACTTCTGACGTCCGGTGTCAGCATCGCCCCGATACATCTTGCATTCGATGTTCACACCGTCATCTCGGCGCAGGGGCAGCACCTGGTCCGAAAGGCGGCAGTAACTGGCCGCGTAGAGTGGCGACCGCATCAACCCTTCAAGGACTTGGCGCTTGTGCTTGGATGCGTAGATTTCGCGCGGTTCTTGACCCGGATCAGTGACCCGATACAGCGCTGGGGCCGTCAAATTGGGAAGGTCTGCCCAGCGATACACGCGCAGTGCGTTTGACGGGGGGAGTTCAGTTTTGATTGTTTTGTTTTGCTCGAAAGTAACCATTTATTGTCCTTCTTTTGTTGAAAGACATCGGGCTTTCGGCTATTCTCTCAGTACCACCTAAAAGAATTCGCCTCCGCCCGTGCCTCGGGTGGGGGTTTCTTTTTAGGCGGCAACCTGTTTCTCAATTGCGGCGTCGATATCGGCCTCGTTCCAGTAAAGGCGAGAGCCGAACTTGATGGGTTCTGGGAGACGGCCAACTTCTACGTCGCGGTAGACGCTTGAACGACTGCGACCGCCAAGTTTCTTCTGAAGCTCTTGGAAGGAAAGAAGGGTCAATTTACTGCTCCATGCTGAAGGTTGGTGCACCTTGAACATGGAGTTTTGGAGGTGAGTTGTCGTACGGGAGGTTTCTCGATTTACCCCTTACGCCGCAATACACCAATGCGCCTTAGGTATAGGTCCTTGGCGTAATCATTTAACCTGCTGGCCTGATCTCGCATCCTCCGGTAGTCCTTGTGCAAGCACCAGTCACGAACGGTTGTGAATTCTAATTCAAGGCCGTGGCGAGGTGCGACGTCTACGATGGCATCACAAGCGCTATATTCTAGGTTTGATGCGACGTTTCTGGTTAGCGGTAATCCCGTGGCGTCGGCGACAAAATTGGCTGTTGTGAAAATGTACGCTCTTAGGGCAAAACCCTTCGAGGGTGGTGGCCCTCGCCTCTTAGTTCGTTCGAAATCTCCGTTTATTTCTTTTACAATGAATTGCCTAAGCAAAAACGGAAGCGGTGCGTCACACAACAGGTTTCGAGTACAGATTTCTCTCAATACGTCATAGACATCTGGATTACTTTGGGCATTGAAATAGAGAGACCTAGCGGCGCTGTCGCTTACAACATGATAAAACGCGTCTTGTCGCGGAATGATTGTCTCGATTTCTTCGTAGTAGCTGATTATTGCATCCACATAACCGAGGTTCGTTAGTTCATCGACCGTGCAGCCGAACGCATCGGGAACCGTTGCGAACAACATATCAACCAGCTCGAAAGCTCTTTCGTATTGTTCAGTTGATTGAGTCAAATGATCGCTCCTTGAGGCGAAATCTGGCGTTACAAAGCGCCACTATTCCGGCAAATCGTATTTGCCCACTTCTCCATCAATGCCCGTCGTTGTTCCAAGAAGTCAGTCCGTTTGTACGCCCGCTCTACGGAACCTCCGACGACGTGACCCAGACAGGTTTCAGCAACTTCAAATGGAACACTCTGTGTCTCCGCTACCCAATCTCGGAACGACGACCTGAACCCGTGTGGACGCTCAGCCATTCCACGCCGCTCCATGTATCTTCCCATCGTTGCATCAGAAATCACGCCCTTTCGAATGCTGGGAAAGAGAAACCCATCTCTCGCAAAGGGCTTGGCTTGTTCTATCACAGCCAGAGCTTCATTGGATAAGGGCACCCGGAAATCAGCGGTGGCATCCCTTCGACCCTTCATATTCGCCGCTGGGATCGTCCAGACGTCACCCTTGATTTGTTCAATGCGCAGATTTCTCAACGGGAGTGACCGAACAGCCGTAAGAATAAGAAGACGGAGCGCCAACTCAGTGACAGTGCCCTTGTTGAGGCTCTGATAGAATTCTGGCACTTCCTGCCAAGGCACAGCCGGTATGTTCTCTGTCTTGTGTCGTTGCTTACCTAAAAGCGCCCTAGCCTTCTCCGTCGCCTGCAAGTCAACGTCCAGACCGAGTGCAGCCGCATGCCGCATGCAAATACCAAGTCTGCTAATCGCCTTCTTCGCCGTATGCGCTTTGTCATGCCAGATTGGCGCGAGGGTGTCTCGAATATCCCTCTGATCGATTTGAGAAACAGGGACTTTACCCAGTTTTGGTAGCACGTGGTTTTCCAACGGCGAAAACCACCGCCCTGCCTCGCCATCGCCTTTGAGCTCCGCCTTGCGGCTTTCGAATGCGTCCAACGCTATGTCTTTGAGCAAATGCATGTTGAGCGCATCCTCGCGGCGTTGGCGTTCGCGTTCTTTTATAGGGTCGAGCCCTTTCCTAACCGATGCTCTCCATACCTCAGCCTGCTCTCTGGCCTCTTTAAGTGGGACGTCAGGAAATCGACCTAATCCCATTTCGCGCCGTCTGCCGTGGACATGAACGCGAAGAACCCACTGCGCGCCGCCATCCTGGCGTTTGTACAGCCACAGACCGCCACCATCTGAATACTTACCAGGCGGATGCGCCTTTGCAGCAGCAGCGGTCAGCTTGTTCAATGCACGGGCCAACCTGATCCCCTTTCCAATCCCCCTTCAACATATAGTATATGCTGGGGCATGATGGAACACCTTGGGACATGTTTTATAATGGCTTAGCCAAAAATCTGGAAAAACTGGAACGTGCTGAAACACCAAGATATAGTAGTTCAGTTCTCTCCAGCAGCACCATGATTTTCTAAATAAATGCAGATACTTGCCCCTGGGCAGCACATTGCGCCAGCGCGACGGCTTTTGCCGTGCCTGCATGGCGAAAAACTCGACTTAGGGTCTGCGGCACCTCCCCAGAATTAGCGAATGTACGTAAGTCGGCGAACAGGGTGGACTTATGCAATGCGGTTCGGGACAATCTAAAACCGCCTGTCGCAAATGGATGAAAGTGATGGGTGGTGTGAGGGGCTGGACGAGGGGGTTTTGGCCAGCCCCTCATTCGGAGGGGGTGTTACGGATTGGGTCAAGTGGTCCGTTAACTCAAAGTTACCCGCTGCTACATTTTCGCGAAATTGGGGGTTTCCCTTAATTCGCGGCCAAGTTGCGAAACGCAGGGTTTCCGCTGTGGAAACGGTGAGTTTCACAATGAGTTGTGGACACATTTTCGCCACAATGCCACTTTGCGAATGTGGGCGGCGCGTTCTGATTTTAGCACGTACTGGTTTATCAACTGGTTTTTGAGGGGGTTATGAGTGCAGCGTGCCGCCCCACGAATACATCTCCAACCGATCCGCTAAGTTGATTCAGCCTTTTTGGGTGCCGGGTTCTGTGCCTGTTCTTCACCTGTCGGCCGTTTCTGTCGCTCCCGCTGTTCCACCCCTTGGTTGCGGTATGTCCCGAGATTGCTGTCGAATCGTTTGGGGGGAGTTCCCGTCACGCCAAGAACCGCGACAGGCCAGGCGGCGCTGAGCCAACCTTGCAGAAACCTCTCCTTCGGAACTGCCACAGATTCCCAAGCGCTCAACCGTAATTCACGGTCAGCCGCCGACATAAACCCCGCTTTTGGGACGATAGAAAATCTTCTGATCGTGAAGCCGACCCAAAAGGTCGTGCATTCGGCGAACGGTGTCTTCCCGCTCGCGCTGGCTGTCTTCGGTCTCGCCCGCCGTTTCAACCGCATAGACGGTCATGGCCTGACGCAGCGCCTGTTCGATAAGGTCCATATCTTCGACCGACAGCTCAAACATGTCGTTGTACCGGGGCATGTCGGGTCCTCCTGCCTGAATGCACACTACGCAGGGTGCATCGTATTTCGCGGATTTTCCACTGAAACCGTGCTTTGAACGACGCGTGACCGTTCCGGTGCCCCCGACATCTGCGCAGGATAGCCATAAGCAATCGCCTGCGCGCTGATGTGGCGATCACGTCCGGCGCCGACCGCCCCAGCCCAACATGCTGAAACAGGCAAACAGAATGGCCGCCACACAAACGATGGATGGCCCCGCCGGCGTGTCGAACACATAAGCCGCCCGCAACCCGGCCACGGCCGAGACCGCGCCGATGGCCGCCGCAATCAACGCCATCGATTCCGGGGATCGCGCCAGGCTGCGCGCGGCGGCCGCCGGGATAATCAGCATCGCCGCGATCAGAAGCACGCCGACCACTTTGATGGCAACGGCAACCGTCACGGCCAGCGACAGGGTCAGGATCAACTGCTCGCGCCTTGGGTCAAAGCCGCTGGCATAGGCCAGTTCCTCGTTCAGGGTGGCCGTCAGCAGATGCGACCAGCGCCACGCAATCAGGCCGACGACCAGCGCCGCACCGCCCCAGATGATCGCCAGATCGGTGCGGGATACGGCCAGAATGTCACCAAACAGATAGGCCATCAGATCGATGCGCACACCGGACAGGAACGATACCGCGACCAGACCAAAAGCCAGCGCGGAATGGGCCAGAACCCCAAGCAGCGTGTCCATCGCATAGCCACGGCCCGCCAGCAGCGTCACGGTCAGCGCCATGACAAGCGCAACGGCCAGCGCGCCGGGAAAAATCGACATCTGAAAGGTCAGCGACAAAGCCACCCCCAAAATCGCCGCATGCGCCGTTGCATCCCCGAAATAGGCCATCCGCCGCCAGACCACGAAACACCCTAGCGGAGCCGCCGCAAATGCCACGCCAACACCGGCGAGCGTCGCCCGCGTCATAAAATCATCAAGCATTATTCTGCTGCTTCCTGCGCGTTCGACCCGTGGTCGTGATGGTGATCGTGGTCATGGCGATACAGGGCCAGCGCACCGCCCGTCCCGGTCCCGAACAGGGCCCGGTATTCCGGGGCCGAGGCGACCACGGCGGGCGAGCCTTCGCAGCAGACATGGCCATTCAGACAGATGACCCGGTCCGAGGCGCTCATGACCACATGCAATTCGTGGCTGATCATGATGATGGCGCAGCCGGTGTCTTGCCGCACGGTCTCGATCTGTTGGTAGAACGCGGCTGAGCCCGGCTGGTCCAGCCCCTGCGTCGCCTCGTCCAGCAACAGGATGTCGGGCCGGTTGATCAGCGCCCGGGCCAGCAGAACGCGCTGAAACTGCCCGCCGGACAGTTGCGACATCTGGCGTTTCATGAGATCGGATGCGCCTGCGGCCTCAAGCGCATCCGCGCAGGCCTTGCGCGTCACCGGATGGGTCAGCCGCATGAACCTTTCGACGGTCATCGGCAGGGTCGGATCGATATGCAGCTTTTGCGGCACATAGCCGATCTTCAGCCCCGGTTTCAGCACGACGCGCCCGGCAGAGGGCTGCGTCGCGCCGATGATTGCCCGCAGCAGGCTGGTCTTGCCCGAGCCGTTGGGGCCGACAATCGTCACGATCTCACCCGGTTCAACCGCCATGTCCACATGGCGCAACACGGTGTTCTCGCCATAGCGCACCGTCAGGTTCTCGACGTTGATCAGGGTCATTTCGCGGGTTTCCCGGTGCAGGCGGGGCAGATGCCCTCGGCCTCGACCACCGTCCGCTCGATCTCGAAGCCAACGGCGCGGGCTGCGGCCCCCAGCGCGCCTTTGGCCGGGGCCGATTGCGCCTCGGCCACCGCATCGCATTTGCGGCAGATCATGAAGGCCGGCGAATGCGACGCGCCGGGATGCGCACAGGCGACAAAGGCGTTCAGACGTTCGATCTTGTGCACGAATCCGTTCTCGACCAGAAAATCGAGCGCCCGGTAAGCCACCGGCGGCTGCGAGCCGAAGCCTTCGTCCCGCAGGCGATCAAGGATCGCATAGGCGCCCAGCGCGCGGTGTTCCTGCAGCAACAGTTCCAGCACCTTGCGCCGGACCGGGGTCAGGCGCAGCCCTTCCTCGCGGCAGCGGGCCTCGGCTGTGGCAAGGGCGGTGCCGACACATGTGTCATGGTCGTGTTTCTGGAACCCGATCAGGGCCTCATCATCGGCCAGAGCGGGGCGCGTCTCACTTGTCATATTATTACATATCATGTATGTGGCTTGGAATGTTATACAATCACACAGAGGGTCTGATGTCCAGAAAGCTTCTGCCGGTTTCGGTCATGGCGGTTTTGATGGGGGGCACTGCGATGGCGGATGCCCCGAACGTGGCGGTTGATATCGCGCCGGTGCATTCGCTGGTCGCGCGCGTGATGGAGGGTGTCGGCACCCCGAAGCTGATTGTCCAGCCCGGCGCTTCGCCGCATGAATACAACCTGCGCCCGTCCGAGGCTGCGGCGCTGCAGGACGCCGATCTGGTGTTCTGGCTGGGCGAGAATCTGACCCCCTGGATGGAGGGCGCGATTGAAACCCTCGCCGATGGCGCGACTGTCACCACCCTGCTGGATTCCGATGGCACCGTCCTGCTGGAGTTCCGCGAAGGCGCGCTGTTCGAGGCGCATGATCATGGCAATGAGGACGGTCATGAGGACCATGCCGATGAACACGGTCACGATGATCACGATCATGATGAAGATCATGCCAAGCATGACGAGCATGAGCATGAGCATGAGCATGATGACGAGCACGATCACGAAGATCATGCGGAGGAAAAAGGCCACGACGATCACGGGCACGACGACGAACACGCGCATGATGATCATGCCGAAGGCGAAGACCATGATGACCACGCGGACCATGATGACCACGCCGGGCACGATCACGGCGACCATGATCCCCATGCCTGGCTGTCGCCTGCCAATGCCGGCACCTGGCTGAACCTGATCGCGGCACAGCTGTCCTCGGCTGATCCGGACAATGCGGGCGCTTACTTCGCCAATGCCGCAGCAGCGCGCGAGGAAATGGATGCGCTGTCCGCAGAAGTGGCCGAAATGCTCGACCCCGTTCGCGGCGGCAGCTTCATCGTCTTCCACGATGCGTATCAGTATTTCGAGGATGCGTTCGGGTTTCCGGCGTCGGGTGCAATTTCCCTGAGCGACGCCTCTGACCCCAGCCCGGCCCGGATCGCCGAAATTCAGGGGCGCATTCGCGACGAAGGCGTTGATTGCGTTCTGGCGGAACCGCAGTTCAATGCAGGCCTCATCGACACCGTGATGGATGGGACAGATGCCAAGACGGGCGTAATCGATCCCCTGGGCGCCGATCTGGAGCCCGGCGCGGACCTTTATCCGCAGGTCATCCGCAACATGGCCAAAACACTGGCCGAATGCCTTTGATTGCAACCCGGCTGACCCTTGCCCAATCGGCCTTGGGTCAGCCGTCTTATTTGTCCGGATAATACAGGCTTTCCGTCAGCAACGGTGACAGAACTGGAAGCAACGATGCTGTGATGGCAATCCGCGTGCATGCTTGCACCTGTCGGCAGTCACCCAGCCTGCTAGCGTTTCCTGCGCAGCTGTGATCAAATCCTTCCCATGAACATCAATCAGCTCAGGACGCTTCTGGCGGTTATTGATCAGAAATCCTTTGCCGGGGCGGGTGACGTCATTGGGCTGTCGCCCTCTGCCGTCAGCCTTCAGATCAAGGCGATGGAAGATGAACTGGGTGTTCAGCTGTTCGACCGGATCAAGCGCCCCCCGGTGCCGACGGCGCGCGGGCGGGCCTTGGCGGAACATGCGCAAAGAACACTGGCGCTTTTCGACGCCTCACCCCGCATCGCGCGCGGTGAGATAGTGCGATCCAGACTGGCGATCGGCGCTGTCCCGACGGCGATTGCCAGTTTCCTGCCGATGGGCCTGAAACCTCTGCAGGCGGCATATCCGACCCTGCAGGTTGAGGTCAAAAACGGAAGTTCATCAGCATTGGCACAAGGGCTCGCAGATGGGCAGGTGGACGTTGCCATCTGTACAAAACCGGTGAACCCGATCCCGGGGCTGGACTGGCACAGCATCGCGGTCGAGCCCTTCGTCGTCGTTGCGCCCGCACATGCCAAAGGCGACAGATGGCAGGATTTGTTGCGTGATCATCCGTTCATCTGGTTCAACCGCAAGACCTGGGCAGGGCAAGGCATTGAAGAAGAACTGAGTACCCAGGGTATCGAGGTGAAAAGTGCGATGGAAATCGACTCGCTGGATGCCATCTCGAACCTGGTGAGCGAGGGGCTCGGCGTCTCAATCGTTCCGATCTGCAAAGGACGGCAACCCTTTTCGGAACGCCTGCGCACACTGCCTTTCGGTGATCCGCCATTCTCGCGCGAGATCGGGGCGTTCACGAATTCCGAGGGCCGCGCGGATCTTGTAATCGATACCTTTATCGCGGCGCTGCAATCTTCATAAGAAAAACTCATGAAAGAAACAAGAAATCGCAATTAACGTAAACTTTATTGGTGGTGCTAACCTGTCCTTAACAACAAGGCGAGCGCACCATGCTTCATCACGCGATACACCCCAGCAGCCCTTCTTTTGACTTATCCGACCAGCAACGCGCGCTTCAGGCCAAGGCGCGGCAGGTGGCTGAAACCGTCTGCGGCCCGCTGGCCGCCGAAACCGACCGGTCCGAGACTTATCCCTGGCAGGCCGTTGAAGCCCTGACCGACGCGGGCCTGATGGGCATGACCGTCCCCAGATCTCTGGGCGGTCCGGGTCACAGCTATTTTGATGTCGCCCTGGTGGTCGAGGAAATAGCCGCACGGTGCGGCGTGTCCGGCCGGATTGCGGTCGAAGGAAATATGGGCGCAATCGGCGCGATCATTGCCTACGGAACACAAGAGCAAAAGCAAAGCGCGGCGGCGCATGTTCTGGCCGGGGATAAACCGGCGATCTGTATCAGTGAGCCTGACGCGGGAAGCGCCGCAACCCAGATGACTTCGACCGCTATACGTGATGGCGACGATTGGGTGCTGAACGGCAAGAAACACTGGATAACAGGCGGCGGCGTATCCAAGCTGCACCTGATCTTTGCCCGCGTCATTGACGGCGGTGACTTCAAGGGCATCGGCGGTTTCATGGCATATCTGGGCGAGGACGGTCTGGAGATCGGCGCGCGCGAACCCACGCTGGGCCTGCGCGGCAACCCCGAGACCGAGGTCATTCTGGACAATCTGCGCCTGCCGTCAGATCGTCTGATCGCCCCGCCCCAAGGGCTTAGACGTGGCTTTGCCGGGCTGATGGACGCCTACAATGCGCAGCGCGTGGGCGCGGCGACGGTGGCGCTTGGCATTGCGCGCGGCGCCTACGAGGCTGCGGTGGATTTCGTGAAGACGCGCGAGCAATTCGGAAGACCGATCGCCGAGTTTCAGGGTCTGCAATGGATGATTGCGGATATGTCGATGCAGATAGACGCCGCGCGTTTGATGATATGGCGCGCGGCGGCCAGCGCCGGGACCACGGGCACCGGCTTTCCCGATCCGATGCTGGCGGCGCAGGCCAAAGTCTTTGCGTCCGAGATGGCCGTGAAGGTCACCAATGACGCGCTGCAACTTCATGGCGCGCGGGGCTATTCCCGCAACGCACCTGTCGAACGCATGCTGCGCGACGCACGGATGTTCACCATCGGCGGCGGCACCGCGCAGATGTTGCGCAATCTGGTGGCGGGTAATGCTCTGAATATGAAAACGCCGCAAACGCGCGGCGGATACCTTGCGAAAGGCTCAGAGCCCGAAGCGAACGGTGACTGTGGCGAAAAACTTCAGGCCTTGCAAATCAATCGATCCAGCATCTGAAATTTCCGCTCGACAAAACTCAGAAACCGGCTCGACGACGCCGACAATCTGCGATCGCGCCGTGTAATGCAGCCCAGATGCCGGTCCGGGTCGCCGATCTTGATCGGAAGTGAGGTGAGCGTGTTTTGACGCTGCATCATGAAAACAACAGAGAATGGTAGGACGGTCAGCGAATCCGAACCGGTCATCACGTTTACAACCGCGCTCAGCGAACCGCCTGTGAAACTGATTTTAAGCTCGCGCATACCGATGCCGTCCAAAGTATTTCTCAGGTCGCGGAACAGCGGGCTGTTTGCCGGTGGCGCAATCCAGGGGTAATCGGTGATATCCTCAAGCTTCACCTCTTTCTTGCGCGCCAAGGGGTGCCCGACGCGGCAGGCAATCACATTTCGCCCCGGAAGGATCTGGCGGAACTCGTATTCTTCGGACACGTCGGCCGGACGGATGGGAAGAATCGCCACATCCAAAGCTTCGTTCAAAACCTTCGATAACAGTTCCGCCGGGTACCCATAAGACTGATCAATCCGAATATTGGGATGCTCGGCCTGAAACTCTGCAATCACGCTTGAGATAACGCCGTCCATGAAAATCGGTGTTCCCGCGACGCGAACCGCACCTGCGACGCCCTGTCGGTATTCGTCCACCAGACGGCTGGCATTGCGGCCTGCATCCAGAATTTTTTGGCCTTCCTGAGCAAGCGCAAGGCCAAGCTCGGTCGGTTGAAGCGGTCTGCGGGTCGGCTGGAACAGCAGATCTCCCACCCTGCCCTCTAGCAGTGACACGCTTCTGGACACGCTCGGCTGAGATTTCCCAAGCAAAGCAGCGCCTTCGGTCAATCCACCCGCTTCCACAATGGCCGCGAGGATTTCGAGATGTCTTGGATCAAGCTTCATAACCTAAAGTTATATTGAGCGTCGAAATTTCGATCAAGAGCACATTCGTCTGCTGCTAGCGTTTCCCTCAACCCGCACTTCCGCGCATGTCAGGAAACCCGTCCAATGGCTCTCAGCATCACCAGTATTAACGGTCAAAAGGTCCGGTTCGGTGCGGGTTTGCGCAGCGATATCTGCGCCGAGTTGTCGGCTTTGGGGTCGGAAAAGGCACTTGTTCTGTCAACGCCCCAGCAAGTGGATATGGCGATGGAACTGGCGACTGCGATTGGCGACCGCGCGTCAGGTGTCTTTACGCGGGCAACGATGCACACGCCGGTGGACGTGACGGAAGAGGCAGTGGACCACGCCCGCTCGGTTCAGGCGGACAGCGTTGTGGCAATCGGGGGCGGCTCGACGGTCGGGTTGGGCAAGGCAATTGCCCTGCGCACCGGACTGCCACAGATCGCCATCCCGACCACCTATGCGGGCAGCGAGGCCACCCCGATTCTGGGTCAGACCGAAAACGGGATCAAAACGACGCTGACGGATGCAAAGGTCTTGCCGCGGGTCATTCTGTATGATCCCGAACTCGTCGCGTCATTACCGCCTTCGATGACCGTGAACAGCGCGTTGAACGCGATGGCCCATGCGGTCGAAGCACTTTATGCCAAAGACCGAACCAATCAGACGACCGAACTGGCCCTTGAAGGTCTGACAGCCTTTGCCCAGGGCCTGCCCAAAGTTGTCGCAAATCCGGGCGATCTGAAAGCGCGGCAAGAAACGCAACATGGCGCCTGGGCCTGCGGCACGGTGCTGGGTCTGGTCGGAATGGCGCTGCACCACAAGCTTTGTCATACGCTGGGCGGGTCCTTCAATCTGCCGCACGCCGAAACCCACGCGATCATTCTGCCCCATGCCACGGCCTACAACGCGCCGGGAGTGCCCGAGTTGCTGGCACCGGTATCGCAGATACTGGGCGGCCCCGGCCCCGGGCCGGCCCTTTGGGACTTCGCCCAGAAAATGGGCGCGCCGATGGCTTTGAAAGATCTGGGTCTTTCCGAGGTCGATCTGGACCGCGCTGCCGAAATCGCACTCAGGAACCCGTATTGGAACCCGCAACCGGTCACGGCTGATGGATTGCGGGCGCTTTTGCAAAACGCGTGGGCGGGCGACGCCCCGAACGCCTGAGTTCCGCGTGTCAAGGGAGGGACACATGATCACACGACGCAAATTGCTGAAATCCAGCGCCGCGACCGGTTTAGGTCTGGCAGCGGGCGCATTGGCGACACCCGCACTCGCCCAAGGTGCCAAAATCAAACTGGGCTATGTCAGCCCGCAATCCGGCCCGCTGGCCGCGTTTTCCGAGGCTGACAAATACATCCTCGATAACTTCGCGGCCTCCGAGGCGGGCGCGAATTTCGAGGTCATCGTCAAGGACAGCCAGTCGAACCCGAACCGCGCTGCGGATGTGGCAGGCGAGTTGATCGTGGATGATGAGGTCGACCTGATGCTGGTCGCCTCGACCCCGGAAACGACGAACCCGGTCGCCGCAACCTGCGAGGCCGAAGAAATGCCCTGCATTTCGACTGTTGCCCCCTGGCAGCCTTGGTTTATCGGGCAACAGGGCAATCCCGGTGATCCCGCAAGCTGGGAGCCGTTCTATTACGCCTATCATTTCTTCTGGGGGCTCGAAGACGTGATTTCGGTCTTCACCGCGATGTGGGGTCAGTTGGACACCAACAAGCAGGTTGGCGGACTTTTCCCGAATGACGGTGACGGCAACGCCTGGGGCGATCCCAATGTAGGCTTCCCGCCGGTCCTGTCCGAACTGGGCTATACCCTGACCGATCCCGGACGGTATCAGAACCTGACCGACGATTTTTCGGCCCAGATCAACGCGTTCCGGCAGGCCAATGTCGAAATCGTCACCGGCGTCCCGATCCCGCCCGATTTCACCACGTTCTGGAGCCAGACCAAGCAGCAGGGCTTTACGCCAAAGGCCGCAAGCATCGGCAAGGCCATCCTGTTCCCGCAAGCGGTCGAGGCCCTGGGCAACGCCGGCAACAACCTGAGTTCCGAGGTCTGGTGGTCACCGACACATCCGTTTTCATCCTCGCTGACGGGCGCGAGTTCCGCTGAACTGGCGCAAGGTTATATGGCCGCCACCAGCCGCCAGTGGACCCAACCCATCGGTTTTGTCCACGCGCTGTTTGAAATGGCCGCCAATGTCATGGGCCGTGTCGATGATGCGGGCGACGGGGACGCCGTGGCCGAGGCCATTGCCGCCACGCAGTTGGATTCGATCGTTGGCCGCATCGCCTTTGACGGGGCGGGCCTGCCGCCCTTCGCCGCGCAAAACGTTGCAAAAACGCCGTTGGTCGGCGGTCAGTGGAGGCTTTTGGACAATGGCAGCTATGACCTCGTGATCGTCGACAACTCTTCTGCACCCGAGATTCCGACAGCGGGCGTGATGGAAGAAATCTCGTGATCGCAACGAAACCAGCGCCCCGGAGGGCTTCCGGGGCAGGAACACCGGTATGACCATTCTTTCGCTCAAAAACGTCTCGAAAAGCTTCGGCGCGCTGACCGTTACGGACGATGTCAGCTTTGACGTCGAACAGGGACAAGCGCTGGGGATCATCGGCCCCAATGGTGCCGGGAAGTCGACGTTGTTCAACCTGATAACGGGCAACCTGACCTCTGACACCGGATCGGTTCATTTCGACGGCCAGGACGTGACCCGCGTGCCGCCGATGCAGCGATGCTTGTCGGGGATCGGGCGCTCGTTCCAGATCCCTCAGCCCTTCGATCATCTGACGGTGTTCGAAAACCTGCTGGTGGCCGCGACGCATGGGCAGAACAAATCCGAACATGAGGTCGAACAGGCTTGCGCCCGTATCCTTGCGCAAACGGAATTGATGGATGTGGCCAATGACCCGGCCGGTGGGTTGCGGTTGCTGCAACGCAAACGGCTGGAACTGGCGCGCGCCATGGCAACCAACCCTAAGCTGCTGCTTCTGGATGAAATCGCAGGCGGCCTGACTGACGCGGAATGCACTGCCCTGATCAACACGATCAAGGGGCTGCATAGCAGCGGCGTCACGATCATCTGGATCGAGCACGTCCTGCATGCGCTCACCTCGGTCGTCGAACGGCTGCTGGTTCTGGATTTCGGCAAGGTGATCGGCCTCGGCGACCCGGACGAGATCATGAACAGCCGGGAAGTCAAGGAAATCTATCTGGGGATCGAAGTCTGATGAGCCTGCTGGAGACCCATTCACTGACCGCCCATTACGGAGATTTCCAAGCCCTGTTTGGTGTGGATATCCGTCTGGAACAGGGCGAGACGGTTGCCATCATCGGTGCGAACGGGGCGGGGAAATCCACCCTGATGCGGTCTATCTCGGGGGTCCTGACCAACGGTTCGGATCAGGTTCGTTTCGACGGTCAGCCCATCGGAGACCTGCCCGCGGACGAGATCATGTCACGCGGTGTCGCCATGGTGCCGGAAGGCCGCAAGCTGTTCCCCTCGCTCAGTGTCGAGGAAAACCTGCTGATCGGCACCTATGGGCGCAAGGTGTCAGGCCATTGGTCTTTGCAAGCAATCTACGACCTGTTCCCAATCCTGAAAGAACGCCGAAACCATCCGGGCACCGCCCTGTCCGGCGGGCAGCAGCAGATGGTGGCCATCGGCCGCGCCCTGATGAGCAACCCGCGCGTGCTGCTGTGTGACGAAATCTGTCTTGGACTGGCCCCGGTGGTCATCAAGGACATCTACGACGCAGTGCCTCGCATTCAAAAGGCCGGGGCCAGCCTGATCGTGGTGGAACAGGATACCGGTCAGGCGCTCAAGGTGGCCGACCGCGTCTATTGCATGATGGAAGGCCGCGTCACGTTGGAGGGCACCGCAGACACGCTCAGCCGCGAAGCCATTCACGATGCCTATTTCGGAGGAGCCGCCGCATGATCTGGATCGACACCATCATTCAGGGCATTCTTCTGGGCGGGCTTTATGCGCTGTTCGCCGCAGGGCTGAGCCTTGTGTTCGGGATCATGCGGCTGGTCAATCTGGCGCATGGCGACCTGATCGTCTTTGCCACTTACCTGATACTGCTGCTGGTCTCGCTGCTTGGGCTGTCCCCGTTTCTGGCCGCGATCATCGCCGCACCCATCATGTTCGGTGTGGGCTGGGCGTTGCAAAAGCACGTTCTGAACCGGGTGCTTGGGCCTGATATCCTGCCGCCCTTGCTGGTGACGTTCGGCCTGTCGGTTGTGTTGCAGAACGCCCTGCTCGAAGGGTTCTCGGCCGACAGCCAACGTCTGCCTGCGGGTGATGTCGCGACGGCGTCGGTACAGATGGGTGGGCTGAACCTCGGAGTTCTGCCACTGCTCACCTTTGCCTCGGCAATCCTTGTGATCGTCGGTCTGAACCAGTTGTTTTATCGCACGGAATTGGGGCGGGCGTTCCGCGCAACCTCTGATGATGCGGTGACTGCCGGGTTGATGGGCATCCGCCCCGAACGCATCTTTGCCACGGCGACCGCAATCGCCATGCTGGTTGTGACGCTGGCGGCGCTCTACCTGGGCATGCGCGCAAACTTCGATCCCAATATCGGACCCGCGCGTCTGATCTACGCATTCGAGGCCGTGATTATTGGTGGCCTCGGCAGCCTTTGGGGCACGCTGATCGGCGGCATCATCATCGGTGTCGCGCAGACCTTGGGCGCTGCAATCAACCCCGAATGGCAAATCCTGACCGGTCATCTGGCCTTTCTCATCGTGCTTCTGATCAAACCCAGAGGCCTGTTTCCAAGGGCGGTGGACTGATGGCTGATACCTCAATGTACCGTGTTCAGACACAGACCCGCGCCTCCTACAGCGCCGGAGCCATCTGCGTCGCTCTGATCATCCTGTTCGTCCTGCTGCCGACCTTTGCCAGCCGGGGATTGATCCAGGACCTGTTCTTCATCTTCACGATGCTGGTTCTGGCGCAGTTCTGGAACCTGCTGGCAGGTTATGGCGGGCTTGTTTCCGTCGGGCAGCAAGCCTTTGTGGGTATGGGCGCTTATGCCATGTTCGGCGGCGTCATCCTGTGGGGCATGGACCCGGTTCCCGCGATCCTGCTGGGCGGCGTCGCGGCCTTGGTCGTTGCCATACCGACCGCTTTCTTCGCCTTTCGCCTGCAAGGGGCCTATTTCGCCATCGGCACTTGGGTCATCGCCGAGGTCATGCGCCTGCTGGTGGCGCAGTGGAAAGTTCTGGGCGGCGGCACCGGAACCTCTTTGCCCCGCACGGCAACGCGCGAGATGTGGGCGACCGAATGGATCCAGACCACGTTTGACGTTCGCGGCGCAGCAGCGCGGGATATCCTGACCTACTGGCTGGCTCTGGCGCTGGTGATCGCGACCATCGCAGGCATCTATTGGTTGCTCAGAACCAAACGCGGGCTGGCACTGGCTGCGGTGCGCGACAATGTCGAGGCAGCCAAGTCCGTCGGCGTCGATGCGGTGCGGATGAAATGGCTGGTCTACCTTGTCTCAGCCGCCGGAACCGGGCTGACCGGTGCGCTGATCTACGTTCAGAAGCTGCGGATATCACCCGATGCCGCATTCTCGGTCACCGACTGGACGGCCTATGTGATCTTCATCGTCGTGATCGGAGGCATCGGCACCATCGAAGGCCCGATCCTGGGCGTGCTGATCTTCTTCATCCTGCAAAGCCTGCTGGCCGATTACGGCTCCTGGTACCTCATGGTGCTCGGGCTGATCGGGATCGCCGTCATGCTTTTTGCCCCACGCGGCCTGTGGGGGCTGATCTCGGAAAAAACCGGGCTGCAAATATTCCCTGTGCGCCGTCGTCTGGTGATTGGCGCGCAATCGAACAAGGAGGATTGATCCATGAAAGCACTCACGTTGACAGCGGCGGTTGCTGCGCTGGGAACGGGCGCATTTGCCGAAAGCACCCTACCAGGAATGACAGGCACAGACCACGTGGGTTTTACAGTTCCGAGTGTCGATGAGGCCGTTACCTTCTTTCAGGACGTCATCGGCTGCAATGTGTTCTATCCGCTAGGTCCGTTCTCGGGCGGCGACAGCACCTGGATGGCGGATCATCTGAACGTGGACGCCAAGGCCGAGATCCCGACGATGCGGCTGGTGCGCTGCGGCAATGGCGCCAACTTCGAAATCTTCGAATACACCGCGCCGGATCAGGACACGATACTGCCGCGCAACTCGGATATCGGCGGGCATCACATCGCCTTTTACACCACAGATATGGACGGCGCCGTCGGCTATCTGCGCGATCACGGCATTCAGGTTCTTGGCAATCCGACCACCATGACCGACGGGCCAAGCGCCGGGGAAACCTGGGTCTATTTCCTAGCCCCTTGGGGGATGCAGCTTGAACTGGTCAGCTATCCGGACGGCAAAGCCTATGAGACCGACTATGACGGCCGCCTGTGGGACCCACGGTCCTGAGAAACGCAAAAGAACAAGGGAGCGAGACTATGGCCACCATCACAACGGATGTTCTGATCATCGGGACCGGACCGGCGGGCTCGGCAACGGCAGCTTTGCTGTCCAGCTATGGCGTCGAGAACATGGTCATCAACCGCTATCGCTGGCTGGCCAATACGCCACGGGCGCATATCACCAACCAGCGCACGATGGAGGTGCTGCGCGACCTCGGTCACGAGGTCGAGGCCGAAGCTTACATGCACGCCGCGCACCAGGATCTGATGGGCGAGAACGTGTTCTGCGAAAGCCTGTCTGGTGAGGAAATCGGACGCATGAAAAGCTGGGGCAATCACCCCTTGTCCAAGGCCGAACATCTGCTGTCCAGCCCGACCATGATGAATGATTTGCCGCAGACCTTCATGGAGCCCATTCTGTTCGGCACCGCCTGCCGCCGTGGCACCCAGGCGCGGATGAGCACGGAGTATTTGCGCCATGAACAGGACGCGGACGGCGTGACAACGACCTGCCTTGATCGCCTGTCAGGCGAAGAAATCACGATCCGGTCTAAATATCTGGTCGGCGCGGATGGGGGAAATTCTCTGGTCGCCGAACATGCCGGTTTGCCCTTCGAGGGTCAGATGGGCGTGGGCGGGTCGATGAACATCCTGTTCCGCGCGGATCTCAGCAAATACGTCGCGCATCGACCGTCTGTCCTCTATTGGGTGATGCAGCCCGGTGCGGATGTCGGCGGCATCGGCATGGGCCTTGTCCGCATGGTCCGCCCGTGGAACGAATGGCTGATCGTCTGGGGCTATGACATCAACCAGCCCGCCCCCGAAGTTGACGAGGCGATGGCCACGCAGGTCGCGCGCCAGCTGGTTGGCGACCCCGGGCTTGAGATCGAATTGATCAGCGCCAATACCTGGACCGTCAACAACATGTACGCCACCCACATGCAGAAAGACCGCGTGTTCATCATGGGCGACGCCGCGCACCGCCATCCGCCGTCCAATGGGCTTGGGTCGAACACGTCGATCCAGGACAGCTTCAACCTCGCCTGGAAGCTGGCAGCCGTGCTGAAAGGCCACGCCGGAGAGAGTTTGCTGGACAGCTACAGCGAAGAACGCGCGCCGGTCGCCAAGCAGATCGTCACCCGCGCCAACCAGTCCATCGGCGAATTTGGACCCATCTTTGAATCGCTTGGCATGGCCGAAGGCGTCGACCCGCAGGTCATGCAAAGCAATCTGGAAGCCCGCACGGGTTCAACGCCCGAAGCAGCAGCTCAACGCAAGGCAATCCGCGAGGCGATTGCTTTCAAGAAATATGAGTTCGACGCGCATGGTGTGGAAATGAACCAGCGCTATGACTCCGGCGCGATTGAAACGGATGGCCAGCCCAATCCCGGTTTCGATCAGGATGCCGAACTGCACTATCAGCCGACAACATGGCCGGGCGCGCGTATTCCACATGTGTGGGTGTTCGACCACGACACCGGCAACAAGTTTTCAACGCTGGATCTTTGCGGTCGTGGCGCGTTCACGATCCTCACGGGGATCGGCGGCGAAGCGTGGGTTGATGCGGCCGAAACCGTATCGCGGGAACTCAGAATGCCCATTCGCTGCCACGTCATCGGCCCGCGCCAGACATATGTCGATCACACAGGCGACTGGGCACGGGCGTCCGAGATTTCGGATACCGGCTGTTTGCTGGTCCGCCCCGACCAGCACGTCGCCTGGCGCTTAGCCGGTTTGGCGGCGGATGCCGAAGCCGAACTGCGGCGGGCTCTGACCACAATCCTTTCGCGATAAGCGGAAACGGATCAGGCTTAATAAGGTTTGGAGGTCACAATGGACTCGCATGAAAAGGGATACTTCACCGAGGAAAACTCGGCCGAGGTTGTCACGGCACGCAACAAGAACGCAGAAAGCGAACGGCTGAAAGAGGTGATGGAGGTCATCACCCGCAAGCTCCACGAAGCAGTGAAAGAAATCGAGCCAACGCAAAAGGAATGGTTTGAAGCGATCATGTTTCTGACCAGGGTGGGGCATATGTGCGATGACTGGCGGCAGGAATATATTCTGCTGTCCGACGTTCTGGGCGTGTCGATGTTGGTGGATGCAGTGAACTCTCGCCGCCCGACCGGAGCCTCCGAGAACACCGTGCTGGGGCCGTTCCATGTCGGCGATGCGCCTGAATACGCAATGGGCCACAACATTTGCCTCGATCAAAAAGGCGAAGACCTGGTTGTTCGTGGACGCGTAACAGACGTTGACGGCAATCCGCTCGAAGGCGTCAAGATCGACGTCTGGCAGGCAAACGACGAAGGGTTTTACGACGTTCAGCAAAAGGGCATCCAACCCGACTTTAACCTGCGCGGCGTTTTTCGAACCGGGCCGGATGGGAAATACTGGTTCCGGGCTGTCAGGCCCAAACATTATTCAATTCCTGCCGATGGCCCGGTCGGCGATCTGCTGAACCGATTGGGGCGTCATCCGTTTCGTCCGGCTCATTTGCACTACATTGTGTCAAAGGAAGGGTATGACGAACTGACAACCCACATTTTCGACCCCGAGGACAAGTACCTTCATTCGGATTCCGTGTTTGGTGTCAAAGAAAGCCTGATCGCCGAGTTCAACCGCATCGATGACCCTGCACGGTCCGAAGAAGTCGGTTTTGATGGCCCCTATTGGGATGTCGAATTCGATTTCGTTCTGGCACCCAATGAGGCCTGAAATGGCGGAACCATGCATCATTTGCGTCGCGATCACCGGGTCCTTGCCCACAAAGGCCAATAACCCAGCGGTGCCCATAACGGTCGGGGAACAAATCGAAAGCACGCACGCAGCGTTCGAAGCAGGCGCTGCGATCTGCCACGCCCATGTGCGCAACGATGATGGGACGCCATCCAGCGATCCGGAGAAGTTTGCAAGGTTGAAAGAGGGGCTCGAGAAACATTGCCCCGGTATGATCATCCAGTTTTCGACCGGCGGTCGCTCCGGGGCGGGCAAGACCCGCGGCGGCATGCTGCCATTGCGGCCGGACATGGCCTCGCTCTCGGTGGGGTCGAACAACTTTCCAACGCGCGTCTACGAAAACCCGCCTGATCTGGTCGAGTGGCTGGCGGCTGAAATGGTGACCTATGGCGTCAAGCCAGAGGTAGAAGCCTTTGATCTGAGTCACATCCTGAAGGCGGCCGAGATGCACAGGAGCGGGCAGATCAAAGATACGCCCTATGTGCAGCTTGTAATGGGTGTCAAAAACGCGATGCCGGCAGATCGCGAGGTTTTCGATTTCTATGTCAGGACGGTCAACAGATTGTTCCCCAGCGCGCCGTGGTGCGCTGCCGGGATCGGACCGAAGCAGATCGTCCTGAACGAATGGGCCATTTCTGCCGGAGGGCACGCCCGAACGGGTCTGGAAGATAACGTCCGCCTGGACAAAAGCACCTTGGCCCCCTCAAACGCGGCTCTTGTCGCGCGTACGGTCGATGTCTGTGCAAGGTATGGCCGCCCCGTTGCGACACCCGCGCAAGCCAGAGAGATGCTCGGTTTGGCCCCGGCCCAGAGCTAGAACGCCGTAGAAACGGAACGCACCGGATTCCGGGCGAAAGATGCTTTGGGTGGCGCTGCGCTGCAGGACGCGCTTAGGGAAGCGGAAATTGTTCACGTTGCAGATGCCTGAACAAAAGCACTCCGTAACTGCCAGACTTTGGGATAGGTTATTATCAAGCGGTGGACCAAAGAGGACTGCAATTGACCCTTTTTATCAACGGGGTAGGAGCAAGTCAGACCTTCTCAGCTTGCACGTGGCAACACTGACTTTCAGTGTCCTCGTGTCTGACGTTTGCGTCCAGATCGATTTCTTCTTTCCTGAATGTTTGGGTCTTGATCAACCTGCGACAAAAGCGAGACCCTTTGGGATCAAACACCTGATCGACGCACATTTGGCTGGATTTCGGTCCAACGCCTGATACCTTGCCCCCGCATCGGTTTATTAGGTGCAACACCTCTGCACCCAAAATCTATTGGAGCGCGCTATTGGTAATTCCGTTTCACGTTCGGGAAATGCTTCAACGCATAAAAGCACGGTTTGACGCCGATCAGATACCCCGGCAGATGGCGCCAAGCGACGCAGAGTTTTCAACGCTACGCCCGTCCCGCAAGCCGACCAAAGAGATGGTCATACGCTTCTGGGACAAGTTGAAACCAACAGCCAGTGACGAGGATCAAGCACGGATCGCAGACCTGGCAACCATTGAAGACGCCGAAATCTATGGCACCAATATCGAGAACTTCATTGGGACCGTTAAGCTGCCTGTCGGGGTCATAGGCCCCTTGCGCCTGAACGGGATGAACGCAAACGGCGATTTTCATGTTCCCCTCGCCACGACCGAGGCTGCACTGGTCGCCTCCTACGCCCGGGGCGCGTACGCCGCCACCCGGTCGGGCGGAATAAGCACAGCTGTGTTGTACGAAGGTGTTTTGCGGACGCCGGCGTTTGTGTTCGAAAGCCTGCTGAAGGCCGGGCAGTTCGTGGACTGGGTTGTCACGCATGTCGACATGCTCCAATCTGCCGCCGAAGCAACGACCCGTCATGGCAAGCTCGTGTCGCTGGAGCCGTTCATTGACACCAACGTCGTTTTCCTGATTTGCCGCTATACGACGGGGGATGCGGCGGGTCAGAACATGGTGACAATCGCCACCGACGCCTTGTGCCAAGCAATCGCCGATAACTGCCCTGTGACGATCGAGAACTGGTATGTCGAAGGCAATTTCTCGGGCGACAAAAAGGCCTCGGCACTGGGGCTGGTGACGGGGCGCGGGCGCAAGGTCAGCGCCTCGGTCACGCTTCCGGCCGAGATTGTCGAAAAGACGCTGGGCACAACGGTCGGGGCGATGCTGGACTATGGGCGCATCGCCAATCTGGGGGCGCATCTGTCCGGCCAGTTCGGAGCGCAGGCGCATTACGCCAACGGGCTTGCGGCGTTCTACATCGCAACGGGACAGGACGCGGCCTGCGTTGCCGAAAGCGCGATGGGGGTCACGCGAATGGAACCGAGGGGGGACGACCTTTTCTGCTCGGTGACGCTTCCGAATATCCTGGTCGGCTCGGTCGGTGGCGGCACGGGGTTGCCAAGTCAGGCTGCGGCGCTGAACATCCTTGGCCTCAGGGGCAGCGGGTGTGGCACGGCTTTGGCCGAGGTTGCCACGGCCACATGCCTGTGCGGAGAAATCTCCATCGTTGCAGCAATTGCAGCGGGCCATTTCACCCGTGCCCATGAAAGTCTGGCCCGCCAAAGATGAGTTTTCTGAACCGACTCTGGATTTACCAATCCGAGCGATTTCCGCTGAAAAAGACCGTACCCCTGCTGCTTGTCTTTTCCGCCGCCAGCATCTGCGTTTCCGCGCGTTTGGCGGATCGCCCCTTGCCGGATTGGCCCGCATTTGCCGCAGGGTTTGTGCTGGCGATGGCGCTGTTCTTCCAGATGCGGGTCTGTGACGAGTTCAAGGATGCCGAGGATGACAGACGTTACCGCCCCGAAAGACCGATCCCGCGCGGATTGGTCTCAGCGGGCGAAATTCTGAGCCTGGGACTGCTGACCGTCCCTTTGGCAATTGCTGCCGCCTGGCTCTGGCACCCGTCGGTCTTGTGGCTGCTGGGCGTGGTCTGGATCTGGCTGGCGGCGATGACGGTGGAATTCGGCGTCCCGGCCTGGCTGAAGGCGCGACCGGTTCTGTATTTACTGAGTCATATGGCCATCATGCCCCTGATTGATCTGTTGTTGACCGGTCTCGAATGGCTGCCGGCGGGTGGGGCTGCGCCCTCTTTGTGGCTGTTCCTGGCGTTGTCCTTTGTGAATGGCTGCGTGCTTGAGATCGGGCGCAAACTTTGGGCCCCGGAAAATGAAATCGACGGGGTCGATACCTATTCGGCTCTCTGGGGTCCGCGTCAGGCAGGGCGTGTCTGGATCGGCGGTGTTCTGCTGTCCTACGCGCTGCTTGTCGGCACCGGCAGCGCCACCGGAGTTGGCTGGCAAAGCGCCCTGATCGGAGCATTGGCCTTGGGCCCCTGCGGGCTTGCCGCGTATCGTTATATTCAATCGCCGACGGCAAAAGCCCAAGACAGGATGGACACGGTGGCCGGGTTATGGGTGTTTTTCTGCTATGCCACGGCTGGATTCCTGCCGTTCCTGACAGGAGCCCTTGCATGACTTTCATCATCGCCCAAACGGATGCCGAAGATGTTTCAGTTGTCGGAGGCAAAGCAGCGGCCCTGTCATATCTTGCCCGACATGGGTTCGCCCCACCTGCTTTTTTTGTCATCACCAATGACGCGTTTCGCATGGGGCAATCCGGACCCATCGCCCAAAAAGGTCTGAGATCGGCTGTGACCGATGCGCTTGAAACGCTGGGGCCCGGGCCTTATGCGGTGCGCAGCTCTGGCCGGGCCGAAGATGGCGTAGACCATAGCCATGCGGGACAGTTCGATTCCGCCCTGAACGTTCCGGGCAATACTGTTATCGCGGCAGCCAAGCAGGTCTGGCAATCCGGGTTCTCGGACACAGTCGAAACCTACCGGGCAATCAAATCCGCGGGCGGGGCCGAGGCCCCGGCGATCATCGTGCAGCGCATGATCGATGCGAAATCAGCAGGTGTTGCTTTCTCCGCCGATCCGGTCAGCGGTCGGCGAAACGTGGTTGTGATCTCGGCCATCAACGGGCTGGCAGACCAACTTGTTTCAGGCGAGGTTGATGGAGAGGATTGGGTCATCGGCTCGGATGGCACACCGGAAAGCGCTCCGGATATACCAGCGCATTTGGATTTGAGCGAAGCCCAATCCATCGCGGCCTTGGCACACAAGGCCGAAGCGCTGTTCGGGACCCCTCAGGACATCGAATGGGCCATTGATGCGCAGGGGCTTCATATTCTGCAAGCCCGACCAATCACAACGGCCCTGCGCCCGGTTGCCTTGGACGACAAGACGCTCACCATTTTCGACAACTCCAACATCGTCGAAAGCTATCCGGGTGTCGTCAGCCCCCTGACCTATTCCTTTGCTCTGCATGTGTATTCTCAGGTTTACCGTGCGTTCGTCAGGCTGTTGGGTGTGTCTGAACGTACCGTCGTCCAGAACCCGACCGTATTCGACAATTTGCTCGGGCGGGTGGATGGTCGTGTGTATTACAATCTGATCAATTGGTACCGCGCTTTGGCCATGTTGCCGGGCTTCTCGTTGAACCGTGATTACATGGAAACGATGATGGGCGTTTCCGAACCGATGCCACGTGACGTCACGGACGCCCTTGCGCCGCCCCCTTCGGTCGGCTGGCGCAGGGCCGTGGAATACGCGAAACTGGTCAAGGTTGCGGGTGGCCTGATCTGGCAGGCCATCCGTCTGCCGCGGACCCGGCGCGCCTTTTACCACCGGCTGAACGGCGTCCTGCGGGCGGGGCTGGATGTCGACGCTTCCAACGCGACCGAACTGGCCGCCGAATATCGCCGCATCGAAAGCACTCTGCTGGATCAATGGGACGCCCCGTTGATCAACGATTTCCTGTGCATGATCGCGTTTGGCGGTTCGCGCAACCTGCTGCAAAAGTGGCTGGGTGAGGACGGCCTGATCTTGCACAATGACCTCATGATCGGTCAGGGCGACATCGTTTCGGCCGAACCTGCCCGACGCATTGCCCGGATGGGTGAATTGGTCCGACAGGCGGGTCTTGCCGAGGCGTTGAAGGCCAAGCCGCATGTGTCGGTTCTGTCTGACCATCCGCAGATCGAAGCCGAGATAGGCGCATATCTTGAGAAATTCGGCGATCGCTGCACCGAAGAGCTTAAACTGGAAAGCATCCCGTTGCGCGACGATCCGACCAGCCTGTTGCTGGCCGTTGCCGCCAGCGCCGAACGTCCCCCGTCCGGGCGTCAGGAAAGCGCCGAACCGGACTGGAAGGCGCTGTTTCCGGCAAACCCTTTGAAACGGCTTGTGGCTAAGTGGATTTTGGGCTGGACCAAAGCGCGTGTACGCGACCGCGAAAACCTGCGTTTTGAACGCACGCGTATCTTCGGTTATGCGCGGCGTGTGTTTTTGGGCATCGGTCGGGAATTTACCGCACTCGGTTTGATCGAAGCCCAAAGGGATGTGTTTTTCCTGACCACGCACGAAATTCTCGGAGCCGTCGAGGGCTTTAGCCTGTCGCCTGATCTGAAAAGCATCGTTGCGCAGCGGAAACAAGAAGATGAAGCCTCGTCCCGACGCCCCGACCCGCCGGAGCGGATTGAAATCCGGGGCCCCGCCATCGCGCCGATCTGGTCCGAGGCCGCTGAGCTTGCGGCGGATACAACCCGGGTGAAGCACGGCACGGGCTGTTCTGCAGGACAGGTCACTGCACGGGCACGTGTGATCCGAGACCCGCGCAGCGAAGCCCTGAACCCCGGAAACATCCTGGTCGCGCGCCACACCGACCCGGGCTGGATCGCCGTATTCTCAAACGCATCCGCCATCGTTGTCGAGCGGGGATCGCTGTTGTCCCACTCGGCCATTGTCGCGCGGGAACTGGGTATTCCCTGCGTCGTCGGCCTGAAGGGGGCCACAAACTGGATCGAAGATGGCGAAATGCTGTTTGTCGATGGCGCTGGCGGCACGGTAGAACGGTGCGATGCGTAGCAGCGAGATTGAGACTAAAGCGGATTTCGACCATATCCGATACGCGCAGTTGTGGGAGGACGCGGATGTCCTCACCTCGGCCATGGGCGATTGTGCGGGAAAGACATTGGTGTCCATCTGCTCGGCGGGGGATAACGCGCTGGCCATGCTGACACTCGATCCCGCGCGCATCGTGGTGCTGGACTTGTCGCCCGCCCAGATCGCCTGCCTCAAACTCAGGATCGCGGCCTACAAAGTGCTGTCGCAGCCCGAGTTCATCGAACTCACCGGCTCGCGCCCTAGTACCCGACGGGGTGCATTGCTGATCCGGGTGATGGATGCGACAGATGCCGAAACGCGCGTCTTCTGGCAAACACTGACCCCGGAAGTCGAAAGATACGGCATCGGCGGCGTCGGCAAGTTCGAGCGCTATTTTCGCATCTTTCGAACATGGCTGTTGCCGCTGGTGCATTCGCGCAGAACCATTGACGCGGTGTTCACCCCGCGCAACCCCCAAGCACGCCAGACCTTTTTCGACACGCGGTTCAACACAACCCGTTGGCGGCTTTTGCTGAACATCTTCTTCTCTCGCTTCGTCATGGGGCGCATGGGGCGGGACAGTGCGTTCTTCGACCATGTCGAGGGCAGCCCGGCCCAGCATGTCGCCCGCCGCATTCATCACGCGGGGGTTTCGACCGATCCATCGCAAAACCCCTATCTGCACTGGATTCTCAAGGGCGACCACGGCGATGCGCTGCCGATGGCGTGGCGTCCCGAGCATTACGACACGATCCGATCCCGGCTGGATCGTCTGGATATCCGCCCTGGGTCGCTCGAGGCTTTTGTGTCGACCGGTGAGAAAGCCAGTGGATTCAACCTGTCCGACATCTTCGAGTACATGTCCCCCGAAACCTTCCCGCAGGTCTACGGCTCGATCCTGACCGCCGCAGAACCCTGCGCCCGGCTGGTCTATTGGAACATGATGGCGCCCCGGCGGGTCCCGCCGGAATACAAGGACAAGGTAGAAACCCTGACCGGCATCGAAACACAGCTGAAAACCCGCGACAAGGCGTTTTTCTACTCGGATTTCGTTGTCGAAGAGGTTCAGCCATGACCGTTCTTGGACAAATCTTGCTGGCGGCGGGGTCGGTTTTGGCTTTGATCGGCGTCATGATGGTCATCCGCAATCTGGCCAAAACGGCGGGTCTGAGTGCCGAGGTGCAGCGCAAGCTGATGCATGTCAGCACGGGCCTCTTTGCACTGCTGCTGCCCTGGCTTTTTCCCGACCGCTGGCCGGTTTACATGCTGATCACCGCCACAATGCTGGTGATGCTTGTGCTGCGCCTGCCGCGTTTTTCATCCGGTCTGGGCGCGACTTTGCACGGCGTGGACCGTACGTCCTACGGTGATTTTCTGCTTGCCCTGTCGGTCGGGCTTTGTTTCCTGCTGGCCGGGGACAATACGCTTTTCTACATCCTGCCAATCGCCGTTCTGACACTGGCGGATGCGGCGGCAGCGCTGGCCGGAACCGCCTATGGCACACGGCGTTTCACGGTCGAAGACGGTGAAAAGAGCGTTGAAGGCTCGGTTGTTTTCTTCGTGATGACCCTGTTGATCGCGATCATCTGTTTTCTGTTCATGTCAGACCTGCCGCCCGCAAACACCCTTGTGCTTTGCGTCATGGTCGCGGCCTTCGGAACCCTGGTCGAGGCGCAAAGCTGGCGCGGCTTTGACAACCTGTTCCTGCCCCTAGGCCTGCTTATTTTTTTGAGCGTACATTCCGACAGCACGCTGATTGAACTGGCGATTATCGCGGTTGTCTTTTTGACCGCGATTGCCAGTTTCAGCACCCTCGGTGCAAAGCTGGGTCTGACCAAACATGCCACCCGCGTCTATGTCATCACCGCGTTTCTGCTGTTGTCGGTCACCGCGCTTCAGAATGCCGTCCTGCCCATTCTGGTGCTGGCGACACATCTTTGGGCACGCGTCGAGAACCCTTGTGACGCCAAGTATCCCGATCTGGATATCGTTGCCTCTCTGGGACTGTTCAGCTTTGGCTGGCTGGCGATTGGTAATGCCACCGGATCGAACGCCGTGTCCTTTTATGGCCTGTCTGCAATGGGGCTTGCGATGGGGTTCAGTGTTCTTGCATTGCGGGGAAAACTGCCTGCAATCCTGGCGGTGGCGGCAGCACTTTTCGTGATCAGGCACTTTGTCGTTGCCCTCAACCCTGCCCCATCGAACTGGGCCGAGCCGCTGACGGTTCTGGCCCTGCTTTCACTGCTGTGCACAGCCGCGGTGCCGCTGGCCCGGCCACGCTGGTTCGGAAAAGACCGGGTTCTCAGGCTGACTCTGTTGGCCCTCGCCCTGCCCTTGCTTTACTATGTTTGGATGGTTGCCGGATCGCTTGGTGCGGGGTTCTTTGCCGGAGTCGTTTCATGACCAGAGAGACCATCAAAACAGCGGATGCAAAGCTGACCGTATATCTGAATGGCCCAAACTGGGATGGTGTTCCCGCCGCAACTTTCGGTGATTTTTCCTGCAAAACGCCCGAAGCCGGTGCCGAAATCCTGCTTCAAGGGATTGAGAGGGTCAGGAACGCGGGCCTCGACCGCATTATTGGACCGATGTCGGGCGATACCTGGCACAGCTATCGATTTGTCTCGAACAGCGACGGGTCCGCGCCGTTCCTGATGGAGCCCACCAACAAACCTCATGAGCTTAAGGTGTTCCGGTCGGCAGGCTTTGCCGAGATCAGCCGGTATTTCTCGGCCCGGGTGCCGCTGCAGGCCGCCGCCGGATCACCACCCCCGGAAACCGATGGCTTTGTGGTGGAAGAATGGGATGGAACAGACCCCGAGGCCCTGTTCCGTCAGGTATTCGCGCTTTCAACCCAAGCATTCTCAAACAACGCGTTCTACAAGCCGATTTCCGAGGCGGATTTTCTGGCCATGTACATGCCGGTTGTGCCGATGATGAAGCGCGATCTGATCCTGTTTGCGCGCCGCCGTGGCGGGACTTTGGCCGGGTTTCTGTTTGGCATTCCCAACTATGCCGAAGGCCCCAACCCGACATCCGCAATCCTCAAGACCTATGCAAGTCTGGAACCAGGTGCCGGGCGGCATCTGGCTCACAGGTTTCACAAGGCTGCGTTCGGTTTGGGATACGATACCGCCATTCATGCGCTGATCCATGATGACAACACCTCGGCCCAGCGCAGTGCGGCGGAAGGCGCGACGATATTCCGGCGCTACACCCTGCTTGGGCGGAAGCTGGATGGCTGACCTGCTGTCCCATTTCGCTGCCACGGTTGAGCGGGTTCCGGACCGGATCGCCATTGTGGATGGCAAGGGCCGCCAGATCAGATTTCAAACCCTGCACACGCGCGTTCAGCATCTGGCAGGCCGGTGGCAGGACAAGGGCATCCGGTCAGGTGATCGCGTGCTGTTGGCCATGCCCGTCAACGCAGACCTGTATGCCAGTCTGGCGGCCCTGTGGTCCCTTGGCGCTACGGTCGTTCTGCCCGAACCGGCCATGGGGCTGGACGGTCTGCGCCATGCCGCCCGCACCACCAAGCCAAAGGCATTCTGTGCGGCAGGCGCGTATTCCTTGCTGAAGGTTCTGGTTCCGGACCTTTGGCCCCTAACCCTGCTGACGCCCGGACAAAGCCGCAGCAACCCGCCATCACCCAGCGTTCGGCCGGATGACATCGCGCTCATTTCCTTCACGTCCGGGACGACGGGCCAGCCCAAGGCCATCCCACGCTCCCACGCGTTCCTGACGGCTCAGCACGACGCCATCGCGCCCCTCTTGGACAGTGACAGGGCCGAGCGCGATCTGGTTGCCTTTCCGGTGTTCACGCTGATCAATCTGGCAGCCGGGCGCACAAGCGTTTTACCCAACTGGAGGCTCAGCAAGCTGGACCGCCTGTCGCCCGCGCAGTTGGAACGCTGGCTTCGGACGCAACAGATCAGCCGGGCCCTGATCCCGCCATCGCTATGTGACAAGCTGGTACAGTCCCACGACACCGGGTCGTTGCACACGGTGTTCACCGGCGGCGGCCCGGTGTTTCCGGACTTGGTGGAGGCATTGAAAACCCGGCACAGACTTTCCGTCGTGTGCGTCTATGGATCGACCGAAGCAGAACCGATTGCCCATCTCGATGCCAGGGACATTTCAGAAGAGGATCGCCACCAAATGGCTGGTGGCAAAGGCCTTCTGGTGGGGTACCCGGTGCCCGAGGTCACGCTCCGCATTTGCGACAATGAGGTTCAGGTCGCCGGTGCGCATGTGAATGACCGGTATTTGGACCCGGCCCACTCAGAGAAAAACAAAATCAAGGAGGGGGGTGTCATTTGGCACCGGACCGGTGACGCCGGTACGCTGGATGATGACGGACGATTGTGGTTGTGGGGGCGGGTCGGGTCTGAAATTGAAGTTGTTTCAGGTACGCTGTTCCCCTTTGCGATCGAAGTCGCTGCGCAGTATTGGCCGGGCGTGGATCGGTGCGCGCTTGTCAAAACCAAGGCTGGCCCGGCGCTTTGCGTTCAGGGCCACCCGGATCACTTCGGGGATTGGAGTAAATCTGCGCTTGGATTTGGCGTTTCTAATGTGATTTCGATAGATAGGATTCCTATGGACAAGCGCCATGCCTCTAAAGTCGATCGGGCGAAACTTGAATGTATCATAAAGACTTAACGCAGTCCGGCTCAAAGGTTTCTGAGCCTTCCCGTCTGTAGGACTCCGTTGCTATGCGCAGTTGTCAGAGGACTGAGGATAGCAACGAAGTCCTCAGCTAGAAGTATCTCATCAAAATCTGCACATCTTGGGCAGGGGAAATGCGCATTCGTCAGTCACATCTGGCGGTATGAAACATTTGACCGCAGATACCCTGGCATGGTGTGCCTTTGCGATTGCTTCTGCAATTCTGGCCGCGCAGCCCTTGCAATGGCTTGTTCGAAGCTGGCTTAGCCCGGCTTACGGGTCGTATGGTTACATCTATGTTCTGCTGATCGTTGGCCTCGCCGGGATGAGTTTGTTGAGCGGCCGTCCGACAGACGCGCGCGCTCGGACACCCACGATTGCCCTGCTACTATTGGCGGCTTTGGTCCGTTTCTTAGGGCAGGTTCTGGCGATCAATATTCTGAGCGCTCTGGCCCTCGCATTGGATGTCTTCGCGCTGGTTGGGCTGTTGCAGTTGCACCGACGCCCCTTCGCGCTGTCGCCGTTCTGGATGGCGGCCCTGTTCCTGTTTTCCTTGCCAACCGAGATGGTCTTGCAACGTACGCTTGGATTTCCGTTGCAGATGGTTTCGGCAGAATTGTCCTGCCACATGCTCAGCGCCGTGTTCTCGAACGTTGCCTGCGACGGGGTGCGCATCACCCTGGAACAGAGGGATATTCTGGTGGACTTGCCCTGTTCCGGGGCCTCGGGGCTGTTGCTGTCGCTGGCTTTTGTGATCATCCAAAACGCGGTTATGCGGCCACGATGGTACATCGGCGCCCTCAGCCTGTTGGCCGTGACCGGATGCGCGGCCTTGGGCAATAGCCTGCGCATTTCGCTTCTGGCAGTCGGGCTGGCACATGATCTGGATGTGATGGCCGAGCCCTGGCACAGCCTGATCGGGTTGGGGACCCTGATCCTGACGGTTGCGCCCTTTGCACTGTTCTATCGGCCCCGCACCGCAAGCCCGCGCAAAGACCGCCCGCAGGCCGACCGGATCATCCTGCCGAAACCCATCAAGGCGCTGGCGGGCATTGCGTGCCTGATCGGCAGCATTGCCATCGTTTCGTTCAAGGCAAAACCGGTGGATGTTTCGGGCCGTGTCGCGACGCCGACCCTGCCCGCGCAGATCCACGGACATCTGGCGCAGAACGTGCCTCTGACAGCGATGGAGGCGCATTATTTCGAAGCTTATGGCGGGCAGGCGCAGAAAGCTCAGTTCGGCCCGTTGGGCTTGAACGTTGTCAGCACGCGTGCGCCGCTGCGGCATCTGCATGCCCCTGAGATTTGCCTGCGGGGTCTCGGCTACAAGGTGCGGTTTCTGGGCACTGGCTATGACGGCGTTCCCAGCGCCTATTACCGGGCGACCGGCCCAGACGGGGACGAATGGCTGGTTGCGGTCAGCTACGTCTCGCAGAACGGGCAGGTCACACCCAGCGTGGGCGAAGCGATCTGGCGCTGGCTGAACGGGTCCGGCGGCACCTGGAGCAGCGTGCAAAGGATCACCCCTTGGGCCCTGGACACCAAGCTACGCGCACAATTGGACGCTGCAACGATTGCAGCTCTGGACATTCAAACCATCAAAGGAACGGACATATGATACGCCATTTTGCTTTTGTTTTTCTGCTGCTGCCCGGGGCAGCCTACGCTCAACCCGATGACGAGATCGCAGGTCGATTGATCGGCGGCGGGGCAACCGGACAATTGGACCTGCCATTGCTGAAGTCGGACCTTTCCATTGATATTCAAGGCGATATGGCAACCGTTCAGGTGCGGCAGGTGTTCGTGAATCCGTCGGATGATCCGATGTCTGCGGAATATCTTTTTCCACTCAACCAAAAGGCCGCCGTCTACGCGATGCAGATGAAAGTCGGCGATGAGGTGATCGAGGCGCAGGTTCAGCAAAAGGACGAGGCCGAACAAACCTTTGAGACCGCAAAGCACGCGGGCAAGGCCGCAGCCCTTTTGACCCAGCATCGTCCCAACATGTTCACGCAGAACGTCGCCAACCTGATGCCGGGGCAGCCGATTACGGTGACGCTGAGCTATGTGCAGCCCGTTCCCAAGATCGACGGCGGGTATGAACTGGTGCTGCCGCTGGTCGTCGGGCCACGTTATCAGGGTGCGGTGAATTTTGACCCGGCCTCTGGCGATCTAGTGTTGGCGGAGTTCAACGAAGAAGAACCGGTCACCTCTGCCGTGACCCGGATCGATGGCTGGGCAGTTGCCGAGCTGCCCAAGTATCCACCGGTACCGCGCCTGACAAACCCCGATATCATTGAACCCGCGCGGGTCTCGCTGAACCTGAACCTGCGCGGTGCTGTTCCGGTCTCCAATCTGACAAGCGCAACACATGATCTGCAAATCCGGCAGTCAGACGGCGTGCTCAGCGCCACCTTCAGGGACGGGCGGGTAATCGACAACCGCGACCTTGTTCTGCGCTACGAGCTTGGCGGCGATCAGACGACGGCCGGAGTGCTGGCTCATCACGATGAACGCGGAGGCTTTGTGTCGCTGCTGATCGAACCGCCGAAGATCCCACAATCGGATCAAATCACCGCCCGAGAGCTGGTGTTTGTACTGGACACCTCGGGATCAATGGGCGGCGCGCCTCTGGACGCCAGCAAGCGATTCATGGAGGCCGCGTTGCAGGGCCTGCGCCCCGTGGATTATTTTCGCGTGATCCGGTTTTCTTCGGGTGCGTCCGAGTTCGCATCCCAGGCCGTTCCCGCCACCCGTGGCAACATCCGGTCCGGTCTGCGCTATGTACGCGGTCTGCGCGCCGGAGGCGGTACGGAAATCGACAGCGCGATCCGTCACGCCTTTGCGACACGGCAACCCGAGAATACATTGCGCATCGTCGTCTTTCTCAGCGATGGATATATCGGACGCGAAGCGGATGTGTTGCGCACGATCCGGCGGCAAATCGGCGACGCGCGTATCTATGCATTTGGTGTGGGCACTGCGGTAAACCGGTATCTTCTGGATGGGATGGCCGAAGTAGGCCGCGGTTATGCCCGCTATGTTGATCCAACTCAAAACGCCTCGGACGTCGCTGACACACTGGCCCGGGACCTGAAATCGCCGGTGCTGACGGATATATCCATTGATTGGGGCGGATTGGACGTCACCGAAGTTGTTCCCCAACACATCCCCGACCTGTTCGACGGCGGTACGATCCGGGTTCTGGCCCGGTACAACGGCGGCGGGCCTGCCGACATCAAGATCAATGGTCTGGTTCAGGGCAGAGATGCGCAGATGCCACTATCGCCAACCCTGCCCACAGAGTCCGACCCGCAAGACGACACGCATCAGGGGGCCGCGATCCCGCTGACCTGGGCACGTACCAAAATCGCGGATCTGGACCGCGCCATGGCGGTGCAGTCTGGTGACCCCGGGAAGCTTGAGGCACAGATCACCGATCTTGGGTTGAAATTCAATCTTCAGACCCAGTTCACCTCATTTGTTGCGGTGTCCAAACAGGTTGTGAATGAAGGCGAGGTGCCAACAAACCCGACTCCGGTGGCCTTGCCTCAGGTGGCGGGCGTGGGCGCCGGGGCCTATCCCAAAACCGCGTTCAGCGGATCATCCACGCCCGAGCCGCAAACGATTTTCGGACTGATCGTCCTGGCGGCGTTGGGCGCGCTGCGCCTGACACGGGGCCGGAGAGTTTCGGCATGAGGAATGTACCCTACAAACTGCGCACAGATGCCTGGTGGCTCGGCGCTGATTTCAGGTGGCGCAGACCGCAGATGCAAGCCCCACTTGACCCGGCCAATGGCAGTGTGATCTGTGATCGTGACTTCGGTGAAACTTCGATGGCGGACGCATATCGTGAACAACATCCTGATCGTAGATGACGATGCCCGTATCCGCGATGTCGTACGCTTTGCTCTGCAAGATTCCGGCTTTCGAACAACCGAGGCCGGCACCGGTCAGGATGCATTGGACCTGTTTTCCCAATCGCCCGCCGATCTGGTTGTACTGGATATCGGAATGCCCGAAATGGACGGGTTGGAGGCCTGCAAGGAATTGCGAAAAACCTCAACCGTGCCAATCTTGTTTCTGACGGCACGCGATGATGAGATCGACCGCATTCTGGGGTTTCAGCTTGGTGGCGATGACTATGTCACCAAGCCTTTCAGCCCGCGCGAACTGGTGTTGAGGATCAAGGCCATCCTTGCCCGCTCGGCTGACACAAATCCGCGGGGCGAGGTGACGGTCTATCAGGATCTGCAATTGGATCACAACGCGCATCGCTGCACCCTTGCGGATGCCGAGATTCAGTTGACCGGGATCGAATTCTCGGTGCTTTCGATCCTCGCCAAAACGCCAAGCCGTGTCTATGCGCGGGCGCAGCTGATCGAGTTGGTCTATGGTCACAACACCTATCTGTCCGGTCGCACGGTCGACAGCCATATTCGCAATATCCGTCAAAAGGCGCGCGCATTGGGGTATCCCGATCTGATTCAAACCGTGCACGGGGTTGGGGTGAAACTGGGCGTTTGTCAGTGCTGACCATCAGGCAAAAATGGCGGCCATCGCTTGCGCTGGTGATTGCGCTGGTCTGCATCGCCCTGGTGGCACTTCCGGTCATCGGCGTTTTGGGTGCCCGCCTGTCCAGCAACCAGTTCGCGCGCGAGACTGAGCGCAGCCTGCTGTCTCAGGCGGTGATATTTGCCGAGGTGTATGCCGCAGCCTTCGCCGAATTCCAGCCCGTGCCGACCGTCGGCCACCGCTTGTCGACCAAGCAGATCGAGCGTCTTGAACAGGACTTTCACCCCATCGCACCCAGTCTGGATTTGCTGCGCGGCGAGGTCTCGCCACCCAGACCCGATCCGGTATCCAGCGAAGAACCTCTGGCCGCGCCCTACAAGGCGATCTCGGAAACGCTGTCAGCGCTGGCAAGGTCAGCGAAGAAGACCACCCTGTCGGGATATGTTTTGACGGATCACACGGGTCAGGTCATTGCCAGCAGCGGATCAGCCAAGGGATCGTTTCTGCATGTCCCGGAAGTGTCTCGGGCCCTGAAGGGGGAAACCGTTTCCGTGCTGCGGCATCGGGATGATCCGTCGGAACGGCATCTTCTGAACTCGATCAGTCGGGACACATCATACCGCGTGTTCGTTGCCCATCCGGTGGTTTTGGACAGTCGGGTCATCGGCGCCGTTTACCTGTCTCGCACGCCCATGGACCTGAGGAAGTTCTTGTTTCAGGAACGATTCACGCTGGGTTCTGTCGCCGTGTTCATGCTGCTGTCCGCAGCTGGTGTCGGGTGGATGATGTGGCGGTTGATCTCGAAACCAATTCGCGATCTCAGCAGTCAGAGCCGGGATGTCGCAAGCGGATCGAAACCGACGCCTGATCCCGTGCCGCACTACGGCGTGCGGGAATTGGCGGATTTGGGCAATAACGTCGTTTCGATGGCCGCAACCCTGTCGGAACGCTCGACGGCGATCGAGACCTATACAAGCCACGTCACGCATGAGTTGAAGTCGCCGGTCACCGCAATTCTCGGGGCGGCCGAGCTGCTGTCTGAGGGGCCATCTGCCGTGTCCGGTGATCGCAACCAGAAACTGGTTCACAACATTCAGGAAGAAGGTCTGCGCATGAACGCCCTGCTGGTTCGGCTTCGCGAACTGGCCCGGGCCAGCGTTCAAACCGACCCGACCCCAACGTCATTGGCAGATATTGTCCAGGCGGCTTCCGCCGAGTTCTCGGACCATATCATCGAGTGTCACGCGCCGTCCGACACGCATCTGCCCCTGTCCAAAGATCAGGGGCAGATTGTTCTGCATCATCTCTTGCAGAACGCAATCCAGCACGGGGCAACACGTGTCGACATCACCTACGAAGCGGTTTCGCAAAGCCTCATTGTCGCCGATAACGGTACAGGCATTTCCGAACGGAACGCGGCTCGTATCATTGACCCTTTCTTCACGACAAGACGGGATCAAGGCGGCACCGGGCTGGGTTTGTCCATTGTTGCGGCTGTATTGAAACAAGCCGGTGCAACGATCGAGGTCATGTCACCCCAGCACGGCGCCAGTTTTCGGATCAGGTTTTGAACAAAAGGGGATACTAGTACCAATCTGCACGCCATCTGCGATAGCCAAGGAGCGACGCACGAATGTCTTGCGGTCGGCGATCTCTCTCGTAGCATTCGTCATCTCATAACCCCGACAGGCTTGCGGCAATTGCGAGGGCCGAGGTAATTTACCGCCGTTTGTCAAACGATGGATCGGGTTGTCCGACCAGACAATTCAGCACCCACGGGTAGCTTGTGGTGACGTAATATCCGTACTCACCATCCACAGTCATACCGTTGCATTCATCCAGATCGCCCGTCCCGGTGAACTCGTAGTCGTCAATATATGTCCCGTCCGGTGTGCCGCCCGGCCCGGCAGGCGGCGCGGGGCGAGCTGTGGTTTTGAGTTGATAGCCGGAAACCGCAGGTCTGATTTTACCGTCGCTGTCCTTGAAAATCGTTCCGTAGATGGGATAGCCGTCAGCCGCGAAACCTATGACCGGTGAGGGTTTATCGAGGTCATGATCCAGAAACAGTGCATTTGGATTGGAATGGTAGTGATACCTGCCGTCTGGCTGGGCATGCGCGTTGTGCAGGTCCACGCCGAAGTATTGATCGTAGGACGGCGGATCGAGCAGCCACGGATCTGTATCCCGGCACCCCGCCAGGACGTTGCCGTTCTTGTCCGCCCGCGGGCCGTTCGGGCGATAACACCCGGCGGAAAGCAAATCGACCGGCACGCCATTCAGTAGAATTGCGTCATAGCTACGCTGAGACAGTGCAGTTTGGCTTCCGGTTTTCTCTAGATTTCTGGGAATCCGAAACGTGCCCGGCAATTCCCGCACGTCATTGGCAAAGTTCGCTGTCGGGCCGTTGAAGTCATGATTGGGAATGCCGTTGGTCTTGAGGGTGCAGTGCTGACCATCCGCCGAGATTTCGATTTCGGATTCGAAACGCTGCTGGCGCGTGACGTCCTCCACCGAAGCAGAATACACGCCCGCATAGTCTGCGCAGTCGGCAGACCGGTTGCTGAGCAAAAGATTGGTGATGTCCTGCGCAGCGGTTTGCGCCATGGCCTGAGCGGTCCCAAATCCTGTCAAAAGCGCGCTGAATGTCAGAACGTCCAATCGCATGGCTCAATCTCCTTGGGGTTTTCGAAATTTCCAAAAATAAGTCGGTCGATGAGGGGTGATGCCCGTCAGTCTATCTTCAGAAGGCAACGCGGTCTCCTCCTTTCAGGTCCAGGATTTCCCGCGCTTCATCAGGGGTCGCGACCTGACTGCCCAGATCCTCGACAATACGCCGGATTTTTGCGACTTGCTGAGCGTTGCTCTCGGCCAGTTTCCCGCGCGAGATGAACAGGCTGTCTTCCAGGCCGACGCGCAGGTTACCGCCCATCTGGCTTGCGGTTGCAGCAAGCGACATCTGTGCGCCCCCTGCCCCCAATACGGACCAGCGATAGTTGTCACCGAACAGCCTGTCGGCGGTGCGTTTCATGAAAATCAGATTGTCGACCTCGGGTCCGATGCCGCCAAGGATGCCAAAGATGAACTGAATGAAGATCGGCGCTTTGAACAGCCCGACATCCATGCAGAATTTCAGGTTATACAAGTGGCCGACATCGTAGCATTCATGTTCGAATTTGATGTCGTGCGGCGCGAGTGTTTCCGCCGCCTCGCGAATGTCGCGGAACGTATTGCGAAAGATGTTCTGATCGGAATTCGCGACATAGTCCTTTTCCCAATCGAACTTCCAATCGTCATCGCCATACCGGTTCGCCAACGGATGAAACGAGAAGTTCATCGACCCCATATTCATCGAGCACATTTCCGGGCTGAAGGTCTTGGCCGGGTTGATCCGGTCCTGAATGGACAATGTCAGCGATCCGCCGGTCGACAGGTTCACAACCGCGTCTGTCGCCTGTTTGATGCGCGGCAGGAAAGGCGCGAAATCCTTGGGGTCGACCGATGGCGATCCGTTCTCGGGGTTGCGCGCATGAAGATGCAGGATCGACGCACCAGCCTCGGCGGCGTCGATCGCCTGCCGCGCGATGTCGTCATAACTGTAGGGCAGCGCATCCGACATGGTGGGCGTGTGGATCGCCCCGGTTACGGCGCATGTGATGATGGTCTTTTTCTGACGGGCCATGGGTTCAGTGTTCCTTGGATTGTCCGATGTGCTTCACGCGATAGCCCAGCGGAAAAAGTTGCAGATCATAGCGGCTGCGGATCACGCCCCAGATGCCTTTTGGGGCCCTGAGCATGACAACGATTGCGACCACGCCAAGAACGATCAGGTATGTTGTCCCGAGATCGGCCAGTGTTTCGCGCAAGGCAAAGAAGACCAGCGTGCCGATGATCGGGCCTTCGATGGTGCCGATGCCGCCGATCACCACGATGAAGATGACAAAAGCGGTCCAGTCATTGACGCTGAACGCCGCATCCGGCGAAATGCGCAGCTTTTGCAGGAAGATGAGCGCACCGATCATTGCGGTGAATGCCGAGGTGACAACATACACGATGAACTTCGTGCGCCAGATATCGATGCCCAGGCTTCCGGCGGCCAGTTCGTTGTCGCGAATGGCCGTCAGCGCCAATCCTTGCCGCGACCGCAGGAACAGATACACCGCCGTCACCACCAGCACAGCTGCCCCGAGCGCCAGCCAATAGCTCAGCGCCTCACGCATTGCGCGGCCAGAGGCCAGCGATTTCACGATGGCGACGGGTAAAGACGATCCTGATCCCCCGCCCAGTGCAGAGATTTGCGCGAAGCCCAGTCGAAAGACCTCGGCGATGACCCAGGTGCCAATCGCAAAATACGCGCCTCGGAGCCTGAAGATCAGAACGGCGACGGGGATAGAGATCAAAGCCCCCAGCACCCCGGCAACGGCAATGGCAGCCACCGGAGGCAGCCCACCGAACATCGTAAGCGCAAAAAGCATGTAGCCGCCGAAGCCCACATAGGCTTGCTGACCGACCGAGACGAGACCGGCATAGCCCGCCATCAGATTCCAGAGCGTGGCGAGGGACAGGTAGAGAAACAGCTCGCCCATCAGGCGCATGTCGGCGCGACCCGCCCACCACGGGGCGGCAATCAGAACAAGAACTGCAAGCGCGGCAATGATCGCCGCAACTCGGGCGGCTTTCGAAGAGCGGGAAACGGAATAGTCCTGCAGGTTCATCCGGACACCCTCGGGAAAAGGCCGTTGGGACGAACGGCAAGAATGACAAGAAAGGCAATATGGCCGGCCAGCAGCTGCCAGCCCGGATCAATCTTGGCTCCGACGGTTTGCGCGACGCCAAGGATGACGCCGCCAATCAGCGTGCCCCAGAGGTTGCCAAGCCCACCGATGATGACGGCCTCAAAGCCAAAGATCAGGCGGCCGCCGCCGATGGAGGGATCAAAGCTTGTCCGAATGCCAAGCAGAATACCGGCGATTGCCGTCACGCCCAGCGCCAGCGCCATGGCCAGCCCGAAGATGTGCCGACGATTGAGGCCCATAAGCTGCGCGATGTCCTGATTGTCGGACACAGCCCGAAAGGCGCGCCCAAGTGCGGTGTGGTAAAAGGTCCATTGCAGCCCCCAGATCACCGCGACAGCGATGCCAAACGTCAGCAGCGGCAGGAGTCCGAGCGTCAGCCCTCCGACTGCGACGCTTGCTGTTTCGAGCGCACCGGCGTCAAGGTCTTGCGGGTCGGCGGTGTAGACCTCCAGCAACCCGTTCTGGATGATCACGCTCAGCCCAAAAGTGACAAGCAGCGGCGGAAGAATGTCGTCGCCCAGTGTCTGGTTCAGCAGGCCGCGTTGCAGGGCGTACCCGATCAACACCATGGCGGGAACAACGATCACCAGCGCGGCCATCGGATGCATCCCCGTCGCGGTCGTCACGGTCAGCCCGAGATAGGCGGCCAGCACGATCAGATCGCCATGGGCAATATTGACCAGCCGCATGACGCCAAAGATCAAAGACAAACCTGCGGCGAACAGGGCGTACAGCCCGCCCAGCAACGTTCCCTGCACGATAGCGTTCAGCCATTCCATATCATTCGATCCCGAAATAGGCGCGCGAGATGTCCTCGCGCGAAACCGTGTCAGACGCGCCTTCCAGCGAAACGCGCCCCTCTTGCAGGCAGTAGACCCGGCTCGAGACCGACAGCGCCTTGGTGATGTCCTGTTCGACGATGATTGCGCTCATGCCTTCGCCGATGATGCCGGGCAGCGCCTCATAGATGTCCTTGATAATGATCGGGGCCAGCCCAAGGCTGATTTCATCGAACAGGATCAGATCAGGATTTGCCATCAGGGCGCGCCCGATGGCGACCATCTGCTGCTGACCGCCCGAAAGCGATGTCGAGGCCTGATCTTTTCGCTCTTCAAGGATCGGGAACAGATCGTAGACGGCAGCCAGATCCCAAGGACCTGCGCGGCCAACCTGCGCCCCGATCATCAGGTTTTCTTTGACCGACAAAGAAGGGAACAACTGGCGGCCCTCCGGCACCATGGCAAGGCCAAGTTCCGCGACCTCGTCCGCGCGCAGGCGGCTGATATCCCGGCCACGGTAGTGGATCTGGCCCGGCTCGTTCGCGAGCAACCCGGTGATCGACCGCATCAGGGTCGTCTTGCCTGCGCCGTTCGCGCCAATGATGGCCAGAACTTCGCCTTCGCCAACGTCCAGATCGACATCATAGAGCGCCTGAAAGTCACCGTAGAAAGCGTTCAAACCGCGTATCCGGAGAATGGGGTCAGGCATCGGCTTCGATCCCCAGATAGATCTCTTTGACTTCGGCGCTTTCCATGATCGACTGCGGCTCGCCCTCGGCGATCTTCTTTCCGAAATCGATGACGATCAGGCGGTCCACAACGGCCAGCAGCGCATGCACGACATGTTCGATCCAGATGATGGTAACGCCAGAGGCGTGGATGTCCTTGATGGTCTGGACCAGTGACCTGCACTCTGCTTCGGTCAAACCGCCGGCAATCTCATCCAGCAGCAGCAGTTTGGGCCTGGCGCAGAGCGCACGTGTCAGTTCCAGACGTTTGCGTTCCAGGAGTGTCAGGCGACCGGCAAGAACGTTTGCCTTGGGCAGCAGTTCCGTTTGGTCCAGAACCTCCAGACAAAAGCGTTCGGCCTGATGCCCATGCATACCGGCGGATTGCGTGGCAGCGATCATGGCGTTTTCAAAAACGGTCATGCCCGAAAACGGCTGCGGGACCTGAAAGGAACGGGCAATGCCCGCATGGCTGCGCTTAGCCGCGCTCCATTTGGTGACGTTCTGCCCATTGAATTCAATGACCCCGGAATTCGGTTTGAGCGTCCCCGTGATCAGATTGAACATCGAGGTTTTTCCGGCACCGTTGGGACCTATGACCCCGAGCGCTTTGCCTTGCTGGACCTCATAGCTCATGGCATCGGCGACAGTGACCGCGCCAAATGCCTTGCTCAGGTCTTGGAGTTTCAGGATCGTTGTCATGCGTCTCTCGGATGGGGGGTTCGGCGCCATGATCAGCGCCGAACGTCTGCTCAGCCCAGCAGTTTCATATCTGCCGTTACCGGAACCTCGGGCGCGGTGCTGTTTGCAACGATCTGCAACTCGTACGCGTCGCCGGATTTCTGCCACTGACCGCCGACGAGGGGCGTTTTGGTGACGTTGTTCATCGGCCCATCACCCCAGTTCACCGGACCGACGATCGTGTTCAGGTTGGTGGAGGTGATCGCCGAAATGATCGCAGACGGGTCCTCCAGATCTTCGGCCCGCTTGATGACATCCGCGACCACCTCGAACAGCGCATGCTTGAAGCCAAGCGGTTGGGTCCACGGACGACCAGACTCAGCCGTATAGCCTTCGGCCAGGTCTTTCGAGGAAATGCCGGTCAGCGAGGACGAGAACGGATGGTGCGGAGACCACCAGACCTCGGTCGACAACCCGTCGCCACGGTCGCCCAGCGAGTCAATGACGGACGGGAACAGCAGCGCTTTGCCAATTGTCACGACCTTCGGATTGAACCCTTGCTGGGCCGCCTGACTCCAGAACGTCGCGAAATCCGGCGGGATCATGTTGCCGGTGACGATTTCACAGCCAGCGGCCTTGAACGCTGCGATCTGGTTGGAAAAATCGTCGGACAACGGCTGATAGCGGCCGGGATCGGTGAGCGTGTATCCGGCGGCAGCCAATGGCTTTGGCAGCCCCAGTTCCGCGTCACCCCAGGCATTGCCGTCAGCATCGTTGGGGAATAGACCGCCCACGGTCTTGGTCACGCCGGTTTTGTCCCACATGTCGAGGAAGGCCGCGATCACATCCTCAAGGCCCCAGAAGAAGTGATAGGTCGTCTCAAACCCCTCACCCGGAACACCGTTGCGGCCAAAGAAATAGGGCTGCCACGGGCAGTCGGTCGTGATGCAGGGGACCTCATTGATTTCGGCCTGATCTGCGACCGGGTTCACCGTGTCCGGAGTCGATGCCGCGACGATGATATCGACCTCATCCCCCAGGATCAGGTCGGCGGCGACCTCTGCCGCGCGGTTGGGGTTGGACTGGCTGTCTTTCGAGATGATCTCGACATTCCAGGTCTTTCCATTGTTGTCCAGGCCAGCCGAAAAGACCTGCTGAATGGCCTGAAGCACGTATTCGTCAGCCTCAGCGAAACCCGCCAGCGGCCCGGTGCGCGGGCTGACATTGCCGATCCGCAGTGTCGGGTTCGCGGCGTAAGCGCGCGTCGCCCGGAGGATCGCCGGAGCCGCAATCGCCGCCGTTGCCCCGGCGATGAAACTGCGCCTTGTGGCCGATTTGAAAGTCCTTGTCATTGCGTCCTCCCTTCACCGGCCTCCCGCCGGTGTTTGATTGATCTTACAAAGTCTTCTCGAGATTTTTCAGATGTGTCGCGACGCGCTGGCGAACCTTGTCTGCCTCGCCCTCGGCCCATTTCCTGAACCCTTCGCCGGACTTCATGCCCAGCTTGCCCGCATCGACAAGCGACCTGAGATAGGTTGACGGGCATTTTTGCGCCTCAAGATCGTGCAGCACGTTTTCGTGGATGTCGAGGGTCAGGTCGGTGCCGACCAGATCCGCGTTCTCCAATGGCCCCAGCACCGCCAGCCGCCGTCCAAAGCTGGACTTGATCACGGTATCGACGGCCTCCGCGTCACAGATCCCGTTTTCCACCAGACTGACCGCTTCACGCCACAGCGCATGCTGAAGGCGATTACCGATAAAGCCGGGCACGTCCTTTTCGACCATCACCGGAGTTTTGCCGGCATCCTTCAACAGATCGAACATCTCCTGCGCGACCCCGGGGTCTGTCCGCTCGGTCTTGATGACCTCGACCAGCGGAATCATATGCGGCGGGTTCCACCAATGCGTTCCAAGCGCCCGGTTTCTCAGCCGCAAGCCGGACATGATCTGAGTGATCGGCATGACCGAGGTATTGGACGCGAGTATGCAGGTCTCTGACGCGTGCGCCTCGATCTCAGCAAAAATCGCTTGCTTGAGCTCCAGTTTTTCGGGTGCGGCTTCGAACACGGCGTCAGCGTTTCGTACCGCACCTTCCGTTGTCGCAAAAATCTCAATCATCTTGAGGGTTTTTGTGATTGTGACCTCGTCATCCCCCATCGCAACCATGCTGGCGCGGATGCGATCTGGCACGGTGGCCCGCGCCTTTTCAAAGGGGTCCGTGATGGCGACGTACTGGCCCGCTTTTGCCAAAGTCAGGGCAATGCCGTGCCCCATAAGGCCCGCGCCAATTACCGCCATCTGCTGCTTCTTGCGCACCATCCGTTAACCCGCCGTATATCCGCCGTCGGCATGCAGGATATGCCCGGTGTAAAAATCGGATGCCCGCGATGCGAGAAACAGCAGAGGCCCGGCAAGGTCTTCCGGCTCACCCAGCCGCCCCTTGGGAACCCGGGTCAGGAAGCCGTCGCGCACTGCTTTTGCCTCGTTAGTTTCTTCAAACATCCAGGCAGTCAGGGGCGAGCGAAACACCGTCGGTGCAATCGCGTTGACGGTAATCCCTGTCGGACCCAACTCGCACCCCAAGGCTTTGGTGATCCCGTTCACGGCGGCCTTTGAGGCGCAATAGGCGGTGTAACCGGCAGGATGGCCAAGGATACTGCGCGCGGAACTGACGAAGATAATCTTGCCGTATGCGCTTTGCTTCATCTGCGCCGCCGCCGCGCGCGCCAACAACCAGCTTTGGTTCACGTTGGCGTCCATCACCGCATCGAAAGTTTCCGGCGCCATTTCGTTGATCGGCGCGACTTTGTTCATGCCGGACGCGACAACGAGAATATCGAGCTTGCCAAAATTATCGACGGCGTCGTCGACCAGGGCACCACAGGATGCTTCGTCGGACGGGCGTGCATTCACCGCAACGACGGTTGCACCAAGCGCTTCACACTCTTTGGCAATTTCATCCAGCGCGTCCTTATTGCCTGCGGCCAGAACCAGATTGCACCCAGCGCCAGCCAGAACGCGCGCAGCAACCATGCCAAACGCGCCGGATGCGCCGGTGATCAATGCGACGTTGTCTTTCACGTCGAACATCTTGAGTGGATCAGACATTCTTTTCGTCCTCAGCTTTCTGGCGGATAAGGAATGACAACCAGCATCTTGCAGACGTGGTTCGCGCGGTTTTCAATTTTGCGCATTTCGCCCGGCGCGATCGTGCAACTGTCCATGGGTCCAAGAGTGGTTTCGCTGCCATCGACGATGACGGTCATCTCGCCCTCCAGAACGACGTAGACTTTCTCGAACGGCGTGGAATCCGGCCCGGCACCGCCGCCCGGCAGGAACTGGCTGAAGCCGACCCATTGATTTGTCGGCCCGCCTTCCTCGAACCCCTGCAAACGAAGCCCGTGGCATCCGAAGTGGTTCGGTGCTTCGTAGGGTAAGGCGTCTTGAAACCGCTTCAGATACATGTCCGTCTCCGCCAAAGGTTAATGGCGGCCGCCAGCGAACCGGCGACCGGTCCGTGTGTGTTCAGAATTCTTCACCCGCTTCGATGCGGTAGGATTGGGTCTTGTCGACCATGGCGACCAACCGGATGATGCAGCCGTCGCCACGGTCCCAGTTCCACGGGAAGAACGCGAACGTGCAGCGCTTGCCGGTCACCGCGTCCAGATCCCCGCCGACATTTTCAATGCCCAGAATACCTTTGGAGAACAGCATGTTGTGCACAGGCTCCCACTCGGGGAAGTCAACCTCCCACGGGGTTCCGCCCGACCATTCAAGGTACTCTTTCTCAAGATGCGGCAGGATCGGACCGTTCCGCTGCGGCCCGATGGCCGTGGCCAAAGGGTGGTCGTTTGCCTGAGTGTCGTGGCCGACGACTTTCACGCCCTTCTCGATCATCCACTCAGCAGCCGACGGAACAAGACCCGGGCAATAAGCGAAGTAGTCGCCATCTTCGTACTGCTTGTGCCAGCCGGTGTTGATGATCAGAACGTCGCCCCTGCGGATGGCGTGGCCGCAGGCCTTTTCCAGATCATCCCCTGTGATTTGCTCCCATTTCCTTTTGGGCACGGAAACCACCAGACCCGAGCCGAAGAAATGCGGCAGCGGAACCTCGTCGATGAACGGCGTTCCCTGAACAACATGCGCCGGCGCGTCGATATGCGTCGTCACGTGCATGGTCGTGGTAATCGTCTGCGACAGGACGCCGGACTTGGCCATATAGTGTTTCCGGTCGATCTGGACGTCCTTGAAGTACGGCCAGTTGGGGCATTGAAACCCGTATCTGTGGCTCAGGTTGTAGAACTCCAGCCCCATGTCGTTGTCGGTGTTGCCCTGGAACTCGATGCCGCGGATTTCAACCATTGGGCATATCTCCTTTGTTCGCCGACGACGCGGCGGTGTTCGATTTTCAACTGTCCGGGGGACCTCCCCTCCTGTCCCGTATCATGATGCATACGCACCGCAATGCGGTCAACTTAAAACTCACAATACGGTTGACTTGCACCGCATAGCGATACAATGTGACCAAGTACTCGGCACCGGCATAGGGCGGTAACAGGAAGTGCGAGGGTGATATAAGTGTCTGAAAGAAATGAAAAAGGCGGGATTCAGGTAATTTCACGGGCAGCTTCGATTCTGCGCGTATTGAAAGAAAGCCAATCCGGAATGAGCTTGGGGAAAATCGCCGAACGCGTCGGCTTGCCCCGCTCTACGGTACAGAGAATCACAAGCGCCCTTGCGGAGGAAAAGCTTGTTATTGCCGACGCGAATGGCAGCGGGTTGCGGCTCGGCCCTGAACTGAGCGTGCTCGCGGGCGCAGCTCACTACAACATCGTCGAACATTGCCGACTGCTTTTGACGGAGCTGACCCAGAAGACCGGCGAAACCACAGACCTCGCGGTCATGCGCGGCATCGGCATGGTTTTTCTGGATCAGGTTCCGGGTGTCTACCGATTGACCACGGTCTCGCAAGTCGGCGAGGTTTTTCCGTTGACCACCACCGCAAATGGCAAAGCGTGTCTTGCACAACTCGGTCAAGACGAGGCGACCAAACTCATTCAGAACGAATGGGAACGGAATGGCATCCAGAGAAGTTTGGATGAGTTCCTGTCTGAACTCGCGGTGATCCGCGAACAGGGCCTTGCCTATGATTTAGACGAGCATTCTGCCGGTGTATCGGCAATCGGGTTTTCTTTCGTCGACTGGGTTGGGGATTTGCACGCGATCTCGATTCCGGTGCCAACGACGCGGTTCTCAAGGCAAAAAGCAACGATTGAAAAAGCGCTGCTTGAGACAGCCGCCAATATCCATCAAACCTTTCAGTGAGCGGGCAAAAGAGGCATGAATTCGATGGCGCCTTGAGTTACGGCCCCTTTGACAATGTCTCTAAAAATGCAACCAAGTCTGCGATCTCCTGCTCGGACAAATTCAATTCCGAGAGAATGGCTTCGCCATCAGCGTGCAGCCTTTCCGTATCAATCTCACTGTAGTGCCTGATCACCGCGTCCAGGTCGATCAAACTGCCGTCATGCATGTATGGCCCGGTTTCGGCGACACCCCGCAGACTGGGCGTCCGAAAGGTTCCAAAGTCAGAATGGTTTCTGCGCACACTGCGAACCGCCCAAGCGCCTTTCTTGTCCGGATCGTCATTCCAGTCGCCGTCCAGTGTGTAACCGCTGGAGAGTAGAAGGTTCAATCCACCGAACCGCCCTTCGTCGACTTCGGTTTCACTCAGAAAATAAGGCACACCAGCGTCGTGAAACTCGTTGTTGGAAAACCTCGGACCGTTGTGGCAAAATACACAATTTCCGCGCCCCAAGAACAGCTGAAGACCTCGCTGGGCAGCTTCGGGGTAGGTCGCGGCCACTGCCAGATCGCGGCGTTCCAGTGCGTCCCGGAAGTCGTCGAATTGTGTCTGCCCGGTTGTCAGCGTTTCCAAATAGGCCGACAGAGTTTTGGCAGTGTTTACCAACACCAGTTCCGGTTCCTGACGTCGAAAATCGCCAAAAATAGCCTCGAAATCATCAACATACGCGCTCTCGGAAATGGCTGCCTTCAGACTCGCTGCGGTATGCGCCATCTCATCCTCTTCGATGATCGGATGCAGGCTGGCGGCCCAAAGATTGTCACTCTTGCCACCCCATCCGTACCAGCGCAGGCCAGCAAGGTTCCGCAGTGATGGTGTGTTCCGATTCAGCAGGACACGGCCTTGCGCCCGCGCTTGCGGCGTGGTGAAGGCCTGTTCAGGATCATGACAGCTTGCGCAAGAAAAAGCCCCGTCGACTGATAACACCGGATCTCTGAACAAGGCCGCGCCAAGCGCTATCGCATTTAGATCGTTCGAAACCCGGTTGCTTGGATCCGACTGGACGGGTGGTGGCCAAGGCCCGAAGGACAGTGTTTGTTGGATTTCGTCTTCGGACAACAGAACCTCGGCTCGTGCTGCACCCGTCAGGACCACGAACACGGCTGTCACCCACACCCTCATTTCAGCACGATGTCAGACGTGTAGGAGACCAGTTGCCCGTCAAAACCGATGTCCACTTGCAGTTCCCACGACCCCGGCATGTGGAACAGCATGTCATCGACACGAAACATTCCGTCGCCCATTGCAGTGACCTTGGGCGTGTAGTTCATCCCATGTTGATGCGCCGGCATGACCGCATCGACACGCATTTCACTCACCGCAGTTTCAGCGCAGATGGAAATCAGAATGGAAAACGGTTGGGCCAATGGGATTTCATCAACGGCCACGCGCAGCTCGGGTGCGTTTTGAGTGTCCGAACTCATAGGTTGCCCCGTTGGCTCACAAGCTATGGCCGCGCCGGATGAGACCAGAAACGAGACAACCCAGCGGATCATTCTGTCGCCAGCATACGTTCTGCGTTGGCGTATGCGATGTTGTCAGCGATCTGATTTGGCAACAAATCCAGCCAGTCGCGTGAAAATTCAGCATGCGGGCCGACGTAGTACCACCGCTCCGGCGCGAATGTATCCGTACCGACCATGAAACGATCCGGGTGCGCTTCGAACGCAGCTTTCCACTCCGGGTCGATACGACCGCGAGAAACCATATCGGAGCGGAACGCCAGATCGGCCCAGAGCCCGGGATAGGTGTCCAAGGCATCGACCACGCTGGCCGGGTCGTCAAAGCCGGAATGGGCCCACAATACCCGAGCCCCGGGCCAGGTCTGGAAAATCAGGTCAACAGCTTCCCGATCGCCATGGTGGTGCAGAATCAGGTTCCGCTCCTTCGCCAAGGCGATCATATGCTGGATGACCGGTGTTTTGATATCGTCCCCATAAGCGTGGAATTCGCCAATGGCCTCGTATTCGTTCTTTGCCAGATTTGCTTCCAGATAATCGATCACCGTTTCATCGTGCATCCAGCTATTGATCTCGCCGCGTCGACGGTAAGGGCGAAGTGCGGGAACAACGATGTCCGGCGCAGCGGCCAACAGCAACTGAGTCCCATTGTCATCCGAGCTGGAAACCAGGGTTTTCCGCACACCCGCGTCCCGCAGGATTTTGGCGACTTGTTCGGGTGGAACCAGTTCCACGGCATCATGGCTGTAGTGAATATGGGCATCGAAGATCGGCCGTTCGTCGGCCAAGGCCGCAGTTCCGAACATCGATATTGCCATGGGAACAAGAAATTTCAGCATATCGAGTGTCCTCAACCAAATTCAGACCCGGGCGAGTGTGACATCAAAATTCACATGCAGGAATGGTTCGGTGATCTTGCCGGAAAGTTCCATACCACCGGGGAATTCTGACGCAGGCTTTTCAACATAGGTCATCACCAGATCATCGCGAACGCCAAACACTGTATCCTGATCCAGATAGGGATCGTCGTCTGGGAATATCTCGGTCACCAGAGACCTGTAGCCGGTGGCCTTGACGATATAGTGCAGGTGCGACGGTCGCCAGGGATGACGGCCACAGGCGCGCAGGATATCCCCGACAGGCCCGTCTGACGGCACGGTGTATTCAACAGGCTTGACGGTAGTGAAGGCATATTTCCCGTCATCGCCGGTGGTCATCAGGCCGTGAAAAGAAAAGGTGTCCTGTTCTTCGTCCTGGCTTGCATACATTCCATTCGGTGCGGTTTGCCAGATATCCAACTCTGCACCGGAAATCGGATTACCATCGGTATCCCGGATCACGCCTTCAGCAAGCAAGACAGGTCCACCGTAGTGGCGCTTCATATCTCCGCCGAATGGCAGAGGCGGCGCGCCAGAGACATGGAAAGGGCCAAGTACGGATGAACTTGTTGCATCAGAACTAGAATGCAACATGTCCACCAATGACGAAAGGCCCAGCACATCCGAGGCGAGCACGAACTCATGCCTGTCCTCGGATTCCACGGCGGCACATCCCTCCAGAAACGCAATCCCGGCGCGCCATTCGTCATGTGTCAGGTTGGTTTCCCGCGCGAAGTCGTGGAGGTGTTTAACCAACGAGCCCATGATTTCACGCATCCGCGGATCGGTGTCCTTGGACAAGTACCCCATGAACACGTCGGTGATATTGTCTTTAGTGACAGAGCGCATCTTGGCCTCCTTAAATCAGGGCAAGGCTGAGGATCGGGAACTCGATCAGAATGAACAGGACGATCAGCATCACAAACGCAAAGGGAAGTGCGCCCATGAAAACGTCCTTGAGCGATATTCGGTCATCGTTGATCGTGGATTTGATAACAAAACACGATATGCCCAGAGGCGGGGTCAAAAGCCCGATCTCAGCGCCGACCACGGTGATAATGCCAAACCAGATCAACGACATGTCCAGGGCTTCGGCCATGGGCAGGAACAGCGGGACGACGATCAGAATGATGGACGCCGTATCGAGCAAAGTTCCCAGAAAAAGCATCAATAGAACGTAGAGCAGCATGATCGACCAAAAGGACGCGGAATTTCCCGCGAGCAAATCCTGCAACTGATTTGGCAGCCCGGCCAGCCCCAGCATGCGACTATAGATCGAAGCCGCCGTAATCAGGAACAAGATCGCCGCTGTAATGTGACCGGTTTCCAGCAACGCGTCCCAGAACGCTCTTGGTGTCATGGACTTGCGTACGACTGCGATCACGAGCGCAACCAGTGCCCCGGCGGCACCCGCCTCGACAGCGGTTAGCCATCCTGTGTAAATGCCACCGAGCACTACCGTGATAATGAACAATGTGGGTAGGGTCTTGGATGCGATCTCGCGCCCGGACATCCATTCGGTGTCTTCGACGACCCGGCCGCCCACAAATGCAGGTGTAAAACGGCCCATCAACCAGATCGCGCCCACATAAGCTATTGCCAGCATGATACCGGGTATTACTCCCGCCAGAAACATGTCCCCTACGGACTGTTCGGCGACAAAGGAATAGATGATCAGCATCGCCGAGGGTGGAATAATCATCCCCAAAACCGACGACCCGGCCACAACCCCAACCGCAAAACGTGGATTATATGCCTGCGCCATCATCTGCGGGACCGAGACCTTGGTGAACACTGATGCGGACGCAATGGACGACCCGGTAACGGCCGCAAACACAGCATTTGCTCCGACGGTCGCCATTCCGATACCGCCTTTGACCTTGCGAAATCGCATGGTCATGACCTCGTAAATGTCCCTGCCTAGTCCCGCTTTTGAAACGATGAGGCCCATAAAGGTAAACAGCGGGATTGTCGCGAAACTGTATTCCATCGCGCTGTCGCCGACCGCAACCTTCAGCAGGTTGAGCGCAAGCGTGAAGTTGTCCCGCATCAGCCAAATCGACACGAACGAGACCACGCCCAGTGCAATAGGAATGTAAACGCCTGCGTAGATCAGAAAGACGATGGCGATGACCGAGATCAGGCCAATCTCAATCGGCGTCATTCTGCGGCCTCGTCATGTTCAGGGGTGCGAATTAGATGCGGGCGGTCCTGCGCCGTGACAACCTTGAGCAGGAAGATCACGCAGGCAAGCGCAGTGCCGCACGCGATGACCAGTTTGACCGGCCACCATGGCAATGTGAAAAGGCCCGGAACTCCGAAGTAGTCCTGCGTCTCCCACATGTGCAGGAATTCCGGAAAGGTTACATAGGCAATCAGGCCCATGAAGATTGCAGAGATGGCGTTGATGATGCGCCTCAGATTGCCCGTCAGACCGGGGCGGCGATGATGCAGCAGGTTCAGAAACCCGTCCGAGCGCGTCAGCCGGTCCACTCTGACCACGTCGGCCAGTTGCAAAAAAACGATCATCACGACCGAGAACTGAACCATCTCGTACGTACCCCGAAGAGGTGCCGAAAACAGCCCGCGCGCAATCACGTCAACGTTCAAAATGACCACCAACGCAAGGACGACAAGCGTGCCCAATGCGTTGGCGGCGATTGCAAGCGAATTGGCGACCCGCGACAAGCCGGCAACTGCGGTCTTCAGCATGAAAGGCCCCTTTCGTGGATCGCCAGACGGTTATTCGGCCGTCCAGTCACGTACCCCGGTGAACCCGGCGTCTTGGAGCTTGCCAAGATAAGCGGCCAGCATATCTGTGCCCTGCTCGCCGTTCTCGTTCAGCGTTGCAGCCCATTCCTGTGCAACATTGGGCATCGCATTTGCCCACGCTGCGCGGTCTTCGTCCGAGATTTCAATGATCGATCCGCCAGCTTCTAAAAAGGCATCTCGTGATGCTGCGGCTCGATCCATTGCAATACCTGCCACGTGGTCACGGTAGTCGATAGCCACCGCCTGGAGTACGTCTTTGACCTCGTCGGGCAGATTTGCCCAATAGTCGGCGTTGACGGTGATTGTCTTTGTATTCACCGCGCCAAGGTCCGCCTTTAACATGTAAGGGGCCACTTCGACGATTTTGAACGTCTTGGAAGCTTCCGGCCAAATCATCACGCAATCGACAAGGCCGGTTTGAACCATGTTGTAGAAATCTGTAAGGCCACCGCGAACGCCCGCCGCGTCCTTGATACCCTCGAGATAGCGCAGGTTCAGACCGGCACCCGCGATCTTGCGTCCTTCAAGGTCTGCAACTTTCTCGACCGGCTCAGAGCAAAACATCTGATATGTGTCTAGCACCACGCCCGTCGCCAGATAGACCTGGTTCTGCGCAGCAAACTCATTCTGCATGGCCGGGTATTCTCGCGCGATCTCGTCTACCGCCTTCGCCACTGCACGGGCATCCGACGCGACGAATGGTGTCGAGCCTGAGATCCCCTGGCTAGGCAGCTTGGACGAATGGAAGATGGTTGTGACGATGCCAATGTCGCCCAAACCCAACTGTACGCCTTCCAGAACACCCTTGGGCTTGACGATTGAACCGCCATAGTTCTCCTGCCAGTTCATCTTGTAGTTGCCGGATTCCGCCAGCCGCTTATCGACTTCTGGAATGAAGAAGTTGGTAAACTCCTTCACCCACAAGGCCCGGTCCGGGTAACCATCAATCACGACTGCGGAAATGGTCTCTTCCGCCGCAAGAGGCATCGTCATGACGCTTGTCAGAGCAGCGGCCACAAGGCTGCGTTTGGTCCAGTTTTTCATTTTTTTCCTCCCAGATAGTAGGATCTTTTGTATTTATTGATTTGTTTTGACCCAGTTGACGGTCAGGTCAGTGCCTGCCGCTTCGAACAGTTTTGCGATGGCGCAATATTTGGCTGTCTCCTTGCCCACGCGTGTCAGCTCTTCCTGACTGGCGGACGTCTCGCAATTCACGGTGAGTTCGATGTCCGGAAACGGAACATCGATCTCCTCCTCCATCAGGACACCGCGCCGATCCAGCCTGCATTTCGCGTCGATTGTCACGGTGCCAAGATCAATTCCCAAACGGTGCGCGTTCTTGTGCCCAATGACATTCGTGCAGGCGATCAGAGCAGCCATTGCAGTTTCCGTCGGAGACGGGCCAAGATTTGTTCCGCCGCGTTCGACGGGCTCGTCGACAATTACATCCAGATCGCGAATTGGAATCTCGGTGCGCGCGTGTGTCGGGCATTGAGCCGTCGTGCGGTACGTCACGACAGGTTTCACTTTCATGGCCACAGCGTCACCTCCTCATGCATAAGAGCACACCTTTTCAAACGGAAAGCGCGGCAGTTTGTGAAACAAACCGGTTTCGTCCGCGTAACCCAGGTTGCACAAAAAGTTCGACTTGAGCGTTGAGCCTGCGAAAAATTCCTCGTCGACGATCTGGTTCGAAAAACCTGACATAGCGCCAACGTCCAAGCCGACAGCTCGGGCCGCGATCATGAAATAGGCACCCTGAAGCGTACCATTGCGAAACGCGGTATCGGCCACATAGTCGGGTTTGTTTTCGAACAATGGCCGGCGATCTTCATGCGGGAAAAGAAAGGCCAGTTCCTTCCAGAAGTCCATGTCATAGGCAATGATCGCCGTGACCGGTGCATCCATCATCTTTGGCACGTTCTTCGGCTTTAACGACTTGGCGAGGCGCTCTTTGCCCTTGGCACTTTTCACGAAAACGAAACGAGCGGGCAGCGTGTTCATGCTGGTCGCGCCGTTGATCGTGATGTCATAGATCTCTTCAAGCAATTCGTCAGGAACTGGCTTGTCGGTCCAGGCGTAATGAGATCTGGATTCGCGAAGGATCAACGCAATAGCATCGTCTGAAAGACGTGGAATGCGCTGGCGCAGATCACGATGATCTTGCTGCGCCTTGGCGCGAAGTGTCTCCAGCTCTGCCCCGGTTGGTGCACTCATTCTGCGGCCACTTTCGATCTGGTATCTTTTTCGTCGACAATCGGGCTGGCGCAGATGCCGATACCTTCGATTTCGACCTCAACGATCTCGCCCGGTTTCAGCCATCTTGGGTCGGGTTTCTTTGCGTGACCCACACCTGGCGGTGTTCCCAATGCAATCAGATCACCCGGCTCAAGCGTCATAAATTCTGAAATTGTCGCGATCACCTGACGAACACCCCAGATCATGTTGGCGGTGTTTGAACTTTGCAGAATCTCATCACCAACGCGGCTTTCGATCTTCAGACCGGCAGCGCCTTCGGGCAACTCATCCGGGGTAACTGTGAAAGGACCAATTGCGCCTGTGTCGTCAAAATTCTTGCCCGGTGTCCATTGTACTGTTTTGCGCTGGTAATCTCGCACCGACCCATCGTTGAAAACGGTATAGCCAAATACGTGGCTCAGCGCGTCTTCTTCCGAGATATGGCGGCCACGCTTTCCTACGATCAGCATCAATTCCGCTTCGTAATCGAAATGTTCGGAAGCAGTTGGTCTTATCATCGGCTTACCAGCCGCCATGATCGAGTTCTTCCCGCGCATGAACAAAGTCGGGTACTCGGGAATGTCGTATCCACCTTCCTTAATGTGATCTGTATAGTTCAATCCCATGCAGATGATGGTACCTGGGGCGGCCACCGGCAACGCTGGCGTTATATCCGATACTCGCACCGTCTCCGCTGCAGAGATTTTGTCGTTTAGTGAGTCGCTCAGCCCCGGATTGGCAACCAGGCCCATCAGATCAGCGCCTACGGTAGGATCCAAAGCCGTTAAATTCACAGCGTTTTCGCCAATCACGGCAAACACCGCTGTCCCTTCCGAAGTCTCTCCCACCAGGTATTTCATTTTCACCATCCATGTCAGTTCGCTTGATTTTTGCCGACTATTTTGCCATATGTCAAATAATATCGATATTTTTGGAGGCCGCAAATGGTTGCTTGGGCAGACTACAAATCAGACGCAAGAAGTCGCGGTGCGCTTGCTTTGGAGCTTTACGTCGCGCTGAGCACGCCAGCCAAAGCGCCTGAAGATGTAAAGGCGTCACTGCCAGATCACTTGGCGTACCAGGCGCAGCTTGAACGTTCGCGGCAGCTGGCTTTTGCAGGCCCCATGTCGGATGAAACCGGCGAGCATATGCAGGGAATGGGCCTGATCATCTATCGAGCCGACAGCCTCGAGGCGGCGCGGAAACTGGCCGAGGACGACCCCATGCACAAAAGCGGGGCGCGTAGCTTTGTGCTTCGTCGCTGGATGATCAACGAAGGCTCACTGAACCTTTCGGTTGGCCTATCGACTGGAACGAGTGTCCTCAGTTAAGAGCACCCAAGAGTTTGAGCCGCAAAAAAGGAACGGTCGGATATGGACGCCATGCTTGATACAGAGGGCAAAGAGACATCAGCCACTCATGGTGCGTATCGAAGGCTGCGCGAAATGATCCTGACCGGCGAATTGCCTCCGGGGCAAAAACTCAAGATCGAACAGCTCCGCGGATTATTGGACACTGGCGCCAGCCCGGTTCGCGAAGCGCTTAGCCTTTTGACCTCTGACATGTTGGTCGAACGTATAGACCAACGCGGTTTCAGGGCTGCACCTGTGAGCAAATGTAATTTTGAAGAAATACTCTTGCTGCGATGCAACCTCGAGGAAACCGCGCTTCGCGCCTGTATCGCCAACGCGGATGCAGCTTGGGAGGACAGGCTTGTTTTACGTCACCACCATATGAAAAAAGCCAGCCAAAACGGCGCGCGCGATTTTGAAGACGCTCACAAAGCCTTTCACATGGCCCTGCTGGACAATTCGAAACTGCCGTTGTTGCTGCGGTATTGTGCGCAGCTTTACGACCTGAACATTCGCTACCGCTATCTGGCCGCCGGCGGTTCGAGCTACAAAAAGAGGGACATTGCCGCCGAGCATCAGCAAATTCTGGACGCCGCTTTAAATCACGACGCAGACAGCGCAACTCGGCATTTGATCGACCATTATCGGCGAACAGGCGAGTACCTGAGCAGCCAGATGGTGCCCTGAAATGCAACGGAATTGGTTTCTGGGTGATTTGTTAAACCAGTTGCTGGACCGTCCCGACAAAAGGCGTGGCAAGGATGACCAACGATCCATTGCCGAGCTATGTGAGGCGCTTCTGTCCGCAGAGGGTGAGGTATCGGGTTTCACATTGGCGTCTACGATTCTTGATCGCTACCACACTCTGGATGATCCCGAGAAGCTAGACTTTTTTGCCTATTTGAATGACCATCTAGAGCTAGACGCCGATCAGCTTTCCCAAACGGCGCGCCTCTACGCCAATGATCGAAGTGTCCAGCTGTATCAAAAGCTTAATGAAGTTGCAGAGCCAAGGCGGCAAGAGTTGTTACGCCGTTTGAACCAGCCGTCTGGTGCGACGCAAGAACTTGTGGCCATGCGCATCGATCTGCTGCGCTTTCTCAAATCCAACCCCGAACTCAAGCGAACTGATATCGATTTCGTCCATTTATTGCGCAGCTGGTTCAACCGGGGCTTTCTTGTCCTCAAGCAAATCAGCTGGGACACCCCTGCCCGCGTTCTGGATAAGATCGTCGCCTATGAAGCGGTGCACCAAATCAACGATCTGGACGATTTGCGGCGAAGGCTCTACCCGCCAGACCGTCGTTGTTTTGCGTTCTTCCATCCTTCGATGCCAGATGAGCCACTGATTTTTGTTGAGGTCGCTCTGACCGCCGAAATCCCGGATGCAATAGATACGCTTCTATCCGAAGCACCAGAACCGATCGAAGCCGAGCAGGCAAAGGTCGCGGCGTTCTATTCCATTTCAAACTGCCAAAAGGGTTTGGCGGGCATCAGCTTTGGGAATATATTGATAAAGCAGGTTGTGACCGAGCTTTCGCGGGAGCTTCGCGGGCTTGATACCTTTGTGACATTGTCGCCGATACCGGGGCTAAACCGGTGGCTGGCTGGTGAAACAGACAACCCGGAACACGGGCATGCCGCCGAGGCCGTGCTTGCAGAAACAGCAACACCGCAGGACGTGCGCGCGATGGCCGCCCGGTACTTGATGTTCGCCAAGCGCGAAGATGGCATGCCGCTTGACCCTGTGGCGCGCTTTCACTTGGGAAATGGTGCCGAGCTTCATGACCTGCATGCCCAGGCAGATCAGTCGCCAAACGGACGCGCCCAGTCCGGAGGTGCGATGGTCAATTACCTTTACGATTTGAACAAAACAGAACGTTACCACGAAGAATTCGCGACACGTGCCACGATCCAAGCCTCGCGTTCAATTCGCGCAGCTTCAACTGCGACGCTTGCGGTAAAGCCTAGGGAAAATACAGCGTGACTAATACACTTTACGACAGTTTGTTTGCCCGCCACGAGGGCAACACGGCTCCATTCCTGCAACTCGATAATGGCCAGGTGGTCACTTATGATGAGTTTCTGCAGCGCACCGCGCAAATCGCGCATGTCTTGCAGAACAGCGGAGTTTCCCCTGGCAGTCGCATCGTTGTGCAAGCGCCCAAGCAGGCCGACACGATTGCGCTCTATGCCGCTTCGGTTCAGGCAGGTGCTGTCTACCTGCCCCTAAACACTGCCTATACCATGGCAGAGTTGGACTATTTCATCTCTGATGCGCAACCTGCGTTAATCGTTTGCGACAGCCACGACAAAGTTGAATTCGAACAATTGGCGACCCGGTCTGGTGCAAAGCTGCTGACCTTGGGCGGCGAAAATCCAAGCTTGAGCCGCGAAGCGGACGCACAGCCTTGTGTATTCGAAACTGTGGATCGCGCGCCGGACGACCTCGCGGCGCTTCTTTACACATCAGGTACCACGGGCCGGTCCAAGGGCGCGATGCTCAGCCACCGAAACCTGCTGTCCAATGCCCAAGCCCTTGTGGATTTGTGGGGTATCACCGACGCTGATCGCTTGATTCATGCGTTGCCCATCTTTCACACGCACGGGCTTTTCGTGGCGATGAACACATCACTACTCGCCGGTTCCAAAGTGCGGCTGATGAAAAAATTCGACACTGGAATGATCTTGGAGGAATTGCCCCACTCGACCCTTCTAATGGGAGTCCCCACTTTTTATACCCGATTGCTGGCCGATGAAGGTTTCACCGATGAGATCACAGAGAACATGCGTCTGTTTGTTTCCGGCTCAGCCCCGTTGCTGGCAGAGACCCATGTGGCGTTCGAAACGCGCACGGGCCACCGTATCCTTGAGCGGTACGGTATGACCGAAACGAACATGAACACCTCTAACCCTTATGGCGGTGAGCGTCGCGCGGGAACTGTTGGTATGGCCATACCCGGCACTGAGGTGATCGTAACCAACCCTGAAACTGGAGAACCGCTGCCCCAGGGCGAGATCGGAATGATCGAAGTACGTGGCCACAATGTTTTTCAGGGCTATTGGCAAATACCCGAAAAAACGGCTGAAGAGCTTCGAGAAAATGGATTCTTCATCACCGGAGATCTGGGCCAATACAGCGAGGATGGCTACCTGTCGATTGTAGGTCGGTCAAAAGACCTGATCATCACTGGTGGTTACAACGTCTACCCTAAAGAAATTGAAGACGTTTTGAACGATGTCGATGGCGTTCAGGAATCGGCGGTTTTCGGCGTCCCCGACAAAGACTTCGGTGAAGCAATCATTGCCGCTCTGGTTGCCGAGCCTGGAGCACAGCTTCAGCTGGAACAGATCGAGTCAATCATCAGAAACAAGCTGTCGCGATTCAAACATCCTCGCCGCTACGAACTCGTCCAGGAGTTGCCGCGAAACACTATGGGAAAAGTTCAAAAGAACGCGCTGCGCGAACGGTACGCGAACAAGGAACGGTCACCGGCGTTATCTTAGGAAGCCCAGCCAGACGCTCAATCAAATCAAGACCTTCAGATCGGATACTACCCACCCTTCAGACTGCCAAACTCATCAGGAGATCCACAATGACTCGCATGACGGCAAAAGACTTCGACCAGGAACTTCTGGACCTGTATGACTTTTACGCGCACGGCAAGATCACCAAGCGCCAATTCCTGGACCGCGCAGGCAAGTTCGCGGTCGGCGGCGTGACAGCGGTCGCGCTGCTGAACATGCTCAGCCCGAACTACGCGATGGCTCAGCAAGTGTCGTTCAACGATCCCGATATCCACGCGGACTACATCACCTATCCTTCACCGAATGGAACCGGTGATGTTCGCGGATACCTTGTCCGACCTGCCGGCGTTGAAGAGCCCCTGCCCGGGGTGCTGGTGATCCACGAAAACCGCGGCCTGAATCCTTACATCGAGGATGTGGCGCGCAGGTTGGCAAAAGCCGGGTTTATGGCACTGGCCCCCGACGGTCTGACGTCAGTGGGAGGATACCCAGGCAACGACGCGGACGGGCGCGAGCTGCAAAAGACAGTGGACCGGGTCGAATTGATGAACGATTTCTTCAATGGATTTGAATACCTATTGAACCGAGATGATTGCACTGGAAAAGTCGGCGCTGTTGGCTTCTGCTACGGCGGCGGTGTGGTCAGCGCAATTGCTGTGGCCTATCCCGAACTAGCCGCTGGTGTCCCGTTCTACGGGCGCCAGCCAGCGGCCGAGGATGTGGCTAAAATTCAGGCGCCGTTGCTTGTTCAGATGGGTGAGCTTGACGAACGCATCAACGCGGGCTGGCCAGATTTTGAGGCCGCCCTGCAGGCCAACGACAAGGTATATGAGGCCTATATCTACGAAAACGCCAACCACGGTTTTCATAATGACAGCACGCCACGCTATGACGAGGAGATGGCAAACCTGGCCTGGGACCGCACAATTGAATGGTTCAAAACCTATCTGGAGTAATTGGGGTGTGCTGCGAAGCCATTCTTGCGTTGATATCGCTTTGCCGACACCCACAAAGCTCCGAGAATAATTCCCGGGAAGCCCAAGCATTCTAACTTATCTAGTAAGATAGACCGCTATGAACCCTTGGCCCTTAGAAGGCGTAGCGCCAATGAAGGTATCCAATTCCCATAGATGCGATCACTGGCAGGTTCACAACCATTGAGTGTTTGTCGGCGTGATAACAAACCGCGAACATCGCAGTACGGGTGTTATGTGAAGCGATCTCCGGTTGAGTGGTGAGCTCCTCTGCGGACAAAACGAACCATCACTTCAATCTGTCGGACAGCAGTCATTGATCCTGCGCGCGGAGAACGTCTGTTTCGAGCCCATTGTGACCGATGCTGCGCGATCAACCGACGGCGGCTATGCGCAGAGGGCGGACTTTGCAAAGTTGAGTAGACGGCCCTTAAAGTGCCGCGCTGTGATACGCGGCACTTACTGATGGGTCGTAGCATTTCTTACGCTGCTGAGAATGCCCGGACGCTGCCGTGAGGTTCGAAGACATGCAGGAACGTATCGGGATGAGGGCGAATGCGATAATTATCCGTCTCGTCTCCAAAGATGACCGTTCCGTCTTCGTCCAGTGCAATGACAGTCGCCTTGACTGTATCGGCAGGGTAGCCCGGCATACCAGACGGAGCGCCTCCCATATCTTCGATGCCCAGTGCTTTGGCTGCGGCCAGATCACTGTCCTGGAGGATTTCGTATTGTGCTGGCAAGTCCAAGTTTTTGGCGAGCTTCTTTGAGTTTTCGATGCCCTGATTAGAGATGAACTTTACTTGCACGCCTGCCTTAGCCAATTGATCCGCCTTCGCTTTGACTTCTTTGAGCTGGTTCATGCAAAAGGGGCACCAGTTTGCACGGAAGAACACCAGCAGGGTCTTTTCGCCGACAAAGGACGCAGACGTCGTGGTGGTCTCGTCCAGGCGTTGCAGCCGAAGCTCGGGCAACGCTTTGCCTTTCACGATGGCTGCGCTTGGCTTGCGGCCATAGTTCGAGAAGACGTGGATGTACCATTGCATGGTGATTGCGCCGTACAGCGCCAGACCCACGGCGACGTATTCGCTGGTGGCTGCGAAACCGCCGCGCGCGCTGATTTGGTAGATCACCCACGCCACTGCGGCCAGGTTGATGATTTGAATGACAGGCAGGTTCTTGGATGTCCTGGAAATGCCTAGTGCACCGGCCAGCACCATTAGAAAGAATGGCATGGTGAACGTGGCAAAGAATGTACCGATCCAGATCGGATCAAAGCCTGATAGGTAGAACATAACGGCCGAGCCAACGCCCGAGAGCAGGTTCGACATGATATAAGGGAGGATGAGTTTGCCCTTCATTTTCTTGGTCCTTTCGAGGTCTTAATCGAGTTGCAAGCAGCGGCACTTCGGCCAGTTTTTCGTGGGGGAGTGAGTTGAACGGCGTGCGCCCCAATGCGAGGCGCACGACCGCGTCAGGCAGTGGCGGTTGCTGTCAGACTATCGAGAACAGGGAACAGGTCCGCGGGCTCTGGGCGACGTGTATAGTCAGGGTTCACTTCGGCGTAGGCGATTTTGCCATCCGTATCGACGACGTATCGTGCAGGCATGGGAAGGTTCCATTGGCCATCGCCATGGATGCGCGGCAGGTGGACGCCAAAACCGTCGTGAACCGGAATGACGTAGTCTTGCAGCGTCCAGCGAATACCCAGCTTTTCTGCCAATTCGCCGTTTTTGTCCGTGAGGATCGGGAAGCTCAGTTCATTGTCCTTCTGAGACTTCCGGCTGTCCGCCGCGCCTTGCATCGAGATCGCGACCAGGGTTGCGCCACGTGAGCGGATGTCCTCGGCAACGGCCTCAAGGGCTTTCAGTTCGATGTTGCAGTAAGGGCACCAAACGCCGCGATAAAAGGTCAGAACGACCGGCCCATTGGCCAGCAGATCTTTCAACGCGACATTGTTGCGGTCTGAATCCGTCAGAACAAAGTCGGGCACCGCGTCACCAGCTTTCAGGGCGCGTTCAGCTTGGCCGCTGTCAATCAACTCTTGGGTCGAACGGGCAAAAGCTTCAAAGGCGCCTTCAGGGGCCATTGTTTTGAACTGTGCCTTGAAGTCGTCGAGTTGGTTCTGGAGGGTCATGTTGTGTTCCACTTCGTAAGTTGCGTTCTCTGGCTGGCTTAGGGGTTTTCCCGCCGCCTGTTTCAATAATTGGTCAGTTGAGAGAGAGGTGGTAGCCGCCCAGTTCGTGTAACGGTTATCCACAAAATGAATGAATGGGATTGTACCTTGCTTGTTCGGCGAACTCGGTCGGCACAAAAAAACACCGCGCCAAAAGCGCGGCGTTTGCGTGCTCGCCTGACTACAGGCAGTTGGAAACTACGGGACGCAGGTTTTACTCTGAACTACTCCGCCACCACGTCGGCTTTAGGATTCCACGCCATCGGTTCGAAAGCTCTGTCGAGCGGTGGGTTCACGATGTGGGTCGTGTAGTTCGATAAAACCTTGAGGGCGGTTCCGGCGATGACTTCCAGAACGGTCTGCTTTGAATAGCCGGCCTCGATCAGTGCATTGACCTGCGCATCGCTGGCCCATCCGCGTGTCTCGTTGATAATCTCAGCGAAGTTGCGCAGAGCTTCGAGCTTTGGGTCCGATATTGGCGTGCCTGCGCGCAGCGAATCGATGACACTGTCATCTACTCCGACCATCTTCGACACGGCTGTGTGCGCAGCCATGCAATAGGTGCAGCCATTCAGGCGATTGTTTGTCATCAGAATGATTTCGCGTTCGGTTGGCGTCAGATCAGTCTTCTCGAAAATACCCATCATGGTCATGTAGCTTTCGACCAGAACAGGGGATTCCGCCATTGTCGCCATCAGGTTCGGAACAAAGCCCATTTTGCCCTTGATCGCTGAGAGGATAGGTTTCGAACTTTCGGGTGCCGTGTCTACAGTGTGCTGGGAATACGTCGTCATTTGATGTTCCTTGAAAGAGCGAGATTAGAGGGGAAGGAAACGGAACCCGGAGCCTTTGCGCTCCACGCGGCCTAGGCCGGGCTTGGTGACATGAGCGGCGCCCATGATCAGACCATCGGTGGCGATCATGTCGAGCATGGAGATCCGCGTAGCCACGGCCTGCTCACCATCTACGTCCAAAGCCCACCCGAAGCTCGGATTGGCAAAATGAACGTCTTCGTGGACCGTGAGGTCACCAACAACAATGAACTGTTCGCGACCACCATCAAGGACGATAGCAGTATGGCCAGGGGTGTGACCCGGCGCGGGCAGGACACTCACGCCATCGCCCAAGTCGGCCGATCCACTATGGAGGGAAACATTGCTTCCGATGACATTCGAAAGCGATTGAACATTTTTTACCATAGGCTGCATCGGTTCCGGTGCGCCGGTTGCAAAACCGCTCGCATTCCAGAAGTTCCATTCAGCAGCCGCTATGTGAATCTGAGCGTTCGAAAACGCCATCCGATCACCGATAGCAAGGCCACCAACGTGATCCGGGTGCATGTGCGTGATCACGATGTCGGTCACGTCTTCCGCCGAGACACCAATTGAGCCTAACTCGCCGGGAAGCTCGCCCACTGTCGGGAAGGCTTTGGCAATGAAGTCGCTGGTGCCAGCGCCCGCGTCGAACAAGATGGTACGGTTGCCAACCCGATATGCGTAGGTGTTGGCGGCGATCCGTGCGGGATCACCAATCTGAGCTTTCAGGCTTTCAGGCGTTCCCAGAAACATGCTCGCGGGCATATCGAAGTAACCATCTGACAGGGCGAAGATCTGTTTTTCACCCACATTGATGCGAGTTGCAGCAATCGCTCGTGACGCCAATGCAAGCGTCGTTCCGGCCAGCGAAGTGGTAAGAAAATGCCGTCTACTCATTGGTGAGTTTGCCATGTCACATGATCCTTTTCGAAAGACCGTCTTAGCCACAGTTTCCGAATGTGACCTTCCGGGTGAGCTTGCTGTTGCGTTCACATGTTGCTCATATGAAAGCCGGACGGTAGCCTGCCAAAAAGCCTAACAGTTATTCGAAAAGCAAATGTCCGATAACTTCTCCACTCTCCGTTTGTTCGCACGAGTTGCGCGCACCGGTAGCTTTACCGCTGCGGGCAAAGAAACCGGTAAGTCCCAGCCGTCTGTTTCCCGCATCATTTCTAATCTTGAGAAAGACCTTGGGGTTCAGCTTTTTCTACGCTCCACCCATGCCGTTCGACTGACGGAAGCCGGGGAAGAATATTTGACTCGCATTGAGCCGATCCTCTCGGACATTGAGGAGGCCAATCACTTCGTCAGGGGCACTGGCGAGCTGCGAGGTCGTTTACGAGTTGGGTCAGCAGCGAGTTTTGCACAACGGGAAATCATACCCGCTTTGCCTCCGTTCCTAGAACAACACCCCCAGCTGAAAGTGGATCTTGTTCTGACGGATTCGATGCAGGACTTGATTGATGAGGCTATCGACGTCGCCATCCGGTTTGGACCGCTAGGAGACTCGACGATGGTTGCGCGCAAGCTGGGCTCGACGCCCAGAGTTTTGGTTGCGTCCCCTTCATATCTGAAGAAAGCCGGCACTCCGAAACAGCCTGCCGATTTGGTCAATCACAACGTGATCCTCGGCCCATCGAGTATCGGAAAGGCCGGCTGGAGTTTTGAGAAGGCCGGTAAGGTTCAGTCAATTCGTGTCGAAAGCCAGTTGATGATTTCCGTCAACGAAAGCACGACGACTGCGGCAGTCGCCGGTTTGGGTATTGTAAGTACCTCCTACTGGAGTTGCAGAAACGAGTTGGAAGCAGGGACTCTCGTGCAATTGCTACCTGATTGGTCAATCGGAAACGTTGAATTGAATGCATTGCTGGCAGGTGGTCGCCACACCAAGCCGTCAGCCCGCGTATTCACAAGGCACTTGCAGGAGGCTTTAGCAAAGAGAAAGGATCCTTGAGGAGTGATCGTCGAATGCCAGGTTTTGCGAAAGCTGTAATTGTAAAGCCTTGTTTTGAATGTCTGCTTGGGGCTGCCTCCGGTCCTCTGGCGCAAAAAATGCGGATGTCTGCAAAGTCCGCAAGGCGGAAATGCAAAGACTTAGTTTGAATGTCCGGTTTGGGCTGGATACGGACTCCGGGGCCGTGAACACGAACGGCCGTTTTGTCCGCAGAGCAGCAATTGATGAAGATCCAATCGAACGTCAGCGCTGAACTGTTTCTGCATCTCTGCTGACAGCAGGGCTTTGATATGCTAGCTGGAACCATGACCTGATCGTTTTCCTTCGAGCCGCACTCAACACGGAATTCTTCGTGGCCAATGACGTGCGCACTTGAAAGGAGAACACATGAACCATACTGACTTTCCACCGATCCAACGTCGACGGTTCGATATCGAAACGCTGCAATACAATGCCTTCAGCCTTATGAAACAAGCAGATGCTGGCCCGACGTTTCTACGTCACGCCGGGCGCGTATCCTATGTTGTCATGACCGAAGAACTCTTTGACAAGCTCTGGCCGGACCCGAGACGGGCCTGGGGTGTCGATGAGATGCCCTATCGTATGGAACAACTCTTACTTGAAGCGTTGAGCAATTCGTTCGCGGAGAATGGCGAAGACAAAGAGGTTTAAGATCACAACGCTTTCCGGGCGCATGTCGATCAAGACATCGCTCGGATTTCTGCAGCACTTGGAGGCGTTGGGCCGGTGCTGGGAAAAGCGAACATCGCAGTGGGGCATTATATGAATCTCCCCAAGTTTGTGTCAGTCCGGCTCTTCTTCGTCAGGATACTCGGCTATCAAATCTAGAATGCCTTTGCGTTTCATACGGCGCACCCAGCTTACATGAGACAGCACTGCGTCCACGTCATAGGGGTCTTCGTGGCCGGCATAGACTTCGACAATCATTCGAAGCTGCGCCTCATCGTCGTCCGCGAGTTCCTGATCTGTCATTTCCGTGCTCATGGCTGGCTATTCCTCCATGTTTTTGTTGCTTTGCAATCCCTTCCCCAGCCCACAGCATTTCTGTCGTAGACACGGACAAACTCATTCCCGCAGGAAATTGGTTGGACAGAATCGCGATCCAATTGCCGCGCCAAATGGATTGAGGCCACCTTCTGTCGTGATGCCATCTGGCCGAGGGTGATATAGGTTCGCTCGAATGCTTGGATGCTGCTCTTTGAAATATAGCTTCTCAGATGGTTGGTATCAGGATTGCGATGCTGGATCTGGGCCAAATAGCCATGATCCCTCAAATGCCTTATAGAAATAACACTGATCTGAAGATAACTGGCTGCTTCCGGAAGCTTTAGATCACGATCAAGTTGAATCCTTGGCTTTTGACATAGTGCATCCCAATCCACCTCTATCGCTTGCAGGCCAATACCTTCACCTCGACAGACCTTCCCATCCAAATCGCCACTTATCCAGAGATCAATCACTCGGGTCAATTGAACACCCTTGGCGCGACAAAATTCTTTAATGGGAAGAACTGGCTTTTCAGATAGAGATTGGGGAAGTTCTGAAATGCGTTTCAAAAGGTCATCAAGTTCCTCGCGTTTCAAGTAACGTTTGGACGAGGTAATTTTGACCGTTGAGAGGACGCATCGGTTTTGAAGCGCCTTAACTTGTTGGGCATGAATACCCAAGTCAGGAGCAGCGCTCTTAAGGTTGATGAGAGTTCTCCAGTAGGATTTCGCCCTTTTGATTTCATCGACGTGCACATCGGTTCGTTTGAGAGCGTCTTCCTCGGAGATTCCGTCCAGATGACCGAGGAGCTGCTTCAAGAACACGGCTCCGAAACCTGAGCGGTTTCGCGCATCGTTAATTGTAAGCCATTTCTGAACTTTTGGCTTCTTGCCGAATACGCCTTTGCCTGTTGGTGTTGGGTATGTGTCAAAGACATGCTTCTGAATGATCTGAACCAGTTCAGCCAAGGGCGGCTCAGCATGAGCCTCTCGAAGCCAGTGATAGAATGGCCCCAAGTCTGCGCTGTTGTAAGGACGTTCGGTTGTGCTGGCTTCGTGCAGTTCATGAAGGGCTGATTTGAACTTCGCATTGCCACTGGCCAGGTTGTGAAAGCCTAACTCACATAAGGAGCGCACTTCCGGCATCGGCAGATTTCCAGGCATCTCGCCCTTGATACCACTTAGCGCAGCCCCCAGGGTGTCCGTTGTCAGGGATTTTGGGACAGATGGCTGCCTGAGCTAAGAGAGGATCTGGCGCATCTGGTTGGTTTGATTATGCGGCGGATTTG
>NZ_JBQFXS010000017.1:0-70073 GCF_056541025.1 Ruegeria sp. AK4
ACCACATGCGCCATCTTGCTGCGAAACACAACGCGCAGTTTGTAGCTGATGCAGATATTGTTGAAGCAATCTTGCATCCCAACTGGCCGACACCAGCGTCATTTGCCATTGAGATCATTGCGGAAACCAGGGCACACTCACATCTGCTCTTTACTTGAACGACCAATGGCAAGCCGCGTATTGTTGCCGTTTCAATTGAATTTTGCGAATGACCGTTTTCTGCCCGAAGTGCCGAAATCCATTCTCCGCATTGGGCTCACAGCAATCATCTGACGGTTTCGGTGGAACATTGAGCCAGCTCAGACGACAACAACTTCCGGAGTGCGTACAAAGCGGACATATTCTTGCGCCGGATCTTGTCATCCGTATGCTAATTTTGACGACAGAAGAAACGGAGTATGCGCCTACATGGAGTTTTTCTCCCGCAGATCTTTCTGGTCATTCTCAATGGTTTTGGTTTCGTTGACGACCGTACTTTGCGATTTTTTGTAAGGCTTTCGCAGCGGGGGCTGAAGTTTGATAAAGCGTAGGCCTGAGTTTCCTTATGATATGCATTCCTTGCAAGTCGCATATGCAAGGATAGATGGTACTCACACCTCGATCCGTTGTCTATGTGCCTTTCGTATCTGCAATACCTGTAAAGGATCAGGACAATGAAAAACGTTTCAAAAGACGCTCTGGGAATCGCAGCAATGGTTGCGGCAACCGGTTCATTTGTTGCTCTGCATTCTTGGATTTATGTCCTGTAGTTCGCCGAAAGAAGGCTACTACTTTTGAATTCAGAGCGGGTTGAGCGGCAACAGAAAGTGGACACGTTCAAGCTAGAAAATGAAAAGGCGCCCGATCTTCAGGCGCCTTTAGTTCTCTGAGGATTGCCAGGCTACCTGCTAAGCAACAAGTCCGGGAGGAAAAGAGCCAGTTCTGGTACGAAAGTGGTCAGCATCAGCGTTGGCAGCCAGGCGAAAGTGATGAAGACCAGTGTCGGCCAAAGCATACTGGACACCGGTGCATCGCAGACCTGAGCACCCAGATACAACAAAGGCGCTGTCGGCGGTGTAATATTGGCCATGCCGAGGTTGACGCCGATGATCGCGGCAAAATGGATCGGATCGACACCGACGCTTTGTGCAATCGGCAGAAGGATCGGCGTTGCCAGCAGCAGACCCGAGATGTCGTCCATCAGCATACCGATCAGGATCATCACCACGTTGATCATCAACAGGATCACGATCGGATTGTCCGAGACCGAATAGACCAGGTCTTTGGCCAATTGAGGCGCACCCTGCGAGATCAGGTTGTCCGACACTATCAGAACCATAAAAATCATTACCATAACCACGCCAATCGTCACGCCTGACGTTTGGATGGTCTGGGCCAGAGTTCTCCAGGTCAGACCCTTATAGAAGTAGATCGCAACCGGGATCGCATAAACAACAGCGATACCAGCGGCCTCAGTCGGGGTCATGATGCCACCATAAATGCCACCAAGTATGATGATAGGCATCATCAGCGCGGGTCCGGCCAAACGGCCCTGACCCAGCAGTGCGGGCATGAACGGATCGGGTTTCGACTTTAGCTGGATGTTGTCGTACTTACGCAGCATGAACTGGTTGGTGATGACCAACAGCGAAATCAGGATGATCGCCGGAATGACCGTCGACAGGAAGCACTTGAGAACGTGCTGTTGTGCGACCCAACCATAAAGGATGTGCGAGGAACTGGGTGGGATCAACAGGCCCAGCGGTGCTGCCGACACAATCAGTGCCGCCGATTGTCCGCGCGGATAGTTGGCCTGTCTAAGGTGTGGCATCATGATGCCACCGATGCAGGTCAATGTCGCGTTCGCGCTGCCCGAGATCGATCCGAAGACGCCGCAGGCAAACACCGACGCGGCGTTCAATCCACCTTTGATATGACCAATGAACATCTCAGCCAAAGCGACAAGAGGTGCTGCGATCTTGCCTTTCTCCATTATACCGCCGGCAATCATGAAGAGCGGGATAGCAAGTAGGACCAGTGATCTGATACCGGTTGAACCCGTTGGCAGGTAACCCGTGATGGATTGATCACCCACTATCGCGATGAAGATCAGAACCGCCCCGAACGCCACATATACGCTGACGCCGAGAAGCAGCATGAAACATACAATAAGAAGACTTCCGCCGATGATCATTTTGCGGCTCCTTTCATCGTCTCAGAGCGCAAGGGAAGACCGAGACCTTTGCGGATGTGAACGTAAAGGTAAGCGGCAGTGAACATGGCCATGAAGCCGAAGGCGCACATGATTGCGATACGCCAGGTGACAAATGGAATGCGCAACACAGGCGTAGAGCGTAGCCGCGGGAACGAAAAATCGTCCACCAGCGAGATATAACAGGCGTAGAAAAGGAACAGGATGACGATCAGTTCGACCAGCAGCACGATTAGCCCGCGCCACCAGATCAGCTTGGGGTCGTGGATAACGATACCAAGAATATCGGCGTTGATGTGCAGGTTACGCGCAGAGGCCAACACAGCGCCAGCAAAAAAGCCGATGATCGAGAATGCCAGAAGCCATTCCTCATAGGCAAACAAGTCGCCGCCGAAGCCGTATCTGATCACCACGACTGCGCCGAAAGTGAATGCCATCAGGAAGCCGCAGAACATCACAATCTGTCGGCATATCAGCGCAATTAGCTTCATCGGATACCCGATGACTGGCGGTAGCTCGTCGGTGATTTTCTGTGGCTTGTCGGCATCTTCATCGCCAACGATCTTAGGTGTCCCGTCTAAGCCTTCCGACATATACATCGCCCCCGTTATTCTAAGTTTTCTTGTCAGGAATCAGAAAAAGGGCCAGCAACCCTGCCGGCCCTATTCATCTTTCGCTTATCAGTTCTTGGCCGCTAGCAGACGGTCAATCACGTCCTGACCAACGTTCTTGGCCATCATCGGCCAGATGTTTTCCTGGATGTGCTTTGCCATAGCGGCTTGCTGTTCGTCATTCAGGCTGAGGATGGTATAGCCTTTTTCAACAAGCTTGTCCCCGAAGGCCGCATCGTTGTCGCGGTTGTACTGGAAGAAGTCATCGGACGCTTTTGTCATCGCTGCCTGAAGTGCGTTGCGCTGTTCATCGTTGAGCTTATCAAGTGTACGCTGCGACGCGTAGAACGTCGTCAATTCTGAAATCGAGTTGTACTCGACGAAGTGAGTACCAACGTCCGACTGTGCAAAGATCGAGTAAGTCGCCGTCTTGGTGCAACAAATCGCCCCATCAACGATACCGGACTGGATTGCTGGGAAAATATCGCCCCAAGCCATTGTGGTAGCCTGATAACCAAGCGCTTCAACCATCGACTTAACCGCAGGCGACGACCATACACGGATGTTCATGCCTTTGTCGTCGAAGTTGGCCCAGTTGGTCGGCTCTTGCGTGGCCACAATGCCTACGAAACCTTCGGGGTTCTGAGCCATCACGCGAACGCCATACTCGTCGGTGATCTCTTGCAGGATCTTGTTATATTCAGAATCCATGTTGCGCATGATGTTGTTCATGTCGTCCCAGCCACCCACGAGGAACGGCATCGACAGGAACTCCAGGCGCGGATCGGTGTCGGCATAGATAAAGGCAGCAGCCAGATCGATGTTGCCGCGGGCAACGTCTTCGAACAGGGCCTCACCGGAACCGAGCTGGTTCGCCGGGAACACTTCAATGGTCAGGCCAACGTTTGCCGCAGCAACATCTGCAGCAACCTGTTCCATCATTTTTGTGCCCTGATGATCGATCGGGAACACACCAGCAAAACGTAGCTTCATGTCGTCCGCAAACGCGGCGGTTGACATCAGGGCGCTCAGCGTAACGACCATCAGGCCCTTGGTAATATTTGAAAGCATCATTAACTTCTCTCCCAGTTTATAGTTAGTTGCCAATTTCTAAGTTCAGTAACCGCGGCAATTCGAGTGGCATCTGCGTACGCTAAGCGAACAAATCCGGCAGCGCAAATTGATTTACGGACTTTCCTAGGCCGGGCATGATCCACATTCCTTTAGGTTGTTTTGGCCGGCCATTTTGGGCCACAACCTTTGGGCGAAAGTATATTGGCAAAGCGTTTCATTGCCTTCTCAATCCAATTGGACGCCCGATCTGGACCGGGCGGGCGATAGGTTCGTGATTTGCCAAAAGCTCAGAAATACGGGTTTGAACCTCTGCCGGATAAGGCGTTGACTTGCGGGTGTTGTGATCAACATTGATCAGGACTTGTTCCATCACACAGACGGTCTTGTCGTCCCTTGGGCGGATCATCTTGCCCGCAACGTGCAAGCGTTTGGCGTCTGCATCAAGCAGCAGGAAACGACAAAAGAACTCTTCGCCTGCTACAAGCTCATCCAGATAGTGGACGTGGTTTTGCAGCGCGAAGGGACCTGCGTTGTAAGTCTTTGCATAGGTGGCGCCGACGCCCAGTTCGTCATCCAGCATGACATCCAAAGCCTCGTCAAAGGCCAATACATAGTAAGCAAGGTTCATGTGACCGTTGTAGTCGATCCAGGCTTCGGGAACGCGGCGGATCGCTGAGGTAATCTCCTGGGTCATGCCGTGCCTTCTTCGAAACCCGATAGAAAGGCATGGAGATTGTCACTAAGTTCATCGCACAGGTATCCACCTTCTTGGACGATCACGGTCGGGAGGTCGAGGGTGGCCAGAATCTTCGCCATTTCGGCGAACCCCGGTGTCGAAACTTTGAGGCCCCCGAAGGGATCGCCTTCGAATGCGTCCAGTCCCAGGGCGATCACGATGGCGCCCGGCGCGAAGTTCTGGACGTGCACCAAACCATCGCGCAAGGCCTTCAGGAAGCCGTCGTCCGCAGTGCCACGAGCGAGGGGGACGTTTAGGTTGTATCCATGCCCAAAACCTTCGCCGACTTCGTGGGCGTACCCCCAGAAGAAAGGATAAAAGCGCGTCGGATCAGCGTGTACCGACAGAGTAAAAACGTCATCGCGCGCATAAAAAATGCCCTGGGTTCCGTTTCCGTGGTGCAGGTCGACGTCTATGATGGCGACCCGATCATAGGTGCTGCGCAATTGTTGTGCCGCAATAGCGCTGTTGTTGAGGTAACAGAACCCACCTGCCAGATCAGCAAAGCAATGATGCCCTGGTGGGCGGCAAAGCGCATAAGCCATGCTGTCGCCGTCAACTACCGCTTTGGTCGCCGAAATTGCACAATTTGCCGACCAGCGGGCGGCTTCCCATGTATGCTCACCGATAGGGCAAGACATATCAGTGACGTGAAACCCTGCCTGCGCGACAACCGACATGGGATAGCTTGCGTCCCGGCGGTCAGGGTGGATGTTCGGGAATATCTCCGGCGTCGCCTCCGGCACTCGTTTCCAGCGCATGTAGGAGGTCGAGAGGAATTTCAGATAGGCCGGAGTGTGGACAGCGGCAATCGGACCTAAGCCGTGATCGACTGGCGCGAGAAGCTCGTGACTGCCAGACGCTATTCCCGCCAGCAGCCGTTCCAAGCGCTCGGGCATTTCGGGGTTTGGCTGCATGATCCCGTTGACGAGAAAGCCGCTGGGATTGTGTTGAGATTGGTGGTCATGTGCGGAAAAAACCTTCATCGTTCAGAACCCAACCTTGTCCGCACCTTTGAGATTCAGCATTTCGCGTGTCTCATCCGGGTTTGCGATTTCATAGCCGAGTTCTTCCAGAACTCTGCGGATTTTTGTGACTTGTTGTGCATTGCTTGTGGCAAGCTCACCACGTCGGATCAACAAACTGTCTTCAAGGCCGACTCGCACGTGGCCGCCCAGGACGACGCTCATTGTGCCCAAGCCCATCTGCTGGCGACCAGCAGCGAGGGTTGAAAATTGATACGTTTCGCCCAAAAGGCGATCGGCGGTTTCTTTCATGAACATTAAGCTGTGGGGGCTGGCGTCGACGCCGCCCAGAACGCCTAGAACGAATTGCAGGAAGATCGGAGGCACAAGGCGTTTTTGCCGCAGGTAGAACGCCACCGTCTGCAGATGACCGATGTCGTAACATTCGCATTCGAACCGCGTACCACAGGCATCACCAATCATACGAAAAACGGCTTCGATGTCACGAAAGGTGTTCTTGAACACGGTGTCACGTGTTTTTTCCAGGAACTGCTCTTCCCAGTCGTGCTTCCAGTCTGAAAAGCGTTCTTTCATCGGGAAAAGCCCGAAGTTAACTGACCCCATGTTAAGCGAGCACATTTCCGGCGACAGTTCGGCCGGGGCCGACAGGCGCTGCTCCACGGTCATTTGAGAACTGCCACCAGTAGTCAGGTTAATGACGGCATCAGTGGCATTCGTGATCCGTGGCAGAAATTGCCGAAACACATTGATGTCAGCGCTTGGGCGTCCCGTTTCTGGATCACGCGCATGCAAGTGTAGAACTGACGCGCCAGCTTCCGCAGCCTCAATTGCTGATGTGGCGATTTCGACCGGCGTTACGGGCAGGTAGGGGCTCATGCTCGGCGTGTGGATCGATCCGGTTATCGCGCACGTAAGAATGATTTTTTTCGCCATAATCAGCTCTCCAACCTGTTCTCCCGCGCGAAAACCATCAGGCTGTCGTCGAGAATGTTGAGGATTTCATCAATCTGCGGCTTCGTCACGATCATCGGCGGACAGACCAGGAAATGGTCGCCGTCTATGCCGCCACGGCTGCGGCGCGAGTAGGTGATTAAGCTGCGCTCATAGCATATCTCGACGAATCGTTCATGCGCGTTGAGGTCCTTGGGCAATGGGTCCATCGTGTCGCGATCGGCGACAAGTTCGAAGGCCGTCAGCAAGCCCTTGCCCCGAACGTCGCCGATGAAGGAGAAGCGCTTCATCAGGTCGTGAAGCCCAGTCTTCAAAATGTCGCCCATAACGCGAGCGTTGATTATCAGGTCCAACCTGTCGATCTCGGAGAGAACGGCAAGACCGGCGCTGCATGCCAATGGGTTGCCCGCATAGGTGTGGCCGTGGGCAAAGCCGCCAGAATTCAGAACGGTATCGACCATGCCCTCATCGGAAATCATCGCGCCCAGCGGGGCGTAGCCTGCGCCGAACCCTTTCGATAGGGCCACGAGGTCTGGCCGAATGTTCCAGTGATCGGATGCCAGAAACGCGCCCGTTCGACCGACACCCGACATAACCTCGTCCATGATAAGCAAGACCCCGAATTCATCGCAGATTTCGCGAACCCGACCATAGTAGCTGTTGGGCGCAACCAAGGCACCGGTCGATGCGCCTCCGACAGGCTCCATTACAAAGGCCAGAACAGTGTCGGGCCCTTGTGTTATAATCTCGTCCCGCAGCATCTCGGCATATTTGAGCCCTTGGTCATGATCCGTCAGGTTGTCCCGATCCAAGTAGCACCGGGGGGCGGGGATTTTGGGCATATCTTTGTAGAGAGGTGCGAATGCGTCGGTCAGTGGGCCATAGCCCGTGATCGCCAACGCGCCCAAGGTTGAACCGTGATATGAGGGAAACCGCGAGATGACTTTCCAGCGGTCTTCCTGCCCCGAGGAAACAGCCCATTGACGGGCGAATTTCACACAAGACTCGACGGCCTCCGACCCACCAGACACAAAGAACACCTTGTTAAGCCCGTCAGGAGTGCGGTCGGCAATTTCCGTTGCTAGTTCCTCTGCCGGAGCATTCTCAAAATGCAGACGATAGGCGAAAGTAGCGCTGTCCATCTGCGCTTTCATGGCCGCCAGGACGTTCGGATTCGAATGACCGATGTTACTGACCATCGCGCCGGAGGACCCATCGATATACCGCTGGCCGTTCTTACCCCAAACATAGATGCCTTCTGCGCGCTCCACCTCGGGGCGGCGTGTACGACTCTGATAAAACAGGTTCGATTTCTTCAAGGTCTTCTCTCGTGGATAACGTGATGGCTCTCTCTGCCCTACCTTGTGTTTGAAACCATTATAGAGCAAATAGATAGTTTCTATCTTGGCTATTGGTGAAATCAATGAGTGAAGTCACTGAACAAGAGAAGCTGATCCGCGAGTTGGATTGGAACCTACTGCGCACATTTGTCTTCGTCGTGCAGGAAGGCAGCATCACACTGGCGGCAACGCGGCTAATGCGGCGACAACCTTCGGTCAGTCAGGCATTAAAGCGGCTAGAGACGCAGTTGGGAACTGAATTGATCGACCGCAGCCCATCTCATTTCCGCGTCACTCCCGCTGGGCGGGCCTTGTACCAGGATTGTGTGGATATGTTCGGCAACATGGCACGTGCAATTCAAAGCGCTCAGGGCACAGAGGATATAGTCACTGGCACCGTCAAGCTCGCGCTGCTCAGCAAGATTGAGAACGCGTTCTTTGACCAGATTCTGACTGATTTTCATCACCAGTTCCCGGAAGTCAGCTTTGATATAGAAGTGATGTCCAGCAAAGCAGTTCGGCAGGCAGTGCTGGAAAAATCTGCCACGCTTGGCGTCTGTCTGGTGCACGAAGCCCATCCGAACCTGCATCACGAGGTGCTGTATCGGTCTTACTTTGGTTTCTATTGCGGCCCGAGCCATCCATTGTTTGGGCTAAGCAACCTAACGCTGCAAGACTTGCGCGACCACACCTCAGTGTCGTTCCGAACGGATCAGCTTTGGGATGCATTGCGCCCAGTTGCCCTGCTGCGGGCCCGGCATAAGCTGGACAAAAATGTGATTGGATACACGACCGACCTAGGCGAGGCGCAAAGAATGATCGGCGCGGGTCTCGGCTTTGGACCGCTTCCGGTCCATGTGGCGCAGCGGTTTGTGGAGCGCGGTCAGCTGTGGCGTCTGCCGCCCTACGAAAACACGTTAGCAATCGATATCAACCTGGTCCAACACAAGAACACTCGGCTGAACCGGGCAGAGCAGGCAATTCTCGAAATATTCAAAGACCGGATGGAAAGCGTTCCACTTGCAGAGCGCGGTTAAATCTCGGATGTCAGATCAGATCTCCGCACAAAGGGTAACCAAATGACCGCAACCAAAAGCCTTTCTCTGCTGGCTTGCCAGATTGAAATACCTGCGACCCTTAGTGTCAAGGAACGCGACAAGCATCTCTCGGCGTCCGCTGCAAAAGTCCGAACGCAACTCAGTCAGCGAAACGTCGACTTGGTAGTTCTGCCAGAGCTTTCCAGCATAGATTACTCACGCGAGGCTTTCGACCGGCTTGATGAGATCGCAGAAACGTTGGACGGGAAATCGTTTGAGACTTGGCGGGCCGTTGCCATCGAGTTCGACGTCCATGTGTCATATAGCTTTCCCCGCAAAGGCGCAGGAGGCAACTATATCTCGATTGCTGTCGTCGCCCCTGATGGAACGCTGGTTGGTCACTATGACAAACTTCATCTTTGCCAATACGGAGCGTCGATGGAGAAGGAGTTTTTCTCGGCGGGTGATCACATATTCACGTTTAATATTAAAAATTTAACAGTTTCTCCGATTATCTGTTACGACATTCGCATCCCTGAACTATCCCGCACTTTGACGCTGAAGCGCGACGTCGATCTCATCTTACACTGTGGGGCGTATTATCGTGACGAAAGCTTTGAGACCTGGCACAATTTTGCGGCGGCGCGGGCCATGGAAAACCAGATCTTCTTTTTGTCTCTGAACCGGGCCGGGCTGACCTGGGGAAACTCGATTTTCTGTCTTCCTTGGATGGATGAGAACACGCAACCGATCAAATTCGCGGAAACCGCTGAGGAGTTTCGCGTCATCACGATGGCCAAGGAAGAACTGCTGCGTGCGCGGGACGACTACACTTTCCTGAAGGATCGATTGCCGGACTACGACGCGCTCTGAACCGTCAATACTTGGGCCAGGTATCGCTTAGTCGATACCCTTCAGGCCAAGGATCGGTTGGATCAAGCATGTGCTGATGGACCCCCGTGATCCACCCGCGTCCAGAGAATTCTGGGACAATTGCCCGGGTATCGCCAACCATAGTTTCCGAGACGATCTTGCCTGTGAATGAGGACCCGATCAGTGAGTGTGCTTCAAAGGTATCGCCAACACCCATCTGTCCGCGATTTTGGAACAACGCCATCCGCGCGCAGACAGATGTGCCCGTTGGGGATCGGTCAATTTTGCCGGGCTGAATGGCGACGGCAGACGACGCCCTCAAACCGCCCTCACCCTCAGTAAGTGGGCCGGCAAAGAGACAAAATGAGACATGGGTCCATTCCGGGTTCTCAGGGTGAGTGAACCGATGCTTTGCGTTGAAGGCGTTGGTGATTTTCACGCCCAGTTCCGCTAGCTTGCGCGCTTCATCCGGTTCGAACTCGATACCGAGCTTGCCCGCGTCGACAATGACAAAGCTGTCGCCACCGTAGGCGGTATCCACAAGAACTTCGCCCTGACCGGGCACGTCCAGCTTAATCCCTTGCTCAGCCGCGAACGCCGGCACATTCTGGACATGAATGCGCTCGGCTTTTCCGCCGGCACATTCGGCGCGAACCCGAACAAGCCCACCGGGGGCTTCGAGAACAATGTGCGTCTCGGGCTCCTGCATCGGGATGATCCCCATGTCCAGAAGTACGGTCGATACGCAGACCGAGTTTGAACCTGACATCGGAGGCGTGTCTTCAGGTTCCATGATGATCCAGGCGGCCTGCGCTTCGGGGTTCTTGGGCGGAACAAGCAGGTTCACATGGCGAAACACCCCACCTCGCGGTTCGTTCAGAACGAAGTTGCGAAGGTTTCTGTCGCGCGCAATCCAAGTCCGCTGCTCCCACAGCGTGTCACCGGGTGGGGGTGCGACCCCACCAACGATAACGTCGCCAACTTCGCCTTCGGCGTGGCAAGAAACAATGTGGATGGTTTTTGTGCTACGCATCCCGGCATTATCCGCGATTCTGCCCAAACGCGAAACTCAAACCATTTCGCCCCAGCCTAACACGTATTTGGACCCCTCGAGATCACCGTGAAAACGTCATGACACCTCGGGGCTTCCCGAGAATTGGACAGTAAGCGAACTTTCGCGGTTCAGCGGCAGAGTGCCGCCAAACCAGAATTTAGACTGTGTTTTCCAACCGGGCATATGTGGGACATGGCAGCTTTGTTCTCAATGTAGACACTAGACGTGTTGCAAGAAACTACCGCGATGCGGACCGGGGCCGATGTTGGTAACGGCGGCAGGATGCGATACCGTAGCTTGATGGCAATCAAGCGCTGTGACCGCACCACAGCGTCGCTGCTAAACGCCGATGAGACGCGAAAATGGGCAATGATGAAGAGAACATCCGGGCCGTAATCGACATGTATGTGACCGGCTTCAATCGAGGTGAAAAGGCACTTCTAATGGAGGCATTCCATCCGAGATTTGTGTCGTCAGGGCTAATCGATGGCGAACTTCAGTGGGATAGCGCAGAGGGGTTCGCGGATTTCTGTGCAGATGTTGCTCCCGATCCCGAGGGTCCAGTTCCGGACTGGGAAATAAGATCATTGAATGTGTCCGGCGCAACCGCGGTCGCGGTTGTCCACGACCAATGGGGACAACGAAGGTTCTGCGACACGCTTACTTTGCTGAAGGACCAAGGGCGCTGGCAGATTGTCATCAAGGCATTTCAATGGCTCGCATAAAGAACAAATGCGGCTGGTTGGAGCGACGGATAATCGAAAACCGAATTCTTTTCCGGCCTCCAAGCAAACCATTTGCTACCATCGAGATTGCAAAACGCCAAGTGACAACGCACTAAATCCACCAATCAGTCGCTGCCATTGCTCATTCTCAGTCTCCAAAAAACAGCAAACCGATTTTGACAAAAAATGCTGCGAAGAGCCCAATCAAACAGGTAAAAATCATCGACCCTGTGCCCACGCGCTCTATTCAATCCAGTGGTTAACCAAAGCGGCTTCCGCATATTCACCAAGCTCAGGATGATCGCTGAAATGGTACAGAAACTTTGACACGGCCTCGTTCTGTGCCCGCGTCAATTGGTTGAACTTGGACTTCCGGAACTCGTGCAGCATTTCTTTCGATGTGCCGGGATCGAGTGCCAGAAGAATGCTCTCACTTGCATATTCCGGGCTGTCTGAATTTCGCAGAGTCCATAGCAGATACGCGGGCAAGTAATACTGAAATGCCTTTGCGCTGAAAGCAGTGGGTGCCGCGTATCCATATACGATCATTGGATCGGTCATCTCAAGCCATTTGACCCCGCCGTAGAATTCAAGAATATCCACGTCATCCATACATTCGGGGTGAAGAAGTTCATCATCAGTAGGTGGATCTAGGCCGTCAAATGCAGCAATGATCTGAGTTGCAAGAGCTTCCGATTTTGTCGTCACCTTTGGCATGGTGACATATTAACCGAGTTGAAACTCCAAATTCGACCGTGAGTCGACGCTTTACCGAAGGCTCCCTTTAGGGAAGGTTAGGGAAGAAAAATAAAAATTTCCACGTGGTTCAATTGCGTTCAAACTGAAGAGAGTCGCCGCACCCCAATACTCTTTATCAGGCACCTGATATTCAGCCGTTTCATAACTGTCATAGCTGCATACTCTCACAACAATAATTACGAAGAGTGCCATGAGGATTGCTCTGGCAGTTGGGGTTTGGAGCAAGTATTTCATTATTCTATTTAAATTTTGCATGATTGACCTGCCAAAAAAGCCAATCCTCGAAATACCTATTCGCGGCGCTCTTGCTAAAAAGTTCTTTCAATTGGTCTTCTCGACGAGTGATTTGATCACAGAGGCGAATTTCCCACCCGTTTCGCGCCACGACGGTAGAGACATTGATTTTTGCTCTGACAACCTTCCCAAACGGGCTTGCGTGCCTTGGTCTTCGAGAAGCAAACGCAGATTAGCCCCGAACGCCAGAGCGTCATCAGGTGGCGACAGAATCCCTGCTTCGCCCACTGTTTCCGGCACAGCGCCTACATCGCAGGACACGATTGGAAGCCCGAACATCATCGCTTCGCTGAGAACCATACCATAACCTTCGTATCGGGTTGCCAGCGCAAAAAGGGTCGCCGAGTTGAACAAACCGTTCAACGGGGCTTGGTCCAACTCTCCGGTGAATGTCACGCGCTCGGTTAGACCGAGGGCCTTTGACTGAGAGTAAAGTTCAATCGCTGTGGTTTGGTCATGTTCCTTACCAACGATAACGGCCTGCCATTCCAAGTCCTTGATTGTCGCAAGCGCGCTTAGAAGAGTGTCATGCCCTTTTCGCCGGGCCAACAGGCCAACCGACAAAATCAAAGGAGGGCGCTTTGGCTGTTTGCGGACAACCGGACGGTCAAAACCCGGCGAGGCAATGGTTATCAAATCCGGGTTTGCGTCGAATCGGGTGACCAGCACGCGCACAGTTTCTGGACTGGGAACGACAACATGGGCGGCGTATCGGAGCGCTGCCGCTTCGTTTTTGAGTAGGAATTCTGCCCGTTCTGTCTGCAAACCGGTTTCCAGGCCAAGTGGGTGGTGGATCATCGCTATGATTGGGGCACTCACCCCCTCCAAACCCTCTGGATCGATAGCACCGAATACCAACCCATCAAGAATAATCGGGCGTGTTTCCGGTACAGCACGCAGGGCTCTCAGCGCCGCTGCCATATCGTCCCGCGTTGGGTTGGGGAAGCGGCCCGGCAGTTGCAGATGTTCGGTCTTGCAACCAATTTCGTTTAGAACCCGCAAAACGGTGGCTTCGTAGATGAATCCGCCGGTGCGCTGGTCTTTGTCACCTGGAATTGCAAAAATGGCCTTTGTCATATCACTTGCTCGCTCGCATAAATGCTCAAAACCTGTTTTTCACACCATGCAACCCCTGAGTATGCGGCAACGGCTGCAAGACACAAAAGTACAACGCAGGACCACAGCATGTTGTAATCGGACGTACTCGCGGTCAGCGCCATCAAAACACCTATGCCACGCCCGGTCGCCAACCATTCTGCAGTTGTGACAGCCAATAGGGAGGCAGGCACTGCCATGCGGGCAGACGCGAACAAAGCGGGCAACATGGCGGGGATCCGGGCGGATCGCAGCAGCTTTGACCGACTGGCACCGTAGCTTTCGAAAAGATCCACGATTTGCGTTGGGGTCTGTCGTAGACCCTGCAGGCAGGCAACGAGAGTGGGGAAGAAAACCATGACAGCAACAATTGCAACGGTCCCAGCAAAGCCGCGCCCAAATGCTAGAACCAGCAATGGCGCGGTTGTTATGATCGGCACGGCGCGCAACGTGATGGCCGTTGGCATAATCGCCCGCGCCACGGGCGGCCAAAGCGTTAACACCATGGATAGTCCAGCTCCAAGTGACAAGCCGGCTAGATAGCCGGGGATCGCATAAGCTAGGGTTTCGCCAAGCGCAGTCAGCAAGGTGTCTAGGTTTGTGGTGTCGGAAACGAAGTTCCAAATGTCTGCTGGCCGCTTTGCAAAGAACGAATTCAGGTTGAACAAATCCATCAATCCCTGCCACAGAACCAAAACTAGAACAGCGAGAAAAACAACACCAAGTACTTGACCAGAAAGCGCGCGCTTTCGACCAAGACTGGGCGTCGATAACAGGATTGTTGGTGCATGTGGTGTCAGTTTACTTTTGATTAATCCAACGAATCCGTACCCGAGCATAGCGAGAGACGCAGAAATAACCGCCAACGCCCAGGTCGCATCCGTTTGAAGACCGCGTATGGCCCTCAAGGTTAAGACACCCAATCCTCGCTCTGCGCCTGTGAATTCTCCAATCATCGCACCCAGAAAGGCTGCTGGGGCAGCGATTTGCAATCCCACAAACAGATAAGGCAAGCTGGCTCTGAATCGCACTACGAATAGCGTCGACAAGCGGCCCCTGCCGTACACGGTCATCAAATCTGTCCAGCTTTGAGAGATCGCTCGAAGGCCCACGGCCACGGCGAGGAATGTGGTGTAGTAAACAGCCAAAGCCGCCAACGCGATTTGCGGCCCTGCTCCGGGCCCAAACAGGACCCTTAAAATCGGGCCGCTCGCAATCAGAGGGATGCAGAACAATACCAGGGCGAGCGCAGAGACGATCCTCTCCGACTTTGGCACCAAGATCACGAAACAGGCCAAGACCACCGCCGCAAGGTTCCCCCAAATGAACCCGAGCGCAGCGTTCATTGTCGTTTCGGTCGCAGCCCTGAACAGCAGGCCAGAATGATCAGTAATATACGCGACGATATCAAATGGTCCGCTGATCAGCACGCTGTTTGGCTGAACGCGCGCCAAGCCTTCCCAAACAAGAAGCGTAAGCAAAACACCCAGCGTTGTGCGTCCCGGTGCCACCTACTCAGCCTCTTCCAGCGCAGCCAGAACTTGTGTAGTAAAAGCCCGCACCTCTGGTGAAGTTGCAGCGGAAACGGTGCTGTCTCGGTGAAAATCGACTTGGATATCGGCCAAAATGCGCGCAGGCCGAGGTGACAGCACAATCACGCGATCCGATAGCAAAACCGCCTCTTCAACCGAATGCGTAACAAGAAGTGTTGTCGTTTGGCGCTGACGCCACAACGGGGGTAGGTCCCGGTTCAAACGGCGGCGCGTGATGGCATCCACGGCCCCGAAAGGTTCATCCAACAGCAGGACTTCTGGCTCTGAAATCAGGCTGCGCGCTATTGCAGCGCGTTGGCGCATACCACCTGATAGTTCCGCAGGCCGATAGCCGGCAAACCCGCCCAGCCCGACAAGATCGATCAGGTCATCCACGCGATCCACCGGTTTGCGGGCAAGTTCCGCACCCAATGCGATATTGGATCGCACAGTTCGCCATGGAAGCAGCGATGCGTCTTGAAACGCCATGGCAAGCCCCCCGCGACGGGCGACCTGCTTTGGTGTTTCCAGGCCAATTGCAATGCGCCCAGTATCGGGTGTTTCCAATCCAGCAATCATTCTTAGAATGGTGGATTTCCCGCAGCCGGACGGGCCAACCAACGCCGTCGTCTGTCCGGACAAAAAGTCAATCGAAAGCTCAGACACCGCCTCTGTGCGGTCAAAACTCTTTCGGATGTCGGAGCAGGAAATTCTGGCCGTGCTCACGCGTCAACCCTCGGGTCAGCCATACACCTCTTCCAGCAGCGACCTGTCCCAGAGGTCAGGAGTGACAGTTCGACCTAACAGCGCGAGTGTTTCCACATTGGCCGCCACGGTTTCCTCGGTGAACCACCCGAACCCGAACTCGGCCGTCAGGTCCGAGAACATCAGAGGCACTTGCCGCGCAGCTTGCAGTTTTTGCGCGGCGAGATCCAGACCTGCATCTGGGAACATCTCCACCGTCAACTCTGCTGCAGCGTCGGTGTCCTTGTGATAGTCATTCCACCCCATGACTTCGCCTTTCAGCAATGACACCAGCTCTGCTCGCCTTTGAGCAAGGGAGTCTTCGGTGGCAATATAGGTTTGTGAATGCACGGCATAACCGTAATCGGCCATAAGCATGGTGGTGTTGTCGACACCCTGTACGGTCATCGCAACGGGCAAATCCGTTTCCCAGGACAGCAGGCAATCCACCTGGCCACTGACAAGCGGGGCCGGGTCATATTGGGTCGGGACAATTTCGATTTGATCAATGTCTATCCCGTTCAAGGTGCATAGGGCTTGCAAGACGGGCGTATTCGCAACTGCCATGCCAATCTTCTTGCCAATCAGGTCAGCAGGCTCGTTCACCGGGTTGGTCGCAAGAGATGCAATCGCGAATGGGTTCTTTTGCATTGCAACGGCGATGATTCTGAACGGCGCACCTTGCGTCACAGCGGCGGCGGTGTAATCGGCGGCGGATATTCCAACCAATGCGGTTCCCGAAACCACGGGTGGTTCTACAGGCGCGTTAGGACCGCCTTGCAAAAGCGAAATATCCAAACCCTGTTCGGACCAATAGCCTTTGTTTTTCGCAATGTAGCTTCCACCGAACTGCACGGAGTGAAGCCAGGACAACTGGAAGTTCACAGGTTGCAGATTGGCTGCTAACGCAGGCAACCCGGATGCAGAAGCGGCAAAACCGGCTGCTCCGGTTTGAAGAAAGAAACGGCGCGTAAGATGGGCTGGTTGTGTCATGATGAATTTCTTTTCTCTGTTGATAGATGTGGTTCAATCGGTCTGGGCCATAGCAGAATTGCAGCTGCCGGTAGCGAGGCGATCAGGATGGCGGCACCGTAAGTGACACCCGAAGCAACACCCGCGCTGGATGACGCCCCGATCGTTGGAAACAGAGCAGCAGCGGCCCCTTCTCTCCAACCCCAACCTCCAATCGACATGGGGATCAGCATTGCGGTCAAACCTAGTGGAATGACGATCAACACACCCCCTGGCGGTATGACAACCCCTACGGCCCTTGCTGATGCATAAAATCCCAGTATCAGACATGCAGTGCTGACTAGGCCCAGCAGAATAAAAACCGTTTGGCGTTGTAGCCTGACCAAAAAGACAACGAGCTTCCCCATGGATGGAAGTACAAAAGATGCAATGCTCACCACGATTAGGGCGGATAGCAACACAGCAAGAACTGTCATGCTCAGCACAGGGTGATCAAAGCCGCCGGGCCACATCAGCGATGCACTCACGCCCAGAAAAAGAGCGACCATGATCGCGACTTGCCCCAACAGGCGTTCAGCCAAAACCGATTGAGCTGAGCGTTTGAGGTCGGCTTTCTTCCGCGCCCGAACAGCACGGGTCACATCCCCCGGAATGCCGCCGGGTAGAACCATATTCACCAGTTGCGCGATATAATATTCGCGAAAGGCAAAGGAGTAATCAAAACGGACTTCCAGCGCGCGTGCTGTAAGTTGCCATCGATACGCCATCGAGAAGGTAGCGCCGGTTGTCGCAAGGATCGAAAGCCCGACCCATTCCAGGCTGAGCATCCGCAGATGGGCAGCGACACGCGCCGCATCCATCCACCAAAACAGCGCGATAATCACGGTGATCGATACGCCTAACCTGACCCAATACCGGTTCATTGCGACACCATGGCCGTCGAAGCCTCGTCAGAGAACGCCGCGACGAAGTCATTACGAAAACTGTCCATTCGGCGAACGGGTGCGTCGGGTGTGGGGATAAGCCCATCTGTCCAGCGCCAATGGTCGATCTTCTCCAAGACTTGCAGAGGTCCGATCATATGAACGGGTACGTCCCTATTGTTGCTGCCTGATACAAATCCGGCGGCCTGATGGTCCCCTGCAACTATGACCAGTGGTGCATCGTCGGCAAGTTGGACAATATGGGAAAAGACCACCCGCAAAACATAGTCCAACGATCTGCGATACGCGTCACGCACTGCATTGCGGTCTTTCCACAACACTTCGGGTGCCGGTCCGCGCGCGGCCATCTCGTTAAAGACGGTGCCGTCTCCCACATCCTGCCACGGGATCACGTCAGCGATCGGCGTCCAAGGGGCGTGTGACGAGATCAGCGCGATCTGGACAAAGTCAGACCTCGGGTCCGGCAGTAAAAGCTCAGGATACGCAGCCAAGGTGAATTGGTCGGGCATCGTGACCCAGCGAAAACTCTCACCCGCATAGGGGATTTGAGCAGCGTCCAAAACAAGGTCAAATCCCATCGCCTGGCTTTCGGGCCAGTGCTTGGTGATTGCAGGCATGACAGCGGCTGTCCGATACCCGGCCTCCTGAGCGATGTGGAACAGCCACTTTCGTCCACTGTCGATCATTGCCTGATAGCGCCCGTTATCTGCGGTCCACAAGCCAGAACCCAAGGCCCCATGCGCCAACCAGCTTTGTCCACCCGTCGTTGGCGAGGTCAGCCAACCGCTCTTAATGGTAAGTCCCGAACCGGCGATCGCCTCCTCGGCTGCCTGCAGCGTCGCAACATGCGTTGGCGCATAAAGCGGGTTGTCGAAACTCGCGCGCCCGTAGCTTTCAATCCAGATCAGGATCACGTCTCGCCCATCAAGCTCGTTCAACAGTCCGGACTGATTGGCATAGGCATCCGATTCCGCGGCCTTGCGAAACTCGGCCAAGTCCTTGGTTGTTCTCTGTATTTGCTCAACGCGATTTACTGCTAAGCGAGAGGTCCAGGTGGTTCCCGGCGGGCTGTTTCCAAACGTCCAGTACTTGAGGTGATGGCCCGCGTCCGCGACGGCCCATCCTGCACAGCCGATGCCGATCAAAGCTGCCCCGACACCTGTCTTCGCATTTCGTCCGAGTGTCGCCCAAGCAGCAAGGCCCCGGAACAGTAAAATATAAAACAATGTCAGGAGTAAAACGGCAAAGGACACAGCAAGGACAAATGCGACCAACCCAAGGCTACCGCGGGCGAACGAGAACCCAGCGGCGATCAAGGACATGTCGACGACCGGATTGAATGGTCGGTCATAAGCACTGAACATCGCGTAATCGGCGAGCTTCCAGACTATGACAACTAACAACGCCAGCGCGACCGCGTGTATGACGATTAGACGATGGCCCAACGCTATGATCAAAAGCAGGATAACGGGCAACTCCAGCGGCCAGCGCATCAACGCCCCCCAGCCAAAAGCGTTCGGATGGTTCGGCAGAGCGAGGACGGCAAACACAGCCAGAGCCCCCAAGGCGAAGAAAAATATTTGCTTCATTCAGCGCGTCCAAGAAGCCATTTGATGTCCACGAAGAACGACCACCCGAGAAGTATCGCGGCCGTAAACGATATCGGCAAAATTGCGATTGCTGGCGTCAACGGAAAGAGGAGCGTGACCAACGCACCAATTTGAACCACGCAAATAGCCTTTCGACGGAACGCCTCGGGTAAGTCAGCCCGCAATGCAGGCAGGACCAAACCTGCAGCGCAAAACGTATAGCGCATGAAGCCCAGAACCAGAATTTCCGGACCGGTTGTCCCTGACACCAACAGCCACACAGAGAGGATGGCGCCTAGCAAGGCGTCCGTTTCCATATCGAACCTCGCCCCAAAGCGGGAGGTCAGTCCCGACCGCCGTGCCAACCAGCCGTCTACGCCATCCAAAGCGAATGCGACTGTTGCCACCATAAACACCAGCCAAGGATTCGCGTTCTGCGCCATCAGGGTCCCAGCTAAAAATGCAGCCATTGCAAGGCGGGTCAGTGTTACATGATTACACAGACCCAACACTTCATACGGGTAGGTTTGTCGCAGGCAGAATACCAGCAACCCAACGGACACCCCAAAAACGACCAAAGGGGCCAGTGCCGAACCAAACGCCAAGAATGAAAAAACTGCCAGTGCAAGAGCAATTACTGCGCTAGCCAAGCACATGTTGGCAACTGGAGGTTCTACCTCAACAGGCCGTGCCGCGTTGTAAAAGTCGCCTCCAGACATGCATGTCACCCATTTGATCTATAGAGCAAATTAGCACGCCAACGGCTTTCTGGTAGGCTTACGGGCAAACAACCGCTCAATCTGTTTTTCCAAGCTTAACTGTGCCAGTCAAAGGCAAGTGATCCGAAGCGCGCATCAAAACCTCTGATCTTAGTGCCTTAACCTCTGAAACCGTGCCGGGCATATCCGTCAAGATTCTGTCCAGAGGTAAGAAAGGTGCGCGGCTTGGAAAACTGGCTCGGGTAGGTCCCTGAAAGGCTGTTCCTACGATCCGTCGATGAAACATCAAACCACCCCAAGGCCGCCATTCATTGAAATCGCCCAGCATGAGTGTTTGCATCGTTGGACGACGATGTAGGTACTGCCCGATGATGCGCATTTGGATAACGCGAAGCGGTTGCGATAGGGACAGATGCATCGTCATGATGCGCAACCAAAACCCATCGACCAGCGCTTCAACCGACAAGGCACCCCGGTGGCAATGGCCCGGTAGATCGATTACATCTGCATGGGTACGCTGAAATCTATCACTTAGAAACAGGATGCTTCCCAGAAATCCATCACTCTGACTGCCCCAACGCAAGGTGGGCGCCTCTTGCGTGTAAGTTAGCCTCGTAAGTTCGGAGATTTTTTGCACGTCAACAATTCGGGCGTGCGGTCGACATTCCTCATCTGCTTCTTGTAACGCCAAAACGTCCAATCTCAACGGAACCAGCTCGGCCTCGATCGCACCAACCACGCGGTTTGGATCGATCTGCCCATCGGATCCTTTGGCGCGATGAATGTTCCATGTCGCACAACGAATTGTAGAATTGCTCATGTTTTTTACGGCCTTTGCAGGATTGCAGCCTATATTCCTCACAACCTTGGTTACCACTCGGAGGTCTTCGAACTATGGCTTTTGTGCGAATGAAAACCGTTTCTGGCAAGTTTGGCATTGCAACTCAAACGATCGCAGCCTCGGCAGCACTCTTTACATGCGCAATAGCGGCCAACGCCGATATGGCGCGGTATGAGCTCGATCCAACGCACACGGCAATCTATTTCACGATTGATCACATCGGCTACGCAAAAACCCTCGGCGTGTTCACGGATGTGACGGGCAGTTTCATTTACGATACCGACACACAAGAGCTGAGCGACGTCGAGGTCGTGATCCAGGCGGCATCCGTCAACACGTTCAACGAGGCACGGGACGATCATGTTCGAAACCGAGACTTCCTGGATGTGACGTCATATCCCGAGATCACATTTGTTGCTAATGGCGGCAATCCTACTGACACCAACAGTGGCACAGTAACCGGAGAGCTGACGGTATTGGACCAAACTCTGCCAATAACACTCACCGTGACGCTTAACAAAGTTGCGGAATACCCGTTCGGTCATAAACGCAAGGTCTTGGGACTATCGCTCTACACCTCCATATTGCGCAGTGAGTTCGGAATGGATTACGGAGTCGCAAACGGGCTTGTCGGCGATAAAGTAACGATCAATATCGAAACGGAAGCAATCAAGGACGACGATTGATTTCGGTACATGACTGGTGTGTTGGCCAGCAAATCGATCCTGTAGACAGCATACTGCCTGGCTTCGATGAACGGCCCATTGCCGACCTTGAGCGCAGTCTTCGAATGCTGAGTTTGCAGCCCGCTTTGCTGGCATTCGCTGCGGGTGCACTTTCTCGGCTTTGACCGTTGACTGCTTTTGCGGACCAAACCAAACATCCGAGCGAGAATACTGAATATCTGGATTTCCTTTGACGCGTACGAGTCACAGTTTCAGTACATCGTCGAAACTTTCTATGCGGGCAGTCTGCAGGTATGGTGAGCGAGATGATGCATGGTTTGGGCTTTGGTTGACGGAGGCTTAATGGTGTTCTTTGACCGACGTGGCTTTGTGATCTGTGGTGTGGCAGCCCTGGCTTCGTGGAGCGGGCTGCGCCTGCATGCTGCGCCGAGCATTGATGCCGATGGCTTTCTGGTACTATCGAAAAAGCTATTGCAGCGCGAAGACCTGGACCCGGATGTTGCCGCGAAGTTCTTGCAGGGCTTTTTGGCGATCGGGGATGGCGAGGGCCTGCATGCTCTTTCAGAGGGTCAACCGCAACCGGAGCTTGAAGCAAGGATACTCACGGCGTGGTACACGGGGATTTCCCCCGATCCCTCAAATCCCGAAGCGGTGACCTACGGTACTGCGCTGGTGTGGCAAGCCATGTCTTATACAAAAGCACCCGGGTTCTGCGCTGTTGAAGATTGGAGCGAAGCTCCCGCTCTCTGAGCACACTGAAAGGAGAAGCTCCGTCGCTACTGCAGTCGATATCGAAGCGGACATTTTGGTCATCGGCTCTGGCGTTGCCGGGGCGCTTACCGCGTCCGAATTGGCATCACAAGGCCTGCGTGTCGTCATGTTTGAGACAGGTCCGCGTATCGAACGCGATGAAGCCTACAGTAAATTCCTGAGTGCTGCCGTGAAAGACTTGGCAAGCCCTTATCCCGCGGGCACGGCCCCATCCTACAAAAACGCCGAGGGGCAGGAAACGATTTACCGCCAGACCGGCCCGCAGTCTTTCCAATCAGACTATCTCAGGGCAGTTGGCGGTACCACCTGGCATTGGTTGGGCAGCATACCAAGATTTCTGCCGCAGGACTTTAGGCTTCGCACGACCTATGGCTTGGGAGAAGATTGGCCGATCAGTTACGCGACATTGGAGCCCTACTATGGGTGGGCAGAGCGCGAATTGGGGGCGTCCGGCGACAGTGACAACAATCGCGGATCGCCGCGCTCCACCCCGTATCCTATGTCCCCGATCCCACAGTCCTACAGTGACCGGAAAGTCGCTACGGCGCTGACAGGAACCCGGTATGAGTTTTCGGCCGTGCCACAGGCGCGCAATTCAATCTCTCATGACGACCGGCCCGCTTGTTGCGGAAGTGCGTCCTGTATTCCTCTGTGTCCGATTCAGGCAAAATATGATGCGACGGTCCATGTAGCCAAAGCCGAAGCTGCCGGTGCGGTCCTTTTCCCTGAGACAACGGCGACTATGCTTCATCTTGATGAAACCGGGATCATCAAGTCGGTCGAATTTCGGCGTTCTGATGGGACCGGCGGCCAAGCGCGTGCAAAGATTGTTGTGCTCGCCGCCAACGGCATCGAAACGCCGAGGCTGATGCTGAATTCCGCGCAAGAGCGCGCCGCCGGCGGGCTAGCTAACTCATCCGATCAGGTCGGTCGAAATCTGATGGATCATCCGGTGAAACTCAGCTGGGCCATGGCGCCAGACCCTGTGTGGCCGTTTCGAGGTCCGCTCATCACCTCAACATGTGACACTCTGAGAGATGGGGCGTTTCGAACCGACCACGCGGCGCTTTTGATTGAAATCGGCAATCAGGGTCAGGCGTGGTCCAGGAACGCGCCCGCCTCGAATGTACAGCATCTCATCGCCAAAGGGTTACGGGGCGCAGCGTTGGATCAAGCAATCTTCGACGTAACTTCGCGACAGATCGAAATATCCTCCATGGTCGAGCAACTTCCGGTCCCGGAAAACCGTGTAACCGTGGATCCGGACCGCCGTGACAAAAACGGTGTGCCTGAAGTCAGTATCTTTTTCAGCATCGACCCCTACACCGAAGCCGGGCTTAAGGCGGCCGAGGCTGCGCATACAGACATCTTCAGCGCGATTAGCGCGTCCGAAATTGGCCATGATCCCGTGGCAAGAGGTGCGGGCCACATTATGGGTACGGTACGGATGGGCACTGATCCAAAGACAGCCGTATTGGACGAGGACTTGCGCAGCTTCGATACCACCAACCTTTTCGTCGTGGGGTCCGCTGTTTTTCCCTCTGGCGGTACAGCCAACCCGACACTGACAATTGCGGCCTTGGCGCTTCGGACATCAGAAGCGATTTCTGCACAACTGGCTCAAATGGACTAGGGTCAACCCGCCAAGCCGCATTGAACCTGTTCGCCCCGGATTTTTTTCAGGCTGGAAAACCCGCAGTGAGAATACAGGCGATGCCCTGCGAGGGCCCTGGGCTGCGGCGAAGTAAAGGCGCGCCACCGCAAGCGCCAGATAGCACCAAAACGATAGCTGTTGGTTGAGGTGGCATTGTTCTACAAGTTCTTACTCGAAGGGCACGTTCCCAGGAACCAACTACTGCGGTCGATTGATCGCGTTTTTGCCAACGGGCACGGGCCAGGGTTCAGGTGACATACTGTCGTCGCCACAATTGGTCGTTCATTTGTACGCCACCACTGCGCGTGTGATACCGGTTAGCGAATAAGTTTCAAACCGTTTGAAGCCGACCTCTCGCGCCCAGGTTTCGAACTCCGCAGCGCTGAAATCAAAGGCGCGGTCGCCGAACTCCATCAACATGGTCAGAGACATGAACAACCCATAGGTGTTTTCACGCCGTGCGTCGTCGATGAGGGCTTCAATCACGACAAGGGCACCGTCAGGCGGAAGCGTCTCATATGCCTTTTGGATCAGGTGATGTTTCTGCTCCAGATCCCAATCGTGCAGGATCATGCCCATGGTGATCACATCGGAAGGTGGAAAACGATCCTTGAAAAAGTCGCCAGACACGCATGTTATGCGGTGTTGAAGATTATCTTCCACCACGCGTCTCTGAGCGATTGCAGTGACCTCAGGCAGATCGAACGAAGCACATTTCAGGTGACCGTGCGCCCGGACCAACAGACGCGAAAGCAGCGCGTCCGCACCACCGATATCTGTCACGCTATGATAGTTTTCAAAAGGAAAGACGCGCGCCAATTCCTTGAAAGCATGCAGCGACGATCCGTTCATGGCCGCCATGAAGGCTTCCAGCCGCGCGGGGTCGGCGTAAAGCGTTTCAAAGAAACCGGTTTCCTTGCATTTGCTTTCGTTCTGAGCTTCGCCCGTCTGCGCGGCTTCAAAGATCGTATCCCAGTATCGATAGTTGCGCTTGTCCCAAAGCTCGAGGATTCCGCCAATGTATCCGGGCTTTGCGGGGTCAAGATATGCCGCTGTTTCGTCGGTATTGCTGTAAACGGCGCTCGGCCCATCGCCTGTACGGTTGAGAAGCTTCACCGAGACGAGCAAATCCAACATATCCATAGCCGGGCGCTCCCGCAGGTTATAAACCGCGCGGATCTCGGACAGTGTCATGCCACCTTGCGCCAACCGACCGAACAGGCCAGCCCCGGTTGCTGCCAGCAAAACACGCGACACCCCATAGCCCGACGCGACGGTCATAATGTGATCAAGCGTCGGTTTGGTCACTCTTGCCTCCCATTGGTGCGTTCGCCGCTCGCCAAAGCACACTTCTACCACGTAAGGGTGTTCATTCCTGTTTCCAAAAGCTCATTTGGGTCAAACACATTGATACTTCGACTAGAAAGCAGAAAACCACCAATCGTTTAAATGATACCCGAATTGCGTCCAGATCAAATGTTGGCCAAGCATGACATGCTTTAATTCAAAACCGAAATCCAGCTTAATGCTTTGATGCTGTAGTCGCGGTCTATATTGTAACCGTTCGCTCCACCTATGTGGCGTCACAACGCAATCAGGCCAACAATGGGGATCGCAAATAGCCCAACAGCATAAGTGGCTATTAAAAGGGCCGATGCAGTCGCCGCGTCACACCCATATCGTGCAGCGATCACAGCCGCCAAAGCGCCCGACGGCATAGCCGCTTCGATAATTAACATGTCTTTTTGAAACTCGGTCAAACCAAGCGCCGTCGCAAAGGCTGCCGCGACTGCGGGCTCGAGGATTAGCTTCAATCCACATACCAACAAAAGTAACCCGGCGATCTCCCGGAATGAGATGGGCTTCAACATGAGGCCGATTGTAAATGCGACCAGAAAAGTCAGTGAGTCGCTCGCGATTCTCAGCACACTTGCTAGCAAATTCATGACCTTGTGATCTGGAGCCAGGTCTAAGGACGAAACCAGAACTCCCAGAACAAAGGCTATGAAGATGGGAGATCGAACGAACGCCTTGGTTGCATCGATCACATCCGGGCCATCTTCTAAATCAGTGCCAAAATAACTGGCGATCGCGACACCAAACGTGAAAAGCGGTAGGACGACGCCAACTTCCCCCATGATAACAAGCTGGCTCATCACCTCTGTGTTTTCGCCAAATATGCCGTGGACCAGTGAGTAGCCCAGCGTGGATGTGCTTCCAACTCCTGAGACCAGGATTACTGAGCCTAAGACAGGGCGCTCCAACCGCATCCACCGGCCTACTACCCAAGCCACCACCATTACCAAAGCGATCGAAACGAAGATGACAAAGGCGAGCTTAAGATTGCCTAAGTTGAAGGGCTCTCTACTAAGATTGGCAAAAATCAACGCAGGCAGAGCAAAGTCTGTAACTAGGCGCGCAAACACACCTTGTTCTTGTGCTTGAATGACATTCTTTTGCCGGAACCAGATCGCGGCCCCAACTAGGGCAATCATCACGATGAACGAGTCCAACAGACTTTCAAATTGCACTTGTTACACTACCCATCCTCAAGCACATAACGTTCGCTCGACCGTAACCCAGAGTGAAACGACGAGCCAACCCCCGAGATCAGCCCCATGATTTCGAACACTGGTGCTGGCTTGAAAACGAACCTCCGTGTCGCAGGCGGCCCAGAGCAGACCTTCATTGTGCGATCCAACGCTGCGGCGCAGCTTCCGGAAAGCTGACATGGCGTATCTGCTGAACATTCGGCTTCAAGGGTATTGAGAGCGGCTATTGTCGTATCTCGAAAACCTTTAGCTGAAGGAGAGACAACCATGAAAAACTATGTTGGCTTAGACGTGTCCCTGACCAATTGCGCAGTGTGTGTTCTGCAAGAGGATGGCCCGCGCGTTTTCGAGGGTGAGTGCTCGACTGACCCGGATGAGATCATCAAGACGGTTTATCTACAAGCTGGCTGCGTTGAACGGATCGGCATGAGTCTGGGCCGCTGTCCATTTGGCTCTCACGCGAGCTTGATCGCCGTGGCGTGCCGGTGGTGTGTATTGACGCCCGTGCGGCACACAAAGCTCTGTCGGCACGTATGAACAAGTCAGATCGCTCGGATGCGGAGGCGTTAGCTCAGTTGGCGCGAACCGGCTGGTATCGCGAGGTACATATCAAGAGCGAGAACAGCGACCGGCTGCGCCTGCTCTTGTCAGCCCGCGAACGCCTGGTTCGCATCCGCATGGACATCGAAGGTCAGGCGCGCGGCATTTTGAAAACCTTCGGCGTCCGTCTTGGCGTTGTGCGTAAAGGACGGAGCCGACGCGACTTCCGCGATCAACTCAGCGAGATTGTTTCCGGTGATCCGATCCTCGAGGTCGTATTCGCATCGCTGATCAAGGTGCATGAAACAGTCTGCCATGAGACCACCGACCTTGATGCCGAGATCCAGAAATATGCAAAGGATTGCCCGCTGGCACGGCGCCTGACAAGCGTGCCTGGGGTTGGGCCTATCGTAGCCCTGAGCTTTATTGCCACCATAGATCACGCAACACGTTTCCGGCGTGCGGTGGATGTCGGTGCGTATCTAGGATTGACGCCGAGACGCTACCAATCAGGCGAAACCGATTGGTCCGGTCGCATTTCTAAACGCGGTGACCGAAGCATGCGCAAATTGCTTTATGAGGCTGCGAACATACTCATCCAGCGGGTCGCAAAGTTCAGCCTGTTGAAGGGTTGGGCAATGCGGCTTGTGCAACGCAAAGGGCTCAAAAAGGCGACGGTCGCGACTGCGCGCAAGATGGCGGTCATCCTGACACGGCTTTGGCGAGATGGAACCGAGTTCGCCTGGACAAAGGAGGCTTTGCCCGCATGATTTGAAACACAGAGATCCGCAAACTGTGGAAACTGGTCCTATCGGGACGGAGACTGGATGACCTCGTGATGCAAAGTCGATGCACCTCACCGGGTGACTTCGCAGCGGACTTCCAGAAGGCATTCCGTCACCAACGCCATTGTGGGGCAGTTCGTTCCACCCCGGAGAGAACCATGAGCCCGATGCGACCTAATTCTGCCCTTGAAATCAAAACCGCAGATAGAGAACTTTGCCAATGATCGCGTATTTACAGATCGAGCTCTCCGCTGCCGACCTTTGCAGCAGCTTCGGCGCGCGTTCGGACGCCCAGTTTTGCGAGAATTGCGGAGACATGATGGTCAACGGTTTTGGCCGAGATGTACAGTTGATCTGCGATAGCTGCATTGGACAGGCCATCTTGCAAGCAATCCAAAACGTCCATTTGACGTTTTGTCAGACCGGCTGGGTTGTTGCGTGTGGACGCGCGCGGGTTTGACGCTGCGCGAACCCCTGAGCGCGACAGCGTGGCACCCACACGTCGCGCGGCTACCGAAGCGCCGAGGTTGGTGAAGAGTTGGACTGCACGCTTGCGCAATGCCAGGTCGCCCTGAGCAAGACAGAGAGCGTGTTCGTAAGTTGCAGACCGGCAAGCCCAAGCCTCGTCGGCGCCGGCGAAGTCCCCTTGTATCTCAAGCCTGTGGCAGTCAAGGAACCCTTCGAACGACGGAGGGACGTGCTCAGGGTCGAACCGCTTGAGCCAAAGATGACAGGTTTGCACGACGTCCGGTATCGGAGCCCACTCGATCGACTTTCTCAGAAGCCCGATGGCGTTTTCCTGACCGTCCCCAGTCATCCAAGCGTGTTCTGCCATGCATTCTGCATAGGGTATGAGACGCTGTAGTTCGGTCTGATCGGAACGAAACGTATCGAGATAAGCGATCTCATTTTCGTCTAAGCTCGCACCCGTTCGAACCTGGTACTTCAGTATGGCCACCGATCCGGAGTGTCGATAAAGGCCGACATCGAAGTTGTTTGCTCGGGCCAGGGCTGCGTTCGCGGAACGCCCTGCGCCCTCAAGCTCGCCCAAACCCAACTCGGCCAATGCAAGCGCACCTATAAGATAGGCCCAATAGCCATCGAGTTCATGAGATTTGCAATAGAAAACTCCCCGCGTCGCGAAGGCCTTCGCCTTGTCGAACTGACACAGATACATCTCGACATATGTCGCGTTTACGAAAGCACGGGCTGCGTGATCAACATGCCCAATGTCGAGCGCCAGTTTCAGGCTGCGGTCCATCTCACGCCTCGCACGAGATGGGTCGGTGAACTGCAGAGCGCAGGCGAGATTATTGAGAGCGTGGCTCAATATGTCAGATCGATAGAGATCCTCGGCAATTTCAATTGCGGCTTCGGCTGGCTCACGCACCAAGTGGTACTCTCGGTTCAGCATGTGAACCTGAGCTACATTTGAATATGCCATTGCCAGTTCAGGGCCATCCAAGGTCTGCAGGACTTCGACCGCTGCTCGGGCATCGCGTCGTGCCGGCTCGAACTCTCCTGCTGACCAATGAAAACGCGACCGCAGTCGGAGACCGTTGCCCTTACGTAGCCGATCACCGTTTGCAACGTGAATGTCCAAAGCCCGGTTCTGGTAATCAATCGCATCGGAGTCGACGCCAACAAGATAGCAAGCATAGGCCGCGTCTTCGAGAAGACTGGCAGGGGCGCTGGTTCCTAATACATCGACGGCCAGGCGATAAAATTCCTGCGCTTCGCGGCGGGCACCAAGCTTTGCTGCTTCATCCGCAGCCTCGACCGCGAGCTGGCGCACTGCCCTGTCGTTTTGGGCCTCGCGGGCATGATACAAGAGGCGCGACGGTGTCGTTTCGCCTTGTGCTTCAAGGAGTTCAAGCAGCCTTTCATTCAGTTCCATTCTCCGGTCAGGACGCATCTCGGAGAGGATGGCGCGGCGCGCTAGAACGTGCCGAAACGAGACTAGAGCGCCTTCTCCAACCAGAAAACCGCCGTCGATGCAGGTGTCTATCGCGCTGGTGACATCGCTTGCGAGTAAGTCACTTAGCAACGCGCGGCTCACGCTTCTTGGAAAGATGGCAACGGTTTCAAGCACATTCCGCGCCGCATGAGACAGGCGATCTGCGCGGGCGAGCACTGCCTCCAGCACTGTCGGCGAAGCATCATCGTCACCAGCGTAAAGCAGCTCTGTCACAAAAAAGGCATTACCGGCGGTCACTGCGTTTAATCTTTGCGGATCCTTGCCCGCCTCAATCGCCAGCCGCGCCACGGTCGCCTCAGAGATGGGCTTCAAGTCAATGCGCCGCACATCTTGAGAGACGGCATCGCCTATGATCCGCCGAACGTTTGTGCGCCCTTTGGCTTCGTCTGTCCGCGCGGTGAGGACAATCATGACCCTTGTTCCAGCAACCCGTCTTGTCAGGTATCGAAGAAAATCGACCGTCGCGTCATCAGCCCAATGAACATCCTCGACAAAGATCACAGTCGGCATCGACTGTGCGATTGCTCTTTGGAGCACTTCAGAGAAAGCACTCAAGCGTTCATTAGAGTCACTCAGGCTCTCAGGCAGATCGACGCCTGTTTCCCGAGCCAGGTCGCGAAGAACGCTGAGGGGTTCGGCAATCCCAAGATCGTCACAGAACCCGCTTAGCGCCCGAATGTCGGTACCAGCGCCATTCAGAAAGGCACGCACGAGGCTGGATTTTCCAATTCCCGCCTCTCCCAGTACAGCGACCACAATCCCTTGGCCGCGTCTAGCGCGGTCTAGAAGTGTTGAGAGCTCTGAAAGCTCCTTTTCGCGTTCAACCAATTCCATAGGCGACTTTCCGAAAGGAATACTAGCGCCCATTCAAATAAATAGGGACCGAAAAATAGGGAACGGTGAAACGGAAAATAGGGAAGCTTCCCGACGCGATGGTATCAAAGACCTGCGAGATTGAGGGAAGCCAAAAACCAAGTTCAATCGAATTGGAGCTGCAGATGCTGAAAGAATTTCCAAAAACCCATTTGCGCCGACGCATGCTCGGCGGACCTTTGGCCCGAAAACCCCTACGCCTCAAACTTGCCATGCAGCGGCAATACACATCACTTCTGGACCGTGAAATCGCAGCCGCGTCTGGCGAAATCGTGCAGGAGCGGGAAGACTGGGTGGATGCTTTTGTCGATTACGGCCACGTCATAAGTTTTGACAAAGGCGAGACGCGCGCGATCCGCGCCTTGGCGATGCATGACGGGACCCTGTTCTGGCTTGTGCGGAAAACCGGCACGGCCAGAGGATTCCATTCAGACCGCCCGGACCCGCTTGCAGCCATCGAACAGGCCGAAGCCGCATGGCGAGCCCGCAAACTTGTGCGCCGAAACTGGGAAGCTGTTCAGGAGTTGGCCCGCGACCTCCTGTTAGGCCGGAGACGCTTCCGTGTCCGGCTCGAGGATGCGCATGCGTCACCTCTCTGCTCGATGGGCATCGCGGCGTTTATGCGCCGGATGCGCATATCGCAAATCACTGAAACCCCCGGCTGGTTCGCGGCGGTCCTCATGCGGATCGATCCACAGGTCGGCTTTGTGATCCATCAGGCATACCTGAGAGAAACGCGAAGCACCGAGCTTTCGGGAATGGTTGGTTTGTCCACCGCGCCCTGAACACCTTTCACGAAACTCAAACAAACCCGAAGAAGGAGAAGACCAATGAAGAAGTACGTTATCGAACGCGAGATCCCCGGCGTCGGCGACATGAACGAAGGAGAAATCAGCGGAGCGGCAAAAGCATCGAACGACGCGCTCGACAAGCTCGCGCCCAAGGTTCAATGGCTTCACTCATATGTCACGCGGTCAAAGACATTCTGCATATACCTTGCTGAAAATGAACAAGCGATCCACAAACACGCCGAACTCTCTGGCTTCCCGGCCAACGCGGTGACAGAAGTATCCCAGATCATTGATCCAACAACGGCGAGTTGAAGCCCACGGTGTGGGGCTTTGGGAAGCTTTTGCGATGACTGACACCTCGACAGGTGATCGCTGGGGCCGCTTGCAAGGGCGGCCCAAAGCCGACCTTGAGCATCGCGTTCAAACGGTGCGTCTGCAGCCCGCATTGCGGACATTCGTTTCGTCCACAAAACTTGACACCAGTTGAACCAACGGTGCTTGTGACAAAACGGGTTGTGCAAATTGCTCGAGAATTATTTCGGAGTAAAAGAATACGCTTTTTGCAAAACGCAGATAGTGCGGTCTCGTAAAACGCTCCAAGCTCAGACAGGAAAATGAACTGCAAGCGATTTCTTGAGTGTGTGTAAGAAGCGATCTTCAATTCTGCTTGCGGAAACTCCTGCGCGCCGAATGACCCCTAGAGGCCGATGAAATTGCTGATGATCGAAATTCAAAAAGAGCAGTCGGTCTTCCAAGTATGGTGCGGTCGTCGCCCTCGGCATAGTCGTAATCAAATCGGTTTCGGAAACGATCTCCAGGACGGATCGAATGGAGTCTGTTTCGCAGCCGATCCGCATGGAGCGAACACCTGAGGCAATCATGGCTGCTTCGGTTTGTTGACGCAGCAAACTCCCCCGAGAGTGCGCAAGCCAAATCTGCACTTCGAGATCTGACGCCATGACCCGTTTAAGAGCGGTCAGGGGATGACCTGTCCGACACATTACCGCGACACCGTCGTCGATGAGTTCTTCGAACTCCAGTCCATCCACAGGTTCAGCCAAGCTTTCAGGACCGAACACGAGGTCGACTTCACCTCGCTCGAGCAACGTCCGAAGTTCATGAACAAGCCCAGTTCTGATTTCGACACTGCAATTGGGATTTGCCTTGATAAATTGCGCCAGAGCATCGCTTAGGAAACGCCCTGAAACGATCGGAGGCGCGCCAATTCGCAATTCACCGATCGAGCCATTCGTAGACTGGTCTGCAAGAATACCGGCTTGCTCTTCCGCCAATCGGATGGCCAACCCGTTTCGCGCCAGTCTAAGTGCCAAATTGTTTGGAATAGACCGCCGCCCCACTTTCTGAAAAAGCTGTGTACCCAGTCGATCCTCTAACGCTTTCATGTTCCGGCTAAGTGCTGGCTGCGTGGTACCCAACCGGCTTGCGGCAGACTGATAGGAACCGGCTTCGACGATAACAGAGAGCTGGGCGAGATGCTTGGGGTCAAGTTTCATATCTAATTGTTATGTATAAGGCATAAAGTTTGATTATTCCATATAGTTTTATACTGCTAAATTAGTCAGCAATTGACTGGGAGGAGTCCATGTTTCTATTCAAATCGTTGGGTCGTACGCTTGCGGCGGCGACCTTTGCTTTCGCGGCCGCAAATGCCGGATCGGCTGAGATATTCAAAGGAGAGACAGCAGGTGTTGGTGATCCGGTCCACACAGTGTTCGTTGCGTTCTCGAACCAAGCGGGTAAGTCCGGTGTCGAAATTCAGGTCAACGCAGGTCAGACACTGACCAAGTCGATGCTGAGGGGCGCAAAAGGTGAGATCGACTTTTTCTCGACCGTGCCATCGTTAGTCAATCTCATGGCTGGCCAAAAACGGATGTACGAAAAAGTCGAGAGTGCGCCCGAACTCTCCAAGAACATCCGCGCAATCCTTGGTTTCAAGGCTGGAGCTTATCACCCTGTTACGCTGGCAGGTTCAGGGATTGAAACTTGGGACGATATCAAAGGTAAAACCGTTTTCACAGGGCCGCCGGCCGGGTCTGCATCGGCGACGTCTGAGGCGTTGATCAAGAACATCACAGGCTATGTTGCTGGAGAAGACTACCAAGCAGTGCGGCTCGGCTGGGGCGAAGGCTATGCAGCACTTGCCGACGGTAAAATAGATATGATGGTACGGCCTGCCGAGATCGGTTCCGCCAACATTGAACGCTTTGGTCTGTCGGGTGAATTCCGCGTCCTGTCCATCCCCGAGGATAAAGTTTCCAGCGACGAAATGCAGGCGCTGTTCGGACGACCGGGCCGAGGCATGATGCAATTCAATGGCGACGTCTACAAAGGGCAACTGACCGACGGCGAGATTACAGCCTTGGGCTTTACACAGTTTGTGGGTACACACGCGGATGTTTCCGACGACGTGGTTTACAACGCCACCAAGGCCTTTTGGGAAAATTTGGACGAAGTGCACGCAACCGCGTTCTTCCTCAAGGACGTGACCAAAGATACGGCCTTTACTTCGATCAACGTGCCGCTGCACCCCGGTGCCCTGCGTTACTACGACGAAGCCGGCTTCGAAGTTCCAGACGACCTTCGCCCCGGCTCCTAAGGCTTACATCAGGCCAACGCACTGGCCTGGCGTATCCCCTTTCCTTTTGGATGAGAGATGCTCCGATGACTGATGCGGCTTCCATCACCCGTGTCTCAATGAGACTATTCGCCCTGGCCTCGATGGCCGCGTGCTGTGCACTCGGCCTGATCACACTCTACTCATCCGGCGTGGGTTTGATCGACCCCAAGATTCACCGGGCCGCCGGTTTTGCGCTAGCCCTGATCGTTGCCGTTGCGGTCTCGCAAAAGCGTCAGTCGATCTATGGGGAGCTAAGCAGCGCGCGTGTCCTGATCGATATCGCCCTAATCGTTGTTGGGATGTGGGCGATCTGGTCTTTCTATTTCGTACAGACCGAGATGGAAACGGCGCTTTACGACGTGACTACGAAAGATGCATGGCCGGCGTTGGCAGGATTGGCAGTATTCCTTGAACTGTGCCGCCGCCTTTGGGGATGGGGATTGTTTGCGGTTGGCACGCTTGGCGTCATCTACCTTTTGTTTGGGCAGGACTTACCGGGCATTATGGCGCATGCGGGTTTCTCTCTAAGAGAAGTTGCCGAGGCGCTTTGGTACAACACCAACAAGGGCGTGTTCGGTTCGATCACAAACATCGTTCTCAGCACCGTATTCGTGTTCATCATTTTTGGGGTGTTGCTCGAAGGAACCGGTGCTGGCGACACTCTTCTGAAATTCGCTTTCCTTGCCACCAGGCGTACACGTGGCGGTCCGGCGCACGCCGCCATTCTAGCATCGTCCATGTTTGGCACGATGTCGGGGTCAACAGTGGCCAATATCGTGGGTACCGGTACATTCACTATCCCAATGATCAAGAAACGGGGCTTTTCGCCCACATTTGCAGCTGGGATCGAGGCCACCGCCTCTTCCGGAGGGCAAATCATGCCGCCGATCATGGGCGCAGCAGCTCTGGTCATGGCGGATTTGACCGGCGTTGGGTACCTGAACATCATTATCGCTGCCTTGTTCCCGGCACTGTTTTACTATTTCAGTTTGTTTGCTGCCGTGACGGTTGAGGCGCGCCGTCAAGGTATCGAGGTTCAACCCATGACCGTTGACGATCAGATCACCCGCACAGACCTCATAAACTCCGTCCTGTTCGTCGGGCCTATTCTTGTCGTGATCGGTTCTCTGCTAGCGGGATTGTCCACCTCTGCCGCAGGATTCTACGCCGTTGTGGTTCTCCTGGTATTGTCTGCGATCAACCCAGAAGTTCGAGCCGATCCAAAGCGTATCTGGGATTCGTTTCTCAAAGGTGCGGAATCGGGCGCACTGCTTTTGATCGCCATCGCCGCAATCGGTATTCTGGTCGGGTCGCTCGACAGCACCGGCCTTGGCCTCAAACTGGCCAATGTTATTGCTACGATCCGCGGAGAAAGTCTGTTCTCGGCGCTGCTGGTCGCGATGGTAGGGGCTCTGGTTCTTGGGATGGGCATGCCCACACTACCCGCTTATCTGATTATCATACTTGTGATGGGCCCTGCCATTCAGGAACTGGGTGTTTCGATGCTGACCGCGCACATGTTCGTCTTCTATTACGGCGTTGCCTCATCCCTGACACCCCCCGTTGCCATCGCGGCCTATGCAGCAGCCCCTATCGCGCAGGCCAATCCTTTGATGACAGCCTTCATGTCGTTCCGGCTTGGCATGGCAAAGTTCATCATACCCTTTGTCTTTGCTTTCTATCCGACCATCCTGATTATCGAGCAATTCAGTCTATTTCCTTTCCTTTGGATCGTTGCTCGCACCTGCTTTTGCATTTGGCTATTCTCATCGGCCTTGTCGGGTTTCGACAGACGCAAGCTGACCATCCCTGAAATCGTTGTGCGTTTTGGTACTGCATTTGCCTGCCTCGCGACTGATCCGTTGATCCAGGTTCTGGCCATCGGCATCGGAATGGCGCTGGTCGCATATGACTTCATGGCAGGTCGATCCACGCCCGAAACTTCAAAGGCATCCCAATGAGCAAACGACCAAATTTCCTGTTCATCATTACGGATCAGCATCGAGCGGATCACTTGGGCTGTTATGGCAATGACACTGTTCAAACACCCAACATCGACAGTCTCGCGGCGAAAGGCACGCGCTGGGATAGGTTCTATGTTGCCAATCCCATCTGTATGCCCAACCGCGCATCCATTATGACCGGGCGCATGTGTTCAGTGCATGGTGCACGCCACAACGGCATTCCCCTGTCAAAGGATCACACCACCTTTGTCGAGCTTTTGCGCGATGCCGGGTACAACACCGGTCTGATCGGCAAATCCCACCTACAGAGTTTTACCGGTTTGCCCGCCACTAATCAGTTCGAGCCACAGGACGGTTTGACAGCACCATCCGTCGCTCTGCGGGACGCCTACAAAAACAACAGGCATTCATCTGACTACGATCTTGAAGTCGCGCCCAAATGGGACAGACCGCTGTCCGAGCGTTTGACAGGCGATTTTTACGGGTTTGATCATGTAGAGGTTACTGCCGATCACGGCGACCAGGCCTCGGGTGACTATCTGCTGTGGGCCCGTACACAGCGGCCTGACTTTGATAATTTGACCGGTCCTGACAACGCGTTGCCGAACAATCGGATCAAAGCGCCTCAAGCCTGGCGGACAGCTGTGCCAGAAGAACTTTACTCCACCTCATGGATTGCCGATCGGACCGAAGCCTGGCTAACCGAACAGGCACAGCAGGACGCGCCATTCTTTCTGCAAATGTCTTTCCCGGATCCGCATCACCCGTTCACACCGCCTGGGCGGTATTGGGATATGTATGATCCGGCAGAGATGGCGTTGCCCCTCTCGTTTGGTCATGGTGATCTGCCACCGATCAAAGCCATGAAAGAGGCGATGGCACAGGGAACAGATCCGCGTGACAGCCAGAACCCTTTTGCTGTCAGCGAGGATGAGGCTCGCGCGATTATAGCGCTAACCTATGGGATGATCACCATGATCGATGATGCCATCGGTCGGGTGCTGGCCCGGCTTGAGGCATTGGGGCTGGCAGAAGACACTGTGGTGATTTTCACCTCGGATCACGGCGACTATATGGGCGATCACGGGCTGATGCTAAAGCTCTTGCTGCACTACCAAAGCATCATCCGCGTACCGTTCATCTGGAAAGACCCCAAAGCAAATCAGGCTGTAGTTGATACCGGCTTAGGTTCTTCGATCGACATTGCAGCAACAATTCTGTCCCGCGCGGGCATACAAGCCTTTAATGGTATTCAGGGGCGCGATTTGCTCACATCAAAGCCCCCAAAGGCCATTCTTGTTGAAGAGGACAGCCAGCGAACAATGACCGGTTTCGATCGGCCACAGCGAGTGCGAACTGTGGTAACGGACAGATACAGAATGTCACTGCGCGAGGGTGAAGATTGGAACGAACTTTACGACTTGGAAAATGACCCTCACGAGTTGCGAAACTTGTTCGACGATCCATCAGCAGAAATAAGTAGTGTTCGCCAAAGTGTCATGGAAACGATGCTTCGAAGAATGATAACCTTGCAGGACCGGGCACCTCTTCCTGCATATCGTGCCTAAAATCGCTGATAGAAATCAAACGGCCCAGAGCCGACCTTGAGCGACGGCGCCCGATGCTGCGAGTGCAGCCCGCTTTCCGGACATTCGCTGCGAAAGCAAAATACACGCAAATCGAATTGGCGAAACGCGAACAAATCTGCCGTTAAAACACAGCATAGCAAAGTCCGCCTTTGAACCTGGAGTTCGAATACGGAGATGTTGTTTCAAGAGATTGGTTTAAACTGTCTGCCAATCCGAAATGAAGGTTTACAACCACATTCGCTGCCGTTGTGAAATTATAGCGACTTGAACCACTCAAGTAAGGGCGCAGGACATAACCACTTGCTTCACACACCTTGAGCTGTGATCAGTTGGGAATTTAGAACCTCTTCGTTTCGTCAGGTTCTACTTTCCAAAAAACTGGCCCGCGACTAGGCTAGCTCACGAGCAATGTGACGTGCCTGGGCCCGAGCTGAGGCGACCGAGGCTTCGTGACGCTCATCAGCGAATTCCTGGTACTCGGCCGCAGCTTCAAACATGCGTTCTGCTCCCAGGTACTGGCGCAATGTGCTGATGTGCGCAGAAAGGTGACCCGAGTCATGGCGAACCCCACCGTCCTCAAAACCGAATTCACCAGCCGAGGTCAGCAGCACCAGGGTTTTGCCTGACATGATCGGTTCCAGAGGGAAGTCGCCACGCGCCAAATCAAACGTAAATGTCTTATTGATCCGGATGATCTGATCAAACCAAGCCTTCAGGGCTGCGGGCATGCCGTAGTTGTACATGGGCGTCGAAATCAGCAGGATGTCGGAGCGGTCGAGTTCGTCAATCAGCGTGTCAGACAAGCTAACCAAAGCGTTCTGTTCAGGAGTGCGTTCCTCTTCCGCAGTGAAAACGGACGCGATCCAATCGTTGGAAATAAAATCCGGCGGGGTCACTCCGACGTCACGCAGAATGATTTCGACGTCCGGATCAACCGTTTTCCATTCTTCTACGAAACTATCCGCCAAAGCGCGGGAAATGGAGTTATAGGCCGAAACGGGGTTGTCTGTGCGGCGTACGCTGGCGTCAATTCTCAGGATTGTGGTCATCTTGTCACCTAGTCAGTTTGCAATGAACCATTCAAAGGTGAAGCCAGGGGCGCGCAGGTACAAATGAAGAGAATTCTGAATAGAGTGAACTGACCTCAGCCATCTCTAATCGCCAAAAATTCCCTTTAAGATGAGACGCCGTCGCAAGTACATCCGCGTCCCTGTTGGGAAAGGCTAAAACTTTGCATGCGCAAAAACTCCTGATTAGGGGTTTAGAAACGCATGCTTCTCGGCAATTTAGAAATGACAAAAATTCAAGCGAAGGATTAGATCGTTGCGAACGCGCTAAGCTTCAAAAAACCTTTGACCAACGGCGCCGTCGCGAAACTCATCCGCTTGATCCAATAGCCATTCCCGGAACACACGAACGCGTGCACGATTGGCGTAAGTTTCCGGGCAGACGAGAAAATAGCTCTTGTTCTTCAATGCAGTGTCAAAGGGGGCGACCAGCATATTGCGTTCCAGAAAACGCGCGGCGGCCAAAAGGCTGACCAGGGCCACACCATGACCATCGCTTGCCGTCAGCAAGCAGATGTGTTCGTCGGAATAGGTGACATAGGGCTCGACATCGCCAGTCTGCAAGCCAGCCGCGTCCATCCAGCGCTCCCAACTCGGATCCGCATCGGAAAACCCGCTCCATTGGTATTCGATCAGACGAGATTTCAGAAGATCTTCGGTGGAACTCAGTGACTTCGCCTTTTCCACGCTGCAGACAGGGGCTACCCAGTCATTCAAGACCCAAGCCACATTGCTGTCAGGATAATCGCCAAAGCCATACCGAATGGCCACATCCACATCGCTGGACTTGAAATCCACCAGCTGATCGCTTGACAGAACCCTTACCGAAATCTCCGGGTATTTCTCGTAAAAGCCTCGCAGCCGCGGGCTAAGCCAGTTGGCGGCAAAGGACCCGGTGGTTGAGATTGTCAATGTGCCCGCAAGGTCGTCTTCCTCCAACGCGAGAGAGGCAGCTTCGATGTTCTTGAAAGCCTCAATAATGTGGGGCGCGTAATTTGCCCCATCCTCCGTCAGTTTCAAGGCGCGGGTCAGCCGGTGGAACAGGGGCACCCCAAGTTGATCCTCCAGCGATTTGATCTGATGGGAAATGGCAGTCGGAGTGACGCATAATTCATCGGCGGCATCCTTGAAACTCAGATGTCGGCAGGCTGCTTCGAAGGCCTGAATGCTTTTCAACGACGGTATCTTCGCCATGACGCGCGGCTTTGCTCTCCTGATGCGACGCTATTTCGTCGCTCTACTCTAACCCGATTGCCAGTTGACATGTGGACGAAAATCTCACCGGTGAGGTGAAAACATCTAATTTGAGAAGATAGGGGACCAAGGTAGAGCTTTCGGTTCTTCATGTCCGTAATCTTCTGTGCGCGGACTGTGTCTGCTTTGCGGATAAAGCCGTCTCAGGCCGGCGCTGAAGATTTCGCATTTCCACCGACAACCCACAAACACAACACCGCAAGCAAAACCTCTATCGCAAATGCGGCAAGAATGTTTTCGGATGGCCAACCATCGAGGACGAAACTGATTGTCCTGCCCACGGCGAAAGCTGAGAAAACCGTAGCCCCAAGCAAGGCTGAGGCCTGGACCAACTTTTGGAAAAATGCTCCGCACAAAATGATCAGGCCAAGTACCGCGAGGTTTGCAGCAGGTGCACGCAACTCACTCATCAGGTTTGGCTGCGGCGAGAGTGAGATGCCGTAGTTGGCGTAGAAAGACTGTGGGTCCAGAGTGATGGCCAGACCTATGGCGAATGCAGTTAATCCGGACATGCCCAGGATAAGTCTGCCTCTAAGTTCAAGATTCATGTTTGTCTCCAATGTCCTTTGGCCTGGCTTAAGCGGCTTTGATCCACGCGCCAGACATTTCAGCTTTGTTTGCGAAGTCGGCGAAGTCGCGTGGCGCGCGTCCAAGCGCACGCTGGACCCCGTCCGCGAGGTTCGCATTGCGCCCGTCCAGCGTTTCACGCGCGATGTCCGTAATCACATCAGCAATCATCTCGCCATTCGCATGCGCGATTTCCGCGTGGAAGTCTTCGAATGAAATTGGCAGGTATTGCACAGCCCTGCCCATGGCGCGCGAAAGCTCTGCGGCCATGTCGGCAAACGTCATGAGACGTGGTCCCGTGACCTCGTACAGTTCGCCATCGTGTCCTTCTTCTGTCAAAGCAGCTACGGCAACATCGGCGATGTCGTCCACATCGATGATTGGTTCGCGTACATCGCCGGCGGGCATCGGCAAGACACCTTCCATGACCGGACCAAGCAAGGCCCCTTCAGAGAAGTTTTGCGCAAACCATGCTGCACGAACGATAGTGAACGGAACTCCGGAATTGCGTACGACTGCTTCCGCTCGTTCCGCATGAAACTCGCCACGCCCGGTTAGCAGCACAAAACGCCGTAGTCCCTTTTCACGAGCCAATGCTGTGAAGGCTTCGACTTGCTCAACCGCGCCTGGAAAAGCGATGTCAGGAAAGTAAGAAATATAGGCAGACGAGACGCCTTCCAGAATTGCGGGCCAGGTCTCCGGTTGATCCCAGTCAAATGGCGTTTCACTGTTCCGCGATGCGCGCCGGACTGCCTGCCCTTTTTCTTCCAGACGTGTCGCGATCCGCGATCCGGTTTTGCCTGTCGCGCCAAGTACAAGTATGGGTTGCTGTGTCATTAGTTATCTCCGTGAGTTCACTTGATGGCCCGATATTAGGCAATCAATAGAGATGTTCTATTCTTCATAATCCGATATTCTTATTCAATCGTCCAAAATATGTAGACGAAGAGCTAAATTTCAGCCAAGGTCCCTGCATGAACAAAGTTGAACCACATGTCCCTGACCCAGATGCACTGGCACAGCCGATCGGCGATCCGCTGGGGGAAATCCTCCATTTGCTGAAATTGACAGGTACATTCTATTGCCAGTCTCGCATGACTGCACCATGGGGCGTATCGATACCGGGATTTGCCGGCGTACTGAGCTTTGCGGTCATCACACACGGGCGGTGCTTGATGAAGGTCGGTGACGATGACCCGTTCGAGGTCGAAAAAGGCGATCTGGTCTTGATGACCAACGGAGCACCGGTCGGTTTCTTTAGCTCAGAAGACACTCCGCTTTTGACGCTGGAGGAGTTGCCCATTCGCAAGTTAACCGAGCTTTATGAAACACTGGAATACGGCGGCGGCGGCGCGGAGACGGGCATCATGTACGGCTTGGTCCGAATAGATCACACCGCCAGTGATATGTTGATGCGCTTGCTTCCGGATGTACTCAAAATCGACCCTTGGGAGGAAGACGCCGGAAGCTGGTTACAGGCAACTTTGCAATTCATCGCAAAAGAGGCGCGGGAATTGAGACCGGGCGGCGAAACCGTGATCACGCGACTGGCAGATGTGGTTGTCATTGAGGCCATTCGTCGTTGGCTGAACAGCGCACCCGATGCAGATCGAGGCTGGTTAAAAGCTGCGCGAGACCCGCAGATCGGGTGCACGATAGTCGCGATTCACCGTACGCCTGCTGCGGCTTGGACAGTCGAGTCCCTCGCGGAGGTTGCTGGTATGTCCAGATCCGCTTTCGCGGCACGGTTTACTGAGTTGGTAGGCGTTCCAGCAATCCAGTATCTTGCAACGTGGCGTATGCACCTGGCCAGCGAAAGGTTGGTGTCCACCGATCAACCTATCTCGCAGATTGCCGCTGACATCGGATACTTGTCAGAGCCTGCGTTCAACAAAGCCTTCAAACGGGTGTTTGGCGCACCACCGGGAAAAATCAGGAAGAACGGAGTTTACTCCGTATCCAGGCGAAACTTGAGAAACTGAGCATCTTCATATTCGATCTCGCCGATGTGTTTGGCACCGAGTTTCCGGAGCGCACCCAGATTTTTTCTACTTGGTGGCAGCAGAAACGTGACAAAGGGGATACGTTTGTCAGCAATCGCAAAGTCGATTGCCATTTTGGAAATCCGTTTCCCAAGGCCAAAGGCGTCGGGCCGCAAAACCAACCCAAAATCCCACTCGTCACCTTCTTTTTGAAAGCCCCCCCAACCAACATACCGACCGCCTGACAAAAACGCCCAATGTCCAAGACCGTCCCGTGTCCAGTAGCCCTCCTTCTTGGCGATAAAATCTCTTGCGACGTCAACATTCCATTTGAACGTCAAAAGCGGCATATGCTCTGCTACCCGAGGGTCGGACATATGAACCGCAATGTCATTCGGATCGATTTCCGAAAGGCGTGCAAATGAAATCCCATCTTTCATAATTATACTCTTTTAATGGCCCGAGCTGTCCCTTGGATGCAAAGTAATTATGGCGCGAATACTGTTTCACAGCTTTCTCGCGACAATGTACCGGCTCGGCAATAACCCGGCTTGATCCGCTGTCTCGACGATATTGAAGCCCGCAAGTTCTATGGCATGCTGGAGTTCAGCTACGGATACAAAATTTACGAACGGAGCTTTCCCGAGCACCTGCATAATCGGGATCGCTATTCGGCTGATTATGCCATATTTGAACCCTCCACTCTCTGGAGCGCAGACGGTTTTGGAAATGAATACCCCACCGGGTTTTGTAAGGGTCGCAATGTGTTCGAGTGCATGGCCCATATCGGGTACAAGGTGCAGTAGATTATGAGCGAGGACAGCGTCGTAAGAACCGTCGTTAGGATCGTGCTGCAGAACCTCGGCCACATTGAACGTTACATTCTCCAGCTCTTCTTCAGCGAGTTTTTCGTTAGCGATTTCGATCATTCCCGGTGCGAGATCGGAGGCAATGACTTGAGCCACATGTGGTGCCAGTAGCAACGCGGTTGACCCCGTCCCACATCCGATTTCCAGCACGCTGTCTTCGGCTTTCAGGTAGGACTTTGTACGTTCAAGCGTTTTCAGATACCCTTCCATATTTCGGATAGGATCAGCCGCATATTTGCGCGAAATCTTGCTCCAAAATGCAGCATCTTTGGACAATGCAGCCATATCGTTTCTCTTTTCCATTGGTGTCACCGCAGCCATTATCTTAAAACGCCGATTTATTAAATTGCCAGATATTGCAGAACTGTTATGCATTAATGCATGAAATGGAAGGCTATCAATTTCGATTGGAACCAAGCTCGGTCCTTTCTTGCAACGGCAGAAGAAGGCTCGTTTTCTGCCGCGGCGCGCGTGCTTGAACAGACCCAGCCAACCGTCGGTCGTCAGGTCGCCGCGCTGGAACAGGCGCTTGGCGTCACCTTGTTTGAAAGGGTTGGCAAGTCGCTTAATCTGACAACAGCCGGTACTGAGCTTTTGGTGCATGTCAGTGAAATGGCAAATGTCGCGAACAGAATTTCTCTGACCGCAACAAGCCAGTCACAAGCAGTTGAAGGGCAAGTCAGGATCACTGCTTCCGACGTGATGTCAGCCTATCAGCTACCGCCTATTCTCAAACAGATCAGGCTCGCGGCACCGCGGCTTGAGATCGACGTTGTCGCAGCAAATGACATACGAGACATACAGCGGCGCGAGGCAGATATCGCAATTCGGCATGTGCGCCCGACAATGCCGGACCTGATTGCAAAGCTCGTGGCAGAAGCGACGGCACACTTTTACGCTGCACCTTCATACCTCGAACAGGTTGGGCGACCACGAAATGAAGACGAACTTGCTAAGTTGGATTTCGTCGGCTTTGGCGATGTTGACACGATGATTGGATTTCTCAATCCGGCTGGAATCGAAGTAACCCGCAAGAATTTTCGGATTGGATCGCAGAGCGGTATAGTGTCATGGGAGCTTGTGCGCCAAGGCTTCGGCATCAGTGTTATGTCAGACGATGTGGCGGCCCTGACACCCGGTGTGGAGCGTGTTCTCCCCGAACACGAGCCATTCAAGTTTCCTATCTGGTTGGCCACACACTCTGAGTTGCAAACAGCGCGAAGGATCAGGTTGGTATTCGATCAGCTTGCAGACCATCTCGGCTCGCGGACAAATTATTGAACGTGAGTTGGTCTGGTGTCGTGAATTGGAGTCTGCTTCGGGCTCAATGCAGTTATCCGCTGCATTTCGCATGAACGACCGCTTCTGAGTAGTCTGAGTTGCGGGTATTAAAGACCAGTGTCGTAGCTGGTGAGCCGGAAACTGCTTGGCTTCACCAACGCCCCCATCGCCGCAAACTCCTCGGCCCAGCTTTGTGCTTGTGCGTTCAAAGCCTCCATGTCCGGGCGGTTTGTCCAATAGTTGACGCAAAGCCAGGCCCCGCCTTCGCCTTGCCCGACCGTTCGGTAGAGAAGCGTGTCGTTCTGGTTCATCTTTTGGGTGATGGCCTCGAAGAATGCGCGCACCTCCTCTGGGTCTGCACCGTCGGCCTGTTCGAACAATACGATCTCGACATGTTTGGGGACCCTTAGGTCATCTGCGCCAACTTTCTGAGTCATACCGCCCTCCAGCCGCTTGAGCGGCATTTGTAGGGTCGTCGGACGATCCTCCGGAGCCGCAAGAGACCGACCATCAACAGGGCGCGCACCGAAATATAGGTGCCCAGCCGAAAAGTGGAGCACTTCGTATTCTGTCGTTGGTGCGTTCGCGGCAACGCCCATAACAGAGCAACCGCTTTCAAAGATGTCCTGCTCGACACCGACCACCCATTGCTCGGCGCCACATGCTCCCGGATCAGCGCTGTTTAGGAATCCGGCGAACCCCTCCATCTTGGGCGTGACGGTAAGGTAATCGTTCACGATCAGATCGACTTCTTTAGCCCCCGGCGCCACGTCCGAAGCCCCAACGACGTTCACGTCGCCGCCGAATTTAAGCTCCACGAGGGGCGTGGAACACGCCGGATCGGCAAATGTCGTGAAGTGAGCGTCAATGCGACCTGGAGCGAAGTTGATGGAACGCTTGAGATACCAAGAGGCAATCCCGTCCGGCCCGACCTGTGGGCGTAGTTCACAGGCGATGCTCTCCCATGTGCCGTCCAGGTCGATTGATTGATCCTGCGCCGACGCGGGTGTCCCGAGCATACTGGCGACAAGCAGGCAAAGCGAAGAGCGTGGAATTTCCATGGTGTTGTCCTGTTTTGTAATATTGCACAGGCATGCTGACACAATGGAATGACATGAAACAAATCGATCTTTATTATGAATTCATGAATCAAAATAATGCCAATCTTGCGGCCTTGGATTTGAACCTGATCACCGCCATGAGCGCGCTTTTGGAGTACCGGTCGGTTTCAGCAGCGGCAGATTCCGTGGGGCGTACGCAATCCGCCATGTCTCACAGCCTGGCGCGCCTGCGCGACCACTTTCGGGACCCGCTGCTAGTGCGTGACGGCTGGGAGATGCGGCTCACTCCTTTCGCACAGGAATTGCAACCACGAGTTTCCGCCGCGGCAGAGGCCGCCAGATTGATGTTTGAGACAAGTTTTGGGTTCGATCCGGCTACCACCACGCGCCGCATCCGCATTGCGGCACCTGACCTTTGTACGTCGCTTTTCACTGGGTTAGTTAGCGAATTGGCCAAACAGGCGCCACTCGCTTGTGTTGAATTCATTGAGAGCAGCCAAGCCCGGCAAGCAGTTTTGAGGTCTGAGGCGGATATCGGACTTGGATTTGGCTTTCCAAAATCAGACCCAAATCTTGTGCTTCACGAGATCGAGCCGCTTGATTGGAGCACATTCGCACCAGATAACCATCAGTTCGTTAGGGACACCTCGGTCGAGACTTGGAGCGCATCCCGGCACATTATTGTGGGAAAAGGCTATGCGCATGAAGGGCCGGTGGAAAAGGCTCTAAAAAAGCACGGAATCAAGCGCCACATCATAAATTACGCGTCGAATTTCTCCGCCGCACTTATTCTGGCATCGGAGACCAACTCTCTGCTGACCACACTCCGAGCACCGTTCGAAAAATCGGCGGAAAGACTAGGTATGAGAGCCACGCCCACACCGTTCATAATGGCGGATGCGCCGGCCGTCATGATGTTTCGCGCTGAATACGGCAATCCATTTTCTGTCTGGCTTAATGAAATTTGTCAGAAAACAATAAGCTGACGTTCGACGCAAGCGCAGAACCCCGTAGTTATTTGCTCACTAATAACATCCTCTTCAACTTGCGCTAGCGACCGGTTACAGCCCGAAGCGGACCTTCAATATCCGACTTTGCAATTCTCGTGTTGCGGACTTTTCTGCCCTTCGCAGCCGGGAAAGCCGTCCATGCTACGGAGGGGTTGTAAAGAGTTTTCAATGAAAAAATCACTTGTCACCAGACCCTGCTGGCACTTCATACCCAGCGCGTTCCAAACCCTCCATGATCCTGTCGATTAGAGCTTGTGGCATGCCCCGTGCGCGAAACGGGGCGCGAGGGTCCTTGTGAAACTCCGGAAAGCGTTCCCTCAATTGTGACGCTGTTTCTTCCGCCTTTTTCTGATTGCCGTTCAGCGCATAACTGGCGGCAAGGCTGGCCAGTGCCATGTGCGATCCTGCACCCTTTGTCAGTGCCACGTTTATAGCCTCCTGGTAATCGCCATTGGCGATTGCATTCAGATGATCGGCGTTTCTAAAGCCGGGGTGCAATTTTGGATTGAGAGCCCGTGCCCGTGCGATCCATTCAAGGCCATTTTCAAAGTCGCCCGAATAGGCGAGAAAGATACCTAGGTCGGCAAGGATCCAGGAATCATTCGGGTTCAACTCGACTGCCTTCTGCGCATATCTGTGAAACACCTCCATACTTTCGCCAAGCAATCGGCTTCGAACTGCCAGTGCGTAATACGCATCCGGGTTGTCCCGATCCGCTGCAATGGCTCTCTGGGCCGCATCTTCGCTGAGCTGCGCCCAGTCCGGATCTACGTCATAGGAGTACTTATAGGAATCCAGATAGTTGTAGGATAGGCGCGACCAGGCCAATGAGTACCCTGGCTCCTCTTCCACCGTATGCATTAGGCAGTCTCGTGCCCTACGATGTTCCGGCAGCGCAAAGGTCTGATAGAACCAATGCGCCGTCATATAGCATTCATACGCGTCCAGACTTTCCGGCGCCTTGTTGCGGATCAATTGCAGCATCTCGGTTTTGAACAAGGGCGCATCACTTGATCCGATTAGCGCAGCGATCTTCCGGGCGATCTCAAGCTGGACATCCAGAACGTTGGCGAGGCTAAGATCACCTTCAAAGGGACCCGGCGCCTGCAATTGCAAACAAGATTTGGCATCCGTAAATGTCGTGGTGACCCGCAAACGGCTTACGGATCGCTGCACTGTTCCACTCAAGATGTAATTTGCACCAAGTTCGTTGCGGATTGCGTTGCAATCGGTGTTGTTGCGGAAAGATATGCCTGCCTCTGGCGCCAGTACAAACAAATTTGAAAACTTAGCCAGCAAGGCGTTGATGTCGCGGGTCAATCCGGCGCTGAAGTATTCATCCTCCGGGTCGCTGCCGACATTCTCAAAGGGCAATATCAGAATTCGTGGGCCATTGGGTAAGGCATCGTCCGTAGCCGGGTAAATCAGGTACGAAACCATCAAGAGAACGAAGACGGCCGCCATTGCGAATAAACTTAGCTTTCTTTTTTCGCGCTTCGACGCCGGTTTCACCGCCTGGTCCGCTGGCCAGGTCCAAATCTCGATAGGCTTAGTAATGTTCTTTAGCGTATGCACTCCGGAATGCGCGAACCGGGCACCAATCTTGTCCAGCACCTGTTCCGCCACCGGCTTCGAGATAATAATGCCGCCAGGCGGGGCCAGCGCTTCGAGCCGCGCCGTAACGTTGACGCCATCGCCGAGCAGATCGCCGCCTTCGTCCATAACGTCACCCAGGTGAATGCCGAAGCGGAACCGCAGTATTCCATCCTCCAACTTAGCCCTGTTATGTGCCTTCAGTGCCTCCTGCGCGTCCAATGCCGCCCGCACCGCCTCCACCGGGCTGGCAAACTCTGCAACCACACTGTCGCCAGCGCTTCCAAAAATTCGACCGTCGTGATGCGAAATCTGAGCATCAATCACGGCGCGACAAGCCGTGAGCTCTGTAAGAGCTGCTTCCTCGTCCTCGCCCATCAACCGGGAATATGCCACAGCATCCGCGACGAGGATGGTGGTCAACCGGCGTTCCATAATTGTCTCCCGATCACTCAACCTTACTTCAAAGAGCTTTTTCTTTGTAGTCTGCGTTATGACGCGTCAAATGCTCTTTCTCGGGGAAAGAAGATGTACCGGGGTGTCCGATGAAGTACGGTGCCCGTTGTCTCGCATTGGGTCCGCTTTGGGGGTCTCTCCTGCCGTTCTCTGCGCTATTGATGAGCGGCTGGTGGCAGCCCGAAGCGGTCATTCAAAACCGGCCGCTCGAAGTCCAGATAGCAGCTCTTCTTGCCACTTGCCGCCACCGAACGAAGAAGCATAGGTTGCCGGATCAAAGAAAGGCGACAGTCTAAGCGCCGTCGTTCTGGCGCGCTCAGCGAGTTGTTTTTGACCAGCACGGTGTGCTGACATGGCTAAAACCGCGTGAGGCGAAGGGTCTTCTTTGATCGCGCTGATACCGCGTGTTAGCACTCCGACCGCATCGTCGTCACGATCAAGCAGGTAATACGCCATTCCAAGGTTGGCGAAGGCCCAGCTTGGGGGATGCGGGTTCAGTCGAAACGCCATTTCAATGGGTTCAATTGCTGCCGCCGGGTTGCCGGTATGCAGCAGCAGGCCACCGTGCGTCGCCAATGCCCAGGCATCGTTTGGGTTAAGATCAAGCGCCCTTTGGCTCTCTACAAGAGCGGCTCGGAGTTCTTGGCGCATCCACAGAGCTTCGGCTTTGATTGAATGTGCCAGCCCATTACGTGCATCAAGAGCAATTGCCCGATTCACGCGTTCAAGCGCGAGGTCCACTGACTCGTAGGGCCATTCGCTCCATCCCCACCAGGCGTCGGCAACATGGGTCCATGCCAGACCCGCTTCAGCATCCGAGAAGTTCGGATCCAGCGACAGGGCGCGCGCGAAGTACTTACGGGCTTTGTAATTTGCTTCACGTTCGGTTTTTCGCATCAGAACGCGACCGCGAAGATACATTTCATAGGCGTTCAGGCTCTCCGTTGGAGCCCGCTGCGCACGCTGTTCGACGTCGCGGCTCAAACCGACAGCGAGAGATCCAACAACAGCGTTTGCCACTTTGTCCTGGATTTCAAAAAAATCCTCTATTTCAGTGTCGTAGCGTTCCGACCAAATCAAGCTTCCATCTTCGGTGTTTGAAAGGTCAACCCCCAGCCGCAGATTGCCGCCACTCCGTCTTACAGTTCCACTTACGACGAAATCAGCCCCCAGCTTGCGTTTCAGTTCGTCCAGCCGAAAGTCACTTGAATAAGGCTCAACGGCGTTCCACGATAAGACGACTAGAGAAGGAAAGCGCCCTAGCTGACGTATGACCTCTTCGGTCAGACCATCTGCCAACCAAGTGTCGTCTTCACCTTCTGTCGGATTTCGAAACGGCAAGACAGCGACGACTGGTTTGTCGGCAGTTTTCGAAGCCTCTGGCTCACTTTCAGCAAAAAGTAACTCGCTGAGCACTCCGTGGCGGGAAGCGAAATAAGCGCCTAAAACAAGTGCAATCGCTACAGTCGCGATCAAAACGGGTATTCGGAACCTTTTCCATCCCCCCGCCTTTACCGCAGCTGATCCATGACCGCGAATACAGTAGATGTGTGTAGGCGTTGGAACATTCTTCAGTTTCTTGTGCCCGAGATCATCCACGAGCAGTCCGATACGCCCGCCTTCCTGTTCCAGTACCGCGGATGTGATCGCAATGCCCCCAGGCGGTGCCAACTGCTGAACACGCGCAGAGACATTCACGCCGTCGCCAAGAATGTCGTCGCCATCAATGACGATGTCGCCAAGATTAAGTCCGACGCGCCACTCCAAACCATCTTTGGCCTTCCGGTTTTCCTGAAACTCAATTGCCGCACGAAGCGCTTCTACAACACTTGGAAACTCTGCAAGAAAAGCGTCGCCAGCTGTACTTACGATGCGGCCTGCATGTGCAGTGACAATAACTTCAGCAACGGCATGGCCATCTTTTAATAATCCCAGCGTTGTCGTTTCATCTGCGGCGACCTTTGCAGTGTATCCCACAACATCCGCATGCATGATTGCGGCCAGGCGGCGGCCCGAGGAGGGCACTTCAGCGATCATACGTCTGTCGCTCATGTGGTTGTGATTCCTCATTGTCGCGATGGATCAGGCTTTATGGTAACATACCGCGGACATTGGGAGGCGATCATGAACGCGCTGGTACGGATAGTGATAGCGACTGGACTGTTAGGTGTAATCACCGGCGATGCTATCGCGGAAGACTTGATCAATGCACGACCGGGAGGTCTCGCAGTTAAAGGCTACGATGTGGTGGCCTATTTCACGGAGGAACGCGCAATTGAGGGTTCCGAAGACTATGAGCATGAATGGCGTGGAATCCGATGGCGCTTTTCAACGCCCGAACACCTTGCGGTATTTCAAGGCTCACCAGAAAGCTATGCGCCCCGTTATGGTGGGTTCTGTAGCGGGGGAATGGCTTTGGGAAACCGCGCGCCAATCGATCCAGAGGCCTTCGCGGTGATTGACGGAAAGCTATATCTTAACTTCTCAAAAGCTGTCGCGTCCGAATTTGTCGCAAACTCCGACGATAGGATCGAACAAGCAAATGCCAACTGGGAGACTATGAACGCCGGAAAGTAACGGTTCCTATCCTTTTTGTTGGCAAGGCATGCCGCAAAAAAGCCAGTTTGACGTGGAAATTGGATACTCGACCCGTGCTGCTATGCGTATAGCTGCTCTTGCCTATCTTGCAATGTACATTCAGATTGAGCGGCTTGACACGGCATCAATTTAAGGAATGTCGAGGCCATTTTCCCGGCCGAAATCGGTGTAGAAGGTGTCGCTGCGGTATCGGTTCAAAGTGGCTTCGTCCGCTTGTCTTGGATCGTTGCCAGGACTTTGGACACCTGTTCCTTCAATGAAGCGGTTCACGAGATTAAAGACACCGCACACTTGGATAGCATCAAACAAAGCACTCTCTGACCAGCCTGCCGCATAGACTGCTTTTGCGTCGGCTTCCGTCATGCGTGATGGCAAGACAGTGAGCTTTTCAATGTATGCCAGTAACGGTTTGAGACGATCCTCGACAGGTGCCGTATCACGGTCTTCCATCAGTGCCTCGATTGTCTCGACACCAATACCGTAGGCCTTGGCGAATACGGTGTGCGCCCCATGACAATAGGCACAAGCATTCAAGCCCGAGACATAGGCTGCGATTAATTCACGCTCGGCAACCGAGAGATCGCTCTCGCCCCGCATCACAAGGCTTTCGTACGCACAAAGTGGAGAAAGTTTGTCTGGAAAAGCCTGATAGACACTTCCAAGTGTTGCGTTCTCCGGCAGAGATGGAAAAAGACGTTTCATTCAATTTTCTTTCAATCTTGCTATGGATAGCTTTGTCGCAAAGTGAGGAAGTAACGATGTGTACGCAACCTTAAAGCAATTCCGGGTTCCGCACAGAGAGTCCTTTGGAAACCAGCGAGCGGAAGGTTTGCCTGATTGTGTGGCAGCGTGTTCGTCACTTCGTGAAAGGTAATTTCGTACGGTTCTCGTAAATTTGCAAAGTTAGCTTTCTGCGCATTCCTGTCGTTGGGGCATCGTGCAACATCGGTCAATTTGGGCTCACGGCAGACCTTCGAAAGTTCACAAAATGGAGCAGATCGTGGAATTTCCTCTAGCTCTGATCGGCATATTGATCGTTATATTGATCACGTGGCTGATTTTCTCCGTCGTAGGCGACATCGCCAGAGATCGTGGACACAGCCCCTGGCCGTGGTGGATCATCTCGCTTTGCTGGTCGCCATTCGGATCGATGATTGTTCTGTGGCTGTTCTTTGATGTTGTAGAAGAGAGTCCACAATAGGAGCGGGTGTGCCCAGGCGCTTTGAACATACCAACCCTAGAGCTCGTAAACCGGATGAGTTTCGCGGAACATGGAAAGGGCGGAACTACAGGCGAGGCGTGGGAAGGGCTTTGACAGTGAACCTTGTGATCTTCGGTGCGATCTTGGCTGGTGCCGTGTATGTTGTTCACGTCAAAGACGAGGCCAGACAGATTCCCAGAGTTTGGACTCTGAATTCTCATTGAGGAGTCACTTGTTGCAAGCTGAAATGGATAAAAAAAGCGCAAGAAGCTTCAGACTTTTTGAAGGCCATCTCCCACGAGGGACGCTTGCTCATTCTCTGCTATCTGACCACTGGCGAAAAATCGGTACGCGACATTCAGGAGCTGCTGTCCATCAGACAAGCCGCAGCATCCCAACAGCTCACTCGCTTGCGTTTAGAGGGACTGGTAGCCGACAGGCGGGACGGCAAATCTGTGTATTACAGCATCATTGACAAGCGCGTGTATCGCATGGTCCGCGTGGTCCATGATTTGTTTTGTAGTGAAGAGGGTTCGCAATAGGGGGCGAAGGTCGGGTGTGTGGGACAAAGCTGACATCTCGCTCCAATAGAGGCAGGATTAAGTTGAAGGGGAGAGAGAGGCACCATGTCCTTTCTGAAAAAAGGCCTGCCAAAACCTATATTCTAGGATGAGAACTGAAAGGAGAGTGAAATCATGAAACTACTTAATCGCACAATGGTGGTTGCTGTGACTGCTTTGCATCTGTCGGTCTCTCCTACTCTTGCTGAAGGATTGCCTGTCCAAGACCAGCAGATGTTGGCTTTGCGCGTGGCCGAACACAAACCGGAGACCGAAATTTACATCAAGGACCGTCCAATATTGGGATGGCAACTGACCGGCGACAAACTTGAGGATATCCCGGAGCCGATCCGCAGCGCACTGGGTAGCGTTGATTCCACAGGCTATGACGCTGAATATTTGGCCGAGAACAAGGGCTCAATTGTCGCCTTGCAGATGCGCGAGGACGGCACCGATTTCTACATCATAGGCAAAGAAACATTTGACAGAAAATACGAACTAGTTGCCTTGGACGCGGTGGCGGAAAAGAACGGCCGTCTGGTTGAGCGACTGGCGATAGCGCCCGAAGTGGAAAAAATGTTCATTGAGAGAGCCGACGGCCTTGTCGGCGCGCTGAAGACGACACCAGTCGAGATGGTACGAGTTTCCGCCCTTGGCTACGACCTGGACAACGAACTAACCATACAGGCGCCTTGGGGCACTCAGACGAAACCCGCCAATGCTGACGCATTCCTGGTCTGGGATAGTAGTAAAAACCAATACTACATGGTGAACGCTGGCAGCGACGGAAATCCGTCCAGCTACATCCCGGCGCGTTAGTATCTGCGGCCAGTGTAGATTTTGCGTACAAAATCTGCCATCTGAAACGGATATACCATCGCCATGTGTTCTAACTGCCAGCCTCATGGCCCTGCTGGTGGAATACTTGTCAAGTTTGGCCGTTTGGTTAACAGGCATTTTGGGCTCGGAGCGGACCTCGGTGCCGTTACAGCACAGGCCCCGGCCCGGCTGCCAGCTGATCACGCAGACGGCCCGTTGCAGACACTGAGCCATAAAATTTTCTTGCCTCTCTACATTCCGGAAGCAGACTTTTATGCAAATTTGCGCATTCAAGCGCATTCGGCTGGCATCAAATCGGCAATCATACTGCTACCCTAGCATCTCGTGCGGCGATGCTCGATCCGAGTAGTGAATTAACGGTCCCAATGGTCATTTAGGTGTACTGCGAATACCTCTGGGCATTCACATATGCTCCAATGCCCAACACCTTCTTCATCGGCCAAAGAGATACTCCAACGATTGCAAAACCTCTTTGCATACTTGATCGGTACAAATGGATCATCAGCGCCCCACATGACCAATCCTCGATCAGCTATACCTGAAAAATCTGCCGACCACTCTGCCGGGTTTTTTGCGGAACGGTAGAGCTTTAGAATGGCGCGTTTCATGTGGTTGTCGATACGCGGGGCTTCGTGATCAGCAATGGTTACAGGCATGCCCGCAGCAATAAGTTGCTGATGGAATTTCTTCGTGCTGCCAAGTGCCATGAAGAGCTCGCCCAAAATCGGCGTTTGCCATTTCCGGGCCAGGGAATGCCACTCGTAGCTGGGTTCCGGCACCGCGTTCACGACAGTCCAGGTCCTTACCGCCTCTGGGTTCATTTGCGCTGCCATGGCGCTCAGAGGCGCTCCCCAGTCGTGACCCACGATGTCAACCGGTCCATGTGCAGCTGCGGTGTCTTCCAATGTCTGGCTCACCCAAGCAAGGTATGCATCCTTGGTCGCGGCAAACCCGCTTGGTGTCGCCCCATCAAAGCCAGGTAGCGTGGGCGCGAGGAACTCTTCCTCGGCCAAGCCGAGGGCCTCGACCAGAGGGCCCCACATGTAACCTGTATCCGGCACTCCATGGATAAAAAGCTTCATAACATCGTTCCTTTGAAACGGCTAAGAAAGTGAACACACTCGAATGCGTGAATGCAAGCGCCTGCGATTCGTGCTTCCCCCACGATGCAGCCATCGCCTCCTCTGCGCGCGCCAACTTGTCCGATGTTTGGGTTGTTCCCGATCGCGTGGGCAAAATTACCCGAGACATGTCAGATCTGATCCGGCAAGATGACGTTGGGGAAACATTAGGGGCACATATGCTCGATCAGGATCGCGTTGATACCGAAATTTCTGCATCGAACACGGACTATGACCTTGTGGTCGTCGGTGCCGGAATCGCAGGTCTGAACGCTCTCAACGCAGCGTGTGAGTATCTTCCCAAGACAGCGCGGGTTCTTTTGCTTGACGAAAAGGACAAGGCGGGCGGCATGTGGAACACGGCCTATGACTACGTGCGCTTGCATCAACCGCATCCGATGTTCACGGTGGGGAACCTGAAATGGAACTGGCGTAAGCCACGTCACTATCTGGCCGCGCGGGATGAGGTGCGGGATCATCTGATCGGCGCTCTGACCTTGGTTCGTGAACGCGTTTCTTTGACCACCGAGTTCGGCCAGACCGTAAGCCGGTGCGAAGAGGTAGCTACAGCCCAGGGGCCCGTAGCAGAGATAGACTACCACCCGGCAGGCGCTGAAGCAGGCAAAGAGACCGTACGTGCGAACAGGGCGATACATGCGCCGGGCCTGAACTACGCTCTGGCAGAACCCTTGTCGCTTTCCAGCCGGAACGTGGTCTCGATCATTCCGCAGGACCTGCGTAGAACATTGGCCGTTCATCCCGGGGCGCAGGTCCATGTGATCGGTGGCGGCAAGACCGGGATGGACACGATTCTGGCGGTACTTGCCGAAGATCCCGATCGGAACGTCACGCTGATCAATGGGCGGGGAACGAACTTCATCAACCGGACAAAGTACATCCCGACCGGTCTCAAGCGATGGACGTCCGGTGAATTGGTGTCGCGTCTTTTTCGCGATGTTGCACTACATTTCGACGGAGAAAACGAAGATCACACGCTTGCCCACCTGCGCGCGGAGCATTCGACGGATCCGCAGACAAAAAACGGCGTGTTTCTTTACGGACTGCAGTCTGAAGATGAGCACGAAAGGATCCAAAACGGCGTAGAAGCAATTCACTGTGATTATCTGACGGATGTCGTGGATACATCGACGGGCCCCGAAATGAGATTACGCGGTGGCGAGACTCTTACGGTTCAGGAAGGCTGTATTTTTGTGAATTGCACCGGCAGCTTTTTCCGCGCTCAGACATTGGCCGATGCGAAGCCACTTGTGTCGCCAAACAATTGCATTTTGTCGATCAACGCACGCAACGCATTGCATTTCCTTACAAGCGTTTCAGGGTTCTTCGCGACGCATCTGCTCTATCGAAACCAACTCCGAGGCCACGGATTCTATACGCTTGATCTGGAAGCGCTGTTTCGGGAAAACCGCAATGCCTGGGTCGGGGCATCTGCGGCACAGGCCTACATGAACCAAGTGGTCGCCGTGCAAACCCTGCCGCTCATGCTCTTGGATCGTTGCGGGCTTGATCTAGACCGCTGGTATCCTCTGCCCCGCCGCATGGCAGGCTTACTGCGAATGAAAGCTAGCGCCGCAAAAGACGTCGCGCATTGTCGCCATACGCTAGACCGCGTTGTAGATCGTTTTGGCATAACAGGCGGCCCCGTTCAGTAATGTTCGCGGCGTGTTACTTCCTAGTTGGAGAATTGGTTTGACCTTGACGGCCCCGACCGGACCTTTGGCCAGTATGTCTTCGCCGCATTGCAGCTTACGCAAAGTGGACATCGCAACCACTCTATTGTTTGTGTTCTAAACTGGAACTGAAGTTTCACGCCATTTGAGTTCTGTTGGCGAAAGGGATGGAAGCCAGAAAGTTTTTGCTCCGGCTGGTCATTATTAGTCAAAATTTAGTTTTATTGTTCTTGGATCTCTTGCGTTAGGCTGGCTGCCAAGCTCCATTCCAGTAGTGGAAGAACCCTCAAATCTCGTGACTGCTCATTGCTCTCAAAAGCAATGGCAATGGTTTGCGTACCGGTCATATCATCCGGGTTCACGTCAACCATCAACCTTTTGATGCCTGAGTTCGGATTCTGATCCTTACAGTCTGAATTGTATTCGGTTTCGCATGGGTTTGCCGAGCGCAGAACAAACTTTGCTGCCTTCGGAGACAGAATGCGCACACGCATCCTTTGGCCGTTTTGGCGGAGCGTAGCAAGCGATCCGTCAATAGACACGTCCGCTTCCGTATGCATCGTCCAAGCAACCCGGCCTTTCATGTTGCTTGTGAATTCATCTTGAACCAGCACAGTTGTATCATCCACCAAAGCTATTCCACGCATAATCGTGTTTTTAGATTTTTCGTACGCATCAGAAAGATCAGCGATGGTGAAGTTGAACCCGGGAAACTGGCCAAACTCCTCGATTTGCGCTCGACCGGTTGAAGATTGATTAGTCGCTCCAAAAGTCAAGGTGTTCTGCCCGATCGTAGCCGTGCGGTAGTAGTCAAAACGTTTATCGGTAAAATACCCCGGTAGCTGGTAGTTTCCGATCCCCAAGTCCACAGCCCACCGCACGCCATTGGCCTCCAGAACAAATGTTCCTGCGTCCAAATTGTTGTGATGACTGCGGAGCGGTCCGGCTTTAAGCCCTACGAACGTAGCTCTTGGGTCGTCCCAAGCGGATCGTATTGTCACGATACCAAGCCCACCCGCCCAATAGGCGGTTTGACGAACACGTTTTGCTTCAAGCGCAAAGCGTTTCCACCAAAGCAATTCCAAAGCCGGATGGGACGACGGCACAGTGCCGAGAACCTGAACGTCATAGCCTGGTCGGCCAAAGTATGACGCCAGCCAAGAAAGCGCAACCAGATCAGTATTTGTGTTGCTATCACCAAAGTTGAAGAGCATTCCTGTCGGTCCTGTGGAATGGATAATGAACTCCCCAAAGCTCTCCAATCCGACCGAATTTGAAAGCCCAAAGTCATGGCCAAGAACTGAATACAGAGCCTCGATTGTTATCGCCATGTCTCGGGCCGCCAAAGCACCGTACATTGGCCCTTCCGACCATGCTCCGTCCGGCGCAAACACGGAAACCCCATTGCGAATAGAGCCTTGAGCGCGTTGTATAGTACGACTGGCCAAGTCGGGATCTGCTTTAGAAACAACCAAAGCTGCGACGATCATTCCGGCATTGCATACAACATTCCAGTTGAATGATGCGACGGGCCACGTGATGTCTGCAGTTCCGGTTCCATCAGGTAAAATTTCGGGAATTGACGTTGGATCGACCCAACGTTGCGGCTCTACCCAGCCGTGATCGAAATATAGCCCGTCCAGATCATAGATCTTGTCGGCTTGCTTCAATGCCTTTTCGATCAACGCGGTCTCAATGGCTTGACGATCTTGGGGATTGAGGGACTCGTTTATCCAGCTATACCCAATGGAGACAGCCAATGCGACCCTGCTAAGACCCAGAAAATTCTCAGGGTGCCAGTTGTCCAAGTTGGAAAGTTGTAGTAGCTCCATCCGGGTTCGCTCGGCATAGCGTTTGTCACCCGTCAAACGCCACGCCATGGCCAATGTCGTCAGGCGTTCAACAGGCCTTTCACCAAAACCCGCAAAAGCCTGATGTATCTCGCCTTGCTCTTTTTGAAGTATGTCGACGATCGTAGGTGATCTGAGGTGCGCATTCGCCTCTTTAATTAGCTCTTTGTACTTCAAATCAAACTTTGCATCAGTGTGCCGCTGAGCCTTAAGCCGCTGGACGACCTCTTGAGTGAGAAGTACCTCGGGTACAAAAGACTGCGACGCTGCGTTCGATGCGCAAAAGCAAAGGAAGAGTGATATTGGCAGAAGACAGGCAAAACGTATCCTAGCGCTCAAGACAGCCGCGATCATGACAAACTTTCCGTTGCTAAAACGCCTACGAACTGACCCTGCAATTTGAAGTGCATACTGTCAAAGGTGAGAATAGCACCATTCAGGCTCTTCAATTCCGAAAGATGACGGCGAGTATGGCTCTCTTCAGAGTCATATTTCTAGACCAAGCTCAAATTCGGTCCTGTTATGCGCGGCTCAGGATCCTCCGTCGGGGTCGCCATTGTCATCAGAAGCGAACGGCCCAAACCTGCCATTGAGCAAAATCCGAGATCGCTGCAATGCGCCCGCCAAAGCCGCCATTCGCCGCAGCTGCAAACATGGGTGTCTGGCGAACCAACGGTCTGCGGACAAAACCTGCCTCGGTGTTTCCCTTTCGAATAACTGTTGTATGCGCTTTGCAACCGCGGAGTGACACACCTCAACTAAACTCTGCAGCAAATCCGTTGTGAGTAGCCGATAATGCACTCTTAGGCTTCGCACGGAGGGTCAAATAATTAAACGTTGCAAAAACCAACGACAGTGCTCTGGAGGCGTCTTATCCGGCCCGTTTTCCAGATGGCCAAACTGTACAAATCCCCAACGAAGATAGACCTGTCGGGCCTTAGGGTTTGAGGTATCGAGCCAGACGCTATGACAGCCTCTTGCCCTGGCCAAAGTACAAGCGCGGTCGAACAGGGCTCTTGCCAGCCCCTGACGCCGAATTGGTGGGGCCACCCAAAGTACTTTTAGCAAGAACCAACCGTAAGATGTTGTACCCAAAAGCCCGCCTTTCAGAACTCCATCCTTTTGGCAGACAAGTTCAATTGTACTGTTGACACCTTGCGACTGCTGGCGGCTCAGATCGTTCAATAAGGAACTTTCCAATTCCAGCGCCAGATCGTCACTATCGGTTTCATCAATCAGCCAAACCATTTTGAGTAGTCGCTGACCAAAAGATGTGTTGGAAAAGTATCCTCCTCAACCTCAGAGAAACGTCCAATGGGCTCACGAAAGACATTGTCTGTTTCATCGTCATTGACGGTCGAGACCTCACCGATCAGAACGTCCCCGCCTTCGCCCCAGAACGCGTGCCAATCGCCAGGGCGTAAAGTGACGCTTTCACCGGGCGCCAGGCGCAGTTTCTCACCCGGACCAAAGTTGTGGCGGATGCCGTCCAACCAGACCACTCCACCGCGGTCTTCTGCAAAACCGCCCGCGTCGTCCGAGCCGAAGAGTTCAACGACCAGCGTCGCGCCGCCGCGGTTGATGATATCTTCGGCCTTTAGAACATGCGTGTGCATTGGCGACAGCTGATCCTGCCGTGAAATCAGGAGCTTCTCGGCGTAGCACATGCCGCCGCCTTTGGCCAAATCACTCTGTAGACCGTTGCGCAGCGTGAAAAGAAACAGGCCCATCCTATCAAAGTCACCGGCACCATAGTCGGTGATATCCCAGCCGTAACGCGCGTCGATCACGTGACGGACGTCACGTTCACGTGCCTTGAACTCCTCGGGTGTCCAATAAGCGAAAGGTGGTAACGTGAAACCGTGAGAGCGAATTACGTCGTCTGCGTACGCCATAACCTCGTTGATACGTGAGCGTTTCATGCAGCCACTTTTTGAGCCTTGAGGATTTCGATTACCATTGCAGCCGTCCAGGTAAAGTCTCCGCCGCCACATGGCTCCCCACTGACTGGATCATAGTATTCCGCAAAGCCGCTTTTCTCGATGAGGCGCAAGCTGTCAGCCAGGATGCGCTGCGCCATAGCGTTCTGTCCCGACCGGGCCAGACCTTCCGCGATCAAATAATTCACGACCAACCATGTTGGCCCACGCCAATAGCGTTTGCTGTCAAAGGCGTCATCCGCCGGATCGTGACTGGGCACCAGATAATCGCATCGCTCGGCCAACAATTCGATCCTTTGAGCCAGCGCTTCGGCGCGTCCGTTGGGCACGTGCGCAATTGCCGCAAGTAAGCCACCGACCGTTGGCGTGTCCTGCAATCTACTCGCGGCACGGTTGTAACACGAATATTGCCCAAGCGTTGGATTCCATAAGTTTTCCAGCGTTGCGCGGCCCTTGGCAGCCATATTACGGGCTTCGGAAGCCATCGACGGAATGCCCAAGATTTCGGCCAATTCAGCGACATCGTCGCAGGACCTTATCAGGATGGCGTTAAAGCCCGGGTCAACCAGTCGGAATGGTGAGGCGTCATGCAGTTTCGCATTGTCCCATCCCAATTCGCGGAAGTGCTCAACCAACCAGATATACCTTTGATACTGATCATCAGTCGGGCGGTGTTCGGGATTGGCGTGTGCCGTATCGCGCCGGGTAAAAGGGGTTACGCCCTCAGTTGGCACGGCCTCCAACCCCTCGTCCCAATCTACAGAATTGTCCCGACCAGACTCCCATGGGTGCAGGATCGCCACCAGCCCAGTGCCTTCGGGATCACGGTTGCGATAAAACCACTGATGCCATGCATGGACTTTCGGTAAGAGCCTGCCCAGACGCGCACGCGCGACAGCTTTGTCATCAGAGCGGTCGTAAAGCTTGCGTAAAGCCAAGCCAGCGACCGCTGGCTGAGTGATCCCGGTCGTGGGTACGACTTGGCCGGTTTGCCAGACATCGGGACCGGGAAAATACCCGTCATCAGGTTCGTGGAAAACGATATGGGGCACCATACCGTCATCCCACTGATGCGCCATGAGAGTCTCGACTTCGACCCAGGCCCGGTCCATGTCAAAATGCGAAAATCCAAGCGCAGACAAGGCGCTGTCCCAGTTCCATTGGAACGGATAGAGACCGTGGGTTGGCACAGTATAGCTGCCCCGGTCATTTCCTTCCATAATGTCACGGGCCCGATCAATCAGCGCTTGGCTCATCCTGCTTCTCCCTTAGGCGACGGCCAGAGTGGTTTCCGGGTCAAACCAACGTCCCCTGCCTTCTTGGGGTGCCAGTGTAATTACGTCGCCCGGCTTCACGTTGAGTTCACTGTCCAATACAGCGCGGAACTGGTGCCCGTCGACATCACAAGTCACCAGCAAATGTGCGCCCAAAGGCTCAACGACCTTAGCGCGCGCACCAAAGCCCGCATCAGCAACGCGCAGATCTTCCGGGCGAATGGCCCATTTCAGATCTTTGCCACTTGCCGGGCCGTCAAAGTTTTGCCCTGCGACGGTCCAGCGACCAGAGCCCGCAGCTTCAGCGGGGAGGAAATTCATCGGCGGGTTGCCGATAAAACTGGCCACAAACTCGGCCGCTGGATCCCTGTAAACCTCGATGGGCGAGGCTGCCTGAACGATTTTGCCCTGATGCATGACGCTGATCCGGTCGGCCATGGACATGGCTTCGACTTGGTCGTGGGTCACATAGATGGCGGTGGTTTTGCTTTCGGCCAAAACGCCCTTTAGCTCAGCCCGCATTTCCATCCGCAACAGTGCGTCCAGGTTCGAAAGCGGTTCGTCCATCAGGATTACGTCCGGCTCCATTGCCAATGCACGGGCAACTGCGACCCGTTGGCGCTGACCACCTGACAGCTCACCCGAATAGCGCTTCAAGAGCTGCTCGATATGCATCAACCCTGCCGTACGCTCGACGCGGCGTTTAACTTCGTCATCGGGCAATTTTTGCATCCGCAGTCCAAAGCCAATGTTCTCGAACACCGTCAGGTGTGGAAAGACCGCATAGTTCTGGAACACCATCGAAATGCCGCGATCCTTGGGCGATAGGTGATCCACACGACGCCCTCCGATCCAGACTTCACCGGTTGTAGCCGTCTCAAGTCCGGCGATGATACGCAAGAGTGTAGACTTACCACAGCCAGAAGCCCCCAGAAGGACCATAAATTCCTGGTCTGCGATGGTCAGGTTGATGTCGTGCAGAGCTTGGTAAGACCCAAAGCTCTTGGCGACGTTTTTGATCTGTATTTCAGCCATAACAGTTTCCTTTCAGCCACCGCTCAGCGGTTGGCGATGCCCCACATGGCAAAGAGATATTTGCGCACAGCGAAGATGAAGATCAGTGCAGGCACCACGAGGATGAAGCCGCCTGCGAATTTCAGGTGCAACGGAGCTTCGCCCAATGTCTGCAATAGGAACGCGGGAAGCGTCCGGTTCTCGATGGTCAGCACGGCCGCCGCGAACACTTCGTTCCACGAAATCACGAAGGCGAAGATCGCCGAGGCCGTGATCCCAGGTAACACTAGAGGTAGGATCACCTTGGTAAATGCGGTCAGGCGCGTGCAGCCCAAAGTCCAGGCTGCTTCCTCCAGTTCCAACGGAATGCCCGAGAAGAGCGAGAAAGTGATCAGCACCGCGAACGGAATCGCCAGGGTCGTGTGCACAAGAGACAGGCCAAAGGCCGTGTCATCCAGCCCTGTGCGTATAAAGAGAACCGCAAGTGGAAGCGCCAGAAGCGGAAGCGGGAAAGCCCGCGTCAGCAAGATCAGCAACCGGAACAGCTCTTTCCCTCGAAATTCAAACCGAGAGAGAGCGTAACCTGCCGGCGCTCCGATGGTGATTGACATCACCATCGTCAGCACAGCAACTACCACCGAGTTCCACAAAGCCATCAGCATCCCCTGGAACCCCATGAAGAAGTTTATGGATCCCATATTGAACTCCGGAATGAAGCTCTTCGGGAAGCTGTTCACCGTTTCCGGCGAAGACATCGTGTTCACGAACAACAGGTAGAGAGGTACGATCACCCAGGCACACAGCAATATCACTCCGGCCCGGTAGATCCCCCTGCCCGCCTTTCGGGCGTCAGGGGCTACAACATCAGCTACAGCGGTCATATCGTTGCTCCTTTCGGGACACGCAGTGCGCGCATGATGAGCAGAGTAAAGACGATCGAGATGATCAGAACGATGATCGCCAGTGCAGCTGCTCCGCCGCCATTTTGCAGGTCAAATTGGTAGGCATAGATTTCGCCCATGAGCACTGGGAAGAGCGTGCCACCGAGCGCTGCGACCACAGCAAAGACTTCAAAAGCCAGAATGACGCGCAGGATCAATGCTGTTTGCAGCGATGGACGCAACATTGGCAGGGTGATCCGGGTGAATTGCTTCCACCGAGAGGCTCCAAACACATCGGCGGCCTCATAATATTCTTTGGGGATCAATCCGATGCCCGCCACCAGGATCACAAGCATGATCGCGGTCGCACGCCAAATCTCGGCCAGCATGATCGCCAGGAAGACAATCCACGGGGATTGATAGCTAAGCAAGCTTACAGGTTGGTCCGTGACACCAAGTCCTACCATCATCGAGTTCAGGAAACCCGATTGCTCGAAGATCGCCAGCCAGATGATACCGGCAGCAAGGTCAGATATGCCAAGCGGAATTGTCCAAATATATAGAACCAGATCGCGGCCCTTTTGCATCTTCGTGACCATCGTGGCCATCAGAAGGGACAGTGCCAGCTGGATCGGCACGACAGCAGCGGCCAGAAGGAATGTATTCTTCATCGAGATCGGGAACTTCCAGTAGCTCACAACCTCGCGAAAGTTATCCAGTGAGAAACCGTTCTCTGTTCCAAACGCCTCCTGCGCAACCAGCACAAACGGGTAGAGGAAAAACAGACAGAGAAACAGGGTCACCGGGAGGATCAGAAAGTATGGCAATAGCCGCGCTTCCATCGGACCGCTCCTTTAAATTAAGAAAATGCTGGGAAACGGGCCGCCGGCAAAGCGGCCCACATATTTGTTTGGACTTATTCGACGGGACATGGGCCGTCTGAAGGCGCATCAGGAGCCCAGCAGGGAGCGCCAGTTTCGTTCATGATCTTTTCGAGCTGTTTCTTTTGATCATCCAGAACCTGCTCGATGGGTTGCCCCGCCAATACAATGCGCTCGAACGTGTCCACATAGACACGGTTGAAATCACCACCCATGCTGCCCAAACCGGCAGGCAGCAGTCCAGGATTGGCGTCTGCCGATCCGCTCATTGTGGCGACCGCTTCTCCTGCGGCCTTGACCGAAGGCGGCAGGTCGTCCGGCAATTCTACTTCAACCACGGGGAAGAAATTTGTGGCCTTCAGCGTCGCAATTTGTGTTTCGGGCTGCATCAGATAAGTCACCAGAGCTTTCGCGCTTTCGGCGTCCGGTGCGGTACGCGGGATGGCAACACCAGCCAGAACAGGCATGAAACCACGACCAGTCGGACCCGCAGGTGCCGGGAAGGCGACGAAGTCGTCAGGGCGCTCATTGAAGGCCTGCGCCAAACGCGAGGTATGATCGAAAACGATCCAGGCATCGCCGTTCAACAGCTGTTCCTGCATGAAAGAGAAGTTGGTCGATGCAGGGTTTGTATGGCTCCACAGCTCTTTGAATTTCTCCCATGCCGTCACGGCCTCCGGCGACGCAAAAGTACGCACAACACCATCTGTGTAGGACGGATAGAGGTAGCCCTGGAAGAACCGGTGCTTCAGCCCCTTGGGACCCGCAGGAAAGCCGAATTTCTTCTGGCCGGTCGCTTCTTCAACATTGGCCGCCCAGGCGATCAACTGGTCATAGGTCAACGCATTGATATCTGCACCGTCGGGCAGGTACTGCAGCGCTTCAGTGTTCGCGGCCATGATGTAGCTCGCTTGCATCCATGGCATGTAGTGAAGGCTGTCAGTTCCAAGCTTGGCCAGATCGTTAAATGTGTCTGAGGCCGACGTGACGCCCAGTTCGCCGAGATCCATCAGGTCTTCGGGGTTCATCGCCGAGAAGTTACCATGCAAGGACCCCAGCAAATCAATGCTGCCCGAACCAGCTTGCAGTTCGGCTTGCAGACGTGTCAGCCACGGCCCATCTTCGTTCGGCTGGTAATCAACTTCGCCATTAAAGCCTCCAAGGACCTCGGTCCGCATCGCCTGAGCTTCTTCAGCAGGTCGGGCCTGCGTTGACCAGAACAGAGTTTCCGCTTGTGCGGCAGCGGCGCCGACAAGCATGGCAACACCGGATACGGCACCCGCCAGTTTCGAATGAATAGACATGTTTTCCTCCGTTATGCCTGAGGTTGACCGACAACTGGCAACCTCCCTCCCTCGCCGACGAACTTGGATTAGCCTATGGCGAATGGAAGCACTATGATACAACGTTATATCAGGAGTCAAGCCCGAGGCCATTTTGTGTTTTTTATATTTTACTTGATATTTTTTTGAGTCCCCTGCAAATTTAGAAGAACGTTATATCTAAAAACAGCTGCCATGATGAAAAAGCCCACCCTATCTAGCGTTGCCAAAGAAGCGGGCGTATCGGTCCCCACCGTCAGTCAGGTCATGCGCGACACTGGGCGAATTTCAGAGCAAACGCGGCAGAAAGTCCTGAACGCCGCAAAGCGATTGCGATACGTCCCAAATCACGCAGCAGCCACTATGCGATCAGGCGAAAATCGCGAAGTCGGCTTTATGTTGAATAAGCTGGCGAACCCATTTAACTCGGAAGTTGTCAGCAGCGCCGTTGACCTTCTTGAGTCCGAAGGCTTCATGGTTTCGATCCTCGATGCGCAAGGCGATCTTCAGCGCCAGGACCGCCTCATGGAAGCCTGCATCCGATTTGGTCGCGGGGGATTGATCTGGGTTCCGGCACTCGAAACAAAAGAAGACTCGTTGGAGCTCATAAATGCTCATAACGTGCCCACTGTCACCTTTATGCGGAAAGTGTCGAAGTCTCTTGACTATGTCGGCGTTCTAAACACCGAAGCTCTGATTCAGGCGACACAGCATTTGATCGATTTAGGGCACAGGCACATCGCCTATTTTGGCGGAACCGAGCAAACATCCGTGCGCGAGGAGCGTATAGCAGGATACTTGGACGCTTTAAAGCCGTTGGATGGCGTGCAACCGATTATTTGGCCCTGTGACGACAACAAACGCGCTGGCTTTGATGCAATAGCAGCACTCCGAAAGCAGCATCCTGAGGTGACGAGCATCGTTTGCAATGGTGATGTTGTAGCGCTTGGAGCCTGCCTTGGACTGATCCGATCCGGGCTAGCGCCGGGACATGATTTTTCCGTCGTGGGTTTCGATGACATTGAGGATGCCGGTATCGCGACCCCCGGCCTCACCACGATGGCGATCAACCCAAAAATGCTGGGCACGCGATTGGCCGAGGTCCTGTTGGACCGACTGAGAACACCAAACCTCCCTGTTCGGCATCTCGAATACTCTGCAACGTTGAAAGTGCGAGAAACTTCAGGAGCCGTGTCCAACCCTTAAAAGTGTTTCAGCTCAGAATGTTACAGCAGCAGGTCGATACTCGTCCAGCGCGTGGAACGAAGGACTAATATGCGTTGCACCCTGGCATCTCGACATCTTTTACCCCGTAGTTATCGAACAGCCTTATGTCGGATGGAAACAAGAAAAAGCATTCAAGAAAGGTTGGCCCAAGGGTAACAACCCTTGCAGACCTGTCCGAACATACCGGGCTTTCTAAGAGCACCGTCTCGCGAGCGCTTTCCGGCTATTCCGACATATCTGCGGAAACAAAGCAAAGAGTGCAAGATGCCGCGAAAAAACTTGGCTACCATCCGTCAGCAATCGCCAGATCCATTAAGACAGGTACGAGCCAGTCTGCAGCCATTATTTTGCCGCAGGGGTATGAGGAAGCGAATGCACTAGCAACACTTGAATTGATTGAAGGGATTAGCAACGAGCTCCTGTCCAAAGATTGGACATTGACTGTTTGTTCGACGAACGGTCTTGATAGGCTTTCAGAAATTCAGCGCCTGATCATTCAAGAAAAACGCGTCGATGGTTGCATCATACCCACTCCGGCGACTAACGATTCACGCATTGAAATGTTATCCGAATATGGGATGCCTTTTGTCACCTATGGCCATGTCGACGGTTTAAGCAGCCTGTATTGCGATGTCGATATCGATGGTTGCATCGCAAACTCTGTGTCTATTCTTAAAGACAGCGGACATACCAGAATTGCGTTTGTCGGGCTCAATAAGAGCAACATTGATCCCGATCATTGGTTACACAGCTTTCATCGGTCGATGAGCCAATCTGATTTGGCCATAGTACCAGGGTTTCAGAGTAATAACAGTTCAAGCGTGCAAGATGCCAAACAGTTTGCTCAAGTCCTGCTGTCGTCGAGCAACCCCCCGACAGCTTTTTTGTGTGAAAGTGATACTGTTGCCTTTGGGGTGTATGCAGCGTGCCGAGAACTCGGGATTTCAGTTGGTGAACAAGTCTCGGTAATTGGGTTCGGAAATCATACTTTGATTGATTGCTTCTCCCCTGGATTGACGAGTTATTCGGTCGACTACCGAAAGTCTGGTGCCGAACTGGCAAACCTGCTCTTAGACCATATACAAAATCTGGACGCCCCTAGGTGCGGCTATCTCGAAGAAGCAGCTCTGGTCCGTCGCGAATCTGTGGGGCAAAGGAACTCAATTTCGAGCTCTTGAGCAAAAAGGGAACCACCAATATTGCTTAGGGATCAGTTCCTCATGCCAGCCGGGTTTGGAAGCTTTAGGATTGCTCGGTACCGCAACAATCTCAACATTGGTGGTTCTCCGCCAGAAACGCACAAAGTGCACAGTCAGGTTCTCGCGCCGCGATTGATCTGGCCATAGCCGCGAAACTTTCGAAGGAACACTGTTACTGACGCGTTGAAAACAGAACGTGGACGCTCCAATGTGAAACCTCGCCAACGCCTTGCAGCAACTATGTGCTAACGTGAGATGTAACTAATAGCTCGGAAGCAAGCGCTCCAATACAAGAAGCAGTAAGGAAAGCGCTTCTTCGTTGCTCAGTGTGAGGGATATGCAGGGTAACTGCCATGTTTTCATCATCAACCCCCACCATTGCATCCGACATAGCTTCATCATCGAAGCACCGTGACTACTTCGCAGACCGACGGGCGAAAGTTGATGAGTTTATTGCGAGACATTTCACTTGGCCCGGAACACTTAGCCTACATCGATCAGCGCTCGGCTTGGACATTATTCGAGCCCCAATAAATGTGATGCTGTCACCGGCATATGTACTGACGCGCATCGCGTCGTTCCTATTCTGTCGTATTGGATGGAGCGCAGGCGCGGACTTATTGGCTTCACGACGCATCTTGCTGCGCACTACCGTGGCTCGTAGGGTAGAGGCCTGCATAGTAACCGATCTGCTGCAGCTGCCAGTGGCATACGATTCTGATGCGTTGTCGCAAACGGTGCTTGCAGCGCCCGAATTCCGTGAAATGATACGCAAACGCAAGAACACAGCAGATGCCGAGGCTCTTGGCCATCGAATTGCATGCGCAATTTCTGAATACGTGGGAACACGGTTCGCCGTGGCTGAAATGACCACTGTAGTCTGCATGCTTGGTATCGGTGCTCTAGTCTTTCAGGCGATAACGCCAGGTGCGCTGTCAATGGCACCGGGTATTGCCGAAGCCATGGCAAGGTCCACAGCGATCGCGGAATTTCCACTGGGCCAAACAATTGGAGGGATGTGGTACGGCGTATTTCCGGCGGGAGCATCACCTGGCCTGATCACCGCCACGGTTGCCGGGCTTGTCATGATCGGGTCGGTTATAGCTGCGTTCGCAGGTATGTTGGCCGATCCGGTGCAATGCCACCTTGGCATCCACCGCCGACGCCTTTTACGCCTGATCGGCACGCTCGAGGCGGAACTTGCTGATGCCAGCTACAGACCCATTATCGCGCGTGAGCACTACTATGCGCGGTTTCTGGACCTTTGGGATGCCGGAACGAGTGCATTTCGGTTCTTCCGGAACTAAAAAACAGGCACGCACGTATAGTTTATCCCAATCACAGTCGGCCCATTGCGGATGGAGTGGGTGGCTCCTGCTCCACCGGCGTCGCGATGCGCCATACTGCAGTTGTCTTGGACTGCTAGGAAAGGAGCCACCCAATGAC
>NZ_JBQFXS010000018.1:0-68607 GCF_056541025.1 Ruegeria sp. AK4
CCTATATCCAGCACAACAGCAACATTGCTGACGGCCTGGACGGTTTGGGTGCGGCACTCGCTGGCATGGCCGAGCAAGGCATCCAGATGATATACTCGGAAGTCCACATTGTTGTGGCCGAGGGCAACTTTGTCTTCACCGCCTCTGAGGGCACGTTTGCCGACAAGCCGACGGCCTTCTATGACCTGTTCCGCGTCGAAAACGGCAAAATCGTTGAGCATTGGGACGTGATCGCAGATATCCCTGCGGAAATGGCTCATGACAACGGCAAGTTTTGATCGGGGGCGAACATGAGAGCATTCCTGATCACCCTGATGATGATGCTAGGAGGCACAGCTATGGCTCAAGAAACTGGTGTAATCGAGATTGTGACAATGAACCTCGCCGAAGGTGTTTCAGCTCAAGCGTTCGAACCGGTCGACAAGGCCATTGAGGACGAGTACGTCAGTAAACAGCCTGGCTTCATCTCCCGGCAAGCTGCCTTCGCAGACGGCAAATGGGCGGTTGTCGTCAATTGGGAAAGCGCGGAGGCGGCGCAAGCATCCATGGACAGCTTTGCCTCTGCGCCAGCAGCCGAGAAGTTCATGAGCATGATCGACGCCAACACCATGTCGATGACACGCTACGAACTCGCGCGCTGAAACACACAAAACGAGAGCCCCCCCCGGAATTCTTTCAGGGGGCTCTTTTGAGTGAAAGCGGAAGGCTGCGCCACACCCTAAGCTGGCAGAGCAAAACTCAAAAAACAGGGAGAAGCGCCATGCCTCAATCGCCAGTTACAATCGCTTTGAATGCGGATGAATTCAAAGAAGATCGTTACGGGACAATCGAAAAACTCAGGGAGCAAGCGTTCTATGCTCTAACACCCGATGGCGGACGCATTTTCTACAATCAGGAAGATGTGCAAGAGATTTTCAAATGCCGCACGTTCCGGTTTCACTTTGAAGGCATTGATGACACAAAGAGCCCCTACCTCGCCAAAGCCATCAACCACGAACTTCTCAACATGCATGGGAGCGAGCATGCGCGACTATCACGTCTCGTAAAGATCGCGCTCCGGGATCGAATTGTGGAAGGCATGCGCGAGGCAATCTCTGAGATCGTCCGCGAACTGGCCGCGAACCTCCCTGAAAATGAACCTGTTGATTTCTGTAACCAATTTGCTGATCCCCTGCCCGGTAGAGTGCTTGGGCCCATGTTTGGTGTGCCTTACGATGGCGTTGAAGGCCTGAACGACTGGATCAAGGTGGGCGGGCGCAAACTCGATGCCTTGCAGACCGGTGTCGGAATTGCCGAGGTCGAAGACGCAAACAGAAAAGTCCATGAGTACCTGCGGAAACTGCTTGCCGAACGAAGGAAAGCTCCCGGCGATGACCTCTTCAGCGAATTGATCCTCGCTGAAATCGATGGTGATCGGATGAGTGAAGACGAGATAGTCTACCTTGCGGCCGAGCTGGCGTCAGCCGGTGTTGATACCACCCGCACGCAATTGCCGCTTATATTGCTGCTGCTTTTGCAAAACCCTTCTGAGTTGGAAAAGTTAAGCGGCGATAGTGGGCTCGCGCTTCGCGCCGTCGATGAGGGGATGCGGTATTCACCTCTGCCCTGGGCCATCCCACATCAGGCTACAGAAGACTTTGAGTATAAAGGACTGTCATTCCGCGAAGGCGACGTGGCCTATGCATTAGTCCCGGGCGCAAACCGTGACCCCGAAGCCGTAGAGGATCCTCATCTCTTCGATATCTCGCGATCATCACGTCCGCGTAGCTTTTCATTTGGAGCCGGTATGCATGCCTGCCCGGGCTCGCAACTTGCGCGCATGGAAATGTCGGCCGCTCTAGTAGAACTTGTCGCTCAGTTTTCCAAGATTACGCTTGAAGAAGAGCCGAATTGGGAACCCGGCCATGAACACCGCGGTCTTGCCACACTTACTATCTCATGCAGACGCGCCTAAGTCAGCTCAGGTGAGCTCAATTGTGTGAATTATGCCGGGGCCGATCTATCTTGAGTAAGGTCATGCGTGATGTTTGGGACGAAAGCAACTGGGGCGAAGAATTTGGTTCACCTCCCTTGCTCGAGCTACTGGAGTGCTGTGATCCGGTTAGCCGAAACAAACAATCTCTCTTCGGTTCTTCGAGAAGAAGTTCGCCGTTCCTGGTTACCTATTTGCGGACATCAGTAATCGCTCTGCAGCCCATTTGTCCCAATCCGATGCTCAGCTCGTCGGTGAGGACGCTCCAAAGTTGGTTAAGACCTGCTTCTCCCGCAGCAGCGATGGCAAATTGTAGAATGCGCCCCAATAATGTGAAATCCGCACCTAAGGACAGGGCTTTCAAGACGTCTTCGCCTGAACGCAATCCGGAGTCATAGAACAGTGGATAGTCTGCGCCTACTGCATCGCGGATCTGGGCCAGTGCTTCAATTGGAGATGGCGCGCTCTCAAGTTGTCGTGCGCCGTGGCTAGAGATCTGGATCGCATCGACGCCATCGTTCTTGAGACGCACGGCGTCATCACAATCAAGCACGCCCTTGACCACGAGATTACCGGGCCAAACCTCCCGCAAACGCGCCAGCGTTTCCCATGTTGCCCGCGCTCGGCTTTCGGTTCGGTCGAACTCAAAACCCTCCATTTCGAAATTTGCCATCTGTGGTTTGCCCGCAGCCAGGGATGTGAGAGACCAACGCGGATGCAGGGCAAAATCGACGAACTGGCGGGGGCCGATCTTGAAGGGCATTTTGAAGCCATGCCGCAACTCGCGCGGGCGACGACCCACTTCGGGCACGTCAACGGTAAGCACCAACGTCTGATAGCCGGCCGACTTTGCCCTTTCTACAAGCTTGAACGTGCCTGATCCGTCGCCGCTGAAGTAAAGCTGAAACCAGGCGTTGCCTTCGGCCACCTCAATGATTTTCTCCATTGGCGTGGAAGCCACCGTGGAAACGCCATGTGGCACCTTATGTTTGGCCGCCAGCCGCGCCAACATCAGATCAGCGCCGGGGCCAGAGAGGTTGCACATGCCCATCGGAGCAATACCGAAAGGTCGGCCTACTTCTTGTCCGAACACTGTTGTTGTCAGTGAACGTTGGCTGACGTCCCGCAGTATCCGTGGAAGCAAGGTACAGGCATCCAACGCGGCACGATTGCGCGCCGCACCAGTTTCTGATCCGGCTGCGCCATCAATATAGTCAAATACCATCCAAGGAAGGCGCCGTTTGGCCAGCCGCCGCGCATCTTCAGCGGAATGGATGTGCGCGGCAGCTCCCATTTTCAGTCCGCAACCGCTTTCATGAAGCGGTCCTTGATCACAACCGGGTCCATCGTGATGACCGGCATCTTAGCGTTACCGCTGTCACACTTGACCACCATGACAGTTCCCACATCGGCGGTCAACGCGTCCTTCAATGCGCGACCTGTGTCCACGTCCTGAACTTCGACAACGTTGTCGCACCCTGCGGCACGGGCCATCGCGGCAAGGTCTGTCTTTTTTCCAGTATATGTGGGTTGGTCCCCGGTTGAGCCATAAGACCCATTGTCGATGATCATCAGGATGTAGTTGGACGGCATGTTGTTGCCAATTGTGGGCAGCGTTCCCAGATTGGTCAGAACCGATCCGTCTCCGTCAATAGAGATGACCTTTTTGTCCTGCACCAGAGCCACACCAAGACCAATGGAGGAGGCCAATCCCATGGTACCCAGCATGTAGAAGTTGCTTGGCTGGTCCAGGATTGCATGCAGCTCCTGGCTTGGAATGCCGATGTTGCAGACGATCAACTGGTCTTTCAGGATCGGGGCGATTTCCTTAAGAATTTCAGAGCGGATCATTGGTCGCCATAGCCTCCCCAGAAGTTGGCGTCCGTCAGGATCGCGACAGGCTTGTTGCACATGAAGGTGTATTTGAGGATGTTGTCGAACTCATCGACGTCCTTCTGCCAATGGAAGTGATAGGTGGGAATGTTGAGTTGTGCGAGCAGCGCTTTGGTGTGCACCGCCATCTCCACCTGACAGGCCACCGGCTCGCGCAGTTCGCCTCGGTAGGAGATGATCATGGGAAGCGGTAGCCGGTAGTACTGCGTGAGCGTGGCGAGGGTGTTGATCGTTACACCTATTGCTGTGTTCTGCATGATGATCGCGGGACGCTTGCCGCCCATGAAGGCACCGGCGCACAGGCCCATGCCTTCGTCTTCCTTGTTGGAGGGGATGTGAAAGATATCATCCCTCTGGTCTATCTCCTCTATCACACCAGCCAGTTGCTTGCACGGGACGGTGGTCACAAAAGAGACATCGTTGGCGGCAAGATCATCCGCGATCTTCTTGTCAATGTTCATGTAGTGCCAGCCTTTCAATGAAGGTTCGAGCCCGTATTGGGCAGTGGAAGGGTTTGAATTCACGGGAGTGGGACGCCCAGAACATCGCTGAAGAGTGTCGAGAAGACGAAGATCGTCCCGACAACCCCAGCGATAAGGACGCCCCAACCTTTGGGAGAAAAGGATTCGTATTGGGCTGGAATGATAAGGGCGATGCCCATCAGGATCGCAGCGATCTTGAAGCCCAGAGGCGCAATCAAGGCGACAGCCGCGAGCATGATGATGGGGATCGCAATCATCCTCACTTTCGATCCTTCGACGCTCACGTCTGTCACATGGCGCGTCAGGAACAACCGCAGGATCGCCAGCGCGACAAGAACCAGCATTCCAATAGCAATTGTTCTGGGGAACACAGCAGCCTCGGCGTTCAGGCTGGCCGATTGCGTGATCACCAGCAGGCTGATTACCCCAAAAACGACATAACCGGCGAGGTCCTTCATAACTACCGCATTCGGTGCGGGGTCACGGTCGACAACCGGATCGGTCGTTGACCGCAAGACCAGCCGTTTGATTTGCGGCCAGAAGGGATAGAGAAAGCTAAGAAGCGTCAATGCGATGATGACCATCGACAATGGACGTCCAAAGAACTGGCCGGGTAAATCGCCAATGGCATCCCCAATGGTCCAGCTTTGAACAAATCCCTGTTCCGCAATGCGTCCCAGGATAAGGCCGAGAACAATTGGAGACACTGAGAACCCACGCTTTGAAGCGATCCAGCCCACAATGCCAAGCGTGATCATGATACCAATGTCAGAGACGCTGTTGCGGATGGCGAAGGTGCCGATCACGGTCATGAATGCCACAACAGGCACCAGCGCTGCCTTGGGCGCCCGGACAATGGCACCATATGCGAAGCGGCCGATCAACAAGCCCACAGGCAACATCAAGATCGTTGCGAGCAGCAAACCGAAAATGAAGGTATAGACAATGTCTGCGCCTCCCGAGAATAGGCTTGGGCCTGTGCGAACGCCCTGCACCAGAAGCGCGCCAAGAATGACAGCATCGGGCGGCGTGCCGGGGATGCCAAGCACAAGCGTAGGGATGAACCCGCCGCCCACAGTGGCATTGTTGGCAGATTCTGTGGCGATGATACCGCCCGGATTGCCTTCACCAAACTTCTCTTCACCCTTGCCGCCGCGGCGGGCCTCTGAATAGGCCACCAGACCAGCGATGGATCCCCCTGCCCCGGGCAAGGCACCGACCATAGTGCCAATGACCGAACTGCGTAGTACGTTGATCTTATTTTTCAGAACGATCCCCGTGGCTTCGGGCAGACGGAAACCACGTTTTTGCTCAGCTGGTTTTAGGTGGCGGCCCGGATTGGCCACAAGGTCGATCAGAACTGGAATACAATATAGTCCGATCAGCGCGGAGACGGTTTCAATGCCCCCGAGCAGCGTATTGGTGCCAAAGGTAAAACGGACCTCGGCAGACGTTTCGGAAATGCCGATCATCGAGATCAGCAATCCGAAACACGCGCCAATCATGCCCTTGAAGAAATCGCCGGTCGACAGGGCTGCAATCAGTGACAAGCCAAATATCGCGAGCCAGAAGTATTCAACCGGACCGAACGCCAGCGCTGCTTCCGCAAGAGGAGGTGCAAGCATCAGCAGCGCAAGCGCCCCGACCAACCCGCCGACAACTGACGAGAGGCACGCGACAGAGACAGCAAGGTCGCCATCGCCGCGCTTGGCCATGGGATAGCCATCGAAAGTTGTCGCGATGGCTGACGGGGTCCCGGGTGTATTCAGAAGAATTGCCGCGTATGCACCCCCGTATATTGCCCCGGTGTAAATCGCTCCCATCAGAATGAGCGCGCTTTCCGGCGACATTGTGAACGTAAGCGGAACAAGCACCGCAACGGCCATCGTGGCGGTAAGACCAGGAATTGAGCCAATAATCGTTCCGGCAGCAACACCGAAGAGTGCCAAAACAATGTTGAGCGGTGACAATGCACCTAAAAGAAAATCCAACATCCAGAATCCCTCCCTAAGCCCCAACCAGATGTCGGCGCATATTCCGCGAACCCCGCATCAGAGCGGGGTCCGCGAACGTCAATTTTATTCGATGATTCCAGCGTTCTTAGCCGCTTCGATGTAGCCAGATGCCTTTTCAGACATGAAAGCATCCATGGACTCGCCATAGCTCACGTCCAGAAGAGCAAAGCCGCCATCAATCATCTGTTTTTGGAAATCGGGATCGGCGTTGATCGCAGCAATGGCATCTGCAACGCCTTGGCGCACCTCTTCCGACGCTGAGTTCGGCACGGCGACACCGCGATATGCACCGGACACAAGGTCATACCCAAGCTCGCGGAAGGTGGGAACATCGGGGAATGCGGGGTGGCGTTCTTCCATTGCCACGGCCAGCATGCGCACGGCATCACCCTGAGCAGCACCGACAGTTGTATAGCCCCATTCAGCGCCCACCTGGCCACCAAGAAGCGCAGTCACCGCCGCACCGGTTCCCTTGAAAGAGACATAGGTGGTCTGGATATCAGCTAGAGCGTCAAACTGCACTTGGGCCAGATGATTGGCAGAGCCTTTGCCGGAACCCGAGAAGATCACCTGTTTCGGATTGGCTTTTGCATGCTCAACAAGATCACTTAACGTTTGGAATGGGCTGTCAGCGCGCACAACAATCGCATCGGGCGTGTAGTGGAACATGTGCACGGCAGCGATGTCCTCGGTCTGAAAGCCCACATCTCCCTGTTTCGGCTTCACAATGATATGGGGCAGATTGATCCCCATGATGACCGAGCCATCGCCCGCCATGCCATTGAGTTGAGACCACCCCACAGCGCCTCCGCCACCCGGTTGGTAAGACACCACAAGCTGTTCTCCAAACAGCTTCTCGAAATAGGGTTGTTGAAAACGTGCTGTGATATCGGATTCACCACCCGGACCAAATGGGATTACATAATCAACGCTTCCAGATGGGAATTCTTGCGCTGCAACTGCACCGCCTGTGACGGCGATTACTAAGGCAAAAAGTGTGGACTTCAGTTTCATCAGATTTCCTCCCTGATTGTTAGAATTGGACGTCGGCTAGACACCGATCTTGCTTGTTGATTGGGCCCTCAGAACAGCTGCGACGTTGCGCACGGTCGCGTCACTGACACGAATGTTGGCTTCTTCTGTGACGCCCGAGATATGCGGCGTCAGAATAACGTTCGGAACATCGGCGAAGACTGCGGCAGCCTTTGCAGGCAAGGGTTCGGCTTCAAAAACATCAAGTGCCGCACCGCCAAGCCGACCCTCCAATAGCGCCGCCGCGACTGCGTTCTCCTCAACAACGCCCCCCCTGGAGGTGTTGATCAAAACGGCACCCGGCTTCATTTGATCGATTTCATGCGCACCGATGAGGTTTCTTGTTTCCGGCGTGAGGGGCACATGCAGGCTCAGCACATCTGACGTCGCAAGAAGGTCTTCAGCGCTACAGGCCTTCACATTCTCCCAGGCGGGATGAGTGGCTGGCAGAAACGGATCATAAGCAGCCAATGACATGCCCAACGCTTTTGCCCGTGGTGCAATCGCCTGCGCGATCATGCCAAAGCCGTAAAATCCGATGGTGCGTCCAAAGAGCTCCCCGCCCTTCGACAAATCGGTTCGCGGCCAGTCGCCAGAGATCACGTGATCCGTCGATTGAAAGGCCCCGCGCACCAGGGTCATGGCAGTGCAGATCACATATTCAGCAACCGAAATCGCATTGGCACCAGTCGCTGGCTTGACAACAACGTTGTACTCTTCGCAGGCCTTGAGATCGATATTGTCCAACCCGACACCAAGACGCCCGACCACTATAAGGTTTTTAGCAAGGTCCAAGAGTTCGCGATCGACCTGGGTCTTGTTTCGTATAATGACCGCGTGGGCGTCCGCGATAAGGTCCAGCAGCCGTTCCCTCTCTTCCGCAAGTGAAGGCTCGTAGATCACTTTCACGTCGCCCTCAAAGCCTCCCAAGGCGGCCTCATCCATGAACTCCGTGACCAGGACCTTTGCCACTTAAATTCCTCCGCATAGCAGGGCTTCAAGAAGGCAAGCGACTCTGCATTTTTGAGTCTTATACTATTATTCTTTTATAAGAGTAAAGATACAATATTGCTGCTAGTGACCGACTCCTGTACGCTCCTGAAAAAGGTGCCGCATTGAACAAGTCTCTCTATCAGACTGCTTACGATCAGATCCTGGAACTTATCGCGGGTGGTGAGTTTCCGCCGGGATCGATTCTTCCAAATGAGTTCGAAATAGGTAGGCGCCTGAATGTCAGCCAGGGGACGGCTCGTAAGGCGCTTTCGTTGTTGGAACAAAAAGGGATTGTTCAGCGGCGGCAGGGGAAAGGCACCTTTGTGACCCTTCAAACCCCCGAAGACTCGCTGTTCAATTTCTATCGATTGCGCGATCATCAAAACAATCAGGTGATTCCTGACCTCGCTGACGAAAAGGTTGTCAGGCGTAAGGCAACCAAGACCGAAAAAAAAATACTCTTTGGCACACCAGAAGACGTGTTTGTCATCTCCCGGTATCGAACCTTCAGGAATGAGCCGATCACGCTGGAAGAAAGCATCGTCCCCGTACCGCTTTTCCCCGGCCTCCAGGATCGCGCACCGTTGCCAAACGCGATGTATGTCATGTTCCAACAGGCCTATGCCTGTGTAATCATCTCGGCAGAAGAACGGCTTTGGGCTGAGATATTGGGTGCAAAGCGAGCCGCACCTTACGAGCTCGACGCCACTACCCCCGTGATCATAGGAAAGCGAGAGAGCCTGGATCTTCTTGACAGAACGGTCGAAATTCGCACCAACGTCTATTTCACCAAAAATGCGCATTATTCAGCTGGACTTGAATAAACGTTTTCCACGTCGGACACAGCAGCATCGATTTCGTGTCGGCAAAATCACCAGGCACAGCGCAATTGTCCACGCTCATACTTCTGCGTGCATTGGACAGCGGTGCAAGTGTGGATCGCTTCATTGGTGTAGCGGATGTGTCGATCATACGCATCGATCCTTTGCCATGCGGTGAAAGCGTTCTGTGTGATTGCTCACACCTAAAACGGAAAATGCTGGTGAGGATCCTCGATAGTGACCCAACGCACCGATGTGAAAGAGTCGATCCCGGCCTGGCCGCCGAACCGACCGTAGCCGCTGTCTTTCACGCCACCAAAAGGCATCTGCGCCTCATCTGATACCGTTGGCCCGTTGATATGACAGATGCCTGATACAATCCTGTCCGCGACCGAAAGCGCGCGATTGATGTCGCTGCCGTAAACCGCTGCTGACAGGCCGTATTCCGTATCGTTCGCCACACGGATTGCCTCGTCGTCATCCTTCACCCGGATGATAGACTTGACCGGGCCAAAGCTCTCTTCGCGATAGATCCTCATGTCAGACGAAACGCCATCGATCAAGGTCGCTTCGACAATAGTGCCGTCCCTTCCACCACCAGCAATCACAGACCCACCCTTCGACTTGGCATCTGCAACCAATTCATCCATTTTTTCGGCTGCGGCCACATTTACGAGTGACCCCAAAACCACCTTTTCTGTGGGTTTTCCAGCTGGAAGGCCGGCTGCCTTTTGGGCCAGTGCATCGACGAAAGCATCGGCGATGCCTTCATGCACAATGATCCGTTCCGTAGACATGCAAATCTGGCCCTGATTCATGAACGCACCAAATGCAGCCCCGTTTACAGCGGCCTCAAGATCGGCATCGTCGAGAATGATCAAAGGTGCCTTGCCGCCGAGCTCCAAAAGTGCCGGTTTGAGGTTCTTGGCTGCGCGTTGGCCGATAATTCGACCGACCTCAGTCGAGCCAGTGAAGTTCACATGGCGTACGCGCGGATCATCGATCAAGGCCCCTACGATTTCGGGCGCATCTTCGGGGGCGTTGGTAATGACATTTAGAACACCAGCTGGTGCGCCGGCATCTTTGAATGCTTCTCCAATCGCCAATTGAACGGCGGGACAAAGCTCGGACGCTTTCAGAATTGCGGTGTTGCCGCAGGCAATAGCTGTCGAAATGGCACGCGTTCCCAAAATGACCGGTGCATTCCACGGCGCAATGCCCACGCAGACACCTAAAGGTTTGCGTTGCGCCATCGCAAGGGTACCCGGTTTGTTGGCCGGGATGACTTCACCCGAGATTTGCGTCGTCAGCGCCGCGGCTTCCCGCAGCATCCCGGCAGCCAACATACAGTTGAACCCGGCCCAGACGGCGGTTGCGCCGGTTTCGCGTTGCATCGCCTCGATGATCTTCGGGGTACTTGCTTCAAGTGCATCTGCCGCTTTGGACAAGACCGCACGTTTGTCTGCCGGGCTGGTCTTGGACCATGTCACAAAAGCTGCGGCTGCCGCATCAACCGCCTTGGTGACGTCGGCCATCGACGCAGCCGGAGCTACCGTCGCAATGTCCCCTGAAACCGGGTTTGACCGTTCGAATGTCTTGCCACCTTCGGCTTCAACATCTTCACCATTGATCAACATGGAAATCTTCATGTCGTCCTCCAAAAACTTAGAAAGGGCTGGCTCAAGCCAAACCGTTGCTGGTTGCATCAATGTTGGCCCGCATGCCCCCATCGCTCGCAATATTGGTGCCGCGTAGCCAGGCCGACCCGTCTGACAACATGAACACCACCACGGGCGCGATGTCCTTGGCTGTGCCAGGACGGTCCATGATCCGCATGTCTTCCTCGGCTCGATCGCCCAGGGTTTCCAGAAAATCCCCCAAGATCGGCGTGTCCACAGGTCCGGGGCTGACTGCATTCATGCGGATTCCACGATCTCGCCAGGTCCAGCGGTTCTCGTGTGTCCAAGCAACAAGTGCCTGTTTGCCGAAGAAGTAACTGTTATCGGAATTGATGCCGTTCTGATCGCAAAAGCTCTGAACATCGCCAATCTCTAAACCTTCGGCGGCCTTTATCTTGGCGACTTCATTTTCCCAACCGATACCGGCGAGAGAAGCAAGATTCACGATGGATGCATTGTCCGCCAAACTATCAATCAGCCCGAGCGTCAGCTTTTTAAGAGCCACAAGATTCGCCGTGATGACCACTGCTGGCGGTGCTGTTGGGGGCACGCCCGCGATGTTTGCCAGACCGTCCGCCTTCAGGGCCTTCAGCTTGCCGATGAGATCATCAACTGCAACTTCATCTGTCAGATCGACCTGATGAAACGCATCCAGTTCCACCGAAGGCGCATTGCGATCAACGCCGATAACCGTTGCGCCTTGCTCTTTCAATTGTACCGCTGTCTCCGCTCCAATACCCGAAGCCACGCCCGTTACGATGATTGTCTTTCCTTTGAACATAACTTGCTCCTATGAATTGGACTTTTCGACGATGTAGCCGGTCGGGATCGCCTCGCCGGGCAGCTTGGGCCCCAGCCAGCCCCAAAGACCTTTTGGCAGGAAGAGCGCAAAAAACACCGCGACTGCCCCAAGACCAACGAGGTACCAAGCGCCGTAGGCTGCAAAAAACGTTTCGATCACGAAGAAAAGTACTGCCCCGATGATGGCACCTTCGATACGCCCCAGCCCGCCAACCAGCACCATGAACAACATGTAGGCTGTCCAATGCACTCCGAAGTAGGCGCGTGGTTGAAAGTTGGTCGCAGACGCCAGCCAGAGCGCCCCTGCCGCAGCTGTCCCTGCAGCCGCGAGCACGAAAACCAGCCGTTTCGTTTTCATGACATTCACACCGACCGAACGCGCCCCGATCTCATCATCCCGGATTGCAGTAATCGCGGCACCCGTCCGACTGCGCAGCAAAAGCACCAGGATGACAAAGACAGCAATTGTAATCGCCAGTGCCAGCCACAGCGTGATCATGCTGCGCGTTTCAATGTCATAGGCATTTAAGGAGATCAGTGATGTTCCAGTCTCACCTTGAATTAGTGGATCGAGGTTCACACACAGATGCGCCAAAGAAGACAGAACCCACATGCCAATGGCGAATTCTCCATCTTTCAACGAAAGCATAAAGAGAGATGTGACCCACCCCAGAGCTGCACCGAACCCTATGGCCGCGAATATGGCGAGATAGGGATCCAAACCGGCATCTGCGAGGCGGATCGTGATGTATGCGGCGGTACCGAAGAAGAGCGTTTGTCCGATAGAAACCAGACCCGCAAACCCAGCTAGGGCATTCCACATGACGGCCAGCAGAACATAGACCAGCAGTGCCACGGCGCGTCCACTCCCCCCGACCCCGAAGAGCCACGGCGTAGAAGCCAATACGACGGCTACCACGATCATGATGACCATTGTTGTCTTTGCGGTCATTCCGCCGCGCGAAACGATCAATTGAGATGAGGTGCTCATGCTGCTGCTCCCCGCTTAAGAAGGCCTGTCAGGCTGAAACCATTGCCGCGTAGTCTGAAAAACACAGCTGCAAGAAAAGCCAGATGGCCGCAGATCAGAAAGCCCTGCGGATGCACCATGGCCCCCAGCGATTGGGCAAATGCCAAGATCATGGCACCGATCATAACGCGCCACATCGAGCCGAGTCCGCCAATCACGACGGCTTCAAATGCAAAGAGAAGCTGGGCCGAGCCGTCATAAGGACCCCAAGCACTGCGCAGGCCTAAGGCGGCCGCAGCCAATACACCGGTGGCCAATGCAATGCCGGTCGCGATTGCGAGCGTGCGGCCAGTATCGATCCCAAGCAGCGACGCTGTTGCGCGATCCTGACTGGTCGCCTGTATGCGCCGCCCGAGATCGGTTCTGTTCAGCATCAATTCCAATGTTGCAATCGTCAGGACAGCAGCAATCAGAATGTAAACGCTGATCTTGCCGATGAATATGTTGCCGGGAAGCTCGAAGGAGGCCCATGACAAGTCTCCGACCAAGGGCGCGAGTGAGTTGCTGTCCGCACCAAAAGCCTGAAACATCAGGTTGTCCAAGATGATTGCCAGCCCAAACGTAGCTAAGAGCGGCAGAAGCTCGCCCCCCGCTGAGGCCCGCGACAGCACAAAACGGTGCAGAACAAGACCCAGAGCAAACATGACGCCAATCATGATCACGATGGCAACATAAAGCGGTATCGAAAGGGTTGCCCCAAGAACCAGCAGCCCAAAGGCAGCCAGCACAATGAGTGCACCATGCGCGAGGTTGATGACGTTCATGACCGAGTACATGAACGCCAAACCAATGGCCAAGACCGTGTAGTACCCGCCCAGCAGTATGGCGTTGATCAGTTGAGAAGTCATGATTCACCCTCCTCATGCCCAAACGAGGCAGATGCCATATGTTCCAGCGTTGTTTCCTTCGGATTTGCGTGCAGGGTCACGCGGCCTTCGCACATCACAAGAATGTCGTCAGCTGTTTGCAGTGTGCGCGACAGGTCTTGCTCGACCACCACAATGGCCAAGCCCATGTCCCGCACTTTCTTAAGCGCGTCATAGGCCAGTTCAACTGCAGCAGGTGACAACCCCAGAGACACTTCATCCAGCATGATTGCCATCGGATCACCCATGAGCGCGCGGCCAATGGCAACAGCTTGTTGCTCGCCGCCCGACAGTTTTCCAGCCGGGGACCGGTCAAGTTTGGTCAGGTTCGGAAAGGCTTCATAGATTGCCTCAACAGTCCACGGGCCTTCCCTGCTGGTGGACATACCCAGCATGAGGTTTTCACGTACTGTCATCTGCGGAAACAAGCGTCGCCCTTCAGGCACGAGTGATAGTCCGGACCGCGCGCGGTGATGAGCCGACAAATCCGAAATATTTACACCAGACAGTTCGACTGTGCCTGACGTGGCCTTATGGTCGCCTGCGATACTGCGCAGGAGTGTTGTCTTCCCTGCCCCATTCGCACCGGCCACAAAGGTCATTTCACCGGGCTTGGCAGTCAACGATACCCCATGGACAGCCTGAAGCTGACCATGACCGGCAACAATGTCTCTAACTTCCAGAGTACTCATGCTGCTGCTCCAAAATAAGCGACCTGCACTGCTGGCGAGTCTATGACAGACTGAGGTTCGCCATCAGCGATCACCTCTCCCCCGGCCATACAGACCAGACGACTGCAGGTTTCCATAAGCAGGCGCATGATGTGCTCGATCCAGATAATCGTGACACCCCTGCTGTGGATCTGGCGGACCAATGCAACCAAAGCATCGCCCTCGGTATCCGTCAGACCACCCCCAATCTCATCCAGAAGAAGCACCTTCGGATCGGTGGCCAAAGCGCGCGAGAGTTCGAGCCGCTTTCGATCCAAAAGTCCCAGAGTTTCGGCGCGCCGATTTGCAACATGCGCCAACCCAGTTTCTTCAAGAACCTCCCAAGCGGCAGCTGTGGCGTCCTCTGGAGCTTCGGATCGCCCGTGTTCAACAGCCACAAGGACGTTTTCGAAGACGGTCATTCCGAGGAATGGTCGGGGCACCTGATGCGTGCGCCCCAACCCTCTGTGGCAACGTTCCGCAGTATCAAACCCCGTGACGTCTTCTTGCATCAAATGCACTGATCCACTGGTCGGTCTCAGCGCACCTGTCAGAAGATTCATATAGGTAGTTTTGCCAGCCCCATTTGGACCTAGAATCCCAACGATCTCACCGACATGAAAGTCTAGCGATATGTCTTTGAGGACCCTGTATTCCCCGAACGACATCGAAATACCGTCCGAGCGCAGTACGGAAGGTTGCGTTGACATGTTCTCGCCTCAACCGTTGTAAGGGTTCAGCGTGCCAGCCACCGGAACATTGGTATCTGTCGCGTTCTCGGTGATGACATAGTCAAACTGATGCTTGCCATCTGACGAAGCCTGCCACTGGGTTCCAATAATTGGGCCCGAAGCCACGTTTGGAACCGGACCAGTGTTGAAGTCGACGACCCCACCAATGGTATCCGCTTTCAGCGTGGGCAAGACAGCCGCCACAGCTTCCTTGTCTTTCGGATTGCCTGCAGCACTCAACGCAGCCATGGCCACATCGAAGGCCGACAAGCTTGCGCCAAGCTGTTGTGTCCATTGGCGACCGGTTGCCGACTCATACCCGTCACAAAGTGCCGCGCCATTCAAGCCGGTCACGGGTGAGGTGTATGGGAAATCGCAGTGCCAGTAAGCCGCACTAGCGACGTTTGCACCCAAGCCACCGAGCGCTTCAATGTCGGACGGGAACAGCCCAGTCTTGGCTATCTGAACAATTTTCACCTGGCGGTGCAGACCTTGTTGGGCGGCCTGACGCCAGAATGCGGCAAAGTCCGGTGGGATCGGGAAGGAATTGAAGATCTCAACACCTGCGTCGCGGAACATGCGGATTTGCTGTGAATAATCGGACGTGCCGGTCTCATAGGCACCGGGGTCGACGATTTCGTATCCGGCTTCCGCCAGTTTCGGTGCGAGCGCGGCGCGGATCGCGTTACCATCCGCATCGTTAGGGTACATCACACCAACTTTCTTGTTGGTTTCGATCAGGTCCCATTGGGAGATATAGGCCCGGTAGAACTCATCGACCCCAAAGCCAAAGTGGAAGCCATATTTGAACGGGGAAGGTTCGCCAGGCTTTGCGCCACGGCCAAAGTACCAAGCTTCCCACGGCATGACGGTTGAGATGCAGGGAACGCCCGCAGACTCGCATGCATCGGACACCGGATTGATGGTTTCCGGCGTGGACACCGCGATCATGATATCAACGTTGTCGTTGTTGATCAGGTCGCGGGCCAGTTGGCCGGCACGCGCGGGATCGGATTGCGTGTCGCGATCCAGAATTTCAACTGCGTAGCCAGTCCCATCTATCGTGACACCCCCTGCAAGCGCCTCTCGGACTTTCTCCAGGACGTAGCCGTCAGTCTGACCAAACCCGGCCAGAGGACCAGAAATAGGGCTGATGAAGCCAATTTTCAGCGTGTCGTTTGACTGTGCAAAAGCGGCAGTGCGGCCAAGCGTAAAGGTCCCGATCGCGGCACCAGCGCCAGCGAGCAATCGACGGCGAGTTAGGGTGAATGTCATAACTTACTCCTCCATATTCTATGACAGCTTGCCTTTCGGCGGTGGTTCAGACGGGCTTGTGATCCAGCGAAGTTCCGTAAACTCCTGGACGGCCCAGCGACCGCCGAAGCGGCCATACCCACTGGATTTCACGCCTCCGAATGGGGCGTGTGGATTGTCACCAACCGTTGCTCGGTTGACGTGACAGATTCCGCTGTGCAGCTGACGTGCGACGAACAAAGCTCTCGCCTCGTCCTCTGACCAAACGGCTGCTGACAAGCCGTACTCGCTGTCGTTTGCAATAGTGATGGCTTCCGTTTCATCGGAAACACGTGTCACCGACAGAAGCGGCCCAAAGACCTCTTCGTGATAGATGCGCATATTGGCTTCAACACCATCAATCAGGGTCGGATCGACATACGCCCCTCGCATGGTGCCGCCACCCACGAGCTGAGCGCCTTTGGTGACAGCGTCGGTAATCAGGTGCGACAGACGTTCCGCCGCTGCTACAGAGATGACAGGTCCAATGTCACTGTTTTCTTTGGGGTCCCCCACCGTAAGCGCGCTGCGAAGCTGCTCGATTTTGTTGACGAGTTCATCAGCCACTTCGTCGACAACGATAAGGCGCTCAGTCGACATGCAAATCTGGCCTTGATTAGTGTAGGCCCCAAGAACCGCTGCTTGGGCCGCCGCATCCAAGTCCGCATCTTCCAACACGATTTGATTGGCTTGACCACCCAGCTCCAACAACGGGCGCTTGAGGTGCTTTGCACAAAGCTCGGCTACCCGAATTCCGACACGCGTTGAGCCAGTGAAATTCACCCGACGGATTACGGGGGATTGGATGAGCGCTTCAACTGCGGCCTCGCTATCTTCAGCGACAGTCAAAACAACCTGCAGCACATTGTCCGGGATGCCGACAGCATGAAAAGCTTCGCCGATCATTCGATATGTCTGAGGTGCGAGCTCGTTGCCTTTCAGGATGACCGTGTTCCCGCAGAGAAGCGGTGCGGCGACGGCCCGCACGCCCAAAATGATTGGCGCATTCCATGGCGCTATACCGAGGCAAACTCCGCAAGGCACCCGAATCGCAGTGCTAAAGGCGATTTCGGCGTCTTTAACCTTTTCTGTGACGTTGACCTCATCAGCATATGACGCAACTTCCCTGAGCATCACCGCAGCGAATTCCACATTGTGCTCTGCCCACCCCAAAGGCGCGCCAATCTCATCGATGAGTGTGGCGATGAACTCGGATTTTCGCGCTAGAATTTCTCCCGACGCAGCCCGAAGTAGATTCGCACGCTCCAGTGCACTTTTCTGAGACCATTCGGGAAATGCTGCGGCTGCACGCCCGGCAATCTTCTTGCAGAATGCAACCTGAACGGCGTTTTCTTGACTGGCATCCTCGCCTGTGACCGGACTTTGGCGTTGTATCTTCCGCGTCGCGATCGGTTGAAGTGTTCCTAGTGTGTCGCTCATTTGCGTATCTGCCAGGCATGCCTGGCCCTCCCGTTAACTATTATGGGCATTGGATTTCCACATTATATGCGATAATCTGGGCATTCATTGTGAAATTCTGGGATATATGATGGAAATTTCCGATTACGCTGTTCTGGATGAGCAGACTGAAGCTCTGCACCAACGCCGGATCCGAATCCGTTTCCCGGCCGGTTTCGGAACGCTCCTGATGCTTGAAACAGGCGTTTTGATCTGCGGGGACAGAGACCATGAAATCAGCGGACCAGCATTGTGCTACTGGCCGCCTGGACAGCTTCCAGCGTTGGAAGCAGGCGCGGGTTCTCAGATCAAAGTTCTTGGCCTTAGTGAATCCCTAGTCTCCGATGCTTTAGGTGCCAGAGCAGAGTCTGTACACTTGCGCATGCTTGTCGAGCAGCCTTTTGATGTCGTGCTCAAAGAGCCTGATGCCATGCAAAAGGTGGACGCATTGCTTGACTGGTTTCAATCGGAACTCCAGGACCCAGAAGCCCAGTCGCCAATGAGTCTGGCCGCCTACATCCGGTTGGTTCTGATCCAGGCGCTGCGTGTCCATGGGCCGGAACAAGGAGATTTCGCCGCAGAGAAAACCAGCATTCTTCGCCGGTTTCGGCACTTGGTTGAACTCCATTACCGGGAGCACTGGCGCGTGGCCGACTACGCAAAAGATTTGGGCATCGATTATGATCGGTTGCACAGAATCTGTAAGCGTGAAACCGGCAGAAGCCCCGCTGAGCTGGTCCATGAACGGCTGACAGCAGAAGCAAAGGTCAGGCTCGAAAAATCGGGGCACCCGCTCAAGAAGATAGCGACGGACCTTGGCTTCGCTGACGCAACCCGGTTCAGCCACTTTTTCAAACGCAGGACAGAAATGTCGCCGGGATCATATCGTGCCGTTGTTTCCCGACCCGACAATGAAGATCTCGGAGCTCTTAAGCAGGGCTTTGCGGACTGGCCATAGCGCAGATCACAAAGACGCAGCTGTTCTTCCAAGGCAGTCGATGAGCACACTACGTTCCATGCTGATCGGCGAGGAACGCGCATAGCTGGTTCCAACGGTCCGGACAGCAACGGCGAGCTGAAGCGGACCGCGACCAATGTGCCCAAGGCCAACTTATCCGCTACAACCCCACGTGAATTGAACCAAATCGCGTCCGATGAGTTTACAATCCGTCGACCAATCGGAAGGGCAACCGTTTCAATAGCCCCGCGCATTGCCAGCAACCCAATACTCGCAAGGTAGCGTTGAACCGTTTGCGCTATGACCGCGCCAGCAGGAGGTTATTCAGTTTCGACCCCCCTTTTGCAAATGGCTGGATCGAGAAGTCGGAATACAACCCGATTGACGCCTTTAGCAAGTATTCAACCATTGATTTCACAAACTGCAAAAGGGACGCTACCTATGCGCTGATACGGTATCTTGGTGAACTACTTTGATAACGCACTCTGCTGACCTCCAAGTTCCAAACGTTCCAAAACGTTGTGTAGCGCTATGCTGAACACTTGTGCCTGTGGTGATTGCACCTCATCGGGTCTGCACATCAGTCCAACTGGCCCTTTGGTGATGGAAGTATCGAACGGCAGGGCGACCAGATGGCCATCGGCGATTTCATTGGCGACTACACCGGCCGAGATGATCCAGATTGCATCCGAGTGTCGGGTGTAGACACGGCCGAAGGCGCCCGAGACGGTTTCCAGCTTGTTAGCAATGTCACCGACGCCATGCGCGATCAGGAAACGGTCGACCAGTGGTCGGATGGCCGAGCCTTCCGGTGGGTATAACAGTTGCCACTCACTGATCCTATTGAGATCGGGTGCCGATAGGATCGGATGGCCGGCGCGTACCACGAATTCGACGCGCTCTTCATAAAGGTGAGTGAAGGAAATTCCCTGCATGGAATCCGGTCGCCCCAAACGACCGATAACCAATTCGATGTCGCCAAGACGCAACCGCTCCAGCAGATACCCGTGCGGACCATCAATAATGCTCAGGCTGGTGTTTGGCGCCAACTCATGGAATTCGGTCGCCACTGCCGGCATCAGACGCGCCGCCACCGACGGCAGCGCACCCACTGACAGTTCTGTTGTACCGCTCGCTCCGGCCTGTTCAACGCCCGACAAACCCTGTTGCAACGCCGCCAACGACATTTCGGCAAAGTGCAGGAAAACCTCGCCCTGCCGGGTCAAAGCCACTCCCGACCGACTCCGAGTTAGCAAGGTCGCGCCAAGGATTTCCTCCAGTTCTTTCAGAGTTTTGGAAATCGCGGGCTGCGTCAGGAAGAGCTTTTCCGCCGCGTTCTTAAGGCTTTGCTCTCTGCAGATTTCAACAAAACACTGAATGTGTCGGAACTTGATACGACGATCTACCATTTACTTTCCACTTTTAGAAATCAAATTGCACACAAGATCATTTTACATTGACGTTTTTGGCAAGCAATATCTGTTCCAAGGATTTTTGGAGGATCGCCATGCGCACCCAAGTCGCTATCATCGGCGGTGGCCCATCGGGGCTTCTGCTCAGCCAACTTCTCCATAGAAAAGGCATTGATACAGTCGTCCTTGAACGGAAGACAAAAGACTATGTGCTGGGCCGTATTCGCGCAGGTATCCTGGAAACCGGCTTTGTAGACCTGATGCGCGAGGCCGGGGTGTCGGAACGCATGGACGCAGAATGCTTTATTCACGACGGCACCGTGATTTCCTTCGGTGACACCGAGTTCGACATCAACTTTAAGGACCTGACCGGTAGCCACGTCGTGGTCTATGGACAGACAGAAGTGACCCGCGATCTGTATGACGCCCGGGAAGCGATGGGTGGCAAGATTGTCTTCAACACTGACAATGTCACCATTCACGGTGCGGATACTGATGCGCCTTATGTGACCTACACGACGGGCGGAACCGAGCATCGCATTGACTGCGATTACATTGCCGGGTGCGACGGTTTCCATGGGGTCAGCCGCCAGACTATTCCCCTGACCGTACGGCGTGAATACGAAAAACTCTATCCCTTCGGCTGGCTGGGGGTTCTTTCCGAAACCCCGCCGGTACATGAAGAACTGATCTATGCTTGTTCAGACCGCGGCTTTGCCCTCTGTTCAATGCGTAATGAAAGTCTCAGCCGGTATTACATCCAGTGTTCCTTGTCCGATAGTCCTGGCGATTGGACGGACGCAGCCTTTTGGACTGAGCTCAAGCGACGCATTCCCGCAAAATATGCGGAACGGCTGGTCACCGGTCCTTCTATAGAAAAATCAATCGCACCATTGCGATCTTTCGTGACTGAACCCATGCGCTGGGGTTGCCTTTTTCTGTGTGGGGATGCCGCCCACATCGTACCCCCGACCGGTGCGAAAGGGTTGAACACCGCGGCCAGCGACATTCACTACCTCTATAATGGCCTCGTACAATTCTACGAGGAAGGCGACAGCGAAGGTATTGACCGATACTCGGAAAGGGCGTTGGCGCGCATCTGGAAAGCCGAGCGTTTCAGCTGGTCCACGACCAACCTGTTGCACCGCTTCCCTTACCAAAATGAATTCGACCTCAAGATGCAGAGGGCAGATATCGATTTCTTGCGGGATAACCGCGAGGCGCAGTCGGTCTTTGCGCAGAATTACGTAGGCCTTCCCTACTGATGCAGGTGGCGGATCTTCATACCGTGCGGCTGCATTGGCGCGAGGACGGCAACCCCGATGGGTTTCCCGTTGTGTTCGCCAACTCGCTGGGCACCGACCTGCGAGTTTGGGACAAGATTGTGCATCGCCTGCCGCCTGAACTCCGCCTGATCCGGTTCGACAAACGTGGGCACGGGCTGTCGTCCTGCCCCGCGGGCACCTACACGATGGAACAACTTACGCAAGACACTGAACAGTTGCTCGACCATCTCGGCATCACGTCCTGTGTCTTTGTCGGCCTTTCGATTGGTGGCATGATCGGCCAAGGCCTGGCCGCACGCCGACCGGACTTGGTTCGCACTCTGATTCTGTCCAATAGCGCAGCCAAAATGGGCGAAGCACAGATGTGGAGCGATCGCATCATAGCGTTGAAGCAAGGCGGGATCGAAGCGCTGGCCGATCCAATTCTGGATCGCTGGTTCAGCACTGCGTTTCGGAGGCAGTCTGAAGTTGAAGGCTGGCGCAATATGCTGACGCGCACGCCCGTCGACGGTTACATCGGCTGCTGCCAAGCCATCGCCGAGGTCGATCTAACGGACAGTACCGCTCAGCTGCGCCTGCCCGTTTTGGGAATTGGTGGAGGCGAAGACGGTGCCTGCCCGCCTGATGTGGTCCGGGCGACCTTAGAGTTGGTGCCGCAAGCCCGATACGTGGAAATCAAGGACGCGGGGCATCTGCCTTGCGTCGAGAAACCCTGGGAGTTTGCCAGCCTTCTGGCCGACTACCTAAAGGAGTTTGGCTATGTCTGAAAAATTTGAACAGGGCATGCGGGTACGGCGCAGAATTCTTGGGGACGACCATGTCGACCGTGCCGATGCGTCTAAGACCGATTTCGACGAACCGTTCCAGACTCTGATCACCGAAAGCGCATGGGGTACAGTCTGGGCCTCGGATGGAATCAGCGACCGCGATCGCTCGATGCTGACGCTAGCCCTGCTGGCGGCAATGGGGAACTTCGAAGAGATTCCGATGCATGTCCGGGCAACGGCGCGCACGGGCGCTAGCAAACGAGATGTGCTGGAAGCATTTCAGCATGTGGCGATTTATGCCGGCGTTCCGCGTGCCAACCACGCGCTGAAGCTGGCCAAGCAAACCTACGACGAAATGGAACAGAATTAACTGGGAAGCGCGCGAACGTCCCAAATCAAGCCAAAAGGAGCCATCCGATTATGCCTCAACCAGGAGAGTTCTATCAACGGGACCGCGAGTGGCACCCCCCTGCCCTTACGCGTGATTACAAGACCAGCGTGTCGCGGTCGCCGCAATACTCGCTGATCTCGCTGCAAAATTCGGTCAGCGAAATTACTGGTCCGGTCTTCGGTCACAAAGATATAGACCCGCTGGACAAGGACCTGATCTACAACTATGCCCAGCCCGGTGAGAGCGCTATCGGTGAGCGGATCATTCTGCACGGTCGAGTTCTGGACGAAAACGGCCGCCCGGTTCCGAATACGCTGGTCGAGGCCTGGCAGGCCAACGCAGGTGGTCGCTATCGACACAAGAAGGACACCTATCTTGCGCCGATTGATCCGAATTTCGGCGGCTGTGGCCGGACCCTGACCGACGAGGACGGCTATTACTATTTCCGCACCGTCAAACCCGGCGCCTACCCCTGGCGCAATTGGGTCAACAGTTGGCGGCCAGCGCACATTCACATGTCAATCTTCGGCACCGGGTTTGCGCAGCGCCTGATCACCCAGTGCTATTTCGAAGGCGACCCGTTGATCCACAAATGCCCGATCGTCAATACCATTCCCGACCCAGACGCGATCGATCGCCTGATCGCACCATTGGATCTGAATGCCACCATTCCGCTCGATACCATCGCCTACAAGTTCGACATTGTGCTTAGGGGCCGACGTTCGACCCTGTTCGAAAACCGACTGGAGGGGAACTGATCATGAAACAGGAACTGAACTATCTGAAAGAAACCCCATCTCAGACGGCCGGGCCTTACGTCCATATAGGACTCGCCCCAGGGGCAGCAGGATTTGATATTTACAAGCAAGAACTTGGCTGGGACATCGCTGGGTCAAACGCCAAAGGCGAGCGCGTGCGCATTGAAGGTGTTGTGATCGACGGAACAGGCAGCCCCGTCAAGGACGTGCTTCTGGAAGCATGGCAGGCCAACACCGATGGCAATTACGCCCACCCCGAAGGTGGTGGTGACGTCGAGCAAGGGTTCCGCGGCTGGGGTCGGGTAATTACCAATTTCGAAACCGGAGAATGGGGCTTCGACACAGTCAAACCAGGTCCAACCCAGGGTCGCAACGTCGGTACTCAGGCACCGCACATCAACCTGTGGATCGTCGCCCGCGGCATCAATATTGGCCTCAATACGCGCCTTTACTTCGACGACGAGGCCGAAGCCAACGCTACCGATCCGGTTCTCAACCTGATTGAGTGGGAACGTCGCCGCACCACTCTGATCGCGAAACGAACCGAGCGTGACGGGCAAGTGGTCTACCGGTTCGACATCAAACTTCAGGGAGAAGACGAGACGGTCTTCTTCGACATCTGAACCAGCCGGCCCGCCTTCTGACATTGTCCAGATGGCGGGCCCATCAACAAGGGCTGCCCCATGACCAAACCCTGCATCATCTGCGTTGCCATTACCGGTTCGCTTCCGACCAAGGCCAACAACCCGGCCGTTCCGATCACCGTGGAAGAACAGATTGAAAGCACGCACGAAGCTTTTGAGGCTGGGGCTTCGATCGTGCATGCACATGTGCGCAACGAAGATCAGACACCAAGCTCGGACCCCGAAAATTTTGCGCGCCTCAAAGAAGGGCTGGAAAAGCACTGCCCCGGCATGATCATTCAGTTCTCAACCGGTGGGCGGTCCGGAGCCGGCCAGGCCCGGGGCGGGATGCTGCCGCTGGCACCCGACATGGCGTCGCTATCGGTGGGATCGAATAATTTCCCGACCCGCGTCTATGAGAACCCGCCGGATCTTGTGAACTGGCTCGCGGGTGAAATGCGCCAGCACAAGGTAACCCCCGAGATCGAGGCCTTTGACCTCAGCCATATTCTTCAAGCCATTCGAATGCACGATGAAGGTCTCCTTCCCGGCAAGCTCTATGTGCAATTCGTGATGGGGGTCAAAAACGCCATGCCCGTCGACCGCGATGTGTTCGATTTCTACGTGAAATCCATGCGAGACCGAGCACCAGACGCCGAATGGTGTGCCGCCGGGATCGGCCCGAACCAGATCGTTGTGAACGAGTGGTCGATCGCCGCTGGCGGCCATACCCGCACCGGGCTGGAAGACAACGTTCGGCTCGACCGCGATACCCTTGCGCCTTCCAACGCTGCCCTGGTCCGACGTACTGTCGAACTCTGCGACCGTTACGAGCGGCCCGTCGCAACGTGGCAGCAGGCCAGAGAGATTTTGCAGCTTTCACCAGTCGGAGATTGACCGATGAGCACTCGAAACATCCTTTGCACTTATAACGGCAAAGACACCGCCATCAGCAGCCTGCGCTATGCCATCAAGATCGCCAAGCATCACGACGGTTGGTTGACCGGAGTCGTGCGACACGGGCGCCCCGTTCTGGAAACCCGCTTCGGTGGCCAGATTCCGAGCGAAGTCATAAAAACCATGCATGATATCGACATGGCCAGGATCAAGGACGTTTCGGATAGTTTTAACAGCGAAACCGCTGCACAAGGTCTCACAGAACGCGCTGAATTTGTTGAGATTGAAGAAAATGAAGACCTGGCATTGGGGAAACTCGCGCGCAGTTACGACCTGATCGTCACGGGTATTCCCGAAAACGAGATGTCGGCAACCCATCTTGCGGCGCACCCGGACGTGATTGCGTTGCACAGTGGACGCCCGATACTGATCGTTCCTGACGACTACGAAAAAGAGGGATTGGCGGACCACGCGGTCGTCGCATGGGATGGCAAGCGTTCGGCAGCTCGCGCCCTAGGTGACGCCATGTCGATCCTTGAGGAAAAAGCCAAAGTAACGGTGCTCTGTGTGGGCAAATCGGCCCCGGACGGCACCGACCGATTGATCAAGAACCTCGGAAGACATGGAATTGATGCTGATCTGATCATCCGTCCCCGACAACACTCCGTCGGTCAAACAATACTGGACGCAACTCGGGAACTGGGGACGCAATTGATTGTCATGGGTGCTTACGAACACAGCAAGTTTTCCCACGACTTCTTCGGTGGCGCGACCACCGACGTGATCGCTGGTACCAACGTTCCGGTATTCATGTCACATTAAGTCATGACCGATGTATTTTCCCATCCATGGCTCAGCGGCTTGTTCTCGGATCCAGAGACACAGGAGATGTTGTCTCCACACGTCCAGATCCGTCATATGCTGTCAGTCGAAGCCGCGTATTCCCGTGCTTTAGGAAAAACCGGTGCGGTACCGGCGGACATCGCCGAAAGGGCGGCGAAGTACATAGCAGCCGTACAGCCTGATCTCGACAAGTTGCAAGCGGGCACGGCCCGCGATGGTCTCGCTGTCCCGGCTTTGGTGGGGAACTTGAAAGAGAGTTGCCCAGAGGAACTACACCCAGCGATCCACACTGGCCTGACCTCTCAAGACGTGATCGATACGGCGGTTATTCTGTCTCTTAAAGATGTGTTGCCGATACTGGCTGACCGGCTGTCAGTGCTCAGCGATGCCCTGACCCAGCTCGAAAAAGTGCAGGGAACAAACAAGCTTATGGGGCGCACGCGCATGCAGGCGGCCATGCCTATCACCGTGAAGGTCCGGTTGCAAAGCTGGCACTTACCGCTTTCAGATCACCGGGTAAGGCTGAAACAGCTGAAACCCAGACTTCTGTGCCTGCAACTAGGTGGTGCAGCAGGCGATCGTGCCGCTTTGGGTACTCAGGCCCAAGAAATTGCGATGCTGATGGCTAAAGACCTTGGCTTGGAAAACCCTGTCGTATGCTGGCACAGCCGTCGTGACGCAATTGTCGAGTTTTCAAACTGGTTGTCGCTGGTTTCAGGAACGCTCGGTAAAATGGGTCAGGATGTTTCCTTGATGGCGCAACAGGGCGTAGACGACATAGCACTTGAGGGGGGCGGTGGATCCTCGGCAATGCCTCACAAACAGAACCCTGTGCTTGCAGAGCTACTGGTGACGCTGGCCGGATTCAACGCGGTTCAGATTTCGGGCATGCATCAGGCTCTTGTGCATGAACAGGAACGATCCGGAGCCGCCTGGACATTGGAATGGATGATTCTGCCACAGATGATCGTTGTCACAGGGCGGGCAATGAATGCCGGTTTGGAGCTTATAAACCAGATCGAACGGATTGGCTCACCCGCTTAACCCGCTGCGTTTCGATAGAAATGCCCGGCACTCGCACCTTCCGATCTGAGACTCTAAGGAATTTTATTCGACCGTGGACGATGACAAGCGCTCTTCTTTCTTTCCCAACAGAAAAACCGGGCACCGCTATTCCTACGACAGTGCCCGACACAGATGATAACTGCTCTTATCCCGACAACACCCTTGGCAGCCAAAGCGCAAGTGCGGGAAATGCGATCAGGACCGCGACCCGAACGATTTCGGCGCCAAAAAACGGCAACACACCAAGGAATGTATCGCGCATCGGAACATCGCGGGACTGCGCAGAGATGATGAAGACGTTCATGCCAACCGGTGGCGTGATCAATCCAAGCTCAACCACTATGAGCGCAAGTATCCCGAACCAGATCTTGAGATCCTCTGTGTCCATTCCAAAAGGCGAGTCCGCTGCTGTAACGAAATCCCCGCCATTCATCTCAACCAGAACCGGCCAGAAGAATGGTATTGCCAACAGGATCATTGACAGGCTGTCCATCAAGCATCCCAGCAGGATCAGCGCAAAAAGCAGCACCAGCAAAGTTGTCATTGGGGCCAGCCCCGAATTCGCCATCCACTCTGCCATCGCTTGCGGCACACCACCACGCGACATGAAAATCTTAAGCAGCTCCGCTCCAAGCAGGATCAGATAGATCATGCCTGCAGTCCGTGCAGTCTCCAAAAGCGCTTCACGTGCATCTTCCAGCGAAAATTGCCCTCGGACCAGACCAAAGATAGCGACCATGACCACGCCAACGGCTGCCGCTGGTGTGGGGTTAAAAAACCCTAGGTAAATCCCGCCAATCACGACACCGAAGACCAATCCAACTGGCAGCACATTCAAGGTTGCCGCAATGAACTCCTCGCGCGAGGCGCTTTCCCCTTTCGGGCCCGCCTGGGGCGAGATGAGCACATAGATTAGGATGGTCAGAATAAAGAACAAAACAGCGATCAAACCAGGTATCATCGCCGCTTTGAACATTGTCACGACGTTGGCCTCGACAATGATCGCATAGATGATGAGAACCACGGACGGCGGGATCAGAATTCCAAGCACGCCCCCAGCCGCGATTGTTCCTGTTCCGAGCTTTGGCGAATAGTTATAGCGTTTCAACTCAGGCAGAGCGACACGGCCCATTGTTGAAGCTGTGGCCAGTGACGATCCGCAAACCGCGCCAAAACCGGCGCAAGCGGCAATCGCCGACATCGCCACACCCCCTCGCATCCAGCCAAGCCAGGCATTGGCTGCGCGAAACAAATCGGCGCTCAACCCTGAACGCGACGCAATTGCCCCCATGAGCACGAAAAGAGGAACAACTGAAAGGTCGTAAATCGAAAACTGCCCATAGGCCAGATCCTTGAGCTGGCTCATGACGATCATTGGGCCGTTCAACAGCGCAATGCCCGCTCCGCCAACCACGATCATCGAATACGCGATGGGTACGCGAATAGCGATCAGGAAAATCAGAACGCCAAGGCCCATTAGGCCTATCGAGATACTGTCCATTTCAATAGACCTCGCTTCTGCGCAGCTTCTGCAGCGCGTCCTTCAGAGTGATCAGCGAGGCCACGAAGAGCAGCACAAGCGATATCAATGCGGGAACAAAAGCCCACCAGATCGGAATTTGAAGGATTCCGGTGAATTCCTCGTATTCGCGATAGTCCTGCAGACCAGCCCCCATGCGCCAGATCAGCAAGGCCGAGAACAGCACTGCAATCGACGCCGCAAAAAGAGACATCAAGGCGACGGAACGCGGGCCGGCGCGCATGGTGAAGATGTCAGCTGACACATTTGCGCCAACAAGCTGGCAGTACGGCAAAAAACAGAATGCTGCGATTGCCGCTCCCATCTCGGTCAGTTCAAAGTCGCCGGGGAATGGCTTTCCGACAATTGCACCAGCAAGGATCGACCAAGCATTGACCAGAACGACTGCGACCAGGACAAGCCCGCCGATCAGCGCCCAGCCAGTGATGAGGGTACGGGCGAGGCCGACTAGCCCCGCCTCCTTTTGCGTCGCGGACGACATCGGTCAGTTCGTCGCCATGTTTTCGTTGACCAGTTTGACTGCCTGATCATAAAGCGCCTGCCCGTCGATGCCTTTTTCGTCCATTTCAGCGATCCAGCGGTCGACAACCGGCGCAACTGCTGCTTCAAACTCTGCCCATTCGGCATCGCTTAGCTGCACATGTTCATTGCCTGATTTTGTCGCAATACCGATCCCAAAGCTTTCGGCGCCATCCCAGATCTCACCTACCTCGGCGTGCCATTCGAGGTCCGAGTGGTCGATGAATATTTGCTGGACATCCTCTGGCAAGCTGTTCCAGCGGTCCTCGTTTATAATGACCGAGAATGATGTCGTTCCAAGGCGTTTGCCGCCCGGCCCTTCGATCTGATACTTGGTCTGCTCGTGAATCTTGAGTGGTGGAATGATCTCAAAAGGTATCATCGCGCCATCGATCACCTTCTTTGACAGGGCAACCGGTATTTCCCCCACTGAAGTTTTCACCGGATTTGCGCCAAGCGCTTCGATAACCCAGGCACCGGTCCGCGACGGAATGCGCATCTTCTTACCGGACAGATCACCGGGCGAGCGCACTTCATCGGTTGCCATATGAAGTGCCTGACCGCCATGGACATGCTGAAACAGGGGAACAACGCCTTTGAAATCCTTACTCAGTTCACCTTCCTCATACATCGTGCGCATTGCTTTGTTGACCGCGGCACTGCTGCCCTGATGAACACCAGGAAGCTCGAAAACCTCTGTCCGGGGAAACTGCCCGGCGGCGTAGGCATTCACGATCCACGCAATATCTACGACACCGTCGCGCACCTGCCGCGGCAGCTGCGGTGGCTTTCCACCCAGTGTCATGGATGGGAAAATCTCGATCGCGATACGCCCGTCAGATGCGTCCATGATCTGTTGCGCCCAGGGTTCCAGCATCTGTGCGTGTGCTGGTGCCTTTGGGCTCAGAAAGTGGTGAAGCTTGAACTCATAATCGGCCGCCCATGCGAACGGCGCGACAAGCGCAGACATCGTTGTGCCCAAAGCGAAGTACTTCGCGCGTTTTAGAATACTCATGATCTCCTCCTGATCTACTTATCTGGCAAGACGCCCCCCTTTGGGGCAGGCGGGGTTGCGCTAAACGACGTTCATGGTCGCAAGGCTGATGATGGTGCCCCGATTGATCCACTATTTCGGCTTCACAATTTTATACTCACTAAATTGACCAACAAAATTGAGGTTTTCTAAGATTTAGTTTCCATTTCTGAGAACTAAAAAGCCCGCCTGCCCGAAGAATACGTGGTTCTCAGACGAAAAGGGACTGTTCCTTTCATTGTTGGCAATGGGTTCAGCGAAGTTCTGTGCGGTCCGGATCGAGCAATTGCAATATTCAGCAAGACCTACCGCTTTTCTTCAGTTGCAACTCGGATTGCGCGAACCAATGCGGCAGGCAACTCGTCACCCGTCTCAACAGTTTCAGTGTAGGCACGACTGGCCTCAGCTAATTTGGAAAATCCGGGCAGCGAAGGTCGAGAATGTCCGCACAGCAGACGCTCACGAGTACTTTGCAAATGACCGCATCGAGCCCAAAACGGAAGTCTCTAATTTACGCCACACGCGCTCGCAGCGAACTTTTTCTGCGTGCGCATTACCTTGAAGATCGCAATGCAGCGAGAAGAGCGGCTATTCGTGATGGGCGCAAAGAAATTTCATCAGGCAATTTACAGGTAGCGGACAAAGCTGCAGTTTGATCTTGAACGAATACGTGCAAGTTCACGGATAATGGAGGCATCTTTGATCCACATTTCGAAAGCACCCGGCACATCGACAAAAAGTCGCGGAACAACCTGATCGAGATGATAAGAACAATCAAACGAGGTCAGATTCAGGACAGAAATCCGGGCATCCGTGGCGAGATCTAGTTCACCAGCCAGCTCTTGGAAATAGCATGATCCAATGCGCCGTATCGACAATCGCGCAACCTATAACACTGACGCAACAGCCTCGGAGGACAAAATGATAAAGATGATCAAACTGGCCCTAGCTGCGTTACCCTTTATGGCCATCAGCGGGCCGAGCCGTGCTCAGGATGTTACAATCACTCTGCAATCGGCTTTTCCGACCAGCCTTCCGGTCGTCAATACGATCCGGCAGTTCGAAGCAGACGTCGAGGCAGCCTCCGGCGGGACTATCCAGATCGAGCTGGCGGAACCTGGCGCAATTGTCCCACCGTTCGACATTCAACAGGCGGTCTCTGACGGCGAGATCGAAGCGGGCTATACCGCTGCGGCCTACCTTCATGGGTCCTTGCCTGTTGCGTCGTTTTTCACGTCGATGCCTTTCGGGCCGCAGGCGCTCGATTATATGGCTTGGTTCTACGAAGGCGGCGGGCTCGAGCTCAATCAGCGAATGTATGACGACGCGGGCTTTGAGCTCGTGACTATGCCGGTAACTTTCACTGGCATGGAATCGGGCGGGTGGTTCAACACACCCATCGAAGTGGCAAACGATTTTGCCGGGCTCAGGCTGCGCTGGACGGGCCTGGCCTCGGAAGTACTTGCAAGCCTGGGTGCGGATACCGTGCTGATCGCAGGCGGTGAGATCTATCCATCGCTTGAAAATGGCGACATCGACGGGACCGAATTCAGCTTTCCCCAGGTGGATCTTGCGCTGAATTTTCCGGACGTGGCTTCTTTCTACTATTTCCCCGGCTGGCACCAACCTTCGACGATGATTGAGTTGGTCATCAACCGCGACGTTTGGAACGGCCTGACAGATAGCCAGCGCACGATCATCGACATGGCGGCCAGAAGCAACGCGATGCGTTCGGTCCTGCGGATGGAATACTCACAAGCCGCCGCCGTCGCGAAAATGGCAGAACAGGGCGTGGAAGTTCGCCTCTACAGCCCCGAGACCCTGGACAGCCTCGACGCAGCCTGGGACACGCTTGTCTCCGAGATGGCCGCGGCTGATCCTTTTGTGGCCGAAGTCTGGGACAGCTTGCAGGCCGCGCGAACGCAAGAAGACGCCTGGGACGCGTTAACCGAAACACCTATGCAGCGCCCATGATCGGCCGTCCCAGCGTGATCTTTGGGCCTTAGCGCCTGGGGCCGAGACGTGCCTTGCGGAACATGGTCCGGGCCTCAAAGTGCTCAGAGCAGCCCAATGCACCCCCAGCGTTTCCCTGATAGGTCAGATCTTGAGCAAACATAGTTAAGAAACATTGACCGTCTTACGCTGATGTCTGCCTTGCTGGCGACGTGAGTCAAATTCCCAGACATTACTCATTATTCTCATACGTTAGGTCAAAAGGTCCTATCAGCAATAAGGCCAACATAAGAGATCCTGTATGATATTATCATCTATCACCATGACCGGATTATTCAGCTCGGAAAATTCGGATCCCTTAAGAATGTTAACTTCATAGCTGACCCAGTCACCATCCGCTTTGGGTTTTTTGATTTCGACGATTAGGACAACCTGCTTTCCGTCAATACTACCTGTAATCGCTGCATTAGGTGGATCCGACTCAAAGCTGTCCTGCCCCTTGCCCCACGCGTCTAACAAGTGAGCGCGGCTGATCTGCCCCGCACTATGGTAAGGCCGATCCGCAAAAACGGGAACATCGGAACTTACTCCGTGTAAAGTCATAATGCCGTCCTTTAGCGTGGCGCGATCAGCGGTTTCGATGAACAGATAGCTTTCGGCTTCTGATGCATTGTTGGTGGCTTGTGCGGTTGCAGAGACTGCGAGAGCAATCAATATAGATGCTGCTCCGAAGAGATTGGCCGAAACATTCATATTTGCCTCAAGAGTTGGGATCGTTGAATCTGGGAACAAAAACGACACGGATGGCTTACCGGTTACCAATATCAGGCGCATGGCTCACGTGCCTGACGTCTCAAGTTTGGTGGTTTAGAATTCCACAGACCGATCTAGTGGTAGAAATGCGCTGTACTCACGTGGCGCAGCGAAATTGCCGGAACAAACTCACATGTTTGCGCGCCAATGCTAACTATCACGATGACAGCGCTCGCTCGCACTACCAAGCTTTGCTTTGCGGCAGGCTACCTATGGGAAGATGAAGTAGATTGACGCTGTTTGGTAGAGTGAATCAGAAATTCTCTCAGCGTCTGGAACGCCGCGTAAAGGACCGGGATCATTAAAAGACCCAAGGTACTATCGACAATCATGCCAAAGAGCACAGGATAGCCAATAGATACACGTGCCGCAGCTCCAGCGCCGCTGGACAATACAAGGGGCAATACACCGATAATGAAGCACAGCCCCGTCATGGTGACCGGGCGAAACCGGATTTCTGCCGCTTTCAAGGCAGCTTCGCGGATACTTGCTCCGCACAACCTCTCTTGATTTGCGAATTCGACGACCATGATGGCTTTTTTAGCAGCCAGTCCGATTAGCAACACCATTCCAATCTGTGCGAAAATATTGCTGGTGAGAAACGGGAAATAGGCGATGGGTATGAGCGCGCCCAGCAACGCAAATATGGCTGAAGTGACAATCGACAGCGGTAGTATCCAGCTCTCATACAAAACCACAAGAAACAGGTAAGCCAAGACCAGGGCCGACAGCATGATAAAGGGTCCCATGCCCTGTGACTTGACCTCTTGCTGGGTCACACCCGACCATTCGATCCGAAAGCCGTCTGGTAGCGTTTTGTCGGCAATCTCTTGCATCGCGTTGATGCCCGCGCCCGAACTAACACCGTCTGTCAACTGCGCACTGACAGAGGCTGCGGTGAATAGGTTATAACGTGGGATCGCATCCGGTGCGAGAACCGGTTCGCTGCTCACGAAATTGCGCAAAGGCAGAGACTCTCCCGCGCTGTTTTTGACGTAGATATTGTCCACATCATCCAGCGTTTGCCGAAACCGCGCGTCAGCCGAGATGACGACCCAATAGACCCGTTCCGACAGAATGAAATTATCCACGAAGAAGGTGCTGAGATTGGCCTGCAATGCGGTGAAGATGTCTGAAACGCTTACGCCCAGAGTTTCGGCGCGATCCCGATCCACGGACAATCGGTATTGCGGTGTCTGACCGGAAAAGCTGCCATGGGCGCGAACGAATTCTGGCGCAGCGTTCAAGGCCGCAACGAAGGCGTTCATGACAGAATCAAGCTGCGCGCCATCGCCTTTCTCAAGGTCCAAAAGCTCGACCGAGATACCTCCTGTCGAACCAAGCCCGTGGATGGTTGGGAAGGGAAACACGTAGCTTTCAGCCTCAGGTAGAGTGGCCAGTTTCTGGTCCAGATTCTGCATTATCGCATCCCAATGCAAATCTAGGCTGGTGCGTTCATCCCATGGCTTGAGCGTGATGATCGCCATTCCGGTGTTAGAGCGGACACCCGCCAGCATGCTGGCGCCGGACACTGTTGTCACGGTGTCCACGCCGGGCGCATTTTCGATCACCTCGCCGGCTTTGGCCATAAAAGCCTGGGTCCGTTGAAGGGAAGCACCATCTGGCAGCGCCATGGCGGCCAGCAAAACACCGTTGTCCTCTTGCGGGATCAAACCTGTAGGAACGGTTTTGAAGAGGTAAATGGTAGCCCCGACAGAAGCGGCAAAGACAAGCAGCGAGACCGCGATATACCGCAACATCAGCGACACAAGCCGCATGTATTGTCTCCTGATCCAAAACACCGCCGCAGGCACAAACTGCAAGGGGCCAATCGGTTTCACTCCTGCTTTCAGTACCATGGCACAAAGCACGGGGGCCAAGGTCAGTGCGTTCACGGCAGACAGCACAAAAGCGAAGATGATCGTCGCGGCGAACTGGTAATGGATCGTTCCGGTCACTCCGGGAAAGAAACATACCGGAACAAATACGGCCGCCAGCACAAAAGTGGTTGCGATGATCGGGCGATTGACCTGTGACATCGCCTTGAGGGTGGCGTCGCGCGGCTCAAGCCCCTCATCGGTCATGATCCTTTCGGCGTTTTCGATGATGATGATCGCATCATCGACTACCAGCGTGATGGCCAGAACCAAGGCAAACAGTGTGATCATGTTTGCACTAAACCCGATCGCATAGATCAACGCGACCGCGCCCAAAAGAGAGACAGGAATCGCGATTGCGGGAACGATGGTCGCTCGAAAGCTGGCCAGAAAGAAAAACGTGACTGCGATCACCAATCCTGCAGTCAGCGCCAGAGTTTTCAGAATGTCTTCGATCGAAACACGCACGGCATCTGTTACGTCATATGTGATCTCGTACGAGACACCTTCGGGAAATTTTTTCGAAAGCTCACCCATCAGGTTGTGGATGCTGTCCGAAATCTCCAGCGCGTTGGCCGTGCTTTCCTGATGCACCGCAATCGCCGCCGTATCCTTGCCATTCAACTGCGAGGACCCGGCATAGGTGGCTGAACCAAGCTCGATCCGTGCCACATCCTCCAGTCGGGTGACCGATCCATCGTCACCTGTTGAAATGATGATCCGGCCAAATTCTTCTGCGTCCCGCAGCAACCCTTCGGCCCTAAGCTTGAACTGAAAATCCGTGCGGGCATCGCCAAAGGGTGGGGCCCCGACTTGTCCGGCGGCGGCTACAACGTTTTGGCTTTCAATCGCTTCAGCAATCTCTGACGCGGTAATATTCAGCGCGGCCATACGAACCGGGTTGATCCAGACCCGCATACTGTATTCCAACTGGCCGAATTGCGAGACCCCACCCACCCCTTGCAGGCGCTGCAGTGGATCATGCAGGAAATCAGCCGCGTAATTGCTGAGGTACAACTCATCCCGTGACCCGTCAGGTGATGTCAGGTTGATCACCAGGATCATATTTCCGGATTGTTTGGTAACCTCGATACCTTGCTGTTGCACAACGGATGGTAACTCGGCACTGGCAAGGGCGATGCGGTTTTGGACCTCCACCGCCGCAACATTGGGGTCTGTTCCCAAGTCGAAAGAAACGCTCAGGTCATAGCTGCCGTCATTCGAGCTTTTGGACTGCATGTACAGCATGCCGTCGATCCCGTTCACGCGTTCCTCAATGGGCGTGGCCACGGATTCCTGAATGACTTGCGCATCCGCACCCGGGTATGTCGCGGTCACATATATCTGCGGCGGTGTAATGTTCGGATATTCCGAGATTGGCATGAGCCGAATGCAGACCGCCCCAAAAAGAACCATCAAAATCGCGATGACAGCAGCGAAATGTGGGCGATTGATGAAGTAGCGAGAGATCAAGCCACGACCTAACTCTGACTATCGATCGGTTTCACGACCAATCCGTCGTGAATTTTCTGCAGCCCTTGCACGACCACCCGATCGCCGTCTTTCAGGCCGGACTTCACTTGGGCTTTGGTTGCGGTCTGAGTGCCTATTTCAATATCTGTGCGGTGAACCATGTTTTTGTCATCGACGGAAAATACAAAATAGCCTTGCTTATCGAACTGCACCGCATTGCGCGGCACGGTTAAAACCTTGTTGTCGTCCGAGCCACTGAGCGCGACGATGACAAACTGACCAGGAATGAGAAGCCCGTCGGGATTGGAGAATGTGGCCCTCAGTTCAATCGTGTCGGTGTCTTGACTGACGCTGTCGCCCAAATAGGTAACCTTACCTTCCTTATCGTAAGTCTGACCGTCAGCCAGTGTTATCTGCGTCGCCAGTTTAATGCCTTGCTGCGAAATCGATCCGTTGCGTCGTTCCCGCAGCAATACGGGCTCACTGACAAAAAAGCTCACTAGAACGGGATCGACGCTCGTCACCGTCGCTAAAACACCACTATCTGAATCAACGATGTTACCTTCGTCTATGGCCGACAGCCCGATCCGCCCATCCAGAGGGCTGACGATCTCAGTAAGATCCAAATCGATCCGTGCGATTTCCAGATTGGCCTGCGCCTCATCCACGGAGGCCTGGGCCTCGTCAAACGTCGCCTTGGCTGTGTCCAGTACGGATTGGGGAACATCGCCTTTGTTGAACAGTGCCTGCTGGCGGTCGAGTTCGGTCTTAGCGCTCAGCGCAGAAGCCTGAGCGCTTTTCAAAGCAGCCTGAGCGGCATCAACACTTGCCGCGTATTTCCTTTTCTCGATACGGAACAGCACGTCGCCCTTTTTGACAGCCCCACCTTCGGTGAAGTTGACCTCTTGCAGGACGCCGTCCACTCTGGCCTGAAGGTCGACGCTTTGATCAGCGACGACACGACCCACAAATTCATCCTGTTTCTGCAACTCCTGCAGTGTTGCGGGTGCAACAACCACACTGGGTGCCGGCGGGTCAGACTGCGCAGCTGCGGAACCCACCAAACCGATGGCGAACAAAGTGCAGAATAGCTGGTTTGTTATCGTCATCCGATGCTCGCTTATCCGCAATTGCATGGCTGCATGATTACTATTCATGGACGTTCAAATCGGCGCAACGGAAATTTAGCCTGCACGATTGATCGAATTGACGGGACTCTACAGCATATACCACTTATGGCAGGCCACCATCTGGCCCGGTATAGGGAGGACGCCAAGAAAAGCTGTCGATGAACATAATCACATTGTCCATCGCCTGAACCTCATCCCCCTGAATTGTATCGTAGCTGTATGAAACTCTTTCACCGTCGACCGTCGGGGATGAGATCTCGATGATCAACACATGAGATTCCTCATCAATCTCACCCGACAAAGCTGCATTTGGCGGGTCAACGTCAAAGCTGTTTTCACCTTGGCTCCAAACATCAAAGAAGTGATCTCGGCTGATGACGCCGGCGCTGCGGTACGGTCGGTCAGAAAACACCGACACCTCGTCGTCGACGCCGTACAGAACGAGTTTTCCATCTTGGAGTTCAGCTTTTGTGGCGATTTCAACAAACAAGTAGGTCTTGTTATCTGCTTCTTCGGCCAGAGCAAGTGGTGCAGCCAAAGCGCTGATTCCGGCCAGAGCAAGAAGTATCTTTTTCACTGTCTTTCTCCTTGGTCCATCATGTCAGTCAGGCGTGAACGGTGTCAGATGTCCGGCGGCCAACCCGGGAAGCATTTGGTCCAATTGGCGGAAGTTTCTTATTTCCCTCAAGAAAATGTAGTTGGAATAGTAACCTTCGGACCAAACAGCGGATTTAACCGGCGTCGGGCCAGATTGATTGTTTTTCTCAATCTGATTGAGAACCCAACACTCCAGAATCTGCATCCAGCTGAATTGTATTGCCGCCACCTGTGAATGCATCTGCCGCAAGATCCCACCCACCTTCGATATCTGCCCACGGGCTCTCATCGATCACGAGATAGCTTTGCTCAAGGACAGGTACTTCGGAACCTTGCAGGATGGTGTAAGAAAAAGTCAGTGTATCACCAGATTGCCGGGGGTCCGATAACTCGACGACCAGCGCGACAGGTTTGCCATCCGTTTGACCCATTAGCGCAGCGTTTGGAGGGTCATCGGCGAAACTGTCCTGCCCTTCGCTCCAGACTTTGAGCAGTTCAGAACTTGGTATGACCCCAGCGGCGCGGTGCGGGCGATCTGCAAATACGATCATGTTCGCGTCCGGGTTTTCAAGTGTCAGGATCCCGTTGTGCAGCGTTGCCACGCTGGCGTGCTGAACAAACAGAAAGCTGGCTTGGTCTTTCGTTTGTTCAGCAGATGCAGAAGCCGCAATAACCCCCGCTGCCAGAGTGGTGGCAATGCCTGTGCTCAAGATGCCTGCCTTAGTCATGCCTATTCCCTTTTCGACGCGCAAAGTGCTTCAAACGCTATATGACGTGACTGCGGCAACCCTTTACGAAGGGCACCGCGATAGGTGAGCGCACTCAAATATCTCAGTTCGACGAAACGCCCTGCGACAGAATACCCATACCCACATCGCCGTTCAGCTGTGTCGATTGTCCCGCGTCCCCGGTGGAAACGGCTGCCAGATCTGCCATGGTTTTGTAAAACTCCGCGAACGGGTTGTCGTCGATCACCAAATAGCTCTGTTCTATGGATTGGACCTCAGTACCTTCCAACACGGTGTAATCGAAGACCAAGTTTCCGTCTTTCCTCTTTGGGTTAGTCAGTTCAACGATTATCGAAACAGGTTGGCCTGCGGATTGCCCGACAAGCGCTGCATTCGGCGGGTCCTCGGCAAAGCTGTTTTGCCCTTTGCCCCAGATCTTGATCAATTCCGAGCTTGGTACCGCAACTGCAAGGCGGTGCGGACGATCCGCAAAAACGATCATATTTTCGTCTGCGTCATGAAGCGTCAACGTGCCGTCATCCAGAGATGCGGAGGGCGCATGTTGAACGAAAAAGAAGGTTTCCTGAGCAGGTTTTTCTTCTGCAGTTGCAATTGCAGGTGCCAGTCCGACAACAAGTGCAGCAAGCGAACTCCGGAGCGCCTTGAGTGCCTGTTTCATAGGGTTTCCATCCTATTCAAATTTTCGGTTGGTTTGTTTGCAGTCCGCTCGACCTTCGCCAGAGGGTACTCAACTAAGCTCTCTTCCACGCATCGCACCAAGCTTTGCATCTCCGAAAAGAGAGTAACCATTTCCCCTTAGCGACCCTTCAAGCCAGCAAACAACACAACGCCGATTAACTATGCGGTATCAGCTTGAACTTTTTTACTCACGTGCATGACGTCTCAAGTTCGCTGTCACAGAGTGCCACTAACCGAACCAAGGATCGTCGCCGCTGCGGCAATGAACCGAGCCGACCATGCTACCTCCGCGACGAAGCTCTGAGATGCGGGCGCGGTCACAAAACCCCGCGGCATTGTGGATCTTGAGAACATGCGGAAAGTCAGCGGGTGCGAATTGCAGTGAGACTTAGCGCAAATGGCGCTCGCTGGACGTTTTATTCGGAGGCTCTAGCGCACTAAATTGCATGATGGTTAGATGTGTGTGCTACGTCGAAGGTCCCACTCGTTCTTGCCAACGCGCCCAGGTTCTCAAAGAAGCCTTTGTTTGGTTTGATTGAGCTTTCTCTGGTCAGAGTTGGATGCAGGTGGGTCGAATAACGACTAGCATCTACGTTGTCCGGTTCGATGTATTCGGAGCCCAAGATATCGCCCGGTTTACAGTTGTACCGGCGCCGGAAACTTCGAACAAAGTTTGACGTGTCGAGAAAGCCCAAACGAGTTGCGACAGATGTGACCGCCCCTCGTGTTGGCTGACTACTGGCAAGCGTGTCACGTGCGTATTCCAGGCGGAGGTTGGCCAAATAGGCCTGCAATCCGCCATCTGCGCGAAACAGGCGATACAGCGTCGATCGCGACATTCCTACAGCGGCGCACATCTCGTCAACGTTCAAAGGCAGCGAGAGCGATCGCGAGAAAATGTATTGTTCTGCGCGAATACGCTTGGCTCTTTCGGTATGCAGGTCTTCCGAATTGAGTTCCTCGCGATCCGTAATCGCGGCGACGAGCAGAGACGCGAACAGGTTGATCGCTGAAGCATTGCCTGTTTCCGGTTTGTGCGAAATTTCGTTCGCCAGATGTAGGAAATTGGCGATCATCAACCGTCCGACTGGTGTACTATTGTCAAAATGCGTCATTGGTCGCAGAGGATGGCGCGTGACTTGAAGGGCCGATTTCCTGAGGGCAAGATACGTGACCTTAGAGCGGTCGCAGTAGCAATATCGGGTCGCAGACAAGTCCATTACAGTGAGAGAGCCAGGTGCCACCCGGGTGGTTTCTCCGTTCACTTTTGCGACCGTGTGCCCCTCATTCTGGTAACGGATCACGACGCAATCGAACTCGTGATTATTGCCTACGAGTTCAGCCGGAGACATGGCCAATTGGCAGAACACGGCGTCTTCCAACTGACGAGACGACACGCTGAGTTCCAGATTCCGACGAGAAACCAAGGGTCTTCCCACGCGCCAAAAGTCCGCCATGAAATCGTCCCACGCATCCCGACGCGCCTTTTCCGGGAGCATCGAGATATTCAGGTCTGGTTCGAGGCCATTCATCTTTGATCTCGCTTCCGCATCGGTTGAGCTAACATACTTGTTCGCATCATACTATCTTAAGGTTGAGCCGATCAACGTGGACTCATTCTAAAATTTACTTCGTAGAGCATCTCCGCCAAAACCTCCAACTTTCAAGCAATGAGGCGAAGGATTGCTAAAAGTTTTCGGGTCCTGTCTGGTTCCTATGCTTCGACACTGCTTTTTTCTACTAGCGGAAGACCCGTTTTGACAGTGTCTTACCAAAAAATACGGTGCCCTACGAATTTCCGGTTTCGCAGGCCGCACGGCAGCAATTCCGAACATTTTCCCGCAACTCGAGATTTGAATTCGCTCGCGGCGAAATGATGGTTTGGGATTCACCTAGGTTTGTCATGATGAATGACTGCTATAGGGGATTTCGCCGCAGCACAGAAAGAAATCCGCTGCAGGAGCGAGGATTTTCTGCGTCAGCATTCGCCGTGCTGTCAAAAGGCAGCAAAGTCCGCAGAGCAGCCGTTCACGCCGAGTGCAGAGAACGATTGCTCCTAGCCCAAAGCGGTAAAGTGTGGTTGCCAATTCCGAGCGTCATTTTGATTGGGAAACTTGGCGCGCAATCCAAGGCCGGCACAGTTCGAAAATACCTGCGCGGGCCGCGGGAGACAGGGTTACTATTTGTAAAAGACAAAATGGTTGGACATTTTGGAACCTGCGATGATCGACCATTTCGGAGCGCCTTGGGTGGCTCGAGATAAGTATGAACTGCGTGAAGACGCCAGGCGGTTTGAAACCTGGGAAAACTCATACGCTCTGCGCGCAGGACTCGGAGCTGCAATCGACTATGCCGACCAGATTGGGATCGACCAGATCCATGGTCGCGTCACTTTGCTGGCCGAGGAAGCGAGAAAAGCTCTCTGCTACGATACAACCTGTGTTCTCCAAACTACTCTGACAACGGGCAAAAGGTGTATTGACATGGCCTAAATGCGCAATGCACATTTAGACTATGAAGTCTGGTCAGCTGATAAAAGTCATATCGAATGCGCTTGGTATCGATCAAGCGACAGTTCACTTTGTTGCAAGGAAGCTCCGTGAAGCAGGCTTTCTGACGACAGGAGCTCGTGGCGTGAACGCACCGGATATGACAACGCGTGATGCGGCGAGGCTAACGCTTGCTCTAATGACAGGCGCTCCACCAAACCGTATAGTCGAGACTTTTGAGATTTACCGTCAATTCCGGAATGATGAGTTCGAGCAGATCGAAACCGCAAGAGTAATTCAGCGTCTCGATTTCAAGCGAGAAAACACCGCCGAAGACTTCCTTGTTTACCTATTTGATTTCGTGTCGTCGCATCGGGACGAAATGGATTCAGATATATCAATAAATAACTTAGAATATAACGTCCATGAAAGACCAGCATACGTGTTTTTTAAAAACGCCGGATTAGAAGTGTATTTCACAGCGGCTCACCTTCCCGAAATGGAAAAGTATGAATTCGAAGGTTACCCGACCGCGTGGCATAAGTCAGGGATTGCCAGATTATTTGAAGAGGAAGGCATGCATGTCAAGCGCCAGATTTCGTTTGGAGAGATAGAGGCTATTGCATCAGAGTTTGGATCTGAGTGATGCGACAACTAGTCGAAGAAAACCAACCGGCCAAAACAGCGACAATTGATCTTCGGGGTAAATTGACCCCGAACGGACATCTTGGTCAACGCCATGGAACAACGAGCGTCTTGGGAGGCACTAGCAGTGGCTAACGCTAGTCTCACTATCAACGTTAATGAGAAACGCATGCTGAAACAGTCTGAGGCGGCGGTTTACACTGGACTTCCTCCAAAGCTCTTCAAAACAACGTGCCCCGTCCAACCAATTGAAATGCGGCCCGGCACAGTCCTTTGGGACAAGCGCGATCTGGACAATTGGATTGATGCAATGAAGGAAGGGGCCGAGATGGCAACGCAAGACGTCATTCTTGGCAAGTTGTAATGACACGTGTCAGGGTTAGAGGTTTCAAGATATTCGATGATCGGCACGGGAAACCGCGCTGCTATCATCGCGCCACGGGTCACAAGATCGACCTGGAAAAAACTCCGTTAGGATCGGCTGAGTTTTTTGCGGAATGCGCCCGCATTGCTGCCATTGCTGAGGCGAGGAAGGCGCAAGCACCTAAGCCGGGAACCCTTGGCGGGCTGGTCAATGCCTATTACCAGACTGAACACTATGGCAATCTGTCGGACGCCACCAAGCGCGACTATCGCAAGTGCGCTGACTTCCTGTACCCAATCCGGGACACGCCTGTTTCCGCAATCACGACGCCCCTCGTTTCGGGCATCCATGACAAAGCGGCGGACAAGATTGGCTGGCGGCGAGCAAACATGGTCCGCACCTTCCTGAGTCAAGTTTTTCGCCACGCCATTCCGCGCGGTCTGATCGACCGGGATTATGCGGCAGGTGTCATTCCCAAGCCGCGCCCGAAAAATCGGCCCTATGCCAACCGGCCTTGGACGGTGGAAGAACGCGCAGTTGTGCTGGATCGGGCCGCCCCGCACGTTCGAGTGGCGGTGGCGTTGATTATGAATACCGGCCTTGATCCGTCCGATGCGCTCAAGCTGACCCGTCGCCAGATAGACGGCGACACGATCTGGGGCGTCAGGGGCAAGACGGGCCAGGAAGTTGCCGTTCCAATCGGTCCGACGCTGCAAGCGGCTCTGGATGCTGCGCCCACGCACGACGCCGTGACCATCCTTGCCTCATCAAACAGAAAGCCTTGGACCTACAACGGCTTTTCGACGGTCTGGTACCGCTTCAAGAAAAAGCTGGAAGCTGAGGGCGTTGTGCAACCTGGCCTGACACTCAAGGGGCTGCGGCATACCGTGGCCACGACACTGCGCGAGGCAGGGCTTGAGGAACGCCAGATTGCGGACCTGCTGGGGCAAAAGACCCCATCTATGGCCCGTCACTATTCCCGGTCCGCCAACCTCGCGGACCGCAACCGGATCACGATGGAAACACTAGAAAAGGAGAACGAACGCAGATCAAGAGTTGTCAAACCCTTCAAGAAAACTGTCAAACCATGAAAGGCTCAAAATTGAATATTGATAAAAATCAAACGCTTGAATGGTGCCCGGGGGCGGCACCCAAGTTATGTTCGCAAGTGTCCAGAATTGTATAAGCCTGCATTGTATATCCTTAAAAACAAAGAAATAACTGTCCATCTCTGTCTTGTTGTGCCTTGGGGCATCCGCTACTCTAGGGTGGATATTTAGGTGGACGAAAATGCGGGCGAGAAACCGACTTTCTGCATCATTTGTAAAATCCGCGCCGGCGGGAAAGCACTGCGATGGCGCTGGGCTTTGGTTGGTGAAGCGCGGCGATGGCGGGGCGCAATGGGTGTTGCGCGTGACGGTCCACGGCAGGCGGCGAGAAATGGGCTTGGGTGGCTATCCAACCTTGGGCTTGGCCGAAGCCCGCAAGGTAGCCCAGCGCTGGCGAGAAGTGGCAGCAGGTGATCGCGACCCCATAAAGGAACGAGAAGCCGAAGAGCGGGCGGCGCGGCGCGAGGATATCTCTTTGTCCGTTATCACGGCTGACGCTTTTGACGCCCGCAAGGCCGAGCTGAAAGGCGAAGGAAACGCGGGTCGGTGGTTGTCGCCACTAAGAATTCACGTTTTGCCCAAGCTTGGCCGCGTGCCGGTAACGGATCTAGATCAACGCGACATTCGCGATACGCTGGCCCCTATCTGGCACACGAAGGCAGACACTGCGCGAAAAGCCATGAACCGGCTTTCCATCGTGATAAGACACGCGGCGGCGTTGGGCTTGAATGTGGACTTACAAGCAACAGAAAAAGCGAAAGCTCTTCTAGGGAAAACGCGTCATGTGCCAAAGAATATTCCCTCAATGGCTTGGGTAGATGTGCCTGTCTTCTATAAGACTCTCGAGGAACCAACACTGACACATCTTGCGTTGCGTCTTTTGATCCTGACGGGAGTACGCTCAAAGCCGCTGCGCCAGATTCGACTCGAACAAATTGGCGGTGACGTGTGGACCATCCCCGGTGAAAACATGAAGGGCCGCAAAGGTCAGACGCCAGATTTTCGCGTACCACTATCGACCGAAGCCAAGCGCGTTATTGAATCAGCAAAACCGCACGCTCGCAACGGCTTCCTTTTTCCGAACAGCCGGAGAGGTACAATCAGCGATATGACGCTCTCCCGCATGATGGAAAGGAATGGTCTGGAGGCGCGTCCACACGGTTTTCGCACATCTATTCGAACTTGGCTGGCTGAGGCCACAGATGCGCCTCACGAAGTCGCTGAAACGATACTTGGACACACAGTAGATAGTGCCGTGGTGCGGGCTTATCGTCGCACGGATTTTCTAGAGCAACGCGCCAAGCTTGCTGAGCGTTGGTCGGATCACGTGACGGGTGGTGCTGGACAGGTGGTTACGTTGGTGGAAACGTCTCAATGACAGAAAAACAACACGATGTAGGCACATCGGCAATAGAGACGCCAAATGAATGGGGTATTCCCAACTGGAAAAACGAGAAAAACTACGGAAACACACAGGTATGGGACAAAAACCGTTGGCGCTGGGAGTTTGTTCGACGTCGATCTGACGTACGCGAAGCTTTTGATGCAACTGCCGAACTATCCTATTCTAAAACACTCAACCTTTTCCAAAATGGGCCTAAGGAATTGTGCGGAAAAGTAGCTCTAAAGCCTGATGAACCGGGCTTTACTGCGGATCATCCACTCGCTGCTACCTTAGGGCTTACCGGCATACCCAACCCTCGCCTGGGCGATCAGCCATTCTATGTAATATCGTTCTATAATTCTCCGGAGGGTATAACTTGGGGTTCGGCGAAAAAACCACCAGAAGGTTTTAAACGAGTTGATTTTGACTTGAACAAACCGCTCGAACCTCAACTCAAGCTTGCCAAGCAAGTTCTTCAGGAATCTCAGATCGGGTTGCATGGAAAAAAACTGCAATCGCGGCGGCACCCAAAAAAGTGGCTAATGTACCTTCGAACACTCGACGCCCGCGCCTCCAACGCTTCTTGGTCTGAAATCTCAATCTTACATGAGAATACTGCACGAACGGAACAAACTGCACGAGACGTATGGAAAGCAGCTAACGACTTGCGTTTTAATTTCTGATTTTATTTCACAATCCCAAATAAATGCGCTTGCGGGCAACTTCGCACTGCAACCTATTTGAAAGGACGGTGCGAAATGCAAAGGTATCTTACATTGAGCGAACTACGCGAACGGCTTGGCAACCGTAGCAGAAGCGCAATCTACGTGGATCTAGCCGAGGGTCGACTGCCACGACCAACTAAGTTGGGCGGGCGACTGTACTGGCCAGAAGGTGAACTTGAAGCCCATCTTCAAAACCTTCGCGTAGCGGCCCCATGATATGAAAGACAGGAAAAACAAATCCCCGGAACGCGGGCTGGCGCAACCGGGGCTTGGGTTCCGCTATGCGATTGCGGCGGACATTCTGAGCCCACCAAGGACCAAGAGCTTCGAAAAATGTCCGGGGGTTTATCATATCCACTCGGACAGAAATGTCACCTGATGCCTAGAAAATCATACAAATATCAAAAAAAAAGGTCGGGGCGGCATGTTCAGCTTCCTGAATGGCTGCAGGCATCACAAGCGTGGGACACTATGAAACCTGAGCCACGGGCACTCTATATCGAAATAAAGCGGCGCTATAATGGATCGAACAACGGGGAGATCTATTTCAGCCACCGCGATGCTGCCGAGGCCCTGAACGTCCACCGCAACACTGTTGGTGCATGGTTTGAGGTGCTGCAAGAGCGAGGGTTCATCTTCCTTAACACTGCGCCGCACCTTGGCCCTGCTGGTGTTGGGAAAGCGTCAAAATGGCGATTGGAAGAACTTCCAACTTCAGATGGCAAGCCAGCGACAAAGAGCTTTATTCGGTGGCGAGAAAAACAAAACCCCCGCACAAAAAACGGGACACCACGTCACAAAAAACAGGACGCAAGCAATAAAGCTGCGCCCCTCAAGGCGGGAACTGTCCTGAATTTTGTGACGCAAAGCACACAAGATCGCAAAGTCGCGTCACAATGATTGTGGCATATATAGATATAGCCATATGCCAATAGTTTTTGGTTGGCTAAAGCGGACGGACCAATGAAGCAACGTAAACGCATTGAGGCGCTGGAACGCAAGAAGCCAGTTTTAAAGCCGGATCAAACCCTACTGGATATCTCCAAGCTTTCAAAATCGACCCTTAGTGAAATTAAGTCCCAGGAAGATGAAGGGCTTGAGAGTCTCGACGTAACCCGTCTTTCCAATGCCGCACTGAAGGAGTTGATCGATGTCTACGACCAGCCGTAAAAACGGATTGGAAACGGTTCGCGATGGTGCGGGCCGTTTTGCAGAGGGAAACCCGGGCAAACCCAAGGGCGCGCGCAACAAATCCACTCAAGCTGCCATGGCACTTCTCGATGGCGAGGCCAGCGCGTTGACCCGCAAAGCAGTGGACAAAGCCTTGGAGGGCGACACAACGGCTCTGCGCCTATGCCTTGAAAGAATAGCACCGCCACGAAAGGACGCGCCTGTGACTTTTGACCTAACTTCAATGAAATGCGCGACGGATGCCGCGAAGGCCGCTGGTGCGGTACTGGAAAATGTCGCGCTGGGCGAACTAACACCGACTGAGGGGGCACACGTCATGGCCTTAATTGAAAACTACCGGCGCACACTGGAAACAAGCGAACTGGAAGCGCGGATTTTGGCCCTAGAAAGCGACGCGTATGGCGTTAGAGAAACGCCTTGAGCGTATGAAGCGCGGGCACATCTTAGCATCAAGCACCAAGGCAAATCATGAGTTGCGGCGTCTACTCCCAAAACGATTCATCATGTGTCCCTTATCCCCACCGCAACAGAGTCTCGGCCTGACTGAGAACCGTGTTGATCGCCAAAGGCGCAAGATCTGGAGGGTATCCGTATTTCTTCAAAATTCGCCGAACCAATATTCGCAATTTGGCCCGAGCGCTCTCCTTCAGGTGCCAGTCGACGGTTACATTCTTCTGTAGCTGTTCGACCAACACATGAGCGATCTTCCGCAGCTCTTCGTTGCCCAGAATATCAACAGCGCTTTGGTTCTGCGACAGCGCATCATAGAACGCGAGCTCTTCTTCGCCTAAACCAAGGTCGTCGCCTCGTTGGACTGATGCGTTGAGGTCCTTCGCCATGTCGATCAGTTCTTGGATCATCTCAAGGCTTGTGATCGCGTTCGCGTGATAGCGCGCTACAGCCGCCTCAAGGCGTTCTGAGAAGGCTTTAGCCTCAACAATGTTCCTTTGCTGCCGGGCTTTGATCTCGCCGGCCAGAAGCTTTCTAAGAGCCTCTAGCGCGAGGTTCTTCTGTTCCATATTCTGGATTTCAGCGAGGAACTCTTCGGACAGTACAGAAATCTCGGCGCTTTCAATGCCTGTTGCCGCGAGAACGTCGATGATGTTGGCGTCAGCTATGGCATCAGAGATGAGCTGGCCAATGGCGAATTCTTTCTCTCGTTTGCTCATCCCCGTTCTAGGGGACGATTTAGCGAGTGCGGCTCGTACCGCCTGGAAGAAACCGATCTCTTTTTTCACCGACTGCGCGTAGTCGCTGGCCGAGGCCAGCGCAAAAGCCTTCGAGAGGTTAGCTACCAGGTCGGCGAAATAGTTCAATTCCGTCTTTTTGGACTTGTCGTCGCAGGCCATGTCCGCGCGCGCCTTTTGCTTTTCTAAGGCCCATTCGATAGCGCCAGCGAGAGTCTGCAAACGCTCCTTAGGCGTGCCTTCGTTCCCTACGGTGTAGTCGTAGCCTGAAAAGAAATCTTGGCATCGCTCAACCAGCTCTTGGAGAGAGGCAACCGCTTCCTCTTCATCTATCCCGGTCTTTTCGCGGTCGGTCGAAGTATAATTCTGAAGTGCTTTCTTCAGGTTTTGCCCTATGCCGATATAGTCCACGACCAACCCGCCGGGCTTGTCTTTGAAGACACGGTTCACACGTGCAATCGCCTGCATTAAACCGTGACCGCGCATGGGTTTATCGATGTACATCGTATGCATGCTCGGGGCGTCAAAGCCTGTTAACCACATGTCACGCACGATGACCAACTTAAGCGGGTCGTTCGGATCGCGAGCGCGTTTGGCCAGCAGGTCACGGCGCAACTTACTGCCGATGTGTTTCTGCCAGTCGAGCGGGTCAGAAGCGGAACCAGTCATCACGATTTTAACCGCGCCTTCTTTGTCATCCTCTGAATGCCAATCTGGGCGAAGCGCAGTGATGCGATTGTACAAGTCCACACAGATCGCCCGGCTCATACAAACGATCATCCCCTTGCCAGCGATCGCTTCGATGCGATCTTCGAAGTGAGAGACAATGTCGTTTGCAACCTTATCGAGCCGAGGCGAAGCGCCTACTAGCCGCTCGACACTGCTCCAGTTCGACTTTGCTTTTTCCTGTTCTGACAAAGTTTCATCATCGAAGAGTGCATCCACTGCAGCGTCAATCTCAGGCAATTTATCTTGTTCCAGTTCTACTCTCGCAAGGCGGCTTTCGTAGAAGATAGGCACCGTCGCCTTGTCTTCGACAGCTCTGCTGACGTCGTAGACATCGACATATTCGCCGAATACGGCTGGCGTGTTTACATCTGCAGCCTCGATCGGCGTTCCAGTGAAACCTGCGAAGGAAGCATTCGGCAAAGCTTGCCTGAGGTAATGAGCGTAACCATAGCGGCGCGCGCCTGTAGTCTGGTCCAACTTCGCATCAAAGCCATATTGGCTCCGATGGGCTTCGTCGGCGATGACGATGATGTTGCGCCGCTCTGACAGCATGGGAAAGTCTTCCTCACCCGCCGTGGGAGAGAACTTTTGCAGTGTCGAGAAGATGACACCTCCGGATTGACGGTCTAGCTTCTCGCGCAGGTCTTCGCGATCTTTAATCTGCTCCGGAGTTTGGCGGATCAAATCGCGGCAAAAAGAGAACGTTCCGTACAGCTGGTCGTCTAGATCGTTGCGGTCCGTGACGACGAGGATGGTTGGGTTCTTAAGCTCAGGCGCACGCACCAACAGACCCGCGAAAAAGGCCATTAGGAAGCTTTTTCCAGACCCTTGAGTGTGCCAAATCACCCCTACTTTCCGGTCGCCATCCGCGCTAACTGCTTCGACGGCACTGGCGAGTGCTTTTCGCGCGCCGTGGAACTGGTGATACCCGCCGATGATCTTGAAGACGCCGTCGCCCTTGTCACCGAATACAGTGAAATCGCGGACCAACTGCAAAAGCCTGTCTGGGTCCAACAGCCCTTTGATAAGGGTCTCCATTTCCTTCGGGCCTTCGGGTGTGAAGTCGTCCTGTGCGCCTGTTATCGTCCGCCAAGGCATAAACCGGTCTTCGCCCGCGCTGAGCGAGCCCACGCGCGCGAGAAGGCCGTCCGAAGTGATGAGCGCTGCGTTGGTGCGAAACAACGATGGGATTTGGCTCTTGTATGTTTGAAGCTGGTTGAACGCATCCTCAATCGTAGCGTTTTCGCTGGCCGCGTTCTTCAGTTCAATCACCACCAAGGGCAGTCCATTCACAAATGCAACTACGTCCGGACGGCGGTTATGCCCGCTCTCTACAACAGTGAACTGGTTCGTTACCATAAAGTCATTGTTGGATGGTGTGGCAAAATCGATGAGGCGCACCTTGTCGCCCTTAATGGAACCGTCCGCGCGGCGGTATTCAACGTCCACCCCGTCCACCAAGAGCCGATGGATGCGGCGGTTTTCTTCGATTAGTGATGGGCTTTCCGAAACTTGAATCTGCTTGATTGCGGATTGAAGAGTGTCTCCGGGAATGTCGGGGTTCAGCCTGCGCGCGGCGTCTTCCAACAAATCACTGAGGATCACCTTGCCATACGAGGCGCGTCGCCTCTCGGGACCATCAGGCGCAATATTCAGCGGGTCTTCAAAGCGCCAGCCTAGCTCATACATTAGCGAAAGCACGGCCTGTTCAACAAGGTCTTCGGTAAAGCTCATATCGCATCACTCGTTAGAGACTTGACGCGACGCGCGAATGTTCGATGCATTTGCTCCAATGCGGAAATCATCCAATTCTGCAAGTCCGGCCAACTGGACTTGTCCGACAAGTCCTGCATTTTGTAGTACCCAACGATCCGACACGCCCTGCGTTCAGGCAGAGGCATCCAAACCAGTTCAAAGTCCAGCTCCGCCTCGATCGCGACTTTGTCCATTTCCAGTTGTTCGAAGTAAGAGTTGGCATTGTCATCACCGAGATACAGCTCAACCCCTATACAATCCTCTCTTGTATTGATGATCGCGCCGATATGCATACCAGAGCGTCCTATTGAGAAAGTGGTCCAATGCTGAGGCAATGGTTTCTGAGAGCGTAGCGCCGAATGCCCTGCCAGACGCCCCTTTAGGGCCTCCCAGAATTCGAGTTGCAGTCGCTTGGTCTCGGTCAAAGCCGCTGGCTCCATTGACCGAGCAGAACGCCCAACTTCCCGTTTCCAATCGTTTGGCTTCGCAACGATGTTGAACTTCGGCGGGGCGGGGCTGTCACCAATGCGCCAAAGCTCAATCTCCAAGCCAAAGAACTGATGATCATCGCCGGAGACTTCGTTGAGCCAGTCAATAGCCGCCCTGTGTTCTTCGTGGAATTTCGCAGCAACCCATACGCATGTCTTGGCTTCTAGGCCCGCAGCGTAGGTCAAGATTTGTCCGAGGTGAGAATGATCAGTGGTCTCAAGCTGGTTCTCGATGACCACCCATCCAGCGTCGGTCGAGCCGGTGTCCTTGCACAGAATGTCTGCACTGAAACGCCCAACGCGGCGCTCTTCCTGCTCAACTTCCAACGACATGTTCAGCGTCTCGCCTAAGAGGCAAATGTTTTCTTCTCGCGCCAACCAAGGCGTGAAATCGCGATCTTCCTTCGTCCATTCGTCTCGAAGATCGACGCGTTCGAGGCGTCCAAGATTACTCATGACTTCCTTTCGGCTCTCGCCGCCAAACGATATTTCTCTAAAAGCAACTCAGTCAATTCATCTGGTTTGCGGTCGCTCCTCAGGCTACCAGCACCATTCGCAATAGTTCTGGCCAAAGCTCTTTTTACTTGTGTCCGTTTTCGAAGAAACTTGTCCCAATCAATACTGGATGTTTCTTCAACGGCTCTGTTCAGGTCAGCAACCAATTGATCGGCGTCTGAATCTTCCAGTTCGAGAAATGCGTTCAGAATTGCTTTGATATCGTCCGAAATGTCAGCCTTTGGAGGAGCTGCAACAGCCTTGGCTACTACTCGATCCTCTGCCTTGCGCTCTTCGATTGCCTGTTCTCGACGTTCTTCGTCGATCAATCGCTCTAGCCAATCGTTGCAGAAATCCGAGGCACCGCCCGGATCAGGAAACAGGTTACCATGATGAATGTTCATTTGGCGAAGCGCTTCTAAACAGTCTTTGCGAGCTTCAACGGAATTTGGGATATGTAGTTTAAAAATATACTGAGCCAGCAACTTGGCACGCTTACTGTCGCTTACTGCGAAAGTAACCCCGCGCTCCGTTTCTTCTTGTCCCTGTGGCTCAGCCATCGCTTCATCAGCAAGCTCGAGGAATTCCTGCATCTCCTCATCGCTGTCGTATTTGATCTCCGTTTCATCAACGGAGCCAAGCAAGTCGTTTTCATCCAGTCGGTTCACGATTGCCGAAACGAAATTGTCGCGACCGTCAGGCGCTACTGTGAACAGGCCGGATTGGTTTACCAATCGAGAATTGCGGTTGTCTTCAGGTTCAAGGAATAACTCATCAGCGAAGTCTTCTCCCAAGTCCTCTTCAATACGTGTCTTGTTTATGCAAAACACCGCGCGAGATGGGTTAGCTTCCGTTTCTGTCTGGCTTTCGTATTTTGAGAACGCGAAGAAAAGGGCGACGAAGGGTGACCGTGTCCAATCAAGCAGCGGCGTTTTTAACCCATAGTGCTGTCCGACCGCCCATATCTCGTTGTCGACGCCATTAAGCGGCGCAAGGTCGTATCCGCGACCACGCATGGACAACTTGAACTGTCTCAACAGTTTCTCTCGCTTGTCTGACGGAATGTCACCCCCGTCGAAGAGCCGGCCTAGAGTGGAAGCTAGTTGCCAATCATGCCCGGCATGTCCGCGATAGACGAGGTCGTTTTTGGTTCGCTTGAAGTCCGGGCCTTGCAAGATCTTCAGAAGGTCATCCCAACTTTTTACTTTGGCAGATGGCAACAATGCATCCACATCATCGTTGGGGAGCACGAAATTGGGATACTCCGGTAGGGCATCGAGATATGCGCGTTTCGCCTCGCGTTCTCGTTTAGTTGTTTCGGTCTCTAGCGAACTCGCAACGCTCGTATTCATATCTCCGCCTCCCCGTCCTTCAGTCGGATTTCACCAGACATGAGTTTGGGTAGGAGGAGGTCGCGCATCTCGGCGAGGGTTTGGTTTTCTTCGCCGTTAGCCTTGATCTTTTCAAAGAAAGGCGTGGTGATAGCCCGAAACTCGCCGTGCACACGCTCATCGGGCACAGCCAATTCGTGCGACTTTAGCACTTCAATCTGCGCCCGTTGGCGGCCAGAAGTGCCCGTCATGCTCTGCTCGGCCCGTTTTCTAAAGTCTGGGTCACGAACGAGGCAGTATGCGAACTGCGGCGCTACGTGGGGCTTTGATCTTAGGACGAAAAACTCGGTTGAGCCCCAACCGACAGGGGCCTCCTCGGTCAAGAAATCCACAAACCCAGCTTTTCCGTTCTCCAGACATGGCGTAATGCGCGCGATCAATGCGTCGCCGTTTCTGAAACGCATCCCAGACTTGAAGTCGCGGTCGACTGGTGGCGCGATCAGCGATCCACTGGTCGGAAGAGACGCCATGTCCGAGTAAGGCGTAACAGTTCCCTTCTTGAGAGGCTCTTTGGGATTGAAGTCGATGTGGTCCATTGCGGTCCCATGGTTCCACCCCTCAGGCAGTCCATTTTCGCCCAGTTCGGCGGGAAAGAGGGGAGCGAGGGTGGCTGCTTTTCCGGGGGGGAAGGCGTGGCCCATTATGGCGGCGGGGTTGGTTTCACCGTTCGCCTGGCGGCGGCTGGGGCCGAAATCGACGAACCAATCCCGAAACAGCGCCCGCGCCATCTCTTCCAATATCTCGTTCATCCGCCGGTTCAGCTCGATTTTGTCGTCGAGGGATGCAAGCAGATCCGCAATCCGAGTTTGTTCGGCCAACGGGGGGACGACGACTTCAGCGTCACTTAGTATTGAAGTGTTGATACTAGGCATTGTCGCGCCAACCGCGACGGCCTTGATGTAATTCTTGAAACTGCTTGTACCAAACTGAAAGGAAAGAAAACGTGGATCGACTATCGAACGGTCTGAACGCACCCTTAAGCATCGACCAGAAAACATCCAGCCGACTTCATCTTCTCGTACAAGCGCACGGCGATCTACAGAACCAACCCGGCTGAAAACTATGTCGCCTTCATCTAGGGTATATTTCTTTAATCGCTGCACGTCGTGGGCCGCTACACAGGGCAAGTTTTGACGGGTTATTCGATTTTCGCCAAGGTGTTCGACTGTAATAATTGGAGTGCCAACGGTGACATAGTCTTTCTGATGAAGTTGGCTACCAAATGGGCCAGTTTGAACTCCGTTTTCGCTAACGCAAACCTGAGAAACTTTTTGGTACTTCCATCCTTCCGGCAAAGTCATTCGAAAGAACCCTGCATCGATCCAAGCGCTGACTCAATTGCCTTATTTTGCGCGTCGGAAACTGCAAATTGATGTCTCAGTTTTTGTTGAAGTACCCCAAACTTCTCCTCAAATGGCACCCCATCACCTTCATCATCAGGCGCCCCGACAAACCGCCCCGGCGTTAGCACATGGTCGAACTTACGGATGGCCTCCAGCCTTTCGGATTTGCAGAACCCCGGCTCGTCGGTGTAGGTCTCCCAGCTTTTCACCTCCAGCGTTTCGGGTTTGGCTCGCCAGCGACGGTAGGTGCCTGCGATCTTGTCGATGTCTTCGTCAGAGAACTCGCGTCGCACCCGGTCCACCATATGGCCCAAGTTGCGAGCGTCGATGAACAGCACCTCACCGCGCCGGTCACGCAGTCCGTTGGCAGATTTATCTCGGCTCAGAATCCACAGGCAGACGGGAATTTGCGTGGAATAGAAAAGTTGTCCCGGTAGGGCGACCATGCAATCGACGCGGTCTTCTTCGATCAAGCGCTTTCTGATCTCGCCCTCACCGCTGGTTTGCGAGGACATGGAACCATTGGCTAACACCACTCCCGCATGTCCGCGCGGCGCGAGGTGGTGGATAATGTGCTGTATCCACGCGAAGTTGGCGTTGCCCTTGGGTGGGATACCGTATTGCCAGCGGTCGTCCTCCAGTAACCGTTCGCCGCCCCAATCCGAGATATTGAAGGGAGGGTTGGCGAGGATGTAATCGGCCTTCAACCCCGGATGCGCGTCCTTGTGAAAGCTGCCCGCGCTGTCCCATTCGATGGCGGCGTCGATCCCGTGGACGGCGAGGTTCATCTTGGCGAGCCGCCATGTAGTATGGTTGATCTCTTGCCCGTAGACCGAGAGGTTCAGCGGATTGCCACCGTGGTCTTCGATGAACTTTTCGGACTGAATGAACATGCCGCCAGAGCCACAGCAAGGGTCATAGACGCGGCCTTGGTAGGGCTCCAGCATTTCTACGAGAGTGCGTACGACAGAGCGGGGGGTGAAGAATTCGCCGCCGCGTTTGCCTTCAGCGCTGGCGAAGCCCGAGATGAAGTATTCATAGACCCGGCCCAGCAGATCGCGCGCGCGGTCGGCGCTGTCGTGCATCTTGATATTCGAGAAGAGGTCCACCAGCTCACCCAGCATGGTTTTGTCGAGCGTAGGACGGGCGTAGTTCTTAGGCAAAACACCTTTTAGGGTTTCGTTGGTGGGTTCGGCCTCGATAGCCTCCATCGCGTCGTCAATGATCCTGCCGATATCTGCGGAACGGGCGTTTTGCTGAATGTGGAACCAACGGGCGGTCTCGGGCACCCAAAAGACGTTCTCGGCGAGGTACTCCTCAGGGTCTTCCGGGTCTGCGAAGTCGTCCTTGGCGAGCCGGTCGTGCATCGCTTGAAAGGCTTCGGAGATGTATTTGAGGAAAATCAGGCCCAGCGCGACGTGCTTGTACTCGGAAGGCTCAAGCCCTCCGCGCATCTTGTCGGCTGCTTTGAATAGATCGGCTGCAAAATCGAGGTCGGACTGGCGGGCCGTTGATGACATGTTTGAAATGCTCGTTTGGATATTTTTCGTTTTTCCAACTCTTAGACAAGCACACTCTGCCTGTCCAATAAGTTGCCCGTTCCAATTGCAAAAAAGATGGGGTTCTATTTGAAGCTATCGTTTGCATTTTCTTTGCAGACAGCGGCTGAACTCAAATCAGTTTCTTATAACGCAAGCATGAAGAGCTGCCTCTTCCACACAAAGGGTGTACAATTAGGGGGATACAAACAGCGCAGAAAACAAGATAACTATTTATTATCAATAATTTAGTCTAATTAAATGGTGCCCGGGGGCGGAATCGAACCACCGACACGAGGATTTTCAATCCACTGCTCTACCCCTGAGCTACCCGGGCACGGGAACGACGTTTGTCGTTGGGTGGGGGCCTTCTATGACCTGAACCATGCAGTGTCCAGAGGCTTTTTGACATTTTTTCAATGCGGCCGCCGAACCTCGTCTTCGGGCTCTGACCCGACCGTATCGGGGTCCTCTTCGCGCTGTGACGGGACGGCGTAAGACCCGTTCAGCCACTTGGCAAGGTCGATGTCGGCACAGCGCTTCGAGCAGAAGGGGCGGAACTTTGTAACCGTGTCTTCACCGCAGATCGGGCAACTCATTTCAGCACCTCCGACAGGGGGATGCGCCCGCGCTTGCGCTGCAACTCGTAGTGGCCCAAAGGGGTCCAGCCCGCCAGCGTGGTTTCAATCCCATCTGCCTTGAAGGCCGCGCGCAGGGCGGCCTCGAACCCGCGGCGGTCTTTCTTGGGCATCGGCGCAAGGTCCAGCGTGATCTGCCCGCCAAGGCCGCGCACCCGCAGCGCGCGGGCCAAAGCTTTGGCGCAGGCGAAATTGGCCTTGGTGCCTGCGGCCAGTGACGTGTCCGAGCCAGTATTGACGTCCACAGCTACCAGCGCGCGGGTGGGTTGGATGTACAGGTGGCCGCCGCCGGGAAGCGGTTCGGATATCCCGCGCGCTGTGTCCAGTGCGTCGAGCACGCCGTGGGTTTCGAACCCGCCGGCTTGTGTCACGACCTCGACCGGGTCGGTCCAGTCGCGCCAGGCCAGAACGTGGGGGGCGTCGCCTTCCAGCAGCAGTTCCGGCTCGGTGCCCGGGTCGTTCAGCACCTGCTCGGCCTGAACCCGCATCGCGCTGATATCTTCGGCGATCTCAGCAGCGTCCTCGCCCTGACAGCACGAGCGCAGGATCAGGCCATAGGCGCTGCCCTCCATGCTGTCATGCGCGATTTCAAGCAGGCGGTCGCGTTCGTCCTCGTCGCGGATACTGCGCGAGATGTTCAGGCCGGGCGCATCCGGGGTGACGATGGCATAGCGGCTTTTGAACAGAATGCGGTCCGTCACCGGCAGCGCTTTGCCCGGTTCGGCATAGCCCGTCACCTGCACCAGCAGCGGCGCGCCGGGGGCCAGTCCCTTGACTTGCCGCAAAAAGGCCGGGCCATCGGGTGTGGTCAGGAACATCCCGCCCTGCCCCTTGACCGGACGATCAGCGCGGGCGCGGTAGATTGTGCCGGGCGCAGGCGCGTCCGAGGCGATCAGGAAATCATCCAGCCTGCCGTCCACCATCAGCGCCGCGGCTTCGCGGGTTTCGATGTGGTCCAGAACGATGGTACGGCCTTTCATGACGCCTCTTTGTACAATGGATAGCCGATGCCCTGCAAAAGACCGGCTGTCTCGGATAACGGCAGGCCCACGATGCCCGTGAACGAGCCCGAAATCCACGGGATGAAAGCCCCGGCAGGCCCCTGAATCGCATAGGCCCCGGCCTTGCCCTGCCAGTCACCGGTCGCGAGGTAGGCGTTGATTTCAACGTCCGACAGACGCTTGACCTTGACCTGAGAGACCACATCGCGCTGCAAAACACGCGCGTCGCAGCGCACCGCGACCGAGGTTACGACCCGGTGGCGCCGCCCGGACAAGGCATTCAGATACTCAGCCGCCTGCCCGGCATTGTCCGGCTTGCCCAGAATGCGGCGGCCCAGCGCGACCGTGGTGTCAGCACACAGAACAATATCGCTGGTATCCGCCTGAACCGCCTGCACTTTCTCGCGCGCGATGCGGCTGCAATAGGGCACCGGCAACTCGCCCTTCAGCGGCGTTTCATCGATATCGGGGGGGCGGATCGCGTCCGGCCGCACGCCAAGCTGCGCCAGCAGGTCCAGCCGCCTTGGGCTGCCCGATCCTAAGATAAACGCCATTGCGGCAGGCGTTACTTGAAGCGGTAGTTGATCCGACCCTTGGTCAGATCATAGGGGGTCATCTCGACCTGAACCTTGTCGCCGGCCAGAACACGGATGCGGTTCTTGCGCATCTTGCCTGCCGTATGTGCGATGATCTCATGGCCGTTTTCCAGCTCGACCCGAAACGTCGCATTAGGCAGGAGTTCCTTCACGACACCGGGAAATTCGAGCGTATCTTCCTTGGCCATGTTGTCTCCATCATTACGTTGAGCCCGCAGAATCTGCAGGCGTGTGCGCTTAAATGAGCCTATTTCAGCCTTATTTCAAGGCCGGAATCACCTAAAGGCGGGATATTGTGACCGAATCGACTCGGGGGAGTTGTTCGTCCCAATGCGTCCTGTTCAGCACGCGCCCGTCGGCGCGGACGTCGGCGATGGCGGTCAGGTCGACATCCGCATAGGTCCATCCGGGCTGGTTCAGCTGACCCTCGGCCAAAATGCCGGTGGCCGGAAAACCCTTGTCGGGCGGGCCGAAAACACCGCCCATGCCGGTGTTCATGTCCACCGCCTCGGACCAGTCGTTGCCTCCGACCAGCGAAGCCATGACCGTAACGCATTGATTTTCCAGCGCCCGGGACATGGCCCCGATGCGCACCCGCCAATAGCCCGAGAGCGCCTCGGTGCAGGATGGCACAAGGATCAGATCGGCCTCGCTGAGCGCACGGCCCAGCAGCGGGAATTCACTGTCATAGCAGATCAGAACGCCGATCCTGCCCAGCGCCGTGTCGAAGAGTTTAAGCGGCCCGCCGGGGGCAACGTCCCAGACCTCGCGCTCGAACCGGGTCATGATCTGCTTGTCCTGATGATCGCAACTGCCATCCGGGGAATAGAACGCCGCGCGGTTCACCGGTCGCCCTGCGCCGTCCACAACCGGGGCCGATGCGCCCAGAATGTAGGTCTTGTGCTCTTGCGCGAGGCGCTGATGCAGGGTCTGAACTTCCTGCGTCCGATCCGACACGGCCCGGATCGAGCGTTCCAGATCCCCGGCCACCCCGGCCCCGTCCAGCGTCGACAATTCCATCGCGCCGTACTCGGGGAAGACCAGCAAGTCCGCGCCCTGCCCTGCGGCCTCCGAAACCCAACGGTTCAGTTTGTCCTCGTACTGTGCCCAACTGTCGAGCCAGTCGAGATTGTAGGCGGCGGTGGCGACTTTCATGGGAAGGGGTTCCTCGGCGCTGGTTTGGCGCGACAGTAAGAGAGAACCTCTGCACCTGTACAGCCGCTTTGTTGGTCATTTCAACGACGGTAAAGTGAGTTGGCTTTCCACGGCTAAGTTGTTTCAATGGAAGCAGGAGGATCACCATGCAGAACCCCGAAAGCTTCGAGAAGTTCTATTTCGCCAAGGTCGGTATGGGCGAGGCCTGCGGATGTGCCGAACGGGTAATCGACGTGTTCGAATTCAACAGGAAAGGCGGCAAAACGGCCAAAACGGCTCTGAAACTGGAAAAAAGCAGACGCCGGACCCTCAGGGGATGGGCGGTCAAGTATGGCCTACTCAGTCGCAAGCGTCAGACCTGAGCCATCGTACAGCGTTCTATTCCGCAACATCTGCCTGTCAGCCTAAGGCCTGAACGGGCAAGATTTCTGTTGAACCGCCCGTGGGATTTTGCTCACAAATCCCTGATCCAGAACTGCAACGGCTTCAACGTCTCACCCTCTTCCCCGATATCTTTCCAGGAAAACTGCGCAACGACACCGGGCAGAGGCTCATATCCGCGTGCACGCCAGAACCCATCCAGCGGCCGGTAGCTTTCAGGCCGCATGGGATGATCCGCCGGGCGCTGGACGCCGCAGAAGGCGCATTTCCTGAAACTCAGGCTGCGGGCATGGGCTTCGCGCAGGTCGAAGAATTTGTGCCCGACGCCCTGACCGCGATAGTCGGGCAACAGGACGGATTCGGCGCAGTAGAAGATTTTGGACAGGTCCAGCCCGGTGCCTTCAAAAGCCGCAGCGAAATCGTCGGCATGGTCGGTCAGCGGCGCTCCGGTCGAGGCGCCAATTAGCCGGTCGCCGTCAAAGGCACCGACCACGATGGCGCGGTCGCTGTCGCGGTAGGATTGCAGGTATGTGCGCTCATACGCCAGGTCCCCGTCATACAGGTAAGGCCATGCCCGGAACACTTCGATCCGCAGGCGGGCCACATCGTCCAGCGCATCTGCCAGCGCGGGACCGGTCAGCGCGCGAACTTCGGTGACCTTAGCCATTCGACACCTGTTTCACCCAATCGGCGAGGTTGTAGAAGGTGGTGACGCGGGTGATCTTGCCGTCGCGCAGGTCAAAGAACGATCCGGCGGGCAGTCGGTAAGTCTGGCCGTGGGCTACGGGCAGCCCCTCATCGGTTTGCAGATAGGTACCGTTCACGATGAACTCGGCCGCGGCGCGGGTGCCGCCTTCGGCCTCGAACACCACGATATCGGTGAGCGTTTCCTTGTAGCATCGGTTCATATGGGCGCAAAAGGCGGCGAATTTCTCTTTGCCGGTCCTGATCTGGCCCTCGTTCACATGATGCGCCACATCATCGGACAGGCAGGCCAGCATGCCATCCACATCACCGGCGTTGAACGCATCGTAATAGGCTTTGACGGTCTGGTTCATGGTCCCTCCGTAGGCTCACCCCAGCTGTCTTTCAGATGCTTGATGATCTGATCGCGGGTCTGCCGGTAGTGGTGTAGCTTCTGTTCGCGGGTCTCGCCCAGCCCGGTAGGGTCCATTATTGGCCAATAATCGACATCCAGATGGAAAATCCGGGTCAGTTCCAGCGCCTTGCGCTGGCTTGCGGGCGACAGAGCGACGATCAGGTCGAACGAGCCGAGATCATCGCCCCATTCCTGCATCTCGTCAAAAGAGCGCGAGCGGTGGCGCGACAGCTCCACGCCAACCTCGTGACAGGCGGCGATGCTGAAGCCGTCGATCTCAAGGTCGTTATGCACACCGGCGGACTGCACATAGGTGCCGGTGCCATAGAATTTCTTCATCAGTCCCTCTGCCATCGGGGACCGAACCGCGTTGTGGTCGCAACAGAACAGGACCGACTGCGGCAAAGGCTTCACGCGTCAGCCCCCGAAATGCAGCACGCAGATCAGCGTGAACAGGCGGCGGGCGGTATCTGTATCTATGTCGGCCTTCCCTTCCAGCCGTTCCTGCAACACGCGGCTGCCTTCGTTGTGAATGCCGCGCCGCGCCATGTCGATGGTTTCGATCTGGCTGGGCGGCAGGGATTTCACCGCGTCGAAATAGCTTTCGCAGATCTGGAAATAGTCTTTGACCACCTGCCGGAAGGGCCCGAGCGACAGATGGAACTCGGCCGCCTTTTCGCTGGCCTCGGTGGCGATATCAAAGACCAGCCGTTTGTCCCGGATCGACAGCTGCAGGTGATAGGGGCCATCCGGCACCGCGCGCCCATCCCGTTTGGGCAGCGTAAAGCTGTTGTCCTCCAGCAGATCGTAGATCGCGACCTTGCGCTCCTGCTCGATCTCGGGCGTCGGCGGGGGCAGGTTGCTGTCATCCAGTTCGATATGCGAAATGCGGGTCATCTTTACGGTCACAATCCTTCACGTCAGCACAGACCTATATCAACGCATTTCGTTGAGCAACGGATAGAAGCGCCTTGGCGAAAAGTCAGCCATTCAACCGGTTCAAACGCGCCGTGACGGACAGGCCATGCGCCTCGAGGCTTTCAGACTTTGCCAACTGTTCGGCCGCAGGCCCGATGGCCCGCAGAGCTTCGGGCGTCATCTGGCTGAGCGTGGTGCGTTTGAGAAAGTCCATCACGCTGAGCCCCGAGGAAAACCGGGCCGAGCGCGCCGTGGGCAGCACATGGTTCGGGCCGCCGACATAATCTCCGATGGCTTCGGGGGTGTATTGTCCCAGAAAGATCGCGCCCGCGTGGATGGTTTTCCGGCTCAGCGCCACCGGGTCGGATACGCAGAGTTCCAGATGCTCGGGCGCGATACGGTTCGACAGCGCGGCGGCCTCATTCAGATCGCGAACGGTGATGACAGCGCCAAAATCGCGCCAGCTTGCGCCGGCGATAGCGCGGCGTTGCAGAGTCTCCAGACGCTTATCGACCGCGCGCGAGACCGCTTGGCCGAACTCGGCGTCATCGGTGATCAGAATGGACTGCGCGCTTTCGTCATGTTCAGCCTGGCTGAGCAGGTCCAGCGCGATCCAGTCCGGGTCATTGTCCTTGTCGGCAATCACAAGGATTTCCGAAGGGCCCGCGATCATGTCGATGCCGACCTTGCCGAATACCCGACGCTTGGCCGCTGCGACAAAGGCGTTGCCCGGGCCGGTGATCTTGTCGACCGGTTTGATCGTCTCGGTGCCATAAGCCAGCGCGGCAACCGCCTGCGCGCCGCCGATGCGATAGATCTCATCAACACCGGAAAGCTGTGCCGCCAGCAGAACCAGCGGGTTCACCTGCCCGTCAGGCGTCGGCACCGCGATGGCCAGCCGTTCGACACCCGCCACCTTTGCCGGGATCGCGTTCATCAGCACCGAAGACGGATACGAGGCCAGCCCACCCGGCACATACAGCCCGGCAGCCGAGACAGCCGACCAGCGCCACCCCAGCGTCGCCCCGGCCTCATCCGTCCATTGATGATCCTCGGGCATCTGCTTTTCGTGATAGGCCCGGATGCGGTCCGCCGCCAGTTCCAGCGCCGAGCGGTCCGTGTCCGAGACCTGCGTGACGGCGTCGGCAATCTCGGCGGCGCTGAATGCCAGTGTCTCGGGCGTCAGGTCCAACCGGTCGAATTTCGAGGTCAGTTCGATCACCGCAGCATCGCCCCGGCTGCGCACATCGTCGATGATCTGCGCCACAACCGCGTCCACATCCGGGCTGTCCTCGCGCTTGGCGCTCAGCAGGGTTTGGAACGCGGCCTCGAAATCGGGCGAGGTGGTGTTCAGGAAAACGGGCATGGTCAGGCACTCCGGGCGTTTGCATGGGTCATATCGCCCGGACCCGTGCGCCTCAACCCTCGACCTTGGGGTGCAGCGATTTGCGCATCGGGAATTGCGGAATGCCGTTCCAGTCGCCGGTGCCGCCCGTCAATTGCCAGCCCTGCGCAAGATAAAACTCCCGCGCTGTGCGGGATGCATCAAGGGTCGCGGCCTGGCAACCCATCGCGGCCAGTTCCTGTTCCATATAAGACAGCAGAGACCGCCCAACACCGCAGCCAGTGTGGTCTGGATCGACATACAGCAGCGAAATGACCCCGGTTTCCAGCAAACTGCCGACGGCTGCCAGCCGCCCACTCTGCTCTGCTAAGCGTATTTGCGCCCCAGCGTTAATCCGCTCTCGGATGTCCGCCGGATCCTTGTTCGCAGTCCACTCTGCCACCAGACCGGGATCATTGCCGTGATCGGCGGCGCAAAGTTCGGTGATCGAGCGGATCAGAACGCGGCTGATATCAAAGACGTCAAACACCGTCGCCGGGCGCAGGACATGCCCGGGCGGCACTTGCTGAAATGCCTGAGAAATACCGCGCTTGTTGTTCACTCGGGATGTTGCGGCGCGTGGCCCGACGGGGCGCGATAGGGCCGGGTGACATCTTTTAACGTGGCCTCCAGCGCCTCGACCCTCAGCCGGATCGCGCCATCGCCCGCAAGGGTCAGCAGAACCTGCCCCGCGCCATCCTCACCCGGTTCGAAATCAACAGACAGCAGGGACAGGATCATGTCCGTATCACTGCGGTCGATGCCCTGACTGGCCACCGACAAAACCGAGTCGAAGACCAGAACCGACTGCACCCGTTCGAACGGGCGGTCGCGGCGGCTGGCGGCATCCTTGTCTTCCCAGCGGAACCGGTTCAGCAGCAGGCCAAAGCGCCGCTGCGACGGCTGCCACTTCATCTCGGTCACCGGGAACACCGCATCCTGCGCCAGGGTCGAGATCACCTGCAGGTCGTCGCCATCCTCGGCTCCCAGATTCAGCGGCGCCTCGCGCCCGTCTTCGAAACTTGCGTCTGTCATTCGCCCTTGATCCGTTCAATCTTTGCGCCCACGCCTTCCAGCTTGCGCACCACATGCTCATATCCGCGGTCCAGATGATAGACCCGGCTGACCGTTGTCTCGCCTTCCGCCGCCAACCCGGCCAGGATCAGCGAGACCGAGGCCCGCAAATCCGTCGCCATCACCGGCGCGCCTTTCAGGCGCTCAACGCCGGTCACGGTGGCGGTCCCGCCATGCACCTCGATATTCGCGCCCATGCGCACCAGTTCGGGGGCGTGCATAAACCGGTTCTCGAAAATACGTTCTTCCAGAACCGAGGTGCCCTCGGCCGTGCACATCAGCGCCATCATCTGCGCCTGCAGGTCGGTCGGGAAACCGGGGAAGGGTTCCGTGACCACATCGACTGAGCGCACGCGGCCATTCTTGCGCGAGACTTTCAGGCCCGCTGCGGTCTGCACAACACTGACGCCCGCGCGTTCCAGTTTCTCGGCAAAGGACTCGACCAGCGACATTTTCCCGCCCAGCAGTTCAACCTCACCGCCACAGATCGCAGGGGCCAGCATATAGGTGCCCAGCTCAATCCGATCCGTCACCACCTGATGGGTCGCCCCGTGCAACCGGTCAACGCCCTGAATTTCTATGGTCGAGCTCCCCTCGCCCGAAATCTGCGCACCCATCTTGCGCAGGCACTCGACCAGATCGACGATCTCGGGCTCGCGCGCGGCGTTTTTCAGCACAGTCGTGCCCTTGGCCAGCGTCGCCGCCATGACGATGTTCTCCGTCGCACCCACGGATGCAAACCGCATCTCGTGCACGGCACCTTTAAGCCCTCCCGGAGCCCTGGCGTGCAGGTAACCGTCTTTCAACTCGATCTCAGCGCCCAGCGCCTCCAGCCCCTCGACATGCAGGTCCATCGGACGCGCGCCAATTGCGCAGCCGCCGGGCAAAGACACCACCGCCTGCCCGAACCGCGCCAGCAAAGGCCCCAGCACCAGATTAGACGCCCGCATCTTCCGCACGATGTCGTAATCTGCGGTCTGACTGGTCAGTGAGTGGCTGGACATCGCGATCACCTGACCATCCTGCAGCGAAGACACCTCGGCCCCCAGCGATTGCAGCAGCGCGGTCATGGTCTTGATGTCGCTCAGCCGTGGCGCGTTGGTCAGCGTCAGCGGTTCTTCGCTTAAAAGTGTCGCCGGCATCAGCGTCAGGCACGCGTTCTTGGCCCCCGCAATCGGAATCTGCCCGTTCAGCGGGCCATTCCCCGTCACCAGAATCGAATCCATCTGCTCTTATCCCTCGTCCTTATCGGCCTTGTCCCCCGAGGCCGCACGCGCCCTGGCCTGCGCCTTGCGCCGCGCCATGTTCGCTTTCAGCGCCGCTTTCAAGCGGTCTTCGCGCGTTTCCCGGGATTTGCCATGTTTTTTGGGTGAATTTTTCTCTGCCATTGTCTTTCTCTACAGGAGGCGAAAAAAACCGTCCAGACACCCTTGCGCCGCGTTTCGTTTGAGTCTAATCACCCGCCCACAGCGCTGCTGTAGCTCAGAGGTAGAGCACTCCCTTGGTAAGGGAGAGGTCGAGAGTTCAATTCTCTCCAGCAGCACCATGAATTCGAAAATTTCGCATTGATTTCAAAGCGATAACAGGGCCGCGCTGAAACCAATCCCCTTTCTGACCCCCCTTCGGTTGCGCCACTAATTGGTCTTTTCGTCGCTTTAAAGTTTGCGTTAGCTCGCAGGGAGCACCGACTCCGCGCAATTGTCAGTTGCTCAAGAAGCCAGCAGCGTGACTCCAATTGGACGTCGATGCCCTCAGAGATTCGAATGACGATTCGATATCCCGCCGACAACCGGCAAGCAATTAATGTAGGGCATAGTGTGCCAAGGCGTCGTGCCGAGCCCCGTCGGGATGCAAGGTCGATTGGTAAAGTGTAAAACTGGTGACAAGCATCTTTGTCAACGCGCTGTTCGTGTGGGGAGGCTGGGCATGCTGAACCGCCTCGCGATGCCCCGGTTTTGAGCGAGCTATTGTTACATGTGGGCGGAAGCGCCGACGTGGAAGTATGATTCCAGCTCGCCGCGTGGCGGTTTGGATTTTGCGGTGCAGAGCTACGAGCTCAGTACAATCCACCACCCCGACAGCCAGCACCTGCCCAAATCTTTCGACTCCTGAAAAAGTAATGCTAAAGGGCGAGACTGCCGTTGTTAGAAGCTCTTCATGCAATTCTTCCAGTTTCTCCTCGGGCTGATTGTCCAAGAAGACTAGCGTTAGATGCATGTTTTCCGGCGGCACCAATCGGCCAGCAGGTAGTTCGCACTGCAACCGTGTAAAAGCGGCTTTTGCCCCAACGCTGAGGGATATGGCAATGAAACTTCGCATTGAGCATTCCTGCAGTCGCTTTTGTTTTTAGAGTTTAGCACTCTAGCCATTTCACAAAGGTAGACTCGAACTAAAATTGATGAGCGTGCAATAGATATTCCGTAAGTTCATTGACCGTGCAATGGTTAACACATTGTTAACGGAGCACGATTGTGAAGTACCTCTTTTCTGCCGCCATCACGGCACTTGTTTTATCATGCCCAGTTGCTTTGGCTCAAAGTGCACCCTTGGAAATCAGCGAACAGAACGCACCTGTTTCAACGCAAACATTTTGGAACCTATTGGATACCAATGGCGAAGCAAAAGTCCTAAGAGCAGCCTGCTGCAAGATATGCCGAAAGGGTAAGGCCTGCGGCAATAGCTGCATCAATCGGAACTACAACTGCCACAAGGGCGTCGGCTGCGCTTGCAACGGATAAAGACATTACGCGAAGACCGTTAACGGCATTCCACAAAGGTTGTGAAACTGGCGGCTAAGTCGGCAACTTCCTCTGGCTCCAATTTCTTGTCGTCCAGACTAAGAATCGGATTAATGGCATTCTGAGCTAGAAACAGCTTTGCAATCTCTCCTCGTACGGCAAAGTTGACATTCTGCGGTGTATCTCCGAGGGCCTCGGTTACCACTCGTTCGTTTAGTTTTGCGACCACCACTCCGACCACTTGGCCGTCGGATGCAAGCAAAGGACCACCTGAGTTTCCGCTTTGAATAGGGCTTGTAATCTGCATGGTGCTCAAGTCGCCACCTATGCCCTTCAATGAAGAAACGGATCCGCGAGTGACGTTAAGGCCACCGAGTAGACCCGCATATGGGAAACCAACTGCGGTGACGTCCGAATTTAATCTCGCAGGACTGGCCGAAAATACGGCGATACCTCTGTCTCTCGGCGCGTCGTATTTTAGTAGCGCTAGGTCGTACTCTTCAGATGAAGAGACCAAAGTTGCTGGCCTGTCATCAATGAATACTTGTGCACACCCTTCTACGACATGCTGGTTGGTAAGAACATGTCCAGCCTCCGAGACAATAAAGCCGGTTCCGGCACTTCCTTGACTGTCGGGCCTAGATGCCTCCGGATCTTCACCAATTGGTTCATCCGCCTCTTCGAGTGCAGCGACCACTTGTTGGATGACCCTATCAAGTTTACCGTTGTTCGAGATATCCAGTGGATTGGCCCGGCCCTTTGAAATACTAGAGGCCACTGCACCTAGAATGTGTCCGTCCTGCTCGCTCGCGGACAGCATCACCGTTGACCAGCCGCCATTTACGAAATCTGACCTAGTATAAAGGGTGGAGCCATCTCTTTTTGTTGCCGAAGAGACGGCAAGGTCGTTTTTCCTAACTGTGTAAGGATCACGTCCCAACTGATGAGATTGGACAGTAAAGTCATGAAGCCTCTGGGCGGTTTCGACTGAGTGAATGCCAACGGAAATGGAAAAGCTGCTGTTGGCGTGACGATAATTCAAAAAGTAGTCGGAATCAGCTTCGCGACGAATAGTGTCTTCAGGCCAAAGGAAAGATAACCCCAAGCCCTCAAAGTACTGGATATCCCAACCATCCCGGGAGATGCGCTCGAATAATGTCCACGCCAGAAACGCCATGTGCCAGTCTTCAGGATCTGTTTCGAAGACTTCGCGAGAATAGTCGTCTAGCGCTCGATTACTGATTTTGCCCCACGCCCCATCTAACAGGCCATGATAGTGACCCTCAAATGCAAGTGCAGCCTGCAGAAACCGCTTGTCCTCGTAGCTGAGATTGGCCGCGTCAAACCCTTGCAGTAACGTCTCAAAGTCTTGCGAACGTGCAATTGACGGAAAAATCACACCAGCAAGAGCAATAGATGCAATCAAAATTCGCAATATTCTCATTAAACAACTCAACAGTCTGCACGCTTTCGGTGGCAATAGATTACATGCAGAAATGGGTATTTCTAGGACGGCTATGATTGGTTTCTGCATTGTGTGAAGATTCAAACATTGCTGGAACCTCGCGCCACCACCAACGGCGGTTCCTTTGGAAACGACCGAATATCAAACCACTTGAAGCACGTGCCATCAGCGTTGCGCTTGTCACCCA
>NZ_JBQFXS010000019.1:0-63553 GCF_056541025.1 Ruegeria sp. AK4
GAACGTTGATGCCGCACCGACAGGCGCACATGTAGCAGGTGGTCTTGCGAACCTCGTCCGAGACCTTTGGCGATGTGTCGATAACTGGCTGATTCATATCGTCTCTTTGGCTGTTGGTCTGAACTTTGCCGCGTTCCGCCCGGATCAGAGCACGTCAGCGACCTTGGGTTATCCGACTTCTTTTTACATTTCCGCCTGCTGCGCCTGCACCGCCGTCACCGCAATCATGTGCAGGACATCTTCGGCCGAGCATCCGCGCGACAAATCGTTGGCCGGTTTGGCCAGCCCCTGCAGCACCGGTCCGATGGCTTCGACCCCGCCGATCCGCTGCGCGATCTTGTAGCCCAGATTGCCTGCGTCCAGATTGGGGAAGACAAAGACATTCGCTTCCCCCTTCAGGGGCGAATCCGTTGCCTTTGTTGCCGCCACTTCGGGCACGAAAGCCGCGTCGAACTGCAATTCACCATCGATCAGCAGGGACGGGTCCGCTTCGCGGGCGATCCGCGTGGCCTCGACCACCTTGGACACCCTGGGGTGATCTGCACTGCCCGATGTGGAAAAGGACAGCATCGCCACCCGCGCCGGATCTCCGGTGAGGGCGGTGTAGGACGCGGCAGAAGCCCGCGCGATTTCCGCCATTTGCTGCGCATCCGGGTCCACGACCAGACCGCAATCGGCAAAGATGCGCGCGCCTTTAACCTCGTGATGGTCGCGACAGAACAACATCAGAAAGAAGCTGGACACCATCGCGGCGCCGGGCGCGGTGCCGATGATCTGCAGCGCCGCACGCACCGTGGCCGAGGTGGTCTCGACCGCGCCGCCGACCGTGCCATCGGCAAGGCCTTGCTGCACCAACAGTGCCGCATAAACCAACCGGTTAGACACCTGTTCGCGCGCGGCCTCGGGCGTCATGCCCTTGTGGCGGCGCAGCTCATACAAGGCCTGTGCCAAGGCCGGAGCGTGGGCCGAGGTCTTGGGGTCGTGAATCTCGATCCGGTCCCGGTCGTAGCCGTCATGGGTATCCAGCAGGGCCGAGACACGTGCCGTATCGCCCACAAGAATGATGCGGGCGACACCTTCCCGGACAGCTTTCACCGCCCCTTCTACAATGCGCGGATCATCGCCCTCGGACAGGGCGATGATCTTGTCAGAGCTGGTTGCAACCCCGAGTATTTCGCGCAGGGGTTTCAAGCCCTTAGGCCCCTGCCTGCGGGGTCATGTCTGCGGCGCTGATCCCGGCAACTTCGACCGGTTTCTTCATCGCATCGCGGCGGAAGGGCTCACCCAGTTCCTGATTGATCATGGCTTCAATCAGGGTGGTGATGCCGTTCTTCTGATCCTCGATCGCCTGATTCAGCGCTGCGGTCAGTTCGTCCATGGTGCGGGCGATCACGCCTTTCAGGCCGCATGCCTGCGCGATGCCGGCATAGGACACTTTGGTGTCCAGCTCGGTGCCGACAAAGTTATCGTCGAACCACAGGGTCGAGTTCCGCTTTTCCGCACCCCACTGGTAGTTGCGGAAGACGATCTGGGTCACGGCGGGCCATTCGTCGCGGCCGATGGCCGTCAGCTCGGTCACGGCGATGCCAAAGGCACCGTCACCCGAGAAGCCGACGACCGGTACATCCGGGCAACCGATCTTGGCGCCGATTACCGAAGGCAGACCGTAACCGCAGGGGCCGAACAGGCCGGGGGCCAGATACTTGCGGCCTTCCTCGAACGACGGATAGGCGTTGCCGATGGCACAGTTGTTGCCGATATCGGACGAGATGATCGCCTCTTTCGGCAGCGCCGACTGGATCGCGCGCCACGCCATGCGGGGGCTCATCCAGTCCGGTTTGGCGGCACGGGCGCGCTCGTTCCAGGTGGTGCCGGGATCGTCCTGCTCGTGGTCCATCGAAGTCAGTTCCTGGGCCCAGCGCGATTTGGTTTCGGCGATCTTCGCCTTGCGCGCGTCGCGCCCTTCGTCACCTGCGGTGTCCGACAGTTGCGCCAGGATATTGGTTGCAACGGTGGCTGCGTCGCCCACGATGCCGACCGAGACCTTCTTGGTCAGGCCGATGCGGTCGGGGTTGATGTCAACCTGAATGATCTTCGCGTTGGCCGGCCAGTACTCAAGACCATAGCCGGGAAGGGTCGAGAACGGGTTCAGGCGGGTGCCAAGGCAAAGCACCACATCGGCCTGGCTGATCAGCTCCATGCCGGCTTTCGAGCCGTTATAGCCCAGCGGGCCAGCGAACAGCGGGTGCGAGCCGGGGAAGGCGTCGTTGTGTTGGTAGCCTACGCAGACCGGGGCATCCAAACGTTCGGCCAGTGCTTTCGAGGCTTCGATGCCGCCCGCGGAAAGAACCGTGCCCGCGCCGTTCAGGATGACCGGGTTTTTGGCTTCGGACAGCAGCGCGGCGGCTTCAGTCACGGCCGACGCACCGCCAGACGGCAGTTCGAATTCGACAACGGCGGGAATTTCGATGTCGACAACCTGAGTGAAGAAGTCACGCGGGACGTTGATCTGTGCCGGAGCCGAGGCGCGCTTGGCTTTGGTGATCACGCGGCTCAGAACCTCGGCCATCCGCGAGGGATCGCGCACTTCTTCCTGATAGCAGACGCAGTCCGCGAACATGCGCATTTGTTCCATTTCCTGGAAACCGCCCTGACCCATGGTCTTGTTGGCGGCCTGCGGTGTCACCAGCAGCAGCGGCGTGTGGTTCCAGTAGGCGGTTTTGACGGCGGTGACAAAGTTGGTGATGCCGGGGCCGTTCTGCGCGATCATCATCGACATCTTGCCGGTGGCGCGGGTGTAACCGTCGGCCATCATGCCGCCCGAGCCTTCGTGCGCGCAGTCCCAGAAAGTGATGCCTGCTTGTCCGAAGATATCCGAGATCGGCATCATCGCCGATCCGATGATTCCGAACGCATGTTCGATCCCGTGCGATTGCAGAACCTTAACAAAAGCCTCTTCAGTGGTCATTTTCATCTGAGTGTTCTCCGCGCATATATGGAAAGGCCGGGCACCCCGCCCCGCCGTTGCATACGGTTGTGGCCCATGGGACGGGGCGGCGTTAGGGCCAGAACGCAACGCGGATTATATCCAGAGCGGCGCTATCCGGCCCGAATGGCGTCGGCGATCAGCTTGATTCCGGGTTCGATCCGGTCCGTTGCGATCGAGGAATAGCCGAGGCGATAGAAGTTCCTGGGCCTGTCGGGGCCGGAAAAGAAGGGCTCTCCGGGCTCGATATGAACGCTTTGCCGTTGCAGCGCATGTGCGAGTTTTGTGGTGTCGGTGCGCGCGGGCGCGGCCATCCAGATCGACGATCCGCCCAGAACGCCCCGTCCGGCGACCGTCAGGCCATGCTGATCGATGGCGGCATCCAGCGCCCGGCGCCGGTCTGCCAGCGTGTTGGACATGCGCCTGATCTGCGCGTCGTAATGGCCCAGAGACAGGAAATACGCAGCCGTGCGCTGAATATGGCCGGGCGGATGGCGCAGGACCAGCGAACGCAAGGCGCGGGCCTCGCGAATGAACCGCTCGGACCCGACCATGTAGCCAAGTCGCAAGCCCGGAAACAGGGATTTCGAGAAACTGCCCACATAGATCACACGGCCATCGCGATCCATGGATTTCAGTGCCGGCGAGGGCGCGCCCAGAAAGGCCATCTCGAACTCATAGTCGTCTTCGACGATCATCGCGTCCAGATCGCGGGCCCGGTCAAGCAGAGCGCTGCGCCGATCAACCGGCATGGTCGCGGTTGTCGGGCTTTGGTGGCTGGGGGTGGTGAATATGACGTCCACATCATCCGGAATCGCATCGGGCGGCAATCCGTCCCGGTCCACCTTCAATGGCGCAACCGTGCAGACCCAATGGTTCAGAAGATCCCGCAGCGCGTAGTAACACGGGTCTTCGATCGCAGCCCTTCGTCCGTTGTTCAACAGGATGCGCGAGGCCAGCCAAAGCGCGTTCTGCGCCCCCATGGTGATCAGAATCTCTTCGGGCCGCGCGGCGATGCCCCGGCGGGGCAGGGTGTGGCGGGCGATGAACTCGACCAGCAGCGGATCGTCCTGATCCACGTAATCGGCGGTCAGCGACTCGAAATCCTTGTGCCCCAGCGCCCGCACCGCGCAAAGCCGCCAGTTGGCGTGATCAAACAAAGTACGGTCCACCTGCCCGTAGATGAACGGGTAGCGATAGCTGCGCCAGTCGGTGGGTTTCGGCAGAACGTCCCCGCCCGAATATGTACGGGCCAGCGCCTTGTCCCAATCCACGGTTTCGTCCCCGCGCGGGACCGGAGTGTATTTCGGCGGCACCGGCGCGTTCTGCGACACGTAATAGCCCGACCGGCCCTTTGCGGTCAGGTAGTCATTGGCCAGCAACTCGGTATAGGCCAGTGTGACGGTGATCCGGCTGACGCCCAGATGCGCCGCCAGTTTGCGGGACGAGGGCAGCTTTTCGCCCACATGAAGCCGACCCGACAGAATGCCCTCGGCAATCATTTGTTGGATCTGCGCCTGCAGCGTGCCTTGTCCGTTAAGTTCAAGAAAGAACGTATCGACCGATATTCCCATAGCAGTCTTATAGGTTGGACTTATGCCGCGGGCAATCTGGACCTAACACAAATTTACCGTCAATCGCGAAATTCACGTTGACGCATTCGAACTATTAAACTAAATAACCAGAAAATTAGTTTAATGGAGAAATCAGATGTGGGAAACAGCAGCAGCAGGGTTTTCAGCCATGGGGTCCGAGGCCCGGCTGAAAGTTCTGAAAACGCTGGTCCGGGCGGGTGAGGCCGGGCTGACCGTCGGAGAAATCCAAAACCGGACGGGCATCGCGCCATCCACGCTGGCGCATCACCTGCGGTTCCTCGCGGCCGGTGGCGTTGTCGAGCAAGAGAAAACCGGGCGCAGCACGATCAACCGCGCCTGCTATGACGAGCTTAGAAATCTGGCGGAGTTCATCCTCAGCGAATGCTGCGCCGACGAAGTGGGAAAGGCCGCGAACGATGGCTGAGTTGACGCAAAACCCCAAGGCTTCAGCCAAGGCGCTGATCGATCTGGTCAAGACCCCCTGGGCGCTGATCGTCGTGATTCTTGCGGCGGTGGCTATTCTGGACCCGGGCAACTGGGCTGAGGTTGTCACATTTGCGGGCAAGGCGCTGGCGCATACCGGCCAGTACATCCTGTTTGCCGTTCTGTTGCTGTCCTACCTCAAGGCCACCGGGGCCGAGGTCATGGTGGCGCGCGCCTTTGAAGGGCGCGAGACGCGGATGATCTTTCTGGCAGCACTGTTCGGCGGCCTGGCCCCGTTCTGTTCCTGCGAAGTCATTCCCTTTATCGCCGGGCTGCTGGCGCTGGGCGCTCCGCTATCTGCCGTCATGGCGTTTTGGCTGAGTTCACCGCTGATCGACCCGCCGACCCTGCTGATCACCGCAGGCGCGTTGGGCTGGCCCTTTGCAATCGGCAAAGCCGTCGCCGCTGTCGCGCTGGGCCTGTTCGGAGGCTTTGCCATACGCCTGCTGATGAAACAGGGGGCCTTTGCGCAGCCCTTGCGCGTGTACAAGCCCGCCGGATGCTGCGGCTGCGGTCCGAAGCAGGACGACAAACCGGTTTGGAAGTTTTGGCAGGAGCCCGAGCGCATTCAGCGGTTCCGGTCCGAATTCATCCATAACGGCCTGTTCCTGCTGAAATGGCTGGCCTTTGCCTATGTGCTCGAAGCGTTGCTGGTCAGCTATGTGCCCGCCGACCTGATCGCCCGCGTTGTCGGAGGCGAAGGCGTGTTGCCCATCGTCACCGCTGCTCTGGTCGGAATGCCGGCCTACCTGAACTCCTACGTCGCGCCGCCGCTGCTGGCCGGGTTGATGGAGCAGGGCATGAGCGCTGGTGCCGCAATGGCCTTCATGGTCGCCGGGGCGGTCAGTTCGATACCGGCCATGGCGGCGGTCTGGTCCCTGGTCAAGCCGCGCGTGTTTGCAACTTATCTGGTCCTTGGGGTCAGCGGCGCAATCGTCACCGGCATCCTGTTCCAGATGATCTGAAAACAAAAAAACCGCCCGGCACAGTCGCCGGGCGGTTTTTCCTGGACATTCGTAGACTCACCCCGCCTCGCAGAAACGCGGAAGCTTGAACCGGTACCGCGCCTCGCCGCTTTCCACGTAGACGCGCTTTTCCACGCAGGCGCTGGTGCCGACGGTCTGGGACACCGGTGCCTCGGTCGAGGTGATCGAGGCGGCAGAGCCATCCGGCAACCGGACCGAAGCGATGACGCCGTTTTTCAGGTCTCCGTTGATTGCGGTGGCCGACAGGACCGGGACGGTCATGAAGGAATGATGCTCGTGCTTGCCATCATCGCCCAGCACAAACAGGGACGTGACAATGACGATCATGACAACGCCCCCGGCCAGACCCAGCCCCCAGGTTTTCAGAAAGGCATAGATCGAAACGGCGCGGTGCGGGCCAAAAACGGCGGACAGAACGTTCAGCATGGGTTTCCCGTTGGAAAAGCCCCGGACCGTTCAGGCCGGGGCCATCAGAGCATCAGAAACGCGGGGTCTCTTCGTCTTCTTCCTCGCCGCCGCCTTTGGGCAGGTTGAAGAAGCTGTCCGCGTCGACCATCGGCTCGTCTTCTTTCTCGTCCTCGGAATCGTCGGACAGCGAGAAGGTTTCCAGCCCTTCGATGGCCGTCGGGATCTTGGGCGCGGCGTCCATTTCCAGCGATTGCTCGGTCGAGACCAGCTTGCGGCGCTCATCATCGCTCATGACACCGCCCTCGGCGGCTTTCTTCGCGGCGGCCTTCTGAACCACGGCATCCAGTTCCGACTGTTTGCACAGGCCCAGCGCCACCGGATCGATGGGCTGCATGTTCGAGATGTTCCAGTGGGTGCGTTCACGGATCGACTGGATGGTCGGCTTGGTGGTGCCCACCAGCTTGGCGATCTGGCCGTCGCTCAGTTCGGGGTGGAATTTGACCAGCCACAGGATCGAATTCGGACGGTCCTGACGCTTGGACAGCGGCGTGTAGCGCGGGCCACGGCGTTTTTCTTCGCCAGCGGCCGACGGGTTGAACTTGAGCTTCAGCTTGTGCAGCGGGTTGTTCTGGGCCGCGTCGATCTCTTCCTGCGTCAGTTGGTTATTGGCAAGCGGGTCGAACCCTTTGACACCAGCGGCCACGTCGCCATCGGCGATGCCCTGCACCTCGAGCTCGTGCATGCCTACGAAATCTGCGATCTGCTTGAAGCTGATCGTGGTGTTGTCCACCAGCCATACGGCGGTTGCCTTGGCCATCAGGGGTTTTGCCATCAGCCCGTCTCCTATAAATACATCTGTCCCGTCGCCGGAATTCGGCGGCCCCGAGGTATTGGGGCAGGTTTCCGTTGTCGGGGAACTTGGGGCTTATATAGTCGCGTCAGGGTAAGAAGGGAAGAGGCGAATGCGCTGGGTGATTTTGTGGATTGCAAGCGCTGTGGCGGCGCTGGCCGAGGGCGAAAAGGCGGGTGCGTTCGACTATTACGTCCTGTCGCTGAGCTGGTCGCCCAACTGGTGCGCGCGCGAAGGCGATGCGCGCGGGTCGGACCAGTGCGATGCGCGCCATGACCACGGCTGGGTCCTGCACGGGCTCTGGCCGCAATATCATCAGGGCTGGCCATCCTATTGTCCCACGCCGAATGCCCCACCATCGCGGGCCATGACCCGCGAAATGGAGGATATTCAGGGGTCTTCCGGCCTTGCGTGGCATCAGTGGAAGAAGCACGGAACCTGCTCGGGCCTCAGCGCGCCCGACTATTTTGCCTTGTCCCGGCAAGCGTATGAGGGCGTCCAGCGCCCGCCTGTGTTCCGCAAGCTGGACAGGTCGGTCAAACTGCCCGCCTCGGTGGTGGAAGAGGCGTTTTTGAAAGCCAACCCGACGCTCGAGCCCGACATGATCACCATCACCTGCAAACAGGGCTATATCGAAGAGGTCCGCCTGTGCCTGTCCCGCGCCCTTGATCCGGTGCCGTGTGGCCGGGATGTGATCCGCGACTGCACCGCGACGGATGCGCTGTTCGATCCGATTCGCTAAAGCTCACCGCTTTGGCATTCCCGCGCGTATTCCAACGCCTTGGCCGTGCCTTTCAGATCAATCGCCATGACGGTTTCACCTGCGGGGTTGTAAACGGTCAGGGTCTTGTTCTGCGCAATCGCATTGACGAAATTGCGGTCGGTGAAGAATACCGTTGCCCCCGGCACGTCGCGTTCATTGAACCCGATGGCGGTGGCGTCAAAGCTCTTGCCGTCCAGCTCGAACCGGATCGGATAGCTCTTGCCCTGCTCGATCTGCCCCCAGGCCTTGTTGTAAACCGCGAAATACCCGCGATTGTCCAACGCATCATAGCCCAACCGCACCACCGACAGGTCCTGATACACCGTCTGGATCAGGCACCCGTTGCCAAGGGCAGGGTCCATCATGATGTTCCAGCCTTCGACGAAACCCTTATCGATGAGTTGTTGAGACAGGGCAGAGGTGGCGGTGAAGGCGGCGAGGGTGAGGGCGAGGAAACGTTTCATTATGAGTCCCGTTGCAATTGGCGTTCTGTTGTCCCTACCTAACCTCAAAGCCGTTCCGGGCAAAAGGAATACTCTGACGCCCATGGGTCTTGTCTGTCGAAAGAACTGTTGCCGCAGTTGTGATAGAATGACCTTTGTCGCAGAACGTGAGATTTGCAATGACGGCCAATTCAGAACAGGCGGAATACTGGAGTTCGGCACCCGGCCTCAAGTGGATCAGATTTGAAGAGGATTTAGATGCTGTCTTTGGGTCCGTAACCAACGAACTCATTCGACGGGCGCGTCCACGTCCGGGTGAGCGGTTGCTCGACATTGGTTGCGGAACTGGTGCGGCGAGCGTCGCATTTGCGGGGCATTTGGCCCCGGCGGGGACTGTAACGGCATTGGACATCTCTGAACCGCTGCTGAAGCATGCCAAGTCCCGCGCCAACGAAATGTCCATTAAGTCCAGATACTGCCTGCTGGACGCGCAAAACGACGCGATACCCACTGCACCCTTCGATCTCGTGATTTCTCGGTTCGGGGTCATGTTTTTTTCCAACCCGGTCGCCGCTTTCGCAAACATACGTCGGCATATGTGCCAAAAGGGACGGCTGGTTGTTGCGGCGTGGGCACCAATGAATTCAGAAAACCCGTGGTTCGAGATTCCTTTCCAGGCGGCGATGTCGCACTTGGGGCCACCTGATCCCGAGGAACCCAATGCGCCGGGTCCGCTTGGCTTTCAGGACATCAGCTATGTTGTCGATGTGTTGCAGGATGCGGGGTTCAGTGACGTAGCCGGCGATGTCGCTGAGATTACTTTCGAGCATTCAGGCCCGCTCAAAAAAGTTTCCGACCTGGCAGCCAATATAGGGCCAGCGGCTCGTATTCTTAAGAAATACAATGGAACGGCAGCGGATGTCGAAGCGATCCAAGAGGCGGTTTTGAAAGGCTTCAGAAGATTTGAAAAACCTGAGGGTGTGAGAATTCCCGCAAAACTGAATTTTTTCGAGGCGGTGAATACCGGCTAAAGTTCCTTCCGCGCCCTGAGCGCCGCCGTAATCGTCCCGTCATCCAGATAATCCAGTTCCCCCCCAATCGGCACGCCCTGTGCCAGTGAGGTCAGGCGGACCTGCCCGTCCAACTGATCGGCGATGTAATGAGCGGTGGTCTGGCCATCGACGGTGGCGTTGAGCGCAAGGATGACCTCGGTGATCCCTTCGGCCAGCACCCGGTCCTTCAAACGGGGGATGCGCAACTCGTCCGGGCCGACGCCGTCCAATGCTGACAGCGTGCCGCCCAGCACGTGGTAGCGGCCTTTGAACACGCCCGCCCGTTCCATCGCCCAGAGGTCGGCGACGTCCTCGACCACGCAGAGCTCTCCGGTCGCGCGGGCCTCGGCGTCGCAGATGTCACAGATATCGGTGGTGCCCACATTGCCGCAGTTCAGGCATTCGCGGGCGGTGATGGCGACCTGCTGCATGGCATCAGACAGAGGTGTCAGCAGCAGGGCGCGTTTGCGGATCAGGTGCAACACCGCCCGGCGGGCCGAGCGGGGGCCGAGGCCGGGCAGTTTGGCCATCAGGTCGATCAGATTGTCGATGTCGCTGTTGGAACTCACGGCCTGTCCTGTCTGGCGCCGGAGGGAGCCTCCGGCGGGAGTATTTTTGAAAAGATGAAGATCAGAACGGCAGTTTGATATCTGCAGGCAGGCCCATGCTTTCGGTCAGCTTGGCCATTTCCGCCTGCGCGCGGTCGGCCGCCTTGGTCTGGGCGTCCTTGATGGCGGCGAGGATCAGGTCTTCGACCACTTCCTTGTCGTCGCCGTTGAAAATCGACGGGTCGATGTCCAGGCCTTTGAGCTCGCCTTTGGCGGTGGCGGTGGCTTTGACAAGGCCCGCACCGGATTCGCCGACAACCATCAGGTTGTTCAGCTCCTCCTGCATTTCGGTCATTTTGGTCTGCAGGTCCTGCGCGGATTTCATCATCTTGGCCATATCGCCCAGACCGCCTAGTCCTTTGAGCATCGGTATTCTCCTATATGCGGGGGCGCAACGCGCCGTGTATGAGTTTCGCACATATCGCAATTGCAAGAGCGAGGAACAAGAGGGGAGATCCAATACAGCCCTCCTGCATCGCTTCCCACCGGATATCGTCAAGAATTGGGCCGTAATAATCTACGGTAATCATGAGGGCGAGTGCTACCCAAACGAAAGCGATCACCCATTTGAGTGCTCTTCGTTTTGATAGGATTGCGAGCGCAGTAACGCCTATTAAAACGAGTACGATCGGATTGAAGGTCAGTGCTAAGAACTCGTCAAGCATAGATGCCGGGCCAGAGGCAGAGTTCCATAGCGGCCTTTCCTTATCGCAGACTTCCGCCACCGCGCTTGTGGCGAAAAGCAAAAGGATCAATCCTCCTCGAACGGATCCCATTCGTCTTCGACCTCGGGCAGGGCTTCGGTTTCGACCTTGGCGGCAAGTTCTTCGGGGGTTTCGATCTTTGTGATCTTCGCCTTGGGGAATTGCGCCAGAACGGCCTGCACCAGCGGGTGTTGTTCGGCCTCGGCTTTCAGGGCAAGTTCCGCCTTGTCCCGCACCTCGGCGATGGTCGGCGCGTTGCCTTCGGACACGATGGAGACGGCCCAGCGGTTGCCGGTCCAGCGTTGCAGGGCAGAGCCAAGCCGGGGGGCCAGATCCGTCGGGGCCTGCGATGCGGGGGTGAATTCGATCCGGCCCGGCTGGTAGGAAACCAGACGCAGGCCGGTCTCGACCTCGACCAGCAATTTCACGTCCCGGTTGGCGCGGATCAGTTCGACTACATGTTCGAAGGTCGGATAGCGGGCGAGGGCGGCCTGCGTATCCTGCGCCAGTGCAGCCACCGGCGCGCCGCCCGATCCGCGCGGGGCGGGGGCGTAGGTTGAAGATACGGCGCTGGCCTGAACCGGCGGTGCGCCATTGCCGGGCAGGGGAACGCCGCCGCCGGGGCCACCGGGCGGGGGCGGCGGGGCGTCCTGCAGGCGTTTGATCAGCTCTTCCGGGCTGGGCAGGTCGGCCACATGGGTCAGGCGGATCACCGCCATTTCGGCGGCCATCATGGCGTTGGGGGCGGCTGCGACCTCATCCAGCGCCTTCAGCAGCATCTGCCACATGCGGGTCAGGACGCGCATGGGCAGGGCCTCGGCCATCTGCTGACCACGGGCACGTTCGTCGGGCGAGACCGTCGGGTCTTCGGCGGCGTCGGGGGTGATTTTCACCACCGAGACCCAATGGGTGATCTCGGCCAGATCGCGCAGCACGGCCAGCGGGTCGGCGCCTTCGGCGTATTGGGCGCTCAGCTCGGTGAGCGCACCGGCGGCGTCGCCGCGCAGGATCATGTCGATCAGGTCCAACACCCGGCCCCGATCCGCCAGACCCAGCATGGCGCGCACCTGATCGGCGCTGGTCTCGCCCGCGCCATGGGATATGGCCTGATCCAGCAGCGAGGTCGCATCGCGGGCCGACCCTTCGGCGGCGCGGGTGATCAGCGCCAGCGCATCCTCGGCGATCTGGGCCCCTTCGGCATCGGCGATCTTGCGCAGCAGGTCGATCATGTCTTCCGGTTCGATCCGGCGCAGATCAAAACGCTGGCAGCGCGACAGCACCGTGACCGGGACCTTGCGGATCTCGGTGGTGGCGAAGATGAACTTCACATGTTCGGGCGGTTCCTCGAGCGTTTTGAGCAGCGCGTTGAAGGCGCTGGTCGAGAGCATGTGAACCTCATCGATGATGTAAATCTTGTAGCGGGCCGAGGCTGCGCGGTAGCGGACGCTGTCGATGATCTCGCGAATATCGTTGACGCCGGTGCGGCTGGCGGCGTCCATCTCCATCACGTCGACATGGCGGCCTTCCATGATCGCCACGCAATGTTCGCACTGGCCGCAAGGTTCAGTCGTGGGGCCGCCCTGACCATCCGGCCCGATGCAGTTCATCCCTTTGGCGATGATGCGCGCCGTGGTGGTCTTGCCGGTGCCGCGAATGCCTGTCATGACAAAGGCTTGCGCGATGCGGTCCGCCTCGAACGCGTTTTTCAGCGTGCGCACCATCGCGTCCTGTCCCACAAGATCGGCGAAAGTTTCCGGGCGGTATTTGCGGGCGAGAACCTGATAGGCGGGGCTGGGCGTGTCGGTCATGTCTGCTTTCGCGGATTCGAGTTCTGCCGCAGCGTAGAGGTCGCCGCCGCCCGCGTCCACAGCGCGTCGTCAGGATTTTTGTTTTGGAAAACGCGGGTCCTTGCGTAAACTGGTTCGGCCTATTCCAGAGACTGTATTTTTGGCGATTATTTCATGAGGGGACTTGGTTTATGTCTCAGATGGCGATCTACGCGCTGCAAGTTGGGGGCGGTACGCTGGCCCTGACGCCGATTCCGGGCTGCAGCGGGGACTATTCCGGTGATCTGGAACTGATTTCGGACTGGAAGCCGGGGCTGGTGATTTCGATGACCACCGCGGTCGAGATGTTGCAGCACGGCGCGCAGGATTTCGGCAGCGATATTCAGGGCCGCGCCAGCCGTTGGGTGCATCTGCCGGTCGAGGATTTCGGCGCACCACCGCAGGCGGTGCTTGACGCGTGGCCCTCGGTCAGCGCGACGGTGCGGCATGCGCTGTCCGGCGGCGGGCGGGTGCTGGTCCATTGCCGGGGCGGCTGCGGCCGGTCGGGCATGGTTGTCCTGCGGCTGATGGTCGAATGCGGAGAGCCCCCGCAAAAGGCGCTGGCGCGGTTGCGGGCCATCCGGCCCTGCGCGGTCGAGACCGAGGGGCAGATGGCCTGGGCCGTCGGGACGGCACAGGTGGTGAGTGACGCTTGACTCAGGCTGAAACCCGATGCGGTTCAGCCCGCCTTTCGGGCGGGGTGATCGCTGTTGCGTCAAGCATTGCGCAGGGTGGGCTGGCGACTACACCCGCGGGCAATGGGCTGAAGCCTGTGCCAAAAATCATGTCGGCGTAGCGGTCCAGCCTGTCCAGATCATCCTCGGCGCCCTTGCCGCAAAACACCCGGATCTGATCCGGACGAGCGCGGAACCGGGCGGTGCAGCCGCCGGGGCAAAACCTCAGCTCGCTGCTGCCTTCGATTTCGAACTCAGCCGTGGTGGCGGGTCCGGCTTCTGCCACCGCCTGTGTCAGCGCACGCGCCATCCGGGCCAGCGCCGGGCAGGTTTTGCCGGTCCGCTGGCACACGGTTGCGGTGAATTCATGCGTCTTTGTCTTCCAGATCATCCTGCGCCCTCCGCGCGGCGGACGGGGGATGTGGATCAGGTAGGACTGCGCGAAGCTGTCAGGACCTGCCCGGACACCCCGCCCGAGTTTCGGTTTCAGTTCTGATGGCAGGTCTCCTGACTTGCGGGTCAAAGCGTTGCCGACCTTCCCAGCCTTTCGGCCAGTGGTGTTCCGGCAGTGCTCACCGCTTACAGTTGCGGGGGCAGTCGCGGCCTTGGTTCGTTCCGGCATCGCCGGGCAGAACCGCACCGAGTTCCCTTTTCATCCCGACCCCTTGTGGGGGCCGGAAACCATCACACAATCGCTAGCGGTTGGCCGGGCCCCGAGTCAAGCTGATCTTGATCCGCATTTTGCGCCCTCGGCCCGAAGTGGACGTTTGGTCATGTGGCTTCGCTGTTGACTTGGCCGTGCCGTTCAGCGCCTGATCAAGAAATGAACCGAATAGTTCAGATTGATTCCGAGGGTGCCATGTTGGACGCGCAGCAAACGGTTTTGACAGAAGACTTCCAGTTTCCGTCCGGCCCGGCGATGCTGTCGGCGCGGCTGTACCGCCCGGTTTCCGATCCCGAAACTGTAGTTGTGCTGAACAGCGCCACCGGCGTTCCGCGCGAGTACTACCGGCATTTTGCCCATTGGCTGGCATCGGACCGGGGCATGGCCTGCCTGACCTATGATTATCGCGATTTCGGGTCGTCCGCGTCGGGGCCGTTGAAGCACTCAAAGGCCACGATGGCGGATTGGGCCCTGATCGACATGCCCGCCGCCCGCGCCGAGATGCGCCGCCGCTTCCCTGACGCGCAGCACTGGACCATCGGCCATTCGGTCGGGGCGATGCTGGGACCGGTGCAGCCCGATATCGACCGGATCGATCGCATGATCTGCGTGTGTTCGGGGCTGGTCACGCTGTCGGATCATCCCTGGCCGTATCGGGCGCTGGCAGGGCTGTTCTGGTACGGCCACGCGCCGCTGACGGTTCACGCGATGGGTTACCTGCCGGGCAAGGCGCTGGGGTTTGGCTCGGATTTGCCTGCGCCTGTCTATTGGCAGTGGCGCAGATGGTGCACGGCGCCGCTCAACTACGTGCCCGACATTGGCACGAGCCTGCCAGAGGCCAAATGGTCCGGGTCAGGCGTGCCTGTGGACCTGTTCACCTTTGAAGACGATCAGATGGTCCCGCCCGAAGCCGTCTGGCGGCTGGCCGATCTGTACGGGTCCGGGGCAAAACGGCACCTGCTGTCGCCAAAAGACTTCGGCGTAAGCGATATCGGCCATATCGGCGTTTTTGCGCGCCGCAACGCTGCCGTCTGGCCGCGTCTGATTGGCTGAGAAAGGGCACCGGTGATCCGGTGCCCCTGCCGTCACAGACCCTTGCGGGACTTCTTGTCCTGCATCACGGACCGCACCATCTTGCCGAACGCCTTGTCGCGCGCCCGGGACTGCGCCACGGTTTCAGAATTCCTCTGATCCTCGCGCCGCAGCTTCCGCCACCGCTCCAGCCGGTCGGCATCCAGCGTACCGTCCCCGATGGCCGCCTGCACGGCGCAACCGGGTTCAGCCTCGTGCTGGCAGTCCGAAAACCGGCACATGTTGGCGAGTTCGAGGATGTCCGAGAACACCTCGTCCACACCATCCTGCGCGTCCAGCAGCCGCAGGGCGCGCATGCCCGGCGTGTCGATCAGCCAGCCGCCGTTTTGCATCCGGTGTAGCGCGCGCGACGTCGTGGTGTGCCGCCCGCGTGCGTCATCTTCACGAATGCCGGCGGTTCCGTCCTGCCGCCCGGTCATCCCGTTCGCCAGCGTCGTTTTGCCCACGCCGGACGACCCGACCAGCGCGGCTGTCTGCCCCGAAGGGCACCACGACAGCACCTGCTGGATATCGTCAGCCTTCAACGCGTTCACCGCAAGAACCGTCAGGAACGGTGCCAGCGCCTGCGCCCGGGCGGCATAGTCGGAAGGATCTGCACAGGTGTCTGCCTTGGTCAGAACCACAACCGGGTAACAGCCGGATTGATGGGCCAGTGCCAGATACCGCTCCAGCCGGGGCGGATTGAAATCGGCATTGCAGGAACTGACGATGAACAGCACATCGACATTGGCGGCGATCAGCTGCGCCTCGGCCCCAGTGCCTGCGGCGCGGCGTTGCAGGGTGCTGCGCCGGTCCAGCAGGTGCCGGACGCGGTTGTGGTCGTCGCTAAGCACCCAGTCACCAACGGCAAATTCGCCGGTGGGCCGGTCCGGGGAGAGCAGGGGCGTTTCGCCATCCGCGTTCACTCCGATCAGCCGGTCGCGGTGCACGGCGGTGATGCGATAGGGATTGCACGATGGATTGGCCGCGTGCTGCGCGGCAAAGTAAGAGGACCATCCAAGGTCCGTAAGGGTAAGAGTCATTGGTCTGCCTGAGTTCAGATACAGCAAAACCCACAGATGGCGGGCGCGCATCCGTCGGTCATGGGTTCAGGCAGTCGCGTGGATAGGGTTCAGAACCGCTCTGCCCGAAGGGTCTTTGCTACATTCATAAAAGCCCTCCTGCGGCTGGGGTTTGCGTAAGTGAGAGGTTGGACATCGACCCAAGCGGGGCTCGTTGTGGCTGCTTCCTTCCGGACCTGACCAGGTTGGCGAGGCGCTCGCCCGCGCCAACCTCTCGACCCCGATATAGGCAGGTGCCGGGCAAAAGACAACCCGTCAGAGCGTCAGGCCTATCCGCTGGAACCCCTCCGCGTCGCGTCCCAGCGGCTTGGAGTTGAAGATGTCCAGCTCATCCAGATACTTGATTGCGCCGGGGCCGGTTCTGAGGACGGCGCCAGCCCCGGACAGAGGGGCGAAAGAAAAGGGGTGCGGCGCGTCCTCAAGCGGGTCACGCGGCAGGGTGTCCGACAGGTAACCTCTGAGGACATGCTTTATTTCCAGCGTCGGCAGGTCGAGGATTCGGCTTTGGAACACCGTCGGAAATTTGCCGCCGCCACTGGCCCGGTAGTGGTTCAGCGCGACCGCGAACCTCTGATCCGGGCGGACAGGTTGGCCCCCGAATTCCAGAGCGGACACCCTGTTATGGGCGGGGTCGATCAGCCCCCCCTCGGCGTCGAAGCGCGCGGGTTGGGACAGGTCGAACCGATAGGTGAGGCCGAAGAGCACGTCGAAATTATACCCGGCGCGGCGGGGGTCGATCAGGTCGGCGGTTTGGCCGGTGTTTTGTTGATTGAAAACGCTAGCGGACATTTCCAGCCAGTCCCGCAGCTGCGCGCCGGTCACGACAACGCCCCGCAATTCGTTTGGAAACAAATGCAGGTCGGCGATGTGGCGCAGGCAGATTTCCCCGGCGGGAACCTGAGTGTACCAGCGGGGGCCGGCGCGCCCGCCGCTTTTGCAGGGTGCAACCGCTGACAGAACGGGCAGGTCGGCCAGACCGGATGCAGACAGATGCGGGCGCAGCGCCGCAGCTTGCGCCGCCGCCACCAGAGCAAGCCCCCGATCCGGCGCGCAGAGGCTGAAGTAGCTGTGCAGATCGCGCGGGATACGGGCGACCGGTTCCGCTACCATCGCCCGCGTCTGCGCGTGCGCCTGGGCAAAAAGCCCCACGAACTGAGGATCCTCGGGCACCGGTTCCTGATGAGGTTCTGCAACGACAGGCCGCAGCTCAGCACCGCTGCCTTCGATGCGCCATGTGCCGGAGGGGCCACGGGACAGCGACAGGTCGATCACTCCGAGATATGAACCCGCCGAGCCGGGCATGACCGCCGGTTTGCCGTGAATGCGTCCGGCGACGTGATCGACATGGGCAAGCCCCTCATGCGCCGGACCGGGCAGAGTCAGATGGGTGTGCCCCGCAATGATCGCATCGATGCCGTCAATCGCGGCCAAAGGGATGGCGGCGTTTTCCAAACCGGGGGCGGGCTGTGGCTCACCAAGGCCGGAATGCGACAGGGCAAGGATCAGATCACACCCCTCGGAGCGCAGATGTTTCACCTGCTTGTGCGCCGCTTCAATTATGTCCTCGGCAATGACCTCGTCCTGCAACAGATGAGATTCCCAGCGGGCGGTTTGCGGCGGCAGGACGGACAGAACGCCGATGTGAATGGCGGCAGGCTTTCCCTGCCATAAAACCGTACGCTCCAGAATAGTGCCATCCGCCCAAATCTGCGGTGCCTTCAAGCGGCGCATGTTGCTGCACACGACCGGGCAGGGGGCCTGAGCGAGGATGCGGTCCAGCACCGGCAGCCCGAACCCGAAGTCATGGTTTCCAAGCGCAATTGCGTCGTACTCCAATGCTCCGAAAGCCTGCATCAGCGGATGGGGATCATCCTGCGTTGCCGCCCATTCGCCCAGCTGCGTGCCCTAAAGGAAATCGCCATTGTCGAACAGCAGCACAAGACTGTCACCGGCCTGTGCCCGGGCCTGCCGGATCAGCGTGGCCGTCCGCGTGAACCCAATCGATGGATCGGACCGGTCGGCATAGTAGTCGAAACCGGTCAGGTTCATATGCAGGTCGGTGGTCGCCAGAATGCGGATATTGGCCCCAGATGTTCTTGCCGGGTCTCGCCCCGGCAAAGATTTGTTTAATATCAATTTTCTACTTTTGGATGCTGTTTCTTAATCAAATTCACTAGAAAGTATAATAGATGAATTTTCCGGGGCCTGCATGCGGCCTTTCCGTGGCAACAGTTGGATTTCCAGCCGGTGAATTGCCATTGCAACAGCGGTGCAGTCATGGCAGCCCTGTGCGCAGGACCCAAAGGACATTCAATGAAAAACGCGGAACTGGTGACATTTGGCGGCTCGGGCCTGAACCGGGCGGCGCATCTTCGCGGCGATGGTGACAAGCTGGATGCGGCGCGCCGTGATCCGATGGCCAGATGCGCGCTGGTCTGGCGCGGAAAGCTGCTGGTGCAGGGCGAAGGGCTGGACCAGCTGGCGCTGATCCCGATGACCCATGATCTGATCTGCAATGGTCCGGGCGGGGTGGTCGAAGCGCCGATCCTTCTGGGATGTACCGAAGCGGGCGCGCCGGTCTTTGCAGCGGATATTTCGAACTGGGCGGCCGAGGGTCTGGATCTGACTGGGATGGGCGAGTTCGTCGACAGGTCCGAACAGCAGCACCCCGATCTGCCCCAAGGGTATGTGTTTGCCGAGTTGCGCCGGATCATGACACGCCTGTCCGCGCGCGACGCGGAACTGGCGGCGACCGCCAAAGCCGTGATCGGCTGGCATCAGACGCATCGCTTTTGCGCCCGCTGCGGTGCGCCCAGCGAGCTGTCTCAGGCCGGATGGCAGCGCAGTTGCCCGTCCTGCGGCGGCCAGCATTTCCCCCGTACCGATCCGGTTGTGATCATGCTGATCACCCATGGCGATTGCGTCCTGATGGGGCGGTCTCCGGGCTGGCCCGAGGGGATGTTTTCCCTGCTGGCGGGGTTTGTCGAACCCGGTGAAACGCTTGAAGCCGCCGTGCGGCGCGAAGTGATGGAGGAAGCGGGCGTGCCCGTTGGCGCGGTCTCCTACCTGTCCAGCCAGCCCTGGCCGTTCCCGGCCTCGCTGATGTTCGGCTGCGCGGGCGAGGCGCTGTCGCGTGAGATCGAAATCGACCCGGTCGAGATCGAACAGGCGATGTGGGTCAGCAAAACCGAGATGATGCAGGCTTTCGCGGGCGAACATCCCGCTTTGCTGCCCGCCCGCAAGGGCGCGATTGCGCATTTCCTGCTGAAAAACTGGCTTGCAGATACGCTGGACTGAGGAAAAACTGGCACCAAGGCACGACGGGCAGCAAAGGACGACATGCAGTTTTCAGCGCGCGAAGATATCGAGGCACCGATCAATTCGGTGTTCGAGATGGTTTCCGATTTCGAACGATTCGAACGCCTGGCCATGCGCCGGGGGATCGAGGTGCGGCGGACGGCGGGCGGTGCGCCCTTCGAGGCCGGAGCCGCGTGGCAGACCGAGTTCAAACTGCGTGGCAAACCCCGGCAGATGTCGGTCCTGATGACCGATTGCGACCGACCCACCCAGATGCGGTTCGAGGCCAGCAGCAAAGGCATGGCCGGGGTCACAACCGTTGATTTCCTGGCCCTGTCGCAGCGTCGGACGCGGTTGAATGTCGAGATGTCGCTGGCCGCCAAATCTCTGCCCGCGCGGCTGTTGCTGCAGTCGCTGAAACTGGGACAGGCGCGCTTTCGCAAACAGTTTCAGGTACGCCTGAGCGAGTTTGCCCGCGAGCTGGAACAGCGGCATCTGTACGGGGCATAAGATGCTTTCAGCCGGGACGGATCGCGCATGGACAGATTGATCATACGACGGGCAATTGGCGATGACGCCGCCGGGATCGCCGATGTCCTTCAGGAACTGGTCCGGGCCGGTAAACGTCACAAGCCAAGTACGCCGGATTTCGCCCGGGCGCATTACATCGGTCACGACGACCAAATCCGGTGCACGGTTGCAACGGACGCAGGCGGGCTCATCCTCGGGTTTCAGTCCATGAAGATCGCGACCCAGAACAACCCATATGGCGCGCCGGTCGGCTGGGGTGTGATCGGGACCCATATTCGGCCTTCCGCGGCCCGGCGCGGCGTTGGGCGCGCCTTGTTTGCACGAACTCTTGAGATTGCGCGGCAGCATGGTTTGCCCGCCATCGACGCGACAATAGGCGCGAACAACGCCGAGGGGCTGGCCTATTACGAAGCCATGGGGTTCAGGCAGTACCGTCTGCGCGAGGGATCGGTTTCAAAGGAATTTCGGCTTGAAAACCGGTCCACTGCCGAGGAATCGTAGGCTGGCCCCAAATCTTGTCAGTTGATCTGCTTGATGGCGCAGCGCTCTGGCCTGCAAACAAACCTCTTCAGCCGCGCGGTTGCGCTGCAGGGTAAACCCCCAGAATCTCGACATTTGTCGTGAAATGTTCCAACTCGTCCATTGCCAGTTGCACGTTACGGTCGTCCGGGTGGCCGACGATGTCGGCATAGAACTGCGTTGCCGTGAACGAGCCGTCCAGCATATAGCTTTCCAGCTTGGTCATGTTGATCCCGTTGGTCGCAAACCCGCCCATCGCCTTGTACAGCGCCGCCGGAATGTTGCGGACCTGAAACACGAAGCTGGTGATCATGCCGTGATCGCCCCGGCGCGCCAGATTGGCCTGCCGTGACATCACCAGAAAGCGGGTCGTGTTGTCGTCATGGTCCTCGATATGGCGGGCCAGAACGTTCAGCCCGTATATCTCGCCCGCGAGTTCACTCGCCAGCGCGGCGGAGTGGATATCGCCGGTCTCGGACACCTCGCGCGCGGCGCGGGCATTGTCGGGGCTGACCCGGCCGCGAATGCCGTGTTCGTTCAGGAACCCGGCGCATTGCGGCAGCAGGACAAGGTGAGAATGCGCCTCAGTCACGTCCGCAAGTTTCGCGCCCGGCACGGCCAGCAGGTTGATGTGAACCCGCACGAAAGCCTCGTCGATAATGTGCAGCCCGCTATGGGGCAGCAGCCGGTGGATATCGGCCACCCGGCCATAGGTCGTGTTCTCGACCGGCAGCATCGCCAGATCGGCCTCGCCTGCGCGGACCGATTCGATCACATCCTCGAACGTACGGCAGGGCAGGGCCTCCATATCCGGGCGCGCATTGCGGCAGGCCTCGTGACTGTAGGCGCCGGGTTCCCCCTGAAAGGCAATACGTTTGGTCATTTGGTCGATTCCGTGCAACAAGTTCTTGAATTGGGCGTTTAGTCGCGGTGTCTATACCTTGCCTCTTGTCAGGGGAAGCCTTAGACACCCCGCAGACAGCTGAAATGGACTCGCGATCAATGTTCGACACGATGACAGTTACCAAGGCCGCCGCAGGCCTGTTTGGCACCTTCCTGGTGTTGCTTCTGGCCAAATGGGGGGCGGATGTCCTCTATCATGGCGGTGGCCATGGCGATGCCGAGGCCGCTTACATTATCGAAACCGACAGCGCGGGTGAAAGCGCCGACGGCGAAGAAGTGGTGTTCGAGGACATGCTGGCCGCCGCAGACCCGGAAAAAGGCGCGCGCGTGTTCCGCAAATGCACCGCCTGCCACAAGCTGGAAGACGGCGCCAACGGCACCGGCCCCTATCTGTTCGGTATCGTCGACCGCCCGGTTGCTTCGGCCAACGGCTTCACCGGCTATTCGGCCGCGATGCAGGCGCATGGCGGCAACTGGACACCCGAGGCACTGGATGCGTTCTTGGAACGCCCAAGCGCCTATATCTCGGGCACATCGATGAGCTTTGCAGGCCTGAGAAAGCCGGAAGAGCGCGCCGATCTGATTGCCTATCTGCAGACAATCGGCAACTGATTGCCGGACCGTCTGCCCGAATTCAAGGCCGTTGCCCCGAGCAGCGGCCTTTTTTTGTCGGTTACACATCTTCACAAAGCGTTCACGCATTCTAAACTTGAACCTGACAGTGCTGGACCTTTAGCTAGGTCAAGGCGCATCTAAGACGTTCAAGAAGCTGCAGGGGAGGCGGGCATGACCCAGAAAAGCGCAAAATCAACGCTGACCACAATGAAGCGGCGCACCGCGTTGCAATTGTTGGGCGGCAGCGCCGTTGCCGCCATGGCCCCCGGTCTGAACGGCGCGATGGCTGCCGGTGCTGCGGACAACAGCAAGATTATCAAGGCACACGGGTATTCTTTTTTTGGCGACCTGAATTACCCGCCTGACTTCAAACATTTCGCTTACGTCAATCCCGATGCTCCGGTGGGCGGGCAGATATCGGTTTCAACGCGCGGCACGTTTGACGGCATGAACCGCTTTAACTGGCAGGGAAAGGCCGGACGCTACTCCGGCCTGATCGCCGAGAGCATGTTCGGCGACAGCCCCTTCGGGTCGGCCTCGCCAGCGGATTCGATCACCGAAGCTTATGGTTTGCTTGCGGAATCCGTCGAATACCCCAGCACAAAGGAATGGTGCATTTTCTACATGCGCCCCGAAGCCCGGTTCGCGGATGGAACCCCCCTGACAGCGCATGACGCCGCGTTCACCCATGAACTCTTCCTCGAACAAGGTATCCGCAGTTACGCGCGGGCGGTCAAACAGCGCATCAAAGGCTACGAGATCATTGATGACTACACGATCAAGTACAATTTCGTGGACGGTATCTCGCGCCGGTCGCTGATTTCGCAGGTCGGCGGCACGCCCGTGTTTTCGAAAGCGTGGTATGAAAAGACCGGAGAGCGACTGGATAAACAAAGCCTTCTGACCCCGATGGGCAGCGGGCCTTATGTCGTCGATGATTTTGAACTGAACCGCTACATCGTCTATCGCCGCAATCCCGATTATTGGGGCTGGCATTTGCCGATCAACGTTGGCCGCCATAACTTCGAAACGGTACGGGTCGAGTATTTCGCCGATGACGCTGCCGAGTTCGAAGCGTTCAAGGCCGGAATTTACACGTTCCGCGCCGAAGGCAGCACAAAGAAATGGGCAACCGGCTATGATTTCCCGGCGGTTCAGAACGGCTTTGTCAAGCGCGAGAGCATCCCGGTCATGTCCCCGCCGTCGCCGTCAGGCTTCATTTTCAACATGCAGCGCGCGCCGTTTGACGACATCAAGGTTCGTGAAGCCCTTGGACTGGCGTACAATTTCGAGTGGACGTCCGAGTCGCTGCAGTTCGGGCTGACGGAACAACGCCATTCCTTTGCCGAAAACTCTGAGGTCGCCGCAGATGGGCTGCCTGACGAGATGGAAACCGCGTTCCTCAAATCCTTGGGCGACCTCGTCCCCGAAGAGCTGTTTACGCAGGAAGCCGTGCGCGCGCATTCTTCGAATGCATCCCGTACCGTCGATCGCCGCAACAAGCGGACGGCGCTGAAGCTGTTCGAAGAAGCGGGCTGGACGGTTTCCAGCCAGGGCAGGCTGCAGGATGCCGAAGGCAAGCCGATGGAAATCACGATCATGCTGAATGCGTCGTCCTCGGACACGGCTGAGGCCATCGTGACGACATATGCCTCGAGCCTCGAAAGTTTTGGTGTGTCCGTGACGGTCGAAAAGATCGACAGCGCGCAATGGATCCAGCGCTATTACGACAAAGATTTTGACATGATCTTCTTCCGCAACCAGTCTTTCCTTGAGGCGGGAACGGGCCTGAAACAGGCATACGGGGCAGAGACGGCGGTGGTGTCGTCTTACAACCCGCAATCTCTGCAGGAACCTTTGGTGGATGCGATCATCGATGCCGCGCTTGACACAAAATCGCGCGAAGAGGAGATTGCCGCGCTGAAATCGCTGGACCGCGTGCTGCGCTATCTGCGCATTCAGGTTCCGACCGGCTATGTATCGGACACCTGGGTCGCCTATTACGACATGTTCGAACACCCCGAGGAATTGCCGCCTCTGGCCGTCGGGCAGTTTGACTTCTGGTGGTTCAATGACGAGAAGTACCAGAAACTGAAAGCTGCTGGCGCGGTGAGGTAACCGAATTGGGCGCGTATATTCTTCGCCGGCTTTTGCTGGTTATACCGACGTTGCTGGGCATCATGATCATCAACTTCACCCTGGTGCAATTCGTGCCAGGGGGACCGATCGAGCAGATACTGGCGCAGATGCAGGGCGAAGGGGATGTCTTTGCCGGTTTCGCAGGCGGCGAAAGTGGATCGACCGAGGAAACCTTTGGTTCAGACAGCGAATATATCGGCGCCCGTGGCCTGCCGAAAGAATTCATCGAAGAACTTGAAAAGGAGTTTGGCTTCGACAAACCGCCGGTCGAGCGGTTCCTGACCATGATGGGCAATTACCTGACGCTGGATTTCGGTGAGAGCTATTTTCGCTCGATCAGCGTGATCGATCTGGTGCTGGAAAAGATGCCGGTGTCGATCTCGCTGGGGCTGTGGTCCACGCTGATCGCTTATTTGGTCTCGATACCACTGGGCATTCGCAAGGCGGTCAAGGACGGATCGACCTTTGACACCTGGACCAGCGGCACGATCATCGTGGCCTACGCCATCCCCGGCTTCCTGTTCGCCATTCTGTTGCTGGTGTTGTTCGCGGGCGGTTCGTACTGGCAGATTTTCCCGCTGCGGGGGCTGACCTCGGACAATTGGGAAAGCCTGAGCCTGTTCGGCAAGATCGCCGACTATTTCTGGCATATCGCCCTGCCGATCATCGCGCTGACGATCTCGGCCTTCGCGACGCTGACACTGCTGACCAAGAACTCGTTTCTGGATGAGATCAAGAAGCAATACGTTATGACCGCCCGCGCCAAGGGGCTGAGCGAAGGCAAGGTGCTGTATGGCCATGTCTTCCGCAACGCCATGCTGATCGTGATCGCAGGGTTTCCGGCGGTTTTTATTGGCGTGTTCTTCGGCGGCTCGATCATTATCGAGACCATCTTCTCGCTGGACGGTCTCGGCCGTCTGGGGTTCGAGGCCGCGGTGGCGCGCGACTACCCGGTGATCTTCGGCACGCTGTTCATCTTTGGCCTGATGGGGCTGGTGGTCGGCATCATCAGCGACCTGATGTATGTGCTGGTCGACCCCCGCATCGACTTCGAAAAGCGGGAGGGGTAAATGGCGCTTTCCCCGCTGAATCAGCGCCGCTGGCGCAATTTCCGGCGCAATGGTCGTGCCTTCTGGTCGCTGATCATCTTCTCGGTGCTGTTCGGCCTGTCTCTGTTCGCCGAGTTCATCGCCAATGACAAACCGATCCTGGTGAAATACCGCGGTGAGTTCTACACGCCGATCTTCAACTTCTATGCCGAAACCGAGTTCGGCGGCGATTTCCAGACCGAAGCGATCTATCGCGACCCCGAGGTGATGTGCCTGATCGACAGTGGCGGTCTGGAGGATTGCTTCGACGACCCGGAAGGCATCATCGATGAGATCAAGGCCGGAACCTTTCAGGCCGAAGGGTACGAACGCGGCTGGGCGATCTGGCCGCTGATCCCCTATTCCTACAATACCAGCGTGGATCGCCCCGGTGCCGCACCTCTGCCGCCGAACGGGCAGAACCTGCTGGGCACGGATGACACCAAGCGCGATGTGCTGGCGCGGGTGATATACGGCTTCCGCCTGTCGATCCTGTTCACCCTGATCGTCACCGGGGCCGCCAGCCTGATCGGTATCTTCGCCGGGGCCATTCAGGGCTTTTTCGGCGGCTGGCTGGACCTGATCTTTCAGCGGATCATTGAAATCTGGTCCGCGACGCCTTCGCTTTATGTGATCATCATCATGTTCGCCATTCTGGGGCGAAGTTTCTGGCTGTTGGTGGCGCTGATGATCCTGTTCGGCTGGACCGGGCTTGTGGGCGTCGTGCGGGCCGAGTTCCTGCGGGCGCGCAACCTTGAATATGTGCGCGCCGCGCGGGCGCTGGGGGTGGGCAACATGACGATCATGTTCCGCCATATGCTGCCCAACGCAATGGTCGCCACGCTGACTTTCATGCCCTTCATTGTGACCGGAACCATCGGCGGGCTGGCCTCGCTGGATTTCCTGGGCTTCGGGCTGCCTTCCTCGGCCCCGTCGCTGGGGGAGTTGACCCTGCAGGCGAAACAGAACCTGCAGGCGCCGTGGCTGGCCTTCACCGCGTTTTTTACCTTTGCCATCATGCTGTCGCTCTTGGTCTTCATTTTCGAAGGCGTGCGCGATGCGTTTGATCCCAGAAAGACCTTCTCATGAGCCTGCTGGATGTGAATAACCTCAGGGTCTCGTTCCGGCAGGACGGGCAGGTGTCGGCGGCGGTCAAGGGCGTGTCCTTCACCGTGGACCGGGGTGAGACGGTGGCTTTGGTGGGCGAATCCGGCTCGGGCAAATCCGTCACCGCGCTGTCCACCGTGTCGCTGCTGGGCGACAGCGCGATTGTCGAAGGGTCTGTCACTTATGACGGGCAGGAAATGATCGGCGCGTCCGAGCAGCGCCTGATGGATGTGCGCGGCAACGATATCAGCTTCATCTTTCAGGAGCCGATGACCTCGCTCAACCCGCTGCACACGATCCAGAAGCAGATGGCGGAGTCGCTGGCGCTGCATCAGAACATCACCGGTGATGCGGCGAAAGAGCGGATACTCGAACTGCTGAACAAGGTGGGCATCCGCGACCCGCAGGACCGGCTGGACAGTTATCCGCATCAGTTGTCGGGCGGGCAGCGGCAGCGGGTGATGATCGCCATGGCGCTGGCCAACAAGCCGGACATCCTGATCGCGGATGAGCCGACGACCGCGCTGGACGTGACCATTCAGGCGCAGATTCTGGAATTGCTGGCCGAGCTGCAGAAGTCCGAGAATATGGGGATGCTGTTCATCACCCATGACCTTGGCATTGTCCGCCGCATTGCCGATCGGGTCTGTGTGATGAAGGATGGTGAGATTGTCGAAACCGGCGTGACCACCGAGATTTTCGACAATCCGCAGCACCCCTATACCCGCAAACTGCTGGCGGCCGAGCCGTCGGGGCATCCCGACCCTGTGGCATCCGACGCGGAAGAGGTCGCACGGACCAAACATCTGAAGGTGTGGTTCCCGATCCAGCGCGGGTTCCTGAAACGGACCGTTGGGTACGTCAAGGCGGTCAACGACGCGACCCTCAGCGTGCGCGCCGGTGAGACGCTGGGGATTGTGGGCGAAAGCGGGTCAGGCAAGACCACATTGGCGCTGGCGATCATGCGGCTGATTGCGTCCGAGGGCGGCATCACCTTCCGCGACAAGGACGTGCGTCGCTGGTCGACACGCGAACTCAGGCGGCTGCGCAAGGACATGCAGATCGTGTTTCAGGACCCGTTCGGCAGCCTGAGCCCGCGCATGACCTGCATGCAGATCATTGCCGAGGGGCTGGCCATTCACAATGTCGACCCCCACCGCGCCCCGCGCGAGTTGGTGGCCGAGGTGATGACCGAAGTGGGTTTAGACCCCGCATCGATGGACCGCTATCCGCATGAGTTCTCCGGCGGTCAGCGGCAACGGATCGCCATCGCCCGCGCCATGGTGCTGCGGCCCAAGCTGCTGGTGCTGGACGAACCCACCAGCGCGCTTGACATGACGGTGCAGGTGCAGATCGTCGATCTGCTGCGAGAATTGCAGCGGAAATACGGGCTGGCCTATCTGTTCATCAGTCATGACCTGAAGGTCGTGCGGGCGATGTCGCACAACGTCATTGTCATGCGGAACGGCGATGTGATCGAGATGGGCGCGGCCGAGGACCTGTTCGAGAACGCCCAGACGGATTACACCCGCGAACTGATTGCGGCGGCGGGCTGAAAACAGCCCGCCCTAAGCGCTCAGGCGCTCGCTTTCTCGCGTGCGGCGGATTTGGGCACCGGCCCGCGCAACTCCTCGTAGTGATCAAAGGTCAGCTTGACCCAGCCGGTGCCGCGCGTGGCGCTGGCCAGCGTGCGGTGCAACTCATCCTCGGCCACGGCGGGCAGCTGGGCGTTGAAAATCTCCCAGCCCGAGGCGTTGGGGTTGCCCTCGAACCCAAGAACCTGACCCTGCAGAGAGCTGATCGTGGGCACCAGATCGCCCACAAAGTCCGAGGGCAGGTGAATCTCTGCGCTCAGGACCGGTTGCAGCACCACCGGTTTGGCCTGCGGCAGCGCCTCGCGCACGGCGTTTTTGCCTGCGGTGCGGAAGGCATAGTCCGAACTGTCGACATTGTGGTGCTTGCCATCGCTCAGCGTGACTTTGACGTCCACGACCGGGAAACCCTCGGGCCCTTCGACCAGCGCGTCTTTTGCGCCATGTTCGACCGAGGGGATGTAGTTTCTGGGAACGGCGCCGCCTTTGACCACCTCTTCGAACTGGAAGCCCGACCCGCGCGGCATCGGCGCGATCGAGATCACAACATCGGCGAACTGACCCGCGCCGCCGGATTGCTTTCGGTGCCGGTGGCGGTGTTCGATGGTCGCGCGGATGGTTTCGCGATAGGCGGTTTCGACCGGCGAAGCCTCGATCTCGATCCCGAAATCTTCGTCCAGCTTGGCGGTCACGCGGCGCATGTGCTGGGGTCCTTGCGAGCCCAACACCGCATGGCCGCTCAGTTCGTCCTGTTCCAGATGCAGTCCCGGATCGATCTCGACCAGCCGCGACAGGGCATTCGAAAGCCGCACGTCATCGCGTTCATGGGCCGGGGATACCACCTGCCGATGCGCAACCGGGTGCGAGGCGGCCCATTCCGGCAGCGGCGAGGCCGTACTGCTGTCATAGAGAAAACCGGGGTTGAGGTGATCTGATTTCACCGCCAGCCCGATCTGGCCCGCCTCGAGCGCGCCGATCTGGGTCTTGGCGTCAAGCGTGGTCAGGTTGCCAACCGATTCACCCCCCAGGCTCTCATGCGCTTTCACGCCGTCGCCCAGACCGCGCAGGACGATGATTTTGCCGATGTGCTTTTTGACATCCGCAAAGCCTGCAATGGCACGGGCGTTTTCGGCGGCCTCGTCGCGGTCTGCGGCGATGTTGAACTCGGGCGCTTCGTGGCGCAGGGCTTTCATCAGCCGGGTCAGGCCGTTGCCGTGGCTGGCCGCGCCCAGGCAGGCCGGGATCAGCTGGTGGTTCTGCAGCACTTGCGCGGCAAGGTCATAGACCTCGGCGCTGGGGGGCTGCTTGTCTTCGATCAGTTGTTCCAGCAGGTGATCGTCGAAATCCGACAGGGTCTCCAGCAATTCGGTGCGCGCTTCCTGTTCTCGGTCCTCGACCGATTGCGGCAGTTCGATCAGGGCCGAGGGCTGCCCTTCCTGATACTTCCACGCCCGCTCCGAGATCAGATCGACCGCGCCGATGATGGCATCGCCGTCGCGGATCGGCACCTGACGCAGGGCGATGTGATTTGTGCAATAGGTCTGCAGCGCGGCGATGATGTCGCGGATACGTCCGTTGGGGCTGTCCATCCGGTTGATGAACAGGAAACAGGGAATGCCCGCCTCTTCGACCAGCCGCAGATAGGGCGCACACAGAACGGCGGCATCCGGGTCGGGCGGAACCACGACGACCGCTGCGTCCGAGATCGCCATCGCCGGGCCGACATAGGCCAGCGCATCGCCGCCGCCATCCACGTCAATCGCGCACCATGGCTCGTCCAGGTAAGAAAAACCGTGCAAATGCACGGTTCCGGAAACATCGAATGTGGTGGGCCGCCCGTCGAGGCGGCTGATAGCCTCGACCAGAGTGGTTTTGCCCGATTGGCTGGGGCCGAGGACGGTGAAAACGCGCATGAGTGCTGTCCCTCTTTCAGGTTGCAGATATACCTGCACGAAAAGGGCTGCCGCGCGCGGATGCGCTGGCAAGAACTGTCTGCGAATTCGCCTGCCTCAGGGTGCGAATGACACGTCCCGAGTGTGGAGAAAACCAGAGGCCTGCGTCAAGCCCCTGTGCCGGTATGAGCGGGGCGGGCCGGAAAACAGGCCCGCTGGTAAAGGGTCAGATTGCCGAACTGTGCCCCGCCTTGCTCAGGTCATAGGCGTCGAAACTGCGCGCGATCATCCGGGTCAGCGGGCGCGCCTCGGGCGGGATGAACAGGCCGTCATCAGTGATACGCAGCAGCCCGTCAAAGGCGGCATTTGCGGTCTTGTACATCGCGGTCAGCTCGGCTGCCGTCACGTCATGGTCGCGCAGGATTTCCGCCGAGTTGATCTGGAAATCGCACATCAGCGCCTCGATCAGCCGCGAGCGCAGGATATCCTGACCCTTGAACAGATGCCCGCGCGAGGTCGAGAAACTGCCGTCGCGGATCGCCTTGGTATGCGCAGAAGTGGCGGGCGCGTTTTGCGCATAGCCCTGCGGAAAGCGCGAGATTGAACTGGCCCCGACGCCGATCAGAACCTCGGCCTGATCGTCGGTATAGCCCTGGAAGTTCCGCTTCAGTTGACCTGCGCGCAGCGCCCGGGTCAGGCCGTCGTCCTGTGTGGCGAAGTGGTCGATGCCGATCTCAGCGTATTTGTCCCACAGGAACAGGCGGCGGGCGGTGTCGAACAGGTCCAGCCGCTGTTCAGGCGTGGGCAGAGCGTCCGAGGGGATCAACTGTTGGCGTTTTGCCATCCACGGTACATGCGCGTAGCCGTAAAGCGCCACGCGGTCGGGGCTGAGCGACAGCAGTTTCTGCACGCTTTCGGTCATCCGGGTCTTGGTCTGGTGCGGCAGGCCGAACAGGATATCGGCGTTCAGACTGCTGATCCCGCGGGCGCGAATCATGTCCACCGCGTCGCGGGTCGTATCGTAGCTTTGGATGCGGCCGATGGTCTTTTGGATCTCGTCATCAAAGTCCTGCACCCCGATCGAGGCCCGGTTCATCCCGGCCTCGGCCAGCGCATCCAGACGGGTCTCGTCGATTTCGTTGGGGTCGATTTCGACCGAAAATTCAGCATCCGGCCCCAGCGGCACGATGCCAAGGATATGCCGCGCCAGATCCCGCATCAGGTCCGGTTGCAGCAGGGTCGGGGTGCCACCGCCCCAATGCAGGCGGGACAGAACCACGCCATCGGGCAGGCGCGCGGCAAGCAGGTCCAGCTCGGCCTTCAGTACGTCCACATAGGCAATGACCGGGTTGTCGGTTTGCGTGCCCTGTGTTCGGCAGGCGCAGAACCAGCACAGCCTGCGACAGAACGGAACATGGATATACAGCGATATGGCGCTGCCGGGTTTGATCCCCGAAATCCAGTCGCCAAACACATCGGCCCCCACGTCATTGTTGAAATGGGGGGCGGTCGGATAGCTTGTGTAACGCGGGACTTTCGCGTCAAATAGTCCAAGCCGTGCCAATTGAGGTTTCACTATCATGCAGAAACCTTTAGGCATCGGATGACTTGGCTGCATTGACAGAGATCAAGTGGAAGCGCGCATGTTTGTTAAAGCACAGTTCGATCATTCCAATTGCGAAGATTGTCCGATCAGACACCGGGCGGTTTGTGCCCGTTGTGATGCGGATGAGCTCGAAGTTCTTGAGGAAATCAAGTATTACCGCAGTTTCGAAGCGGGGCAGACGATCATCTGGTCGGGCGATCAGATGAATTTCGTGGGCTCGGTCGTCTCCGGCATCGCGTCGCTGACGCAGACGATGGAGGATGGCCGGACACAAATGGTCGGCCTGCTGCTGCCCAGCGACTTCGTGGGCCGTCCGGGGCGCGAATCGGCGCCCTATGATGTGCAGGCGACCACCGATGTGGTAATGTGCTGTTTCCGCAAGAAGCCGTTCGAAGATATGATGAATTCGACCCCGCACATTGCGCATCGCCTGCTGCAGATGACGCTGGACGAGCTGGATGCGGCGCGGGAGTGGATGCTGGTGCTGGGCCGCAAGACAGCGCGCGAGAAAATTGCCAGCCTGCTGTCGATCATCGCGCGCCGCGATGCCACGATCGAACAGAAAGGACTGTCCGGACCCATCGTGTTCGATCTGCCGCTCACACGTGAGGCGATGGCGGATTACCTCGGCCTGACGCTGGAAACGGTCAGCCGTCAGATTTCAGCCCTGAAAAAGGACGGCGTCATCGCGCTGGAAGGCAAACGGCATGTCACGGTTCCGGATATGGGACGTCTGATGGAAGAGGCCGGCGACGATTCCGATGGCGGCTTTCTGGTCTGATCACGTTCCTGCGTGACCCGGCGGACCAACCGTGATCTACTGATTCTGAGAAACCGTATTTCAGGAGCAAGCCATGGAATTCAGTAGTCTTTTGGCCATGTTGGTCATCGGTGCCATCGCCGGGTGGCTGTCGGGCAAGATCATGGAAGGCCGTGGCTTTGGCCTGTTCGGCAATATCATCGTGGGCATCGTCGGCGCATTTCTGGCCGGTCTGATTTTCCCGGCCCTCGGGTTTGCGGTGGGCGGAGGTCTGTTATCCTCGATCTTCTTCGCGACCGTCGGGGCGATCATTCTCTTGTTCGTGATTGGCCTGATCCGAAAAGGCTGAACGCAAAAAACCGCCCGGCGGGGCGGCTTTTCCTTCATATCTGATCGGTTAATGGGCCAGGAAAACCGGAACCGCCGATTGTTCCAGCATGTTGCGGGTTGCGCCGCCGAGGATGGCCTCGCGAAAGCGCGAGTGGCCGTAGGCGCCCATGACGATCAGGTCCGAATCCGTGTCGGTGGCGTGACGGTTCAGTATGTCCGAGACGCGGCTCATCGTTTTGCTCAGAACATCGATCTCGCATTTCACCCCGTGACGGGCCAGCATCTGAGACAGCAGCCCGCCAGGGTCCGAGCGGTCCGGGCCGTGACGCGGCGGGTCGATCACCACGATACGCACCAGTTCCGCCTGTTTCAGAAACGGAAGGGCGCGGCGCACGGCCCGCATCGCCTCGACGCTTTCGTTCCATGCGACGATGACGTTTTGCGGCACCGAAAACGGCTGGGCGTCGTTGGGAACCACCAGCACCGGGGCGTGGCCTTCGAACATCGCGGCCTCGAGAATGGGTTCGGCTTCGGCCCCGCGATCCTCGCCATAGGGGTGGGGCAGGATCACCAGATCCGAGAACCGCGCGCGGTGCGCGACATGGCGGCCAAGATCGGCGATCTGCGCCACGCCGTTTTCGGCGGACCAGCGGATGCCGGTTTTGCCCAGGTAGTCCTTGGCATAAGCCAGAAGCTCATCCGCCTCGGCATTGGCCCGGCTCAGCGTTTCCTGCAGGATCAGGGCATTGGCCCCGGCATAATAGTAACCGGTCTGGCTGCGGTCGACGCCCAGACACAGCACCTCGGCATGGGCATCCTGCGCGTTGGCCAGCGCTGCCATCTGACCGAGAGCCGCCTGCGTGCCCTGCGTTTCGGTCATGATCGAGAGAAGAGATTTATACGCCATTTCGACCTCGTGCTTCGGGCCAAGGGCTTGCGACGCGCCGTTGGCCTTTGTTTTCATTGTATCCGTGTCATAGAAATCGGATTGTTGTCTTGACTCAGATCAAAGCAGGATGCGGTGCTGTTCGTCATTACAGCACGCAGACAAAAAGGTTTCGCGCGACACTGGAATCGCGTGGGGCACGGCAAAGGGACGCAAAATGTCGAATTACATCAAGCTGATCGTGCTTGGTCTGGTCGTGGTATTTGCCGCGATCGGGACCAATTATGCACGCGATTTGGCGTATCAGGTGCATGCTCTGCTGGTGATGCTCATCGCTGGCGGTTTGTTCATCTGGACGCTGCGAAACACAGATGAGCCAGATATTCTTGTCGATCGCTCGGGGGAATACATGGACGATGTGATCCGCTATGGCGTGATCGCAACCGCCTTTTGGGGTGTCGTCGGGTTCCTCGCCGGGACCTTTATTGCGTTCCAGCTGGCCTTTCCGGCGCTGAACTTCGAATGGGCGCAAGGCTATCTGAACTTTGGCCGTTTGCGTCCGCTGCACACCTCGGCGGTGATTTTTGCCTTTGGCGGCAACGCGCTGATCGCGACCTCGTTCTATGTCGTGCAGCGCACCAGCGCCGCGCGCCTTTGGGGCGGCAATCTGGCATGGTTCGTGTTCTGGGGCTATCAGCTGTTCATCGTACTGGCCGCGACCGGCTATGTGCTGGGTGGCACCCAATCCAAGGAATATGCCGAGCCCGAATGGTATGTGGACCTGTGGCTGACCATTGTCTGGGTCGCCTATCTGGCCGTCTATCTGGGCACGATCATCAAGCGGAAAGAGCCCCACATCTACGTGGCCAACTGGTTCTATCTGGCCTTTATCGTCACCGTCGCCATGCTGCATCTGGTCAACAACATGACCATTCCGGTCAGCATCTGGGGGTCGAAATCAGTGATCGTCTGGTCGGGCGTGCAGGATGCGATGATCCAGTGGTGGTACGGCCACAACGCCGTGGGCTTCTTCCTGACCGCGGGCTTCCTGGGCATGATGTACTACTTCATCCCGAAACAGGCCGAGCGTCCGGTGTTCAGCTACAAACTGTCGATCATTCACTTCTGGGCGCTTATCTTCCTGTATATCTGGGCCGGTCCGCACCACCTGCACTATACCGCGCTGCCCGACTGGGCCTCGACACTGGGCATGGTGTTCTCGGTCGTGCTGTGGATGCCTTCGTGGGGTGGCATGATCAACGGTCTGATGACGCTGTCGGGCGCGTGGGACAAGCTGCGCACCGACCCGGTGATCCGGATGATGGTGATTTCGGTCGGCTTCTACGGCATGTCCACCTTTGAAGGCCCGATGATGTCGATCCGGGCAGTGAACAGCCTGTCTCACTACACCGACTGGACCATCGGTCACGTGCATTCGGGCGCGCTGGGCTGGAATGGCATGATCACCTTTGGTGCGCTGTACTTCCTGGTGCCTGTCCTGTGGAAGCGCGAGCGTCTGTATTCGCTGCAAATGGTCAGCTGGCATTTCTGGCTCGCGACCATCGGCATCGTGCTCTACGCCGCGTCGATGTGGGTGACCGGCATCATGGAAGGCCTGATGTGGCGCGAAGTGGATGCCAACGGCTTCCTGGTGAATTCGTTCGCCGACACCGTGGCGGCCAAGTTCCCGATGTATGTGGTGCGTGCGCTGGGCGGTGTGCTGTTCGTCGCCGGCTCGGTGATCATGTGCTACAACCTGTGGATGACTGTGCGGAAGGCACCGGCCCGTGAGGCCAGCCTGACCGTCGCGGTCCCGGCTGAGTAAGGAGGGCCGGAGCAATGGCAATTCTCGACAAACACAAGATCCTCGAGACCAACGCGACCCTCCTGCTGATCTTCAGCTTTCTGGTCGTGACCATCGGCGGCATCGTGCAGATCGCACCGCTGTTCTATCTTGAGAACACCATCGAAAAGGTGGAAGGCATGCGCCCCTACACCCCCTTGGAGATGGCCGGGCGTGAGATCTACATCCGCGAAGGCTGCTATGTCTGCCACAGCCAGATGATCCGCCCGATGCGGGATGAGGTCGAACGCTATGGCCACTACTCGCTGGCGGCGGAGTCGATGTATGACCACCCGTTCCAGTGGGGGTCGAAACGGACCGGGCCCGATCTGGCGCGCGTCGGCGGGCGTTACTCGGACCAGTGGCAGATGGACCACCTGCGCGATCCGCAATCGGTGGTGCCGGAATCGGTGATGCCGAAATACGGCTTCCTCGAACATCGCAAGCTGGACGGCAAGTATATCGGTGACATCATGGCGGCGAATGCGGTCGTGGGCACGCCCTATACCGAAGAGATGCTGGAGAACGCGCAAGCCGACTTCCGCGCTCAGGCCGATCCGGACAGCGACTTTGACGGGCTGCTGGAACGCTATGGCGACAAGGTCAACGTGCGCAATTTCGATGGTCAGCCCGAGCTGACCGAGGCGGACGCGCTGATCGCCTATCTGCAGATGCTGGGCACGCTGGTCGATTTCTCGACCTTCACCCCGGACGCAAACCGTTAACGGAGGGTGTGATGGAAGAATACACGCTTCTCAGGCAGTTCGCGGATAGCTGGATGTTGCTTGTGCTGTTCATCTTCTTTGTCGGCATCGTCGTCTGGGTTTTCCGCCCCGGTGCCAGCAAGGAATACAAGGACACCGCCAATATCCCGTTCCGGCACGCCGATGCACCAGCGCCCCTGTCGGGCGACGACAAACCCGCCGAAATCAAGGAGGCGCGGAAATGAGCAAGACACCTGAAAAACAGCCGGGCGATCCGAACACCACGGGCCACAGCTGGGACGGGATCGAAGAGTTCGACAATCCGATGCCGCGCTGGTGGCTGTGGACCTTCTACGTCACCATCATCTGGGCCGTGATCTACACGATCATGTATCCCGCCTGGCCTCTGGTACAGTCGGCAACCGCCGGTGTCATGGGATGGTCGTCCCGCGGCGAGGTGCAGCAGGAACTGATCGCCTTTGAAGAGGCCAACGCCCCCATGAATGCGCGCCTGGAGGAAACTCCGCTGGACGATATCGCAGGCGATGCCGAGTTGCAGCAATATGCCATCAACGCGGGCAGCGCCGTGTTCCGCACCTGGTGTGCCCAGTGCCACGGTTCCGGCGCGCAGGGTGCGCCGGGCTTCCCGAACCTGCTGGATGACGCATGGCTTTGGGGCGGCACGATGGAGGACATACACTACTCGGTCAGCTACGGGATCCGGAACGAGGAAAGCGACGACGCGCGCTATTCCGAGATGCCGGCCTTTGGCGAAATCCTCGAGAAGGACGAGATCGCTCAGGTGGTTCAGTACGTGATGTCGCTGACCAACGCCCAGACCGACGATGCGGCGGCGCAGGCCGGCAAGGTTGTTTTCGACGACAATTGCGCGACCTGTCATGGCGAGGACGGTAAGGGAGACGTCGCCCAGGGCGCGCCGAACCTGACCGACGCGATCTGGCTTTATGGCGGCAGCGAAGAGGCGCTGACCGAAACCGTGACCAACAGCCGCTTCGGCGTCATGCCGAACTGGGACACACGCCTGACCGAAGCGCAGATCCGCGCTGTCACGGCCTATGTCCACCAGTTGGGTGGCGGTCAGTAAGGTTCAAAGAAAACCTCCGGGCGGTTTTCACCACCCGAAGGCCAAGGCACCGGCTGTTCCATCTGTTCGCGCGTTTCCAGAACAGCCGGTGCCGAATTTTGCGAATGATAGTGCCCATGCCAGACCCGGTCCACATCTTAGACCCGGCGCGGCTTTGAATTCTGTTGTCACGGCCGGGATGGCCTGCGACAATTGGTCAGCACGTGGACATCCGAGCGGTCGCACACTTCGATACACCGCTGTTTTGGCTGAAAAACACCGGAATACGGCTTTTCCGGTGCCCCAGGTCGATCCGGACGGATGCTAAAAGGTGTTTGTTCGATGCGCGTTTTGACCCATGTCAAAGTTCGAACAGACGTGATCTGGAACAACACGCTTCCAGAAGACCCTGTATTGGAGCCAGCCAGTGAGCGATTCCGACCCCGCCCCCAGCTTATACGCCCCCCGAGAGCCGATCTTTCCACGGCGCGTATCAGGCCCGTTTCGCAATCTGAAATGGATCATCCTCGTGGTGACGCTGGGCATCTACTATGTGACCCCGTGGTTCAGGTGGGACCGCGGCCCCAGCCTGCCGGATCAGGCGGTGCTGCTGGATATGGCGAACCGGCGCTTTTACTTCTTCTGGATCGAGATCTGGCCGCACGAATTCTACTTTGTCGCCGGTCTTCTGATCATGGCCGGACTGGGGCTGTTCCTGTTCACCTCGGCTTTGGGACGGGTGTGGTGCGGCTATGCCTGTCCGCAGACCGTCTGGACCGACCTGTTCATTCTGGTCGAGCGCTGGATCGAAGGCGACAGAAACGCCCGGCTGCGGCTGCACCGGCAGGCGAAGCTGGATTTCCGCAAGGCGCGGCTGCGTGTTACCAAATGGGCCGCCTGGTTCCTGATCGGCCTCGCCACCGGCGGGGCCTGGGTGTTCTACTTTGCCGACGCGCCGACGCTGGCGCGAGATCTGGTCACAGGCAACGCGCATCCCGTGGCCTATACGACGATGCTGATCCTGACGGGTACGACCTTTTTCTTCGGCGGCTTCGCGCGGGAACAGATTTGTATCTACGCCTGTCCCTGGCCCCGCATTCAGGCTGCGATGATGGACGAGGATACTCTGGTCGTCGGCTACCGTGAATGGCGGGGCGAACCGCGCGGCAAGGGCAAACGCACGGCTGACTCTGAGCTTGGTGACTGCATCGACTGTATGGCCTGCGTGAATGTCTGCCCGGTTGGGATCGACATTCGGGATGGCCAGCAGCTGGAATGCATCACCTGCGCCCTTTGCATCGATGCCTGCGATGACATGATGGCCAAGATCGGCAAGCCCCGCGGCCTGATCGACTATATGGCGCTGAGCGATGAGGCCAACGAGCGCTCGGGCAAACCGCCCAAAAACGTGTGGAAACATATCCTGCGCCCACGCACGATCCTGTACACGTCGCTGTGGTCGCTGGTGGGGTTCGCGCTGCTGTTTGCCCTGTTCATCCGCTCGGATATCGATCTGACGGTCGCGCCCGTGCGCAATCCGACCTTCGTGACCCTGTCCGATGGCACGATCCGCAACACATACGATGTGCGGCTGCGCAACAAACACGGTGAAGACCGGCTGTTCAAGCTGTCCCTGGCCGGTGATCCGGCGATGCGGGTCGAGATCGAGGGCACCGACATTGATACTGTGAATGTCACCGCAGATACGGCACAATTGACCCGCGTTTACATCGTGGCCTCCGGAGACACGACACCGGCGGGGGCGGATACAACCCCGGTACGCATCTGGGTCGAGGACCTCAGCAGCGGTGAGCGCGCCTACAAAGACACCACGTTCAACGGGCGGGGGAACTGATGATGGCGGAACGTAAATTCACGGGAAAACACGCCCTGGCGGTGTTCGTGGGGGCCTTCGGGGTGATCATCGCGGTTAACCTGGTGCTGGCCTATAGCGCGGTGAAGACCTTTCCGGGGCTGGAGGTCAAGAACTCGTACGTCGCCAGTCAGGAGTTCAACGAACGCCTGCAGGAACATCAGGCGCTGGGGTGGGAGGTGCGCGCCGAAACCAGGGGCGGGCTGCTGATCCTGCATATCACCGATGCCAGCGGCGATCCGGTCCGGGTGGCCGATCTGCAGGCCGTGGTAGGCCGCGCAACCCATGTGCGCGAGGATTTCACTCCCGATTTCACCTTTGACGGCACCGCCTATGCAACGCCCGCCACGCTGGGCAAGGGCAACTGGAACATCCGCCTTGTGGCCCGCGACAGCGAAGGCGTCGAGTTTGCGCAGCGCGTGCCCCTTTATGTGAAAGGCTAGGGACGTGACGGCGCAGCTTTCCTCTGGCACGGCGGCCTGTCCGGGCTGTATCGCGGCCCCGGCAGAACCGGCGCGACCCATTCCGCAGGATGCCCAGATTGCGTTGTCCCTGCCGGGCATCCATTGCTCGGCCTGTATCGCGACCGTTGAACGCGAGTTGAACGCCCATCCCGGCGTCGAGGATGCGCGGGTCAACCTGACCCTGAAACGCGCCATGATCAAAGCCGCGCCCGAGACGCGCGCCGCCGATCTGATCCCGGTTCTGGAAGGCGCAGGGTACGAGGCGCATGAACTTGACCCCGGCGCCCTGTCCGCCACCAGCGCCGACAAGGCGGGCCGCGACCTGCTGATGCGGCTGGCGGTGGCCGGGTTTGCGTCGATGAATGTGATGCTGCTGTCGGTTTCGGTCTGGTCCGGTGCATCGGATGCGACGCGGGACATGTTCCACTGGATTTCGGCGGCCATCGCCTTGCCCGCGATTGCGTTTTCCGCCCAGCCCTTCTTTGCCAACGCCTGGAGCGCCCTGCGCGTCCGGCGGCTGAACATGGACGTGCCGATTGTGCTGGCGATCCTGCTGGCGCTGGCCACATCGCTGTGGGAAACCGCGCTGAGCGGCGAGCATGCCTATTTCGATGCCGCCCTGACCCTGACCTTCTTCCTGCTGGCTGGCCGGTATCTGGACTACCGCACCCGCGCGGCGGCCCGATCCGCCGCCGAGGAACTGACCGCATTGGAAGTGCCCCGCGCCATTCGTGTCGTTCAAGGCCGCGAAGAAGAGGTCGCGGTGTCAACGCTGTCTGTCGGCGATTTAATCCTTGTGCGTCCCGGTGGGCGGATGCCCGTGGATGGTGAGGTTGTCGAAGGCCAATCCGAACTGGACCGGTCCTTGCTGACCGGGGAAACCCTGCCGGTCTTCGTTGAAACCGGGCAGGCCGTCAGCGCCGGTGAGGTCAACCTGACCGGTCCACTGACCATCCGCGCGACGGCGGTGGGTGAAGATACCTCGCTGCACCGCATGGCCGATCTGGTGGCAATCGCGGAATCCGGGCGCTCGCGCTATACCTCGCTGGCGGACAAGGCGGCCAAGCTTTATGCGCCGGGTGTGCATATCCTGTCGGCGCTCAGCTTTGTGGGCTGGTATATCTATTCCGGCGATCTGAGGACCGCCCTGAACATCGCGGCGGCGGTGCTTATCATCACCTGCCCCTGCGCGCTGGGTCTGGCCGTTCCTGCGGTGACCACGGCAGCCTCGGGCCGGTTGTTCCGCAAGGGGATGCTGATCAAACACGCCACCGCTTTGGAACGTCTGGCCGAGGTGGACACGGTTGTTTTCGACAAGACCGGCACGCTGACCTCGGGCACGCCCGAGCTGACCAACCTGAGCGACCATTCCCGCGCTGATCTGGAAATCGCGCTGGCCTTGGCCGAGGCATCCGCGCACCCGCTGTCGGTCTCGCTGGCCTCTGCCGCGCGGGCCGCCGGGATCAAACCGGCCAACCTGCGCGATATTGCCGAAGTGCCGGGTTATGGCACCCAAGGCACCTATCGCGGAGAACGCGTGCGTCTGGGCCGCGCGGCCTGGGTGGGCGGTGAACAGGGGGCGGAGACCTCTGCCTGGCTGGCGGTCGGGCAAAACGCGCCCGTTGCCTTCAGATTTACCGACGCCCTGCGCCCCGGCGCGGCCGAGGCGGTCGCCGCTTTTGCCCGATCCGGCAAGCAGGTGATCCTGATCTCGGGCGACGCGCGCGGGGCCGTTGAAACATTGGCCGGTAAGCTGGGCATCACCAACTGGATTGCCGAAGCCTTGCCGCAGGACAAGGCCGGGCATATCCAAAACCTCAGCGAACAGGGCCGCCGCGTTCTGATGGTCGGCGACGGCCTGAACGACACGGCAGCGCTGGCGGCGGCGCATGTCTCGATCTCTCCGGCCTCGGCGCTGGATGCGGCGCGGGTGGCCTCGGACATCGTGCTGCTGGGCAATGACCTGTCGCCCATCGCGGATGCCTGCGACACGGCGGTCAAAGCCACCAAACGGATTCGCGAGAACTTTCAGATCGCCACCGTCTACAACGTGATCGCCGTGCCCCTGGCGGTGATCGGGCTGGCGACCCCGCTGATTGCGGCATTGGCGATGTCGACCTCGTCCATTACCGTATCCCTGAACGCATTGCGGCTGAGGTGAAGCGATGGAAGTGCTGGCATATCTGATCCCGATTTCCCTGTTTCTGGGCGGTGTTGGACTGGTTGCGTTCATCTACACAGTGCGCTCGAACCAGTACGAAGACCCCGAGGGCGACGCCCGCCGGATTCTGAGCGACGAATGGGACGACAAGCCCAAACCCTGACCGGGCCATGCCCAGGACATCACAGTAGGCCCGACTGCCCTTGAAATTGCCGCAATGCCCGGTTATGTCCGGCCCATCCGCTAGCAGAGAGAATACGCCAAATGGCTACCACCAACCCGATCCAGTTCATTCAGCAGGTCCGTGCCGAAGTTTCCAAGGTCGTCTGGCCGACCCGGCGCGAGGTGCTGTTGACCACGGTCATGGTGTTCATCATGGCGGCGCTGACGGCTGTGTTCTTCGCTCTGGTCGATCTGGGCATTCGCGGCGGTCTGCAGCTGATCCTCGGCGCGTTCAGCTAAGCGCCCAAACACAGCTGCCCCCTTGCGCCCCGCGCAATGTGCTAGTAGGTGACGCGGGACTATTCGGAATGGGCGTGCGGCGATTCGGACCGCGCGCCGCTTTTTATTCCGGGTCACGTGATGGAATTTCAATACCGGTGCATCCGGCCAACAGGATGCGACCGAAGGCAAACAAGGACGACAGGTTCATGGCGAAACGGTGGTACTCGGTCAGCGTTCTTTCGAATTTCGAAAAGAAGATCGCAGAGCAGATCCGCACGTCGGTGGCCGAGCAGGGCCTTGAAGATGATATCGACGAGGTTCTGGTGCCCACCGAAGAGGTGATCGAAGTGCGCCGGGGCAAGAAGGTCACGACCGAACGCCGCTTCATGCCCGGCTATGTGCTGGTGCATATGGAGATGTCGGATCAGGGCTACCACCTGATCAACTCGATCAACCGCGTCACCGGTTTCCTGGGCCCTCAGGGACGCCCGATGCCGATGCGCGACGCCGAGGTGAACCAGATCCTGAACCGCGTTCAGGAGGGCGAAGAAGCGCCGAAGCTGATGATCACCTTCGAGATCGGCGAGAAGGTCAAGGTCAACGACGGCCCGTTCGAGGATTTCGACGGCATGGTCGAGGGCGTGGACGACGAGGCGCAGAAGCTGAAGGTCTCGGTTTCGATCTTTGGGCGGGAAACGCCTGTGGAACTGGACTTTACGCAGGTTACGAAGCAGGGCTGATTAGAGCCTTGTGGAGATTTTGACGCCGCGTTGCCTTGGGTAGCGCGGCGTTTTCTTGTTTTTTGGACTACTTAAATCAAGTCGCTGTGCCCGTAGAGCGGGCACTTAAGGTTGAACAATGGCAAGAGTCGTGTTGAGGGCCTGGAGAGCCATCTCGCGAGCTTCGTCAACGGGCATGTCAACAAATATTGGGTCAAGATTGTTTGTGCTGACCGTCAATCTCGACCCTTTCCCAAACGGCTGCCAAACCCAACACTGAGTTTTAATCCCTTCATCCGGTAAAAGACAAATTTAACCTTTGTTCAGGTCGCCTTGACGTTCTTTCTTCAACGATCCGCCTTCTTTCCAATACGGTTTGGGAAAGCCAAGCTCATCCTCAGTCGCAAACAGCACCTTTCCCACGTGGCGGTACGGATGCGAGGAATAGCGATCGCACCACTCGGGCTCATCAATGCCCTCACAGAGAGAAGTCAGAGCCGCATGATTGGATGCGGGGGTTATCCACACCACGTCCATATCAATAGCGCGTGTGCCGTTTTGGCTACGTCTGCATATCTTCGAAAAACCAGATTTGCGGTTCATCCTTCCGAAATGGGTTGCGGAATTCCCAATTTCGAGGCGGGGTTTTAGTTCTGGTGGTAGAACTACAACTTCACCAGCAATACGAACATGCAGGTCTTCTTTAAGGCAATCCTTTGGCACGTACTGAAGCCAAAGGGCGTGACCCGTATATGCGCAGGCGACAATGACCGGAACTGAAACGGATATAGTCGGAGAAACTCGCGCAAGTCTCATGACACTGCCCCAGCCCGCGCCGAGTGCAAACATGGCAAGGCAAGACAAGATGACAATGAGGTACCCTAGCCCAGCATATTGACCCGCCATCGGGTGGTACAACAAGAAGCCCGCGGGAAGAGCAATTGAAGCGAGCATGAGCGGAGCGCGAACTCGCCAATCAAATCGAAACGCTATTGCGGAAGTCAACGCGAAGCCTGCTAGAGCAATCGAAAAGACGGTGGGTGAATTTAGAGGGAACAAAAGCTGCCTTTTGCAAATGGTTTGATTGAATATCAGCAATCTTCAATCAGAAGTAGATTTGGCGCGATGCTGGAATTCCATACTGTGAGTTCGGTTTGGATGTACGTGAGTGGATATTCGCAATGCCCTTGCCAACCCCACCATTCCCCTATAAACGCCGCCTCTATCGTCTTCGGGCGAGATTCTCTCGTGGGAGGTTCTTGGGATCGCGATCCCGGGCCGGACCACGCAACATAAACCGGGTGGGACGCGTCCCATTCACGTTGAAAGGAAAACCAAATGGCCAAGAAGCTTGCTGGTACAATGAAGCTGCAGGTTCCTGCAGGTCAGGCGAACCCCTCGCCGCCAGTTGGTCCGGCGCTGGGTCAGCGCGGCATCAACATCATGGAATTCTGCAAGGCGTTCAACGCCAAGACCGCAGATATGGAGCAGGGTGCCCCTTGCCCGACCGTGATCACCTATTATCAGGACAAGTCCTTCACCATGGACATCAAGACGCCGCCCGCGTCTTACTATCTGAAAAAAGCCGCTGGTCTGAAGCCGGTTGGCAAGCGGAACCGCCCCCGTGGCGCGGAAAACCCCGGTCGTGAAACCGTGGCCACCGTGACCACCAAGCAGGTTCGCGAAATTGCCGAAGCCAAAATGAAAGATCTGAACGCCAACGACGTCGAAGGCGCAATGCAGATCATCCTGGGCTCGGCCCGCTCTATGGGCATCGAGGTGAAGTAAGATGGCAAAACTCGGTAAACGTACCCGCGCTGCGCGCGAAGCTATCGCCGGTAAGGAAAACCTGTCGGTTGAAGAAGCGGTTGCTCTGGTCAAGGGCAATGCGACCTCGAAGTTCGACGAGACCATCGAGATTGCTCTGAACCTGGGCGTTGACACCCGTCACGCGGACCAGATGGTGCGCGGCGTTGTCGGCCTGCCGAACGGCACCGGCAAAGCGATGCGCGTCGCTGTGTTCGCGCGTGGTCCCAAGGCGGACGAAGCGAAAGAAGCAGGCGCAGATATCGTTGGCGCAGAGGACCTGATGGAAACCATTCAGGGCGGCACCATCGAATTCGACCGCTGCATTGCCACCCCGGACATGATGCCGATCGTCGGCCGTCTGGGTAAGGTTCTGGGCCCCCGCAACCTGATGCCGAACCCCAAGGTCGGCACCGTGACCATGGACGTGAAAGCGGCCGTGGAAGCAGCCAAGGGCGGTGAAGTTCAGTTCAAGGCGGAAAAAGGCGGCGTTGTGCATGCCGGTGTTGGCAAAGCGTCGTTCGACGAAGCCAAGCTGGTCGAAAACGTCCGCGCATTCGTTTCGGCTGTTGCCAAGGCGAAGCCGTCGGGCGCCAAAGGCACCTACATGAAGAAAATCGCGCTGAGCTCGACCATGGGCCCCGGCGTGACGCTGGATGTGGCGGCTGCTTCGGGCGAATAAGCCCTGACGCCTCGTCAGACAGGATAGACCCGGGCGGTGCAAACTGCCCGGGTTTTTCTATTGGTTGTCTTGATTTGAAAGATCACGCACCTTACATCTTGTGCGCACATAGTGCGCACAAGATGTAAGGTTAAAATGCAATGAAGTTTGACTACAGGTATGCAAATCCCGAGGCCACACACCGTGAGACGGGCTTGGTTATAGACATCACATATGAGGCGCAAGGCCCAGGGGTGACATTTAAGATTGCAAACGAGGTCGGGAAGAAACTGGATGAGGTTAAGATCGACTTGATCCTTGAGGACCTTCGACAGACGGTTGACGACGAAAGAAACCGATCCGAGATGCAGAGGCTTGTTCATGGTACATTTGCCGGGAACTGCTCGTTTGTTGAGATTATTTTGGAGGGCGAAACCTCACGCAAAGTGACAAACAGGACGTTGCAATCGTGGCTGGCCGACCCCCAGAGGCCGAGTAGCAGGAAATGCCCTGCATGGGCGGTCAGGGCTTTAAAAAACTATATCGAAAAAGAAGGGGGGCAAGAGGCTGTTCGCGAGACGAACCACTACATCATGGAGCAAATTCGCGAGCGGCCCGGAGGGCATCTTCGCGTAATGGCGCGACAAGATGGCAACAGACGGGCAGAAGAAAGAATTGAGCGAGAGGATACACAACTCAAAAGACTAACGAACGCATCTGTATCTGAATTTCCCGAGGTTATACACAAGCGTTTTTCAGACGTGGAACGCGAGCGCGCGCATGACGGTGCAGTTGTCGACATCATTCTGCATGCCCTACGGCAACTCGATGGGAATAGCTCGATTCAGGACTTCGCAAAATACGTGCTGGAGCATCTGGATGCCAAGTTTGAGTGGGATCACACGGTTAGAACTACGGTTGAAGAGTTGAGAAGGGGCGAAACGTAAGTAGATGGCTGCTGGTGCCCACTCTGGTGTTTCCATCCAAAAGCCTTGGCCGCCGATTACCTATCGAAGCTGAGTGGTGGCGGTGAAAGGGTGAATGGGCGCAAGCAGTTCGTATTTGGATTTAACCCGGGCATAATCACGCCCTAGCCGAAGCTCTGCCGGAACGCCTGTTGCAGCCTCAGTTCCAGCCGTGCGCGGCGGTGGTCTTCCTGCGGGCTGCAGGCATAGTCGCTGCGGCTGAGAAACAGCCAGTCTTTCAGCAATCGCCCGCGGAGGCAGAAATCCAGAATGTCGGTATTGATCGGATGGCGGTAGCGGCGAAAGAACATCTCTTTGTGTCTTTTCAGGATGCCGCTACGGTCGACCTCGGATGCGGGGCCATCGCGGAAGATGTCCGCCTTCAGGAAGTCGACGATGTCATAGGTTGCCAGTTTCTCGCGCGCTTCTGTGAAATCCAGGCCGATGGTTTTGCCCTGGCCTACGATCAGATTCAGACCGTGGAAATCCCCATGCGCAAAGACCCGCAGGTCGGGTTGGCCTTTCAGCCGGTCGGCCTCGGACCGCATGACGTTGATCATAACCTCGCTTTTTCGGGCGAGGGGGTGGGGGAGGGATGCGGCAAGCTCGTGAAAGCTGGTGGTCATCCATCTTGGGCGGAAGCCGTACTGCGTTGGCGGTCGGAACCCGTGGAAATCGTGCAGCCAGGACCCGGCGCGGCGGTAAATCTGCGCGACCTGGTCGGCGTTGGTGCAGTTGTAGATCAGATCGACGGCTGTCGGGCGGTCGATGAATTCCGAGGCGAAGAATGTCCCGTTCTGTGACAGGTAAACGGGTTCAATGACCCGCGATGTCTGGTTGCCCCCGAAATAGGCGCTCAGGTCCTTCAGAAGGGCGAATTCCTTCTGCAGCCTGCCGGTCTCGGCGGATTCGGTGTCGATCTTGATTGCATAATGGTTCGACCCGGCCTTGACCCGCAGCAGAAAGCGGGTCTCAGGAAAGTCGTGAGACCGGTAGACGCAGTCAAATCCCGAAATGGCCCCGTGGATGCCGTTTTGCGCGAATTCTTTCACGCAGGCGGCGGCGCGGGCGTGTTCGTCTTTGGTCAGGGCCTGCATCTTGGGAAAATACGCATATCTGTGTTGTGGTATCCGACCGTCCGAATGGACTGCACAAGGGTGCGCAAGTCAATTGCGGCTGCATCCGAAACCGCGGGTCGCGTCATTTTGTTCTATTGGCATCACGCCGAACATGGTATGGTGACGGAACATTCAAATTCAGGGGCAAAACACCGATGCAATCGGTGATTTTACCCCTTGGAAACCCCGCCTATCTGTCCTAAGTAGACCTGCGGAATAAAGCGTGCGATTCGTCGTGCGCTTTATTTTGTTTCGTCCAAGACGGTGGGTGGTGCCATCCGGCCCCTTAATTCCCTGCCTGAGACGGGTAAGACCAAAGAATTCTGAGGGTCGCGATCCTCGGGCGCATTTTGGCCAATCCCGTAACAACGGACCTGAACGCCGGGGGCTTGCCTTCGGCAAATATGAGCCGGGGTGAGATATCGCCCCTAACTTGGAGAGAACTGTGGATAGAGCCCAGAAAGAGAAAGTGGTCGAGGAACTCGGCCAGATCTTCGAAAGCTCTGGCGTCGTGGTGGTTGCTCACTACGCCGGTCTGACAGTTGCCGAGATGCAGGACCTTCGCGCACGTGCTCGTGACGCGGGTGGTGCCGTGCGTGTTGCCAAGAACAGGCTCGCCAAAATCGCCCTCGACGGAAAGCCATGTGCAAGCATCGCTGACCTGCTGACGGGTATGACCGTTCTGACCTATTCCGAGGACCCCGTGGCAGCAGCCAAGGTGGCTGAGGACTTCGCCAAGGAGAACAAGAAGTTCGAAATCCTTGGCGGTGCAATGGGCGAGAACGCTCTGGACCGCAAAGGCGTTGAAGCCGTTTCGAAAATGCCGTCGCGTGAGGAGCTTATTGCTTCGATCGTTGGCTGCATTGGCGCACCTGCTTCGAACATCGCCGGCGCGATTGGCGCACCTGCAAGCAACATCGCAAGCATCCTTTCCACCATCGAAGAGAAGGCGGAAGCTGCGTAAGCGGTTGGCACTGAATGATCTGCGTAGGGCATGCGCCCTGACGTTGGAACACACATTGTAAACGGAAAGAGCTGATAAAATGGCTGATCTGAAAGCACTCGCAGAAAGCATCGTGGGTCTGACCCTGCTGGAAGCACAAGAACTGAAAACCATCCTCAAAGACGAATACGGCATCGAGCCCGCAGCTGGCGGCGCCGTAATGGTTGCCGCAGCTGGCGATGCCGGCGGTGCAGCCGAGGAAGAGAAAACCGAATTCGACGTCGTTCTGAAGAACGCCGGCGCTTCGAAAATCAACGTGATCAAAGAAGTTCGCGGCATCACCGGTCTGGGCCTGAAAGAAGCCAAGGAACTGGTCGAAGCCGGCGGCAAGATCAAAGAAGGCGTGTCGAAAGACGAAGCCGAAGAAGTCAAAGGCAAGCTGGAAGCAGCTGGCGCCGAGGTCGAACTGGCCTAAGCGTTTTTGCTCAGGGACCCGCTTTCTTGAAAAGAAAGCGGTCCGGAGTTCTTCAGGAACTCCGGTCTGTGCCCGAAAGTTCAGGCTGGGTCCGGAGAAATCCGGGTCCAGCCGAACCTGTCTTAGAAAGGGCCTCATTGACGGGGGCGTTTTCTAAGACACGGTTTTCGGATCGGGAGGCTGCCTTCGGGACGGTGGCCATGAATTGATCCGGACGTGTTGTCTCGATTGTGCAAGATGCCGGGGCCCGACGGTGTCTTTGCCCGCTGAGAACATCGAAAGGTGACATCTGACATGGCTCAAACGTTCCTTGGCCAGAAACGTCTTCGTAAATACTACGGCAAAATCCGCGAAGTTTTGGAAATGCCGAACCTCATTGAGGTGCAGAAATCTTCCTATGACCTTTTCCTGCGCTCCGGCGATGCAGAGCAGCCCACAGACGGCGAAGGCATCAAAGGCGTGTTCCAGTCGGTTTTCCCGATCAAGGATTTCAACGAAACCTCCGTTCTGGAGTTCGTGAAATACGATCTGGAAAAGCCGAAATATGATGTCGAAGAGTGCATGCAGCGCGACATGACCTACAGCGCGCCGCTGAAGGTCACTCTGCGTCTGATCGTGTTTGATGTCGATGAGGACACCGGTGCGAAATCGGTCAAGGATATCAAGGAACAGGACGTGTTCATGGGCGACATGCCCCTGATGACACCGAACGGCACGTTCATCGTGAACGGCACTGAGCGTGTGATCGTCAGCCAGATGCACCGCTCGCCCGGTGTGTTCTTTGACCATGACAAGGGCAAGACCCATTCCTCGGGCAAGCTGCTGTTTGCCTGCCGCATCATCCCGTATCGCGGCAGCTGGCTGGACTTTGAGTTCGACGCCAAGGACATCGTGTTCGCCCGTATCGACCGTCGCCGCAAACTGCCTGTGACAACCCTGCTTTATGCGCTGGGTCTGGATCAGGAAGCGATCATGGACGCCTATTACAACACCGTGTCCTACAAGCTGGACAAGAAGAAAGGCTGGGTCACGCCGTTCTTCCCCGAGCGCGTGCGCGGCACCCGTCCGACCTATGATCTGGTCGACGCGAAATCCGGTGAAGTGATTGCCGAGGCGGGTAAGAAAGTCACCCCGCGCGCGGTCAAGAAGCTGATCGACGAAGGCAGCGTTACCAACCTGCTGGTGCCCTTCGACAACATCGTCGGCAAGTTTGTCGCCAAGGACATCATCAACGAAGAAACCGGCGCGATCTATGTCGAAGCCGGGGATGAGCTGACCCTGGAATACGACAAGGACGGCGACCTGATCGGCGGCACCGTCAAGGACCTGATGGATGCGGGCATCACCGACATCCCGGTTCTGGACATCGACAACGTCAATGTCGGCCCATACATGCGCAACACGATGGCTCAGGACAAGAACCTGAACCGTGAAAGCGCGCTGATGGACATCTACCGCGTCATGCGCCCGGGCGAGCCGCCCACCGTCGAGGCTGCGTCGGCCCTGTTCGACACCCTGTTCTTCGACAGCGAGCGTTATGACCTGTCCGCGGTTGGCCGTGTGAAGATGAACATGCGTCTGGCATTGGACGCGCCGGACACCCTGCGCACCCTGCGCCGCGAAGATATCGTGGCCTGCATCAAGGCGCTGGTGGAACTGCGTGACGGCAAAGGCGACGTGGACGATATCGACCACCTCGGCAACCGTCGTGTGCGTTCGGTCGGCGAACTGATGGAAAACCAGTACCGCGTCGGTCTGCTGCGCATGGAGCGCGCGATCAAAGAGCGTATGTCGTCGGTCGAGATCGACACCGTCATGCCGCAGGACCTGATCAACGCGAAACCGGCTGCAGCTGCTGTCCGTGAATTCTTCGGCTCGTCGCAGCTGTCGCAGTTCATGGACCAGACCAACCCGCTGTCGGAAGTGACCCACAAACGCCGCCTCTCGGCGCTTGGCCCCGGTGGTCTGACACGGGAACGTGCGGGCTTTGAGGTGCGCGACGTGCACCCGACCCACTATGGCCGGATGTGCCCGATTGAAACGCCCGAAGGCCCGAACATCGGTCTGATCAACTCGCTGGCCACCTTTGCCCGCGTGAACAAGTATGGCTTCATCGAAACACCGTACCGCGTCGTGAAAGACGCTGAGGTGACCGATGAGGTTCACTACATGTCCGCGACTGAAGAAATGCGTCACACCGTGGCGCAGGCGAACGCGACCTTGGATGCGGATGGCAAGTTCATCAACGATCTGGTGTCGACCCGTCAGGCCGGTGACTACACCCTTGCCCCGCGCGAGAATGTGGACCTGATCGACGTAAGCCCGAAACAGCTGGTCTCGGTCGCTGCATCGCTGATCCCGTTCCTTGAAAATGACGACGCCAACCGCGCTCTGATGGGCTCGAACATGCAACGTCAGGCGGTTCCGCTGCTGCGGGCCGAGGCACCGCTGGTCGGCACCGGGATCGAGGAAAAGGTTGCGATCGACTCGGGCGCTGCGATTCAGGCGAAACGCGCCGGTATCATCGACCAGGTCGATGCCCAGCGTATCGTTATCCGCGCCACCGAGGATCTGGAGCTGGGCGACGCTGGCGTTGACATCTATCGTCTGCGCAAGTTCCAGCGCTCGAACCAGAACACCTGCATCAACCAGCGTCCGCTGATCAAGGTGGGTGACACCGTCCAGAAGGGCGAGGTCATTGCCGATGGTCCGTCGACCGATATGGGTGAACTGGCCCTTGGTAAGAACGTGGTCGTCGCGTTCATGCCGTGGAACGGTTACAACTACGAAGACTCGATCCTGATCTCGGAACGTATTGCGCGTGACGACGTCTTTACCTCGGTCCATATCGAGGAGTTTGAAGTCGCCGCCCGTGACACCAAGCTGGGCCCGGAAGAGATCACCCGCGACATCCCGAATGTCGGTGAAGAAGCGCTGCGCAACCTCGACGAGGCGGGCATCGTTTACATCGGTGCGGATGTTGAGCCGGGCGATATTCTGGTCGGGAAGATCACTCCGAAGGGCGAAAGCCCGATGACCCCGGAAGAAAAGCTGCTGCGCGCCATCTTTGGTGAAAAAGCATCTGACGTGCGCGACACCTCGCTGCGCGTGAAGCCGGGCGATTACGGTACGGTCGTGGAAGTCCGCGTCTTCAACCGTCACGGCGTCGAGAAAGACGAGCGTGCGCTGCAGATCGAGCGTGAGGAAGTCGAACGTCTGGCCCGTGACCGGGATGACGAGCTGGCGATCCTTGACCGCAACATCTATGCGCGTTTGCAGGGCCTGATCCTGGGTAAAACCGCTGTCAAAGGCCCGAAAGGCGTCAAGGCGGGGTCGGTGATCACCGAGGATCTGCTGGAAACCCTGACCCGTGGTCAGTGGTGGCAGCTGGCGCTGGAAGGCGAGCAGGACGCACAGATCGTTGAGGCTCTGAACGAGCAGTACGAAGTGCAGAAACGCGCTCTGGACGCCCGTTTCGAGGACAAGGTCGAAAAAGTCCGTCGTGGCGACGACCTGCCGCCGGGTGTGATGAAGATGGTCAAAGTCTTCATCGCCGTGAAGCGTAAGCTGCAGCCGGGCGACAAGATGGCCGGTCGTCACGGGAACAAAGGTGTGATCTCCAAGGTTGTTCCGATGGAAGACATGCCGTTCTTGGCCGATGGTACCCCGGTAGACTTCTGTCTGAACCCGCTGGGCGTGCCTTCGCGTATGAACGTTGGTCAGATCCTTGAAACCCACATGGGTTGGGCCGCGCGCGGTCTGGGTCTGAACATCGACGACGCTCTGGGTGAATACCGCCGTTCCGGCGATCTGACACCGGTGCGCGAAGCGATGAAGCTGGCCTATGGCGAGAATGTCTATGAAGAAGGCATCACCGGTCTGGACGAGGATGGCCTGATTGAGGCTGCGGGCAACGTGACCCGCGGTGTTCCGATCGCAACCCCGGTCTTTGACGGTGCCAAAGAGGCTGACGTCAACGACGCGCTGGTGCGTGCGGGCTTCTCGGAAAGTGGTCAGTCGGTTCTGTTCGACGGTCGCACTGGCGAGCAGTTTGCGCGTCCGGTGACCGTGGGCATCAAGTACCTGCTGAAACTGCACCACCTGGTGGACGACAAAATCCACGCGCGTTCGACCGGGCCGTACAGCCTGGTGACCCAGCAGCCGCTGGGTGGTAAGGCGCAGTTCGGTGGTCAGCGCTTTGGTGAGATGGAAGTCTGGGCTCTGGAAGCTTACGGCGCTGCCTACACCCTGCAGGAGATGCTCACCGTGAAATCGGATGATGTCGCTGGCCGGACCAAGGTCTATGAGTCGATCGTCAAAGGCGAGGATAACTTTGAAGCGGGCGTACCGGAATCGTTCAACGTTCTGGTGAAAGAAGTCCGTGGCCTCGGCCTGAATATGGAACTCCTGGATGCGGAGGTTGAGGAATAAGAATTTTGAAAAAATTCTTGGGCGGAAACTTTTGAAGTTTCCGCTCCCCTCTCCCCCCTTCCGCAAGATTTGAGGTAACAAATGAACCAGGAAATCACCAACAACCCGTTCAACCCGCTGACGCCCCCGAAGGTTTTCGACGAGATCAAGGTCTCGTTGGCGTCGCCCGAGCGGATCCTGTCTTGGTCCTATGGCGAGATCAAGAAACCCGAAACCATCAACTACCGGACGTTCAAGCCCGAGCGTGACGGTTTGTTCTGCGCGCGTATCTTTGGCCCGATCAAAGATTACGAATGTCTGTGCGGCAAATATAAGCGGATGAAGTATCGCGGCGTTGTCTGCGAGAAATGCGGTGTGGAAGTCACCCTGCAAAAAGTCCGCCGCGAGCGTATGGGCCACATCGAACTGGCCGCGCCCGTCGCACATATCTGGTTCCTGAAATCGCTGCCGTCCCGCATCGGTCTGATGCTGGACATGACGCTGCGCGATCTGGAACGCGTTCTGTACTTTGAAAACTATGTCGTCATCGAGCCCGGTCTGACCGACCTGACCTACGGCCAGATGCTGACCGAAGAAGAGTACATGGATGCGCAGGATGCCTATGGCATGGACGCGTTCACCGCGAACATCGGTGCCGAAGCCATCCGTGAGATGCTGGCCCAGATCGATCTGGAAGCCGAAGCCGAGCAGCTGCGCGCTGATCTGGCCGAAGCGACCGGCGAGTTGAAGCCCAAGAAGATCATCAAGCGCCTGAAGGTTGTTGAATCCTTCCTCGAGTCGGGCAACCGCCCCGAGTGGATGGTGATGACCGTGATCCCGGTCATTCCGCCGGAACTGCGTCCGCTGGTCCCGCTGGATGGTGGCCGTTTTGCGACTTCGGATCTGAACGATCTGTATCGCCGCGTCATCAACCGGAACAACCGTCTGAAGCGTCTGATCGAACTGCGCGCGCCGGATATCATCGTCCGCAACGAAAAGCGGATGCTGCAGGAATCCGTGGATGCTCTGTTCGACAACGGCCGTCGTGGCCGCGTGATCACCGGCGCCAACAAGCGTCCGCTGAAATCGCTGTCGGACATGCTGAAAGGGAAACAGGGCCGCTTCCGTCAGAACCTTCTGGGGAAACGCGTCGACTTCTCGGGCCGTTCGGTCATTGTGACCGGTCCGGAACTCAAGCTGCACCAGTGTGGTCTGCCCAAGAAGATGGCGCTGGAGTTGTTCAAGCCGTTCATCTACTCGCGCCTTGAAGCCAAGGGTCTGTCTTCGACCGTGAAACAGGCGAAGAAACTGGTCGAGAAAGAGCGCCCCGAAGTGTGGGATATCCTCGACGAGGTGATCCGCGAACACCCTGTCATGCTGAACCGTGCGCCGACGCTGCACCGTCTTGGCATTCAGGCGTTCGAACCGGTTCTGATCGAAGGCAAAGCCATCCAGCTGCACCCGCTGGTCTGCTCGGCCTTCAATGCCGACTTCGACGGGGACCAGATGGCCGTTCACGTCCCGCTGAGCCTTGAGGCGCAGCTGGAAGCCCGCGTTCTGATGATGTCGACGAACAACGTTCTGTCGCCTGCAAACGGCGCGCCTATTATTGTCCCGTCGCAGGACATGATCCTGGGTCTCTACTATGTGACCCTGGAACGCGAAGGCATGCCGGGCGAAGGCAAGGTCTTTGGCTCGATCGACGAAGTTCAGCACGCGCTGGATTCGGGTGAAGTGCACTTGCACACCAAGATCACCGCGCGGATCACGCAGATCGACGACGAAGGCAACGAAGTTCAGAAGCGCTATGAAACCACTCCGGGCCGTCTGCGTCTGGGTGCATTGCTGCCGATGAACAACAAGGCGCCGTTCGATCTGGTCAACCGCCTGCTGCGGAAGAAAGAAGTGCAGCAGGTGATCGACACCGTCTACCGCTACTGCGGTCAGAAAGAGTCGGTTATCTTCTGTGACCAGATCATGTCGATGGGCTTCAAGGAAGCGTTCAAGGCGGGCATCTCGTTCGGTAAGGACGACATGGTCATTCCGGACGACAAGTGGGGCATCGTTGATGACACCCGCGGTCAGGTGAAGGACTTTGAACAGCAGTACATGGACGGCCTGATCACCCAGGGCGAAAAGTACAACAAGGTTGTCGATGCCTGGTCGAAGTGTAACGACCGCGTCACCGAAGCGATGATGAGCACGATTTCGTCGTCGGATCGGGCACAGGACGGGTCCGAGCAGGAACCGAACTCGGTCTACATGATGGCCCACTCGGGTGCGCGTGGCTCGGTCACTCAGATGAAACAGCTGGGCGGCATGCGCGGCCTGATGGCCAAGCCGAACGGTGACATCATCGAGACGCCGATCATCTCGAACTTCAAGGAAGGTCTGACCGTTCTCGAGTACTTCAACTCGACCCACGGTGCCCGTAAGGGTCTGTCGGATACCGCCCTGAAAACGGCGAACTCGGGGTATCTGACCCGCCGTCTGGTGGACGTGGCACAGGACTGCATCGTGCGCGAGATCGATTGTGGCACCGAGCGTGCGATCACGGCCGAAGCTGCCGTGAACGACGGTGAGGTTGTTGCTTCGCTGGCCGAACGTGTGCTGGGCCGTGTGGCCGCAGACGATGTTCTGCGTCCGGGCACGGATGAGGTGATCGTGGCCGCTGGTCAACTGATCGACGAACGTATGGCCGACACGATTGACGAAGCTGGCATCGCGTCTATGCGCATCCGCTCGCCGCTGACCTGTGAGTCCGAGGAAGGCGTCTGCGCCACCTGCTACGGTCGTGACCTGGCCCGCGGGACCATGGTGAACACGGGTGAAGCTGTCGGCATCATCGCCGCCCAGTCCATCGGTGAACCCGGTACGCAGCTGACGATGCGGACCTTCCACATCGGTGGTGTTGCGCAAGGTGGTCAGCAGTCGTTCCAGGAAGCCAACCAGGACGGCGTTGTTGCGTTCGAGAACCCGCAGATTCTGGTCAATGCCGCCGGCGAAAGCCTGGTCATGGGCCGGAACATGAAGCTGGTGATCAACGACGAACACGGTGAGGAGCGTGCCAGCTTCAAGCTGGGCTATGGCTCGAAGCTGTTCGTCAAGGACGGCACAAAGGTAGCCCGTGGCGACAAGCTGTTCGAGTGGGATCCCTACACCCTGCCGATCATCGCCGAGAAAGCCGGTACCGCGAAATATGTCGATCTGGTTTCGGGCCTTGCCGTCCGCGACGAGACCGACGAAGCAACCGGCATGACCCAGAAGATCGTGATCGACTGGCGCGCCGCCCCCAAAGGCAGCGACCTGAAGCCCGAGATCATTCTGGTCGGTGAAGATGGCGAGCCGGTCCGCAACGATGCGGGCAACCCGGTTCACTATCCGATGTCGGTGGATGCGATCCTGTCGGTCGAAGATGGCCAGACCATCGAAGCCGGTGACGTTGTCGCGCGTATCCCGCGTGAAGGTGCCAAGACCAAGGACATCACCGGTGGTCTGCCGCGTGTGGCCGAACTGTTCGAAGCGCGCCGTCCGAAAGATCACGCGATCATCGCAGAAGCCGATGGTTACGTGCGCTTTGGCCGCGACTACAAGAACAAGCGCCGCATCAGCATCGAACCGGCTGACGAGTCGATGGAAACGATCGAGTACATGGTGCCCAAGGGCAAGCACATCCCGGTGCAGGAAGGCGACTTCGTGCAGAAGGGTGACTATATCATGGACGGTAACCCGGCCCCGCATGACATCCTGTCCATCATGGGTGTCGAAGCGCTGGCGGATTACATGATCGACGAGGTGCAGGATGTTTATCGTCTGCAGGGCGTGAAGATCAACGACAAGCATATCGAGGTCATCGTGCGCCAGATGCTGCAGAAGTGGGAGATCCTGGATTCAGGTGACAGCACCCTGCTGAAAGGCGAGCATGTCGACAAGCAGGAGTTCGATGCAGCCAACGAGAAGACCATCTCGCGCGGCGGTCGTCCGGCTCAGGGCGAACCGATCCTGCTGGGGATCACCAAAGCCTCGCTGCAGACGCGTTCGTTCATCTCGGCGGCGTCGTTCCAGGAAACCACCCGCGTTCTGACCGAGGCTTCGGTTCAGGGCAAGAAGGACAAGCTGGTTGGCCTGAAAGAGAACGTCATCGTCGGTCGCCTGATCCCCGCCGGGACAGGTGGTGCCACGCAGGCCGTCCGCCACATCGCGCAGTCGCGTGACAACGTGGTGATCGAAGCCCGCCGGGAAGAGGCCGAAGCCGCCGCTGCCCTGGCTGCGCCGGTCATGGACGACGATCTGGTCGGCGATGAGCTGGACGTTCTGGTGGAAACACCGGAAAGCCGCGAGTAAGCGGACCCTCAGAAACACCGAAGAAGCCCTGCGATTTCGCGGGGCTTTTTCTGTTTTGGGGTGTTATGAACGTAACGCTTGCGCATTAGAATATTGTTCTTCGCATTGGGGTATTTGAAGCGCGGATACCATGAAGAAAATGACCTCGGATATTGCGACCCGCTACGAGAGCGCCGCCCCAAAATGGGGCGATAAGATGCGTATGCTGGGCTATTATGATGCCTATCTGGGGTTCCTTACCGCTGGGCCAAAGAAGAGGGTACAACCGGCGCATGTCCTGGACATAGGTGCGGGAACGGCGTCGTTCTCCGAGGCTTGGACAGCAGCCAATGGGCCACCGGAAAAACTGACACTGCTCGAACCCAGCCGCGCGATGCTGATCCAGGGTCAGGCTGCTTTGCGCGCCCGGGGTGTCGAGCCGCACCTTGTTCAGGGCTTGTTGGGTGAAGTCGATCTGGAGCCTGCCGACGTCGTTCTCGTAGCGCATGTGATCGAGCATTGTCCCGATCCGATGCGCGCATTGACACAGATTTATGGCCTGTTGCGTCCCGGTGGACGGCTGTACCTTGTGGTGTCCAAACCGCACTGGTGCAACGTGATCATCTGGTTTCAATGGCGTCACCGCACGTTTCAGCGGGATGAAATTCTGTCTCTGCTACGCGAGGCAGGTTTCGATGTTGAAACTGTCTATTCTTTTCCTTCCGGGCCCCCTTCACGCACGAGCCGAGGAATAGTGGCCATCCGAAAATGACACGTCAGGCCGTGAACAACAAAAATGCGCATTGGTCCATACTTAAACTACAGGGGTTTGCAAACTCTTGACATCCATTCCCCGCGTACTGCCAATGCTTCGATATTCTTGACTTGGAGCAGAGCGCAATGACCCCCAACGTCAAAGGCGCCCTGCTGATGATGGGCAGCATGGCCGCGATTACGGTGAACGATACCTTTGTGAAGGTGGCCCTGCAGGAGCTGCCGCTGTTTCAGGTGGTTGCGATGCGGGGGGCGCTGGCCACCGGTTTGATCTTTGTCCTTACCCGGTATCTCGGCGCTCTGCATCTGAATTTTCCGTTTCATGACAAATGGTTGATCGCCTTCCGATGCGTTGCGGAACTGTCGGCCACCTTCTTTTTCCTGACCGCACTGAAGAACATGCCGCTTGCGAATGTGTCGGCGGTTCTGCAGGCGCTGCCGCTGACGGTGACGCTGGGGGCGGCGCTGTTTTTCTCGGAACGGATCGGCTGGCGGCGGATTTTGGCCATTGGCATCGGTTTTGCCGGGATGCTGCTGATCGTGCGGCCGGGGCCTGATGGGTTCAGCCTCTATGCCGGTTACGCTCTGGCAGCGATGGTCTCGGTGGCTGTGCGCGATCTGATCACGCGGCGGATGTCGGCGCAGGTGCCATCCATGGTCGTTACCCTTGCCACAGCGCTGTCGGTCACGTTGATTGCTGGTGTTTTCTCGGTCTTCGAGGGCTGGGCGGCCGTATCACCCGGCAGCGGTGCGATGGTGGCCGCGGCGGGGGTGTTTATCCTGGTGGCCTATTTGTTCAGCGTCATGGTCATGCGCGAAGGCGAGGTCGGATTTATCGCGCCTTTCAGATATACCAGCCTGCTCTGGGCCCTTGGGCTGGGCTGGGCCGTTTTTGGCGAATGGCCGGACATGATCACCTTGTTCGGGGCCGGGTTGGTCGTGGCCGCTGGGGTGTTCACCCTGTTCCGCGAACGCTCACATCAGGCGGCAGAGTGAACCTGCCGGACCACGGTCTGATCGATGGCGAAGCGGGCGATGAATTCGCCCTCTTGCTCGGGGGTCAGGGGGAGCAGTTCCTTGGTGTTGTTCCTGGCCCTTTTGGAATCGTTGAAACCGTTCAGGGACCGCACCCACATCGGTGCATCCGGGTAGCTTACGACCGGCATGAAGCGACCAACCCTGTGGTGGGTGAAGCTCATGATCGTCTGTTTGCATCCACCGCGAATGTGCATGCCAAGCCCGACGCCCAGTAGCGACTTGTACGTCTTTTTCGCCACAATACCTTGCGCATTGAGACGGGCAAAAAACCCTTGGGTGAAATCGATCCCGACATGACGGTTCCGCGCCATCAGCGCCTTGCTGTCCCGCGCCGCTTCGCGCAGCCGTTCCACGAAATCGACGGACACGGCATCGTCGTCATCATGGCGGAATTGCAGGCAGGGCTGATCGGGATCTGTGCGGGCCTCGTTCAGGATATCCTTCATCACATGCCGGTGGCGTTTGTCGGTATCCGACGATCTTTGCACGATCCGCACCTGTTTCACGTCTGCCGTCAGGTCATTCAGCCGGTCAAAGGCAGGTTTGGGCAGGCAATGGCCCACGACGACCAGCAGTTCAAAATCCTCGTCCGTATGTTCGCGAAAGCAGGGCAGAGTCGAGGATTCAAACAGGCGGAACCGCTCTTCCAGCCGCTCGGGGCTGTAGAGAAACCGCCGCCGCTCCTCCAGCGTTTCATGTTCGGTCTGAAAGCTCCCAAGGGCGGGAAAGGAAAACCGGCAGAGCCCTATCACTTGCATTCGTCATCCGATATTCGAAGTCTCAGCGCACTATGCCGGGGGCATCCGGAACCCGCAACGGTGGAAGGGGCCTGCGGCCTTTGATAAATCAGCGCTATCCGGCCTGACGGGCCTCGGGGCCTGCGCGCTGTTGACACCGGGGCCGACTCCCCTTAATACGCGCGCATCTCGGTACCGGGGGCCGCCCCAAAACCGATCTCAGTAATGAACTGGTCAAGGCCCGGACAATTTTGCCGTTCGCGCCCTCTGATAACCAACCGCGACGTTCACCTCGGAATGGGAACGCTCGCGGGTTTTGCGCTTGTGGACGCATGAGTGCAGTAAAGTTTAACCGCACGCAACCGCGTGCATGTCATGTGTGTTGCAAAACGGGGAAGAAACCGGAATGCCAACTATTCAACAGCTGATCCGCAAACCGCGGCAGCCCAAAGTAAAACGCTCGAAGTCCATGCACCTGGAGCAGTGCCCGCAGAAACGCGGCGTCTGCACACGTGTATATACCACCACACCGAAGAAACCGAACTCGGCTATGCGTAAGGTTGCCAAGGTGCGCCTGACCAACGGGTTCGAGGTGATCTCGTACATCCCCGGTGAAAGCCACAACCTGCAGGAACACTCGGTTGTTCTGATCCGTGGCGGCCGTGTAAAAGACCTTCCTGGTGTGCGTTACCACATCCTGCGCGGTGTTCTGGATACTCAGGGCGTCAAAGACCGTAAGCAGCGTCGTTCGAAATACGGCGCGAAGCGTCCCAAGTAAGAAGGAGAGGCTGATATGTCACGTCGTCACGCCGCCGAAAAACGCGAAGTCCTGCCTGACGCCAAATTTGGCGACAAGGTTCTGACCAAATTCATGAACAACCTGATGATCGACGGCAAGAAGTCGGTCGCCGAGCGCATCGTCTACAACGCCTTTGACCGCGTTGAGACCAAGATCAAGCGCGCACCTGTCGAAGTGTTCCACGAAGCGCTCGACAACATCAAACCGTCGGTCGAGGTTCGCTCGCGCCGGGTTGGTGGTGCAACCTATCAGGTTCCGGTCGAAGTCCGCCCCGAGCGCCGCGAAGCCCTGGCCATCCGCTGGCTGATCACCGCTGCGCGCGGCCGCAACGAAAACACCATGGAAGAGCGCCTTGCCGGTGAGCTGCTGGACGCTGTACAGTCCCGCGGTACTGCCGTGAAAAAGCGCGAAGACACCCACAAGATGGCCGAGGCGAACAAAGCCTTCAGCCACTACCGCTGGTAATTCAGAGGCTTATCAAAAATGGCACGCGAATATCCGCTCGAACTATACCGTAACTTCGGTATCATGGCGCACATCGACGCAGGTAAGACCACCTGCTCGGAGCGTATCCTGTATTACACTGGCAAATCCCACAACATCGGTGAGGTGCACGATGGTGCAGCCACCATGGACTGGATGGAGCAGGAGCAGGAACGCGGCATCACCATCACCTCGGCTGCGACCACCACTTTCTGGGAACGCACCGAAGATGGTCAGCATGCTGACACGCCCAAGCACCGCCTAAACATCATCGACACCCCCGGCCACGTTGACTTCACCATCGAAGTCGAACGCTCGCTGGCGGTTCTCGACGGTGCCGTCTGCGTTCTGGACGCAAACGCCGGTGTTGAACCCCAGACCGAAACCGTGTGGCGTCAGGCTGACCGCTACAAGGTTCCGCGTATGGTTTTCGTCAACAAGATGGACAAGATCGGCGCTGACTTCTTCAACTGCGTCAACATGATCGAAGACCGCACCGGCGCACGCGCTGTTCCGGTTGGTATTCCGATCGGTGCCGAGTCCGAGCTGGAAGGTCTGATCGACCTGGTCACCATGGAAGAATGGCTGTGGCAGGGCGAAGATCTGGGCGCAAGCTGGATCAAAGCACCGATCCGCGACAGCCTGAAGGACATGGCTGAAGAATGGCGCGGCAAGATGATCGAAGCGGCCGTCGAAATGGACGACGACGCGATGATGGAATACCTGGAAGGCAATGAGCCCGACGTTCCGACCCTGCGCGCCCTGCTGCGCAAAGGCACCCTGGAAATCGCGTTCGTTCCGGTTCTGGGTGGGTCTGCGTTCAAGAACAAAGGCGTTCAGCCGCTGCTCAACGCTGTGATCGACTATCTGCCCAGCCCGCTGGACGTTGTCGATTACATGGGCTTCAAACCCGGCGACGAGGAAGAAGTTCGTGACATCGCCCGTCGTGCAGACGACGACATGGCCTTCTCGGGTCTGGCGTTCAAAATCATGAACGACCCCTTCGTTGGTTCGCTGACCTTCACCCGGATCTACTCGGGCACCATGAACAAGGGTGACTCGATCCTGAACTCGACCAAAGGTAAGAAAGAGCGCATCGGTCGTATGATGATGATGCACTCGAACAACCGGGAAGAGATCGAAGAAGCGTTTGCAGGCGACATCATCGCGCTGGCGGGTCTGAAAGACACCACCACCGGTGACACCCTGTGCGACGCGAAGGATCCGGTGGTTCTGGAAACCATGACCTTCCCCGATCCGGTGATCGAGATCGCGGTCGAGCCCAAAACCAAGGGCGACCAGGAGAAAATGTCCCAGGGTCTGGCCCGTCTGGCCGCCGAAGACCCGTCCTTCCGTGTGGAAACTGACCTGGAATCGGGCCAGACCATCATGAAGGGCATGGGCGAACTTCACCTGGACATCCTGGTGGACCGTCTGAAGCGCGAGTTCAAGGTCGAGGCGAACATCGGTGCACCGCAGGTGGCCTATCGCGAAACCATCTCGATGCCGGTCGAGCATACCTACACCCACAAGAAACAGTCTGGTGGTTCGGGTCAGTTCGCGGAAGTCAAGCTGGAAATCCAGCCGACCGAGCCGGGCGAGGGTTACTCGTTCGAAAGCCGCATCGTTGGTGGTGCCGTTCCGAAGGAATACATCCCCGGTGTTGAAAAAGGCATCAACTCGGTCATGGACAGCGGCCCGCTGGCCGGCTTCCCCGTGATCGACTTCAAGGTTGCCCTGCTGGACGGTAAGTTCCACGACGTCGACTCGAGCGTTCTGGCGTTCGAAATCGCATCGCGGATGTGTATGCGTGAAGGCATGCGCAAAGCTGGCGCGAAGCTGCTGGAACCGATCATGAAGGTCGAAGTGATCACCCCGGAAGAATACACCGGCGGTATCATCGGCGACCTGACCTCGCGTCGTGGCCAGGTCTCTGGTCAGGAACCGCGCGGCAACGCCATCGCGATTGACGCGTTTGTTCCGCTGGCCAACATGTTCGGCTACATCAACACCCTGCGTTCGATGTCGTCGGGCCGTGCCCAGTTCACCATGCAGTTCGACCACTACGATCCGGTTCCGCAGAACATCTCGGACGAGATCCAGGCGAAATACGCATAAGCGAAGATTTGAGGGAGCCCGGTTAGCGGGCTCCTGTCATTACCGACAAAGGAGGCCATCATGGCAAAGGAAAAGTTTGAGCGTACAAAACCGCACGTCAACATCGGCACGATTGGCCACGTTGACCACGGCAAGACCACGCTGACCGCAG
>NZ_JBQFXS010000020.1:0-58801 GCF_056541025.1 Ruegeria sp. AK4
GAAGGCGCTCCATCTGTTCGTCAGTCAGCCAGAATAGATTGCTCATGATACACCTCTGAAACTCAGGGGCTTGAATCATGCAAACGAGACACAGCAACAAATTTAATGGGTCCAGAACCTAAGCTGCACTATCCAAAATCTAAGACCGCTCTCAGCCCAAAAACGGCTTCTTTCACCGCTGAAAGAGACACGTCGGTCTTTTCAGTGCCTGCTAGAACTTACCGTTGTTGTTCTTCCATTCATGGCGCGGTGGAATGGGCGTGCACGTGGTCCAGTGCTCGACGATCTTGCCATCGGCAAGTCGAAACAGGCTGAATAAGCCAGCATGTTGTCCATCCCGTTGGCCTTCAATCATGCAAAGGGCGAAGTTTCCCTCGGCAAGGATACGATGGAGTTTCTGATGGTCGATTCTAAGCTCACCATTTTGCTCTTCTTCTAGTGCAACGCGAAGGGAAGCAATGCCGTCAGCGATCCCTGGATCGTGTTGGATTAGGTCGGTCGCGAGATATGCAGCCATCGACTCAAAATTCCGTGCGATCAGAACGCGTTCGACAAAGTCCCGGACCAATTCCCGATTGCTTTCGGTCTTGTCGAGATCTGTAATTGCGGTATCCCCATCCAGCATTGTTCGGCCTGATGGATTCGGAGATTGGATCTCTTGAATATTGTCCCAATGTTCAACCGCCTTCCCATCTTCAAAGCGAAATACCTCAAACGCAACTTCCACGCCGTTGAAGTCATATTCATTGTGAGCAAAGGCGAAATCACCATCCTGGAAGACCCGAAAAAAGGTGACGCGTGGGTTTGTCTTGGCGAGACGCGCAAATAGTTCCGCCAGTCCGGGGCTTCCTTCGCCAGTACGTGGATTATGCTGAATATACTTGCTTTCGTTGACGACAGCGGCCGCCTCTGGATCGCCGGTTTCGATACCTTTGAGGAGCTTCATGAGTAACTGTTTTTGGGATGTCATAATGCGCGTTTCATTTGGTTCATTCGTCACCGGAAGTAGACCATGCTAACCAAGGCCGGAACAAGACAGGTTCTTCTGCCAAGTCCGTACCCCCAACGCACAGCCGCATGGTTGACTTTGTTGGCCCCAATTATACCAGTTGATTAATTAACTGATTGGTTTAATAATGAAGTCATGATTGGCGATGAACAACTCGATGCTGCCTTCTCCGCATTGGCTCACCCGACGAGGCGCGCGATCCTCGCACGTTTGGCACAAGGCTCAGCCACGGTGAATGAACTGGCAGAACCGTTTGATGCGACGTTGCCTGCGATTTCCAAACATATCCGGGTGCTCGAAGCCGCCGGCCTCGTCACACGTGGGAAGGAAGCCCAGTTCCGACCCTGTGCCTTGGAGACAAAACCTTTGGAGGCCGTTGCAAGCTGGACTGAACAATACCGCTTCATCTGGGAGGCTCGCTTCGACGCAATGGACAGAATTCTGAATGGAATGAAGGGAACGCCCGATGAATGAGGAATACAAATGGGTGAAGATCGAGCGCGAGTTTGATGCCCCGATTGAGGCTATATGGGATATGTGGACTGACCCGGCTCTGTTTCGTGCGTGGTACGGACCCCGCGGTATGTCCGTTCCGGTGGCAGAAATGGATGTGGTTGTTGGCGGCACGCGTAAGGTTTGTATGGAAATGACGTCAGCCGAACGACCCATGAAAATGTGGTTCACTGGCGTATATAAGGAAGTCACTTGCCCGCGCCGCCTCGTTTATACCGAGAGTATGTGTGACGAGGATGGCAACCTAATCGCACCTCAGGCGATGGGAATGCCGGATGATTTTCCTGACATCACCGAGATCATTGTTGAACTCTCGGAGGCGAACGGAAAAACGCTGATGACAATGGTCCATATCGGTGTCGAAGAGGGCACAGCTGGTGCCGGTGGTTGGAACCAGGCCTTTGACAAGCTTGGCGAGTATCTGGCTTCAATGAGCTCAGACTGACGGGCACCCCATGCGACAGCTTGCCGTTCTGACATTCTTGACGCTCGACGGAGTAATGCAATCCCCAAGCATGCCGGAAGAAGACCCATCCGGTGGATTTCGACATGGTGGCTGGGCCGCACCGTATTGGGGCGGCGTCATGGACCAGGTCGAGCACTACGCCATGTCTGATCCTTATGATATGGTTTTTGGCCGCAAGACCTATGACCTCTTTGCAGGCCATTGGCCAAACGCGCCGAAGTCCGCACTTTCCGACCGTATCAATAATGCTCGAAAATACGTTGTGACCTCACAACCTAGCATTTTGCACTGGCAGAACGCGCACCCGGTCAACGGTAGCGTCGCAGACGAAATATCGGCTTTAAAGGCACAGGATGGGCCTCTGTTGCAGGTGCATGGCAGTTCCCGCCTGATACAAGCCCTTCTTGCCCATAGGCTTATTGATGAGTTCCGCTTGTGGGTCTTTCCAGAGGTTGTAGGCGGCGGCAAGCGTCTTTTTGAGAACGGCAACCCACCAAGCCAACTGAAGCTGATCAGATTTGAGCACTGCGGAAATGGTGTAACGATGCAATTTTATCGTCCGAAAAGTGGTGCCTCACAGCCGGCACCGCAGCCGTGATTTTGGATACTCTGCCACAGCACTGTGCATTTAGCGCAATTGGCTGTTCTTTTCGTAACCGGGAATTCACGAACCTGCTGCATCGCGCTCAAGCTGCGCGGGAAGTCTGAGTTAGGCGTGAGTGGATTGCTCCACTGCTTTCAATCTCAAGCGGTCACTTGACAAGTATTCACTATTATTTAGGTTCAACTAAACTATTTAGGTATCTTCAAATCATGTCCTATACTGATGTTGCTTTCTCGGCCCTAGCTCACCCCGTCAGACGACAGATGTTGGATCGGCTTTTAAGTGGCCCAACCACAGTGAACCAGTTGGGATCGGATCATAAGCTCTCACCAGGTGCGATTTCTCAACATCTAAAAGTGCTTGAGCAGGCACACATGGTTCGCAGGACGTTAAAAGGTCGACAACATCACATCGAGTTGGACGAGAGGGGATTTCAACCTGCGTTATCATGGGCTGAAAAATACGCTGCCTTTTGGGGTGACAACCTTGAATCGTTGGGTGCGTTCCTGGCTCGCGAGAAGACTGATGAACAGTGAAGCTGTATCTGACGTCAATGAAGTGAGCGTTTCAGCCTGGTATGCTGTAGACGTTCATCAGGCATATTGTGCGTGGACCGAACCCTCGAAAATCGAACAATGGTTCGGCCCCAAAGGTTTTCGTGCGGAGGTGCTCGAAATGGATGTTAGGGTCGGCGGAAATTGGCGATTCAAGATGATCTCGCAATCTGGCGAAGCCTCGCATCACCGAGGTCGCTACAGATCAGTCGAACCTGACAAGCTCCTGTCCTTCACTTGGGAAAGTGAAGAGGAAAAAGACCTGACCGAAGGGCGCGAGACGCTTGTATGTGTCCGATTTACCCCTGAGCACGGTGGTGCTCGGGTGACTTTGGTGCACAAAAAAATACCTACACGCCAAGGCAAGCAAGCTCTCGAATTCGGATGGTCCAGTGGGTTTGAAAAACTAAAGCGGCAATTTAGGGGGCAAGATGACTGACACAATCAACGGAGGCTGTGCCTGCGGTGCGGTAAGGTTTGAATGTCGTGCAAAGATCGAGTTTTCGTTCAATTGCCATTGCCGGAAGTGTCAGCGGGCCACAGGCGGCGGCCATTCTTCTGCGTTTGCGATCCCTAAGGCTGAGTTCAAAGTCTCAGGTGTTATTAAAGAATTCGCTTCTCCGAGCGACAATGGAGCGATCACCAACGCGGGGTTTTGCCCGGAGTGCGGTTCACCATTAACCAGTCGAACCGAGAGATTTCCTGAACGCATCTACGTTCATGCAGCTACTTTAGACGACCCTTCCAAATTTAGTCCGGCATTCATTGTATATGGCGAAATGGCGCAGCCTTGGGACGAACCCCACGAACACCTGACGTGTGCGTAGCGCTATGCTGCACAACTCGCACATTATTTCGCTTGCCTTCAACCAAACACTGACGATTAGTGAACTGGGCAGGCTTGGCACTAGGGCTTGCTCCCGTCGCTCTCTTCAACGCGCAGCATCGACGGGTCGCAGCCTAAAGCGGAAATCAAACTGGCGTTTTTTTGCCAGCAGTTTTAAGAAAAAGTCAGCATCTGAATTCGGCCTCAAAGTTTTGGCAAGTATCGATCCAACAGGGCATCGACCAACCCTTCCTGAAGTTGGTAGCCAGTTGCTTTGTCCACGCGCAGAATGTCTTCAAGAATAATAAGTTGCTCCATGCCTGTCGTCATGGATAGTCGCTTCGCCAGGTTGTCAATTTCCTTCGGCTCCATCAATGGGCAAACTGGTGCAAGTGCTTCAGAAAAAGCCGCCACTCTTCTGGCGCCACGCATTTTGACCGTTCCATCCTCAAGTGATGCCTTGAGTGATTCAGCCAGAAACTGCCGGAAGTGCGCCTCATGAACCCGAGAAAAATCCAGATAATAGCGTGCGACGACATGTACACGGTTCCTGACGTCATCCAGTCCCTCGAGAAGCTCTGACGTTGGGGTGACATCAAGATCAAGCGTCGCATCCAAAGCCAAAACACTTGGGTCTGAAAAGTAACGATAGACCGTCGCACGGCTGGTTTTGGCGCGTTCAGCGACTTTTGCTAGCGTGACTTCCTTGCCCTCCGACATCAATTCTCGAGCAGCCGAAAGAAGTGCTTCTCGCGTTCGATTGATTTGATTTGTACGAGGCGCCAAGTTCAAACCTTTTGTGATACACTTGTCTCATAAGTAGATATATGTATCATAAGCGCAGTGTGTTTTAAGTAAAGGGAGTCGCAGTAATGACTGAACCTCGCCCGCGAATTTATCATCTTCTTGGGAACCTGCTGACCTTTCACGCCTTTCCCAGTGAGACAGGAGATCGTTGCACAATCGTCGAGATAAAGACGGCACCGGGTGCCGGTGCACCGCCCAATCATCATGCTGGCGAAGATGAGAGCTTCTATGTACTCGACGGTGAATTCGAGTTCTTTTTGAATGGCGAGACAGTCAACGCAAAAGCTGGTGACTTCGTCAAAATTCCGGACGGCGCAGTGCACGCCTTTACATGTACTGGGGAACGGCCTGGCCGGTTACTTTGCATAAACGCCCCTGGCGCTATGCATGACACATTCTTTACTGAAGCCGGTGAAGCAATGCCTGACGGCACGACCGATATTCCGGTGCCAGATGGACCGCCAGACATTCCGGCGATTATGGCCGTGGCAGGTCGAGTGGGAATGACGATCTTGGCGCCAGCGGAAGCTCCCAGCTAACGAACGCGCTTACATAACTCCGGCCTGCAAATAGGCTGTTTTGCATTCAAGATTCTGCCGTACACCCTACTGGCAATGCTGGCTGTCAGCCCGAACCGGACATTCAAACTCATTCTTCGCGTGGTGTATAAGCGGGCTTGCAGATTCGCGACTGGGAGGAGAGCAGTCATTCACCAGGTTCTTCACAAACCAAACGAAGGCCCGCATAAACTAGCCGGGCCTTTGCTGTTGCCTGATCATATGGAGAGCGAGATACTGTTCGTGCTTCCAATCCAAATTCCAAATAATGTCCAGAAACACCAAGTGGTGGAAATTCATGCCTAAGGACACAGAGTTCACCTTTGCAACCGCTGCCGCCAGCCATAGCAATGAACAGCGATTTGAACCGAATGAACATGTGCACGAATACTATCAGGCGTCGCTGCTGAGTGCTGTAATGCAAGGTGTTTACGACGGAACCGTCACTATTGGTGATTTGCTGAAACACGGGAACTTTGGCCTCGGTACGTTCGACGCGCTCGACGGCGAGATGATTGTAATTGACGGCGTAGCGTATCGACTGGATGGTGAAGGAAAAGCAACAATTGCAAGTGACACAGCCATGACCCCTTATGCTGCTGTCATCAATTTCGAACCCACAGTGTCGCTTTCGCTGGATGAGACAACAGACAAACACTCCTTTGAAGGTCGACTGGATGGGCTAGCAGAAGCGAAGAACCTATTTTATGCCGTTCGATTTACTGGGCGCATCAAACACATCAAGTATAGAAACGTCCTGCGTCAGGACAAACCCTATAGACCTCTGCTGGAAGTCGTGAAAACTCAGGCAGAATTTGAGCTGAATGACGTGGACGGTACAATTCTGGGGTTTCGGTGCCCGGACTATGCGGTGGGTATCGGTGTGCCGGGCTACCACCTTCACTTTATTTCGAGCGACTTGAGTAAAGGTGGGCATGTACTCGATTACACCCTTTCCAGTGGCCGATTGGAAATTGACCATACATCTTCTCTGCACCTCGAACTTCCGGAAAGCAGATCCTTTTCTGACGCTAATCTGACCGCAGGCGCTTCGGCAGACGGTATCCTGAAAGCAGAAAGCAACGATAGCTAGACACCTTTAAGTGCCCCGAATGAGCGCGCAATATTCCGGAGCAAAGAAAGCCGTAAGAGCTCTGACTTCGGGGAGACGGTAGAGGCAACTAGAAGTTGAGCTTCATTACTGAGCATTTATAATTCCGAAATACCTAACCAGGCTTTCATACGACTCCGATTTGTGGACTCTTTAGGCTTCTTCGAGCGCCTCAGCGATTTTGTTCGCGAGCATTTCTGGCTGATCAACGCTCGGCCAATGTGTGGCGTTTTCCAAGACGATCCGGCTTATCTTGTTTTCTTCTAACCAACGGACAGTGCCTTCGGGGCAATTGTCGGGGTTATAAAGGTAGGTGATATTTGCTGCACGTTGCAAGACTTCACCAGGTACGTGGTGTGTTGAAAACTTCCGGGCGTCGATGCCGAGCTGCCAAAGCGCTACAGGATCGGCCTTTGAGACTTCGTCGCGATATATTCTTATGATAGGTGCGGATTTCGCCATTTCATCCAGCCGCATTAGAAACGCTCCGCGAAATTCTGCCGGGTCACTGTAGTCAGCGGCTGTCCCGGAAAAATAGGCATCTGCGGCGGTAATATTTTCTTCCAACGAAACGATGGTGGTCAAAGGGCAGTCAGCCCGGCCGGCGGCCAAGGAAGCTATGATTGAAGCGACCGAATGGGCGACAATAATCTCTGCCTCATACTTTATTGCTTCATTTTTCACATATTTCGCCAGAGCTTCGAGAGTTGTTCTCCCAGCCAGGGGCTGAGCACCAAATCCTGGAAGATTGATGGGCAACAAACGATGGCTGATGGCAAGATGTGTCTCAGCCAATCCTTCAAACATGCTCCCATTGTCGCCGAATCCCGCAACGAACAAAATAATCGGCCGATTGTCGCGGAACCCTCTGAATTGGTTTGAGTTTTTGGCACACATGTCAGTCTCCTGAACTTGGTCGGACGCGCAACAAAATTACTCCGTTGTACAAGCTACTTTGTTTGAAGAAGGCTGTTTGCAGTTTATCGGAAGATTTGTGCAACTCCTGTAGGAAGGACGTCAGCCGCAGTATTTTCGGACCTCAGTTTCTCTAAGTCCCGTGGCGACAAGCATGCATCTGTTTCGGGCTTCGTAGTAATACCCGCGGGCATACCACATGACCGCTTCGGGCTCACTTCCATCTGAAACCATCCAGGCGCCACGCAAGTATTTCACGGCGTATGTCAGGTTGGTTTGCGCGTCCAAGAGGTCAGAAGCCTCTCCGCGAAACCCCATTTGGCGCGCTGTCGCCGGCAAAATCTGCATCAACCCGTAATAGGGACCGTTGCGGGCATAGGGACGATAGTCGCTTTCTCGCTGGATCACTCGGTGTACAAGGCTACGCGGCACTTCGTTTGCGTCTGCGGTTTCGTTGATCATCAGGCGCAGCTCGGGCGTCTCGCCGGGATAAAGTCGGGTTATTGGCTCTGCGGGTTCATTGCCGCAAGCGGCAAGAAATAGCGCAGCAAGAACGGCTGTATATCGCATCAAAATTCTCATCCCATTAACTATGAGAATTATCAGTGCTCAACCGCGGTTGATATTCAATATCCTTGGATATTGCTGAGCGGCTTTTGGCCCGAAGTGATTTGGCACCTAGTACCGACGGTGAACTCTTTTTTCAGTAACAACGTGCCTTTTTTTCTGGCGCTCGCGCAAAAAGACAAACAATCCTGACCCCAAAATCAGTGCGATGCCAATCGCAACGGGCAGGTTTGGGAGTTCTCCCCATATGACCCATCCCCAGAAAATAGCCATAGGAAGACCAACATATTCAAACGGCGCAACCGTAGCCGCATCCGCCATGCGGTAAGCTTGGCCGAGGCAATACCCGATGATTGCAGAATTGAATCCGAGCCCAATAAACAACAAACGGTCAGCCCCTTCGGGCCAAACCCAAGCACGCAGCAAGAAGATCAAGCTTTCATTTTCAAACGCGCTCGCAAAGCGCCCATCCCCCGCCACTGACCAGAACAACAGACTGACAACGATAAAGCACGCCTGAATGTACACAGCCATTGCTGAGGCTTTGGACTTTGCGCCAAGGAAACGCGTCATCACGTTGTTGAGTGCATAGGTAAACGCAGCAAGAACCGGAAGGGCATACATCAGCAGACCGACCTCACGCTCGCCACCGGCCTCCCATGGGCGGGTCATTATCACTACGCCAAAAAATCCCACAAGTACGGCACCAATCCGCATCGGCCCAACTTTTTCGCCAAGCAGTGGGATACTCAGCAAAGTGATCATCAAGGGCGCCACAAAGAAAACAGCAGTGGCTTCTGCCAGAGGCATAACCGCCAGGGCCGTAAAGAACGTCAGATTGGCAATGACAATCAGTAAGCCACGTAAAAGGTGAAGCCCCGGTTGGTCGGTTTTGAGGATGCGCCAACCACCCTCCATCTGCACCAGAGCAAAACTGAATCCGATCCCGATTAACGATCTTGAAAACACCATTTGGTGCAAGGGGTAACCGCCAGAAAGGAATTTGATCAGCATATCATTGATAGAAATCGCCAATATTCCGATTAGTACGAACGCAATACCAACTGTCGGGTTTTGTAGTTTGTGTTCCGCTGTCATGGAGTGCCCCTTCATCGGGCCACTACCATGGGCCAAGGAATAGATCACGTCGCTTTGCGACACGGTAAGTCAGTCAATTGTCCGCGGCGCGAATCCGGAACCGCTTCCATTCTCGCTCTAGAAACCTTTGTGCCGAAGGCAGTGGTTGGCAACTTCCCTTACCCCTCTGTTGTCTAGTCGCTTAGAGACAGGATCATCGTCGATATTGAGGTAAGCTCATAAGTGCAGCAATGGAGCCTCCGAATGCCGACAGGAAAACGACCGAATGTGATATTGATCTTGGCCGATGATCTGGGTTTTGCAGATTTGGGTGCCACTGGATCGGAAATACGCACTCCAAATATCGATGGCCTTGCGAGGGATGGTGTGCTGCTTACGGCAATGTATAACTGCGCCCGCTGTTGTCCTACGCGGGCGTCTATTTTGACAGGGTTGTACCCGCACAACGCCGGCGTGGGCCACATGGGGGCCAATCTGGGAACACCCGCATACCAGGGGTTTTTGCGCAATGACAGCGCCACCATTGCGGAGCACCTACGTGCAGGTGGCTATCGGACCTTGATGTCCGGCAAATGGCATGTCGCCGGAGATTTCATGGCGCGCGAAGTAGACAGTTGGCGAGTTGGAGATGTTGAGCATCCAACGCCGAGACAGCGCGGTTTTGATCGCTTCTATGGGATCGTTGATGGCGTCACCCACTTCTTCTCGCCGCATTACATGCTCGAAGATGACAGCCGTGTCATGACATTCCCCGATGACTTCTATTTCACGGATGCGATCACCGACAAGGCGATTGAAATGATCGAAGAAACGCCCGACGACCAGCCATTTTTTCTTTATCTCGCACATACTGCACCGCATTGGCCGTTGCATGCCAATCCCGAGGACATCGCTCGCTATGATGGGGTGTATTCAGGCGGCTGGGACGCAATCCGTACCGCACGACACGAAACCATGAACAGCATGAACCTGTTTCAGAAGAACTGGGAAATATCTCCGCGTGATGTTGCTGTTCACCCTTGGGAGGTTGAACAGAATACCGATTGGGAGGCACGAAAGATGGCCACCTATGCTGCGATGGTTGACCGGATGGATCAATCTATCGGCAGGCTCATCGCTTCGTTAAAGCGTTTGGGGCAGTTTGAAGACACCTTGATTTTGTTCCTGTCCGACAACGGCGGTTGCGCTGAATTCATGGCGGAAGACGGATGGGCAAAGTTCTTCCCAGATATGACAAATGACGGCCTACCCATTGAAATGGGAAATCGCCCCGACGTGATGCCGGGCGGTGCCCAGACATACCAGAGCTACGACAAGCCGTGGGCAAATGTCTCGAATGCGCCATTTCGGTTGTTCAAACACTACGTTCATGAAGGCGGGATTTCGACGCCGCTTATAGCGCATTGGCCCAAGGGGTTTGCCTCCGGGGCAAACGCGCACGCCGCCTGTCACGTCGTAGATATTTTACCTACTATTTTAGAAGCAACTGGATGCCAGTACCAAAGTGAGGTTGGTGGTCACGAAATTCAGCCCCTGCAAGGGCAGTCATTGATGGATTTGTTCCGCGGCAAGGATTGGGCGCGAGAAGAGCCTATCTTTTTCGAACATGAGGGGAATTCGGCGGTACGGCTGGGTCAGTTTAAACTTGTCAGGCAGTATGGGCAAGATTGGGAACTCTATGACATCGAAGCGGACCGCACAGAGTTGACTGATTTGAGAGGGAGTAACGTCGAATTAGAGGCAGACTTAGTTGGCCAATACAACGACTGGGCCAAACGGACAGGTGTTATGGATTGGGGTACTGCACTTCCGCGGTTGCTAGAGGCGTGGAAAATTGAAACAGCAGAAGGATAGTTGACTTCACGCAGGGTTCAGAACCGTCCATCTCTGAACTCCAAATAAATGACTGCCCTCAGCCCTAATCGGACATTCCAAACTGAACTTTGCAAATCCCGACAAGCGGACATAGCGCTAGTTCGCTGCGTTTGCTCGGTTGTCGGCAATTTCGCCAGTGGTTGGACTAGAATCGAGCTTTCAACGAGGCCTTCGAATTTTGCCGGTCATTCGCAAGCCATCACGAATGTTCAGTCCCATCATCGTGAGATTGGTTGCCCCAGCAATCAATTCAATCACCTGTACCGTGTAAAATGTGCTGTCGAATTCGCCAGCAGCGGCTTTGCCAGCCAGAAACCAAGCGGCAGGTACGAGGATCAACAAGCCGTTCAGCGCGATGACGGGCATTCGGTTTTTCTTAGCTTTCGTAAGCGCGTCCTTGCGTTTCCGACCCATTGCCATGCCCGCTCCGCCAGCAATCGCCATTGCCGGGATGAGGATGAACATGCCTTTTAGGATCAATGCCTTGACGGTCGCGACTGTTTCATGGCTCGCAAAGAGTTCGCTGGTGGCCGTTGACGTCCAGAAGAGGAGGATCATCACAAAGCCGATGCCGCCCGCGATGGCGTGAATCTTTGTTTTCATAGCGGTTCACTCAAATTGGCTTTTGGAAAGGATTACGTCAGGCCGTACAGCAACTCGGCACCGCAACCTTCTCGAACAGATGGGGGGCGGTCACAGCGCTTGAGGGATAGTGGCTGAGCTGCTGCTGAAACTCGGGGTTGGAAAACGCGACGCGAAAGTCCGCAACAGAGTCCCAAACCGCGTAGTTCAGGTACATGCTACCGTCACCAACGGCTTTGTGCAGTTGGGTGCTGATGTAACCCGGTTGCTTCTTCATCCATTGGGCATCGCACTTCCAAGCTTCTACCAAGGCGACTTGGTCAACGGGATCGACTGTGAAGAGATTGACGAGAACGACGGGGCCAGCGTCGATGTCCAATTGCCGTTCAATGGGAAACTCCGGGTCGAGGGGTTTGAAACTTACCATTTCGGTGCTCCTTGAAAGTGGATTCATTTTGGTGTCATGTTGTCATATTTAGGAAGCACCAAACACAATGACAATACGTTGTCAAATGAAATGAGGAATCGACATGCCGGATGCGCGAAGGACTGAAGAAGGAGAAGCCGTGACAGCCTTGATACTGGATGTGTTTCGGTTGAACGGTCGATTGCAGCTTGCCGGTGATCGCCTCGTATCAGAACTCGGTCTAACAAGTGCCCGATGGCAGATTCTTGGTGCCATCGCCTATTCTGATCGACCGGAATCCGTTGCCTGGCATGCACGGACGATGGGCGTTCACCGGCAGGGCGTACAACGGATCATCAATGAATTAAGCAAAGAAGGCATGGTGGAGTTTCAGCCGAACCCACACCACAAGCGGGCGCACTTGGTTGTCATGACCCAAAAGGGGCAGGAGTTGTACAAAGCTGCGATTGCGAAGCAAATCCCATGGGTGAATGAACTCTCGAAAGGTCTGTCGCCAGATGATATTGCATCAGCGCAAAATATTGTTGACCATCTCAAAACACGCCTTGAAGAAACCTCAACGCGACAAGATCAGAGCTCGACCCAAAGCTGACACTCGTAAAGAGTGCAGCATCGAACGTACTGGGTTCTGAAACAGACATTCGAAGTTCACAACAAGGAGCCAACGTCTGCCTTGCGAACAAAGTTACCGAAAAGCAGACCGAACTGAATGTCTGCTTTCCTTCGGCTTATGGTCGCTTTAGAGCTAACCACCGTGTCGCAGAGGTTGGGAGGACAGACCATGCAGAAGGTGCTTGTAACTGGTTCGTCGGGTCGGATTGGGCGGGCATTTTTTGCCGCATATCACGAGCGGTATCAGTTTGTGTTGTCCGATTTGAATGAACCCACGTACTCTGTTTCGGGTCAGCATCATTTCGTGCGATCTGATCTCTCAGAGGCAAATGCGGCAGCGGATTTGTGCCAAGGCGTGGATACCGTTGTGCATCTCGCAGGCGTACCCGACCCGAACGCACTATTTGATGATGTGCTGCCTGCCAACATATTGGCGACAACCCACTTGATCGAAGCTGCTTGTCAGGCAAACGTCCGCCGCTTCGTCTTCGCGAGCAGTGCACAAACCATCGAAGGATACCCCGTAGACCGGCAAATCGTTCCGGGAATGGCTGTTGCCCCGGCCAATCTGTACGGCGTCTCCAAGTGCTATGGGGAAGCCTTGTGTTCGCTTTATGCGACGCGGAACGGCATGTCCTGCGTCTCATTGAGAATAGGGGCGTTTGAGCCTGCCGACGGCCCGCCACTTGAAACCCTGCGTGATCTCAGCGCGTGGCTCAGTCACCGAGACGCGACGCATCTGATTGACCGGGCGATTCAAGCCGAAATCAAAGGGAGCTTTATCGCGCACGGCATCTCTAACAATCGATTTAAGCGGCTGGATCTAACCGAAACTTGCAAAGTGCTTGGGTACGCACCGCAGGACGACGCCTTTTCGACCTTTCAAATACCATCCGCCTAAAACAGGCATCCGTTCATATCGCAGCATCGAGTAGTTTGGGCTCGCTCCAGACCTTAGCTGCAAGGCCGATCAAAGCGGAAAGCGGGACTTTGCGGCCATCCGCATTTTTACTCTAAAGGACCGTAGTCAGCCCTAACCGGACGTTCTCAACTGAACTTTGCAAATCCCGACAAAGGGGGCTTTGTTGCCGTTCGTTCAATGTCAGCATTTGGTCACTGACGATACGTCGCAATCTTATACGCGGCGAAGTTGAAGAAGACGCCAAGCCCTCCTTCTATCCAACGTCGCGCGCGCTGGTAAGCCGCTACCACCGGGGTAGTGGAAAACGTGACCGCGTAAAGAACGTGGACCGCCAGAGACAGTGTTGTGGCGATCAGGATAAGCGCTAAACCCACCCATAATGGGGCCTCATTGCCAAGACCGATCCCGACGATGGCAATCCATTGCAGCGCCGCTTTCGGGTTCGTGAGTTGGATTGCTATGCCTTGCAGATAAAGGTTCTTACCGCGCGCTGCCTTAGGTTTGTGCAAATGAGCGGGCGTTGCAGCGGAGCGAAACGCCTTATAGGCGAGCCACAATAGGTATGCCGCTCCAAAGATTTTGAGAAGTGTAACGATGCCGGCAAAAGCGGTGATGAGAGCTGTAAGGCCAGCGACGGTGAAAGTCGCCCAAACAGCGGAACCAGAACCCACGCCAAGGGCCAGCTTTACCCCGGCGTCTCGCCCGCGTTCCATCGAAGTTCCGATAATAGCAAGGATGTTCGGCCCAATGCTGACGAAACCAACCGAGAAAATTCCTAGGGCCAAAAATAAACTCGAAATTTCAGGGCTCATTGGGTTTCTCCATCCAGCGTTTTTACGACCTTAACAGAATGCACCATTCAAAGAAGCCGTCATTCGCTGCGCACTGACAAACGAGCTGGTTGGGGCCCAATATTGCCGTTCTCTGCGGTTTGCATGCTTGGCGGGTCGCAGCCCAAACCGGTCATTCGCCACTCAGCTTTTGGAAGCCCTAGAACCTGACAGACCTGTGCTCTAGATCTATCTCCTGTGCCTGATTGTTTAAATGTCTAAACGCGCTGAAGCCTTTTCAGCCCGTAAAGGGATGTGACTGCACTATTATCGCTAGCAGGCCATAGGCTCCGACCAAACTCAATGCAGCCCGAAAAATCAGCGACGGTTTCGTGCTGGGTGTGTGGCCAGTCGCTGCCCCAAACTATTTTGTCCGCTGATAAAGCCGACAGTAACTCGTGGGCATGGGGGCTCAGATCGAACGGCGTTCGGTAATGTGCCGAGAATTTCATGTACAGATTTTCGCGCTGAAGGGATTTGATCGTTGTAACCATCCGGTCTCGCAGCGGGTTAGCTTCGGACGGCAATCCAAAATGATCGATTACGACTTTAAGGCCCTGATCCGTTAACGGGTCGAGGATGTCAGCCAAGCGGGAGCCTTCGAGATGAATTTCGAGATGCAGGTTCCGGGCGCGCAGTTTAACAAGAAAGTCGCTGACAGGTTTTGACCCGAAGTCAGGAATGGCCGCGCCGTGCACCAGGTTCCATCGCACACCGCGAATACCTTGATCGACTAGTGCGTCCAGCTCTTCAGCGCCGATATCGATTGGAACCACGGCGACTCCAGCAAACCGCGACTTGTCCAATCCGGCAAGGGCCGAAAGAAGCTGGGAATTATCGGCTCCCAAGAAGCTGACCTGCACAACAACTCCGCCGGACAGGCCATGTGTCCGTTGATGCTCAAGCCATTTGTCCAATGGAGCCAAGGCGTTAGGGGCATAACGCGCACCTTCAACTGCAACTAATTGTTCGTAGACATGCGCATGGCAATCGAAGTCGATCATTGGCGGGCCTCCCAAATCATATATATAACTAGTTGACTATATAGGTCAATATGAGGTAGAGGATTCCTGGGAGGAAAGAAATGGCAGCACAATTTCACACCACAGATGACAGGCTTCCGGCCTATATTCGGCTGCGCGATACTCTGGCTGCCCAAATCGCGGCAGGCGATTGGACCGCAGAGCAGCCGATTCCATCTGAAACGAAACTGGCTAAGGAGTACGGGCTGTCGGTCGGCACCGTACGCAAAAGCATCGACGGTCTCGTTGGCGAAGGTCTGCTGGAGCGGCGACAAGGCTCGGGCACATATGTCAAGGCACCGTCATTCGATGCGACGCTGTTCCGTTTCTTTCAGTGGCGCGAGGTGGATGGGTCGCAGCTATCAATCCCCTACAGCAAGTTGATCGTTCGCACACGGGCATCCGCCCCGACAGAGGCCGCAGAAGCTCTGGGAACGCACGATGTGATCAAGATCGTCAGGGTACGTAGCCTGAGTGACCTTCCGGTTTTGTTCGAGGAGATTTATGTGCCCGCGTCACTATTCGCAGGATTTGAAACACTGAATGAAGATGCGCTGGGACCGCTCCTCTACCCGATTTACTTCGAGCGCTTTGGGGTGCTGGTAAAGCGCGCCACCGACGATCTGACTTTTGGCTCGGCTGATGAAACCGTTGCCAAACAGTTGAGACTGAAAACAGGCGATCCATTGGCGGTCATTCACAGAACTGCCTTCGACATCGAGCACAAGCCCGTTGAATGGCGTATTGCTCGCGGAAGCGCGGCACAATTCCGCTATCGCAGCGAGATCAACTGACAACTGATTGTCCAGGGAGGACCAGATGACCATCCAGAAAACCATAATCTGTGCATTGACCGCTGCCACGCTGGCGACGCCGGTTTTTGCCGAATATCCCGAACGCGCCATTGAGTTGACGATCCCGGCCGGTGCCGGTGGCGGCACCGACACCAGCGCCCGCAAACTGGCTATCCTGCTGGAGGAGGCGCTGGGAACATCCATTGCGGTCCTGAATGTCGGTGGCGGCGGCGGCTCGGTCGGAGCATCGCAATTCATGCAGGCCAAGCCAGACGGGTATTCCCTATTTGCGACTTGGAACAGCCCGCTGACCACCGTTCCCCAAGTGCAGAATGTAGCCTATTCACTGGACAGCTTCACGCCCATCGCCTCGACCTCTGAGACGGCGTATACGCTGTGTGTCAAAACCGATTTCCCGGCAACGGACGGAGCCGGTTTCCTGGCCGAGCTTGAGGCCAACCCCGGTAAGTACACATATGGCAATGACGGAATCGGTGGCACAATGCAGTTGGCAGCCGAACGCATTTTCCAAGCCAAAGGTATTGACGCCGTTCCGATCCCCTTCGGCGGTGCTGGCGAGACGCTGCAAAACTTCCTTGGTGGGCATGTGGACATCTATGGCGGGTCAATCTCGACGGTATTGCCCTACGTCGAAAGTGGCGAAGCCGCTTGCCCCATCGTGACGTCGGCCGCTGACGTCGCCGCATTGCCGAATGCGTCCGGTCTGGATGCGCTTGGTATGGGAGACAAAGAAACACTGTTGTGGCGCGCAATTCTGGGGCCAAAAGACATGGATCCCGCCATTGTCGAAAAACTCGCCGACGTAATTGAAACTTCGGTAAACGACCCAAGCTATGTTGAGTTCCTAGCAACCAAAGGTGAAGTGCCCAATGTCGTGAAAGGCGATGATCTGGGTGCCCGGTTGCAAGCCGAGTTTGACGGATTGGCAGAGGTGTCCAAAAGCCTCGGGCTGTCGAACTGATGGAACAGCGTCAGGATATTGTACTTGGCCTTATCTTTATTGGGCTGGGTGGCGTCGCCGCGTGGATGGCCACATCTTATACCGGGGCAAGCGGCATCTATCCCCTGGTACTTAGCATTATCCTGACGCTTATCGGTGCAACTGTCGTTCTCAAAGCCGCGCGCGCGGGCTCGACGTATGAGCGCAAGCTGGTCGATGCGCCCGCGCAGATGCTGGTCACGATTGTGATTGGCATCATTTATGTGGCGTCGATTGTGCCGCTGGGTTTCTACCCGGCCTCTTTCCTTTTGATGCTGATGTTACCAATCGCATTGGGGTTTCGGCGCGGCCTCTATGCTCTGATCGTCGCTGCTGTTTTCATGGGTATTATCTATCTCGTCTTTTCGCTGCTTCTGGAAAAGCCGCTGCCGCGTGGGGCCCTGCCTGCACTAGTTGAACTTGGGGGCTGAGATGGAGTTCTATTCGCAGGCACTGAGCAATGTGCTGACGGTGTGGCCACTTGTTGCCATGATCGGTGCAACCCTCCTGGGGGTCTTTATCGGTGCCTTGCCTGGACTGAACCCGGTCATGGCCATAGCACTGCTGTTGCCCTTGACCTATTCGATGGACCCGCTAGTCGCCTTGGCCATGGTCGCGGGCATCTATAACGGGTCAATGTATGGCGGAGCCATTCCGGCAATCCTGTTGCGCATCCCCGGTACGCCAGCCTCGATTGCTACCACATTTGACGGCTTTCCGATGGCCGATAAGGGGGAGGCAGCCAAGGCGCTGAAAATCGCGTGTTGGTCCTCCGCTGTGGGCGGCATCGCGAGTGCTATTGCTTTGATGACCGTTGGGCCGTTGCTCGCGCGTGTCACGTTGTTCTTCGGCCCGGCAGAATACTTCTGGATCGCGATTTTCGGCATGGCGTCGGTCGGAGTGATGGTCGGTTCTGACCCGGTAAAAGGCATGATGGCGGCGGTTCTGGGGCTACTGATCGGCACCATCGGCATCGACAACCTATCAGGGCAGGCTCGCTATACATTCGATCAAACTTGGCTGTTGGGTGGCCTTGACCTGATTGTTGTTCTGGTGGGCCTTTATGCTCTGCCGCCCGTTTTGCAGTTAGCAGAAAAGTGCGACCTCAAGGGTCTGTCCGCAGCACAGCTCAAGCTGACTGATGTCCCGTTCAAAGCTGGTGAAAAGCGTAAGTTGATCCCGACCTGGCTGCGGTCTTCTGGTATCGGGATCAGCGTTGGTATTCTACCCGGTGCAGGTGGCAACATTGCCGCTTTCCTCAGCTACAACGCTGCCAAGAATGCCTCCGACGATCCTGAGAGCTTCGGTAAAGGAAATCCGCAAGGCGTCGCGGCCGCAGAATGCGGAAACAACGCCGACAACGCCGCGTCTATGATTCCGGCATTGTCTCTGGGCATCCCAGGCAATGTTGTCGCGGCTCTTGTTCTAAGCGCACTTACCATCCACGGTTTGCAGCCTGGCCCGCAGCTTTTCCACCAAAACCCTGTCCTTGTTGGCGGATTCATGATGGAGATGCTGATCACCTCTCTCCTGATTTTCCTGCTCGGAGGCGCCGTCGCCACGCGCGTATTTGCGCAATTCCAACGGCTTCCCGGTGTCTTGCTGGTGCCGTCCATCTTGATCCTGATGTGTGTGGGTGTCTACGTAATCAACGGTCGCCCGGTTGATCTGTGGGTCATGTTCCTGGCCGGAATCGCCGGGTATTTTCTTGAGAAGGTCAACGTTCCTTTAGCTCCGATCATTCTAGGCATGATCCTTGGTCCGATGGCGGAGCAAAGCGTTCGGCGGGCACTACTGATCAGCCGCGGTGACGTGACCGAACTTGTTACTCGACCGCTTTCAGCCATGTTGGCAATTGCCACACTTCTGGTCATCGCCTGGCCAATTGTTAAAGCGATGCGCAATAAGCGGTCTGCCGCCAAACCATGAGACCGGGAGCCGTAACGATTAGCGATTGCTCTCACTAGGTAAAGCAGCGACGTTTGCTTCCAGCGAACTACAGGTTTGGGACGCACGCCGAACTTTGCAAAGTCCGCTCTCTGCGCATCGCTGACCTTAAAGCACGTTGAAGCATTTTGTATTTTGGGCTCGATGCGGCCATTCTCTGCGGCTTGCATGATTGGCTGGTCGCAGCCCAAACCGGACATTCGCAACTGAACTTTTCAGTTTCCCTGGCGCGGAGAAAATGCGCGTCAGCAATCCAAAATAGCAAAGTTTGGTTATGGAATCGGGACTTTCGAATACACCTTGACGAGGCCTATAGCGCCGCGAGTTCAGGGTGGTGATAGGCCTCAGGGTACGACATTGGCTTGAATGGCCCGTTGGGCACAACGCTATTCCAACTGCGCCCGAAATAACCCTGACGACAGTGTACAAGAGACCCTGCCTCCGCAATTCCGGGCAGCGCGTATACACGGCAAAGCCAACGCCACAAGTATGGGTAATCCAGGATCCTCGCACCGTTGAGCTTCATCCGAAGATAGTAGACGGGATCGTGGCGATAGAGTGTCGGGAACAGGCGAAGATCTACTTCTGAAAAGTGGTTGCCTGTCAAATAGGGCCTGCCATCTGAGAGATGCTCCTCCAAATACTCGAGTGTCTCAAAATAGGCGTCAAAAGCTGCTTCATAGATCGTTTGATCAGACGAGAACCCGGCCTTGTAGGCACCATTGTTAATCGCTGTATATATCCGTTCGTTCAGGTCGTGAATTTGGTGGCGCGGCACTTCGTCGGGGTAAAGCCTAACGCGTTCAGCTGCCGGGATTGTGCTGCCAAGAGAATCCGCCGCAGCTTCCAACATTCGGACAATTTCAGCGCTTTCGTTGTTAACAATGCGTCCTTGTATCTTGTCATACAGGATTGGAAGAGATTGTTCTTCAGAGCCTTCGGCACGATAGATCTCTTTGGCAAGGCGCAGTCCTTTGCCGGTGCCGGTCTCGCTCGTGCATTCTGGCAAAGTCTCACCTGTGAGCGATGCAATCCGATCAGGTGCAAACTCCCATAGGTTTGGCGCTTCTGGATCGTCGTCGCTGGAGCGGTTTGGAAATGCAACGTCCATCGTGATGCTGTTTTGAAGGCCCAGCACATTGCGCGCCAGCGTGACCCTGTGACACCACGGGCAATTCAGTGCTACGAACAGGTGATAGCGATTAAGTTCTGCTGGAAACATTGGATCGCCAATGGCATGGCGAAAGCCGCTGACACCGCGCACGAATTCACCCCGTGCGCGGCGCTTGTTGATATCAGTTTGGTCTTCTTCGGTAGAAGTGTCGGTCATGACTTCAGCATCATCCTCTGAGCCGGTGATGCAAGATGATTGGCACGGCCAATTCTTCTTCATCGCTGAGATGCCGTTTCAGGAACGCTTCAATCGTGTTGCTCGTTGCATGGAGCTGTCCGGCTTCATCGTAAGCTTGCGCCTCATCAAGTGCGGATAGCTTGATCACGCGGTTCGCCGTCCGGGTAAAGTTACTCAGCACCTTATCCAGATCGGTGTGATCCTGCTCCAGCAACTCAAGCCCCGCATCAAAACGCGGGTCCGCAGCCGACAGTTCAGGGAAATAGCTGTGATCTTCCCAGCCGTGATGACCTTGCAGGTTCCCAACCAGGTTGCCGCCATAGTAGGACAGCCGCCCCACGTAGTCGTCCAACCCCATCTGGTTGCTCAAAACCCCTTCTGTATCCAGGCGAATACGTTCCGCAATACGACGGAACATCTCATGCGCGCCGAGCCAATGCTTGGTTTTTTCTTTGAAACCTGGATGGGCTTCCCAACTGTCGCGGGGGTAATGGTCAAAGAGAAACCGCATTTCTTGAGGCATGTCGTCTTGGCGAATGGTATATGTATCGAGCATCGGTTGTCTCCTTTCAGGCCAAAGATGGGAGGTCGGGCAACTGCTCGCCACTAACGAGAACGCACAGTCACTATGCGTCAGCGAACCCACGCGAAGTTGGTGCTACACAAACCGGCTAACACGCGGTTCAAGGTTTTGACGTCATGTCGAGTGAACCCGGGCAGGCTGTTACGGCCAAAGGAGCGAGTTAGGCCTGTATCGGCCCCACACTTGCGATACGCATCGCGTAAGAGCGCGGGCGGCACTCCCAGCACCGCGCATGAGTGGCTGCTCGGCTGCCCCGAAGCAGACTTCTTACCCAGATTACATTTGCTGTCTATTTTGTTCCGAGGCGCAGATTTCAGAGAAAGCGCGTGTAATTCGGTGCCAAGGCATCCACCACTAGGGTTCGCTCCAGATTTGCCGGTTCCGTTCCCAAGTTTTCTCACCTATCAAGCAGTCATAGGCATTGGTCGAAGTATACTGCGCAGATCTGACGTATTCGAGCGCCGGTATCGACGCGATTTCCAGCACCAGTTTTCGGCGCACAGCCTCTGCGAAATCCTGCCAGTCAAGCACCGGAACGACAAAAGAACCTGGCCCGCCCGTCACGCAATTCTCGTAGTAAACATCGAGGTCGTCGAGATGCCATTGGTTGCCCAAACCTTCCCGGGTCATCAGCGGCAATCCGTTTATGGTGATCAACTTTGATAGCACGGTTTCACGGGCACGGAGTACTGGGCGCCCCTGATTGTTAGGCCCGTCGCCTGAAACGTCGATCACCTTGCGCAGGCCTTGGAATTCGTTCTCTTCAATCATCGCGGCACCAAAGATCAGCGCTTCAGAGATTGAAGTTCTGCGCAGTGCGGGATTGAAACGCGTGGTAAGGACGCGCGCAAACCCTTCAAGATCAGCTCGCGTTTCCACAAGTCGCCAGTCAACAACCACTTCTTGCGTGCCGGCCCACTCGACGTATGTAAAAGCGATCCTTTGCAAAAGGCCCGACTGAACGGCCGTGAAAACCTCGTCAGACTGCAAGGCTGCGGCATAGCCCTGTCTCTGAATCTCGAGTTCTCGCTCGGTCATGGATCGAGAGACGTCGACTAGAAGAACAAGCTCTAAATCAACTTCCGTCGCCTGTGAGGCGGCAGGTACGGCTAAGAGAAATACAGATGTGAAAATAGTCAGGAATGTCTTTCGTAGCATCTCTCAACGAGTGGTGCGCTGGATCTTTAAGTCAAGCCACAAACGTATGAGGACGTGGTTGATTAGGAAAAGTAGATTCAAAACTTGAGGAAGGACGTCTGCCATAACAAGCATCAAAGCTAATCACGGCAAAACAACGATCTCAGCCCCAAAGCGGACATTCAAAATCAAGTTTTGCAGTTTCTTTTAGGCTGTAGAACCTTACCACTAGCCGCACTTGCGTGGGCTGCTTTTTTTGCGCTTCGCGTCCGAGATGTGAGCCAACAATGGCAGGTTTAACGGAATTGAGATAGATGAGAAATGGAGCTGACGTGGGCTGCCCGTAGCTATTTGGTGTTGGAACTGAGCGAAATGAATCTACAACTGGATTTTGCGCTGGCTCCGATGCAGGCCGAGAGCCTAATCTCCATGTTTCTGTTAGGCAGATGACAACCGCCTAGATCTGTTCTTTGCCCAGTAATTCTTCGATTTTAGGCAACGCTTTGTGTAAACTGTAAGCTCTAGCTGCCAACCCAACTGCACGTGGGAGGATCGAATGGACGATAGGAGCAGCCCAACCGAGGGAATGATAGACTATGTTGGGAATTCCCTCCCACAGAAGCACTCTATTCAATCCCGCACAGACGATGTTCGAGAGATGGCCGACAAAGTTTTGGCCTCATCAGATGAGATACACATTGCTGACTATGGCTGTGGCACCGGATCAAACGCGATTTTGTCAGTCAAGCCTGCCGTACAGTCTTTTGCTGACCGCTATCCAGGTCGCTCCATCTTTGTTCACCATGTCGACCAGGCGGAAAACGATTGGAATACTCTGTTTGAATGTGCTGTGAACCAAGACGGTTACTCCAACCTCTCTGCTAGCATTCGCCCCCTTGCAAGTGTGGGTAGTTTTTTCTCGATGGTTGCACCGGCATCGTCTATTGACGTTGGAACTTCATTCGGTGCGAGCCATTGGCTCAGCACACAGCCCGTTGTCTATTCAAAGGGCACGCTTTGGTTTGCAGATTTGCAGGGAGAAGCGCGCTTGAAGCTAAAAACACAAGCGCAGCGAGATTGGGAAAACTTCCTGTCTTTACGACTGCGAGAGCTACGTAGCGGCGGCAGGCTTATGGTCTCGACGTTGGGGGCAATTCCTGATGCGGGCGAGGTCAATGGAATTTGCAGTTCTGGCCGGCACACCTATCGCGCTATGTACGACGTTGCCAAAACGATGGTGAACGACGGATTGATTTCTGAACCCGGTCTTCGCGACTTCATTATGCCAATTTGGTTTATGTCCAGGGAGGAAGCTCTTGAACCCTTTCAACGCAACAAGGAATTGGCAGATGGCTTTGTGGTTGAAAGAGCAGAGGTAGCTCCAGCTCAGCAAAGCCCGCAAGATATCTTTGCAGACCGGATCAATACACCCCAAGAGTACGCAGCAAGCTATAAGGGCTTTGTTCGCTCCTTCACCGAGTCCACGTTCAGGCAATCCTTGTTACGCGGCGAATCCGAGCAGAAAACTGAAACTCTTCTGGATCAGTTTTATGATCGTTTCGAAGCGACCATCAAAGAAGGAGGGGGCAGATACGCCTTTGAAATCTGGTTGTTGACGATTGAGCTTAGAAAACAATGAGCGAACATCCACGCAGGCTTTTTTCAATCTCAATCCTTCGCAGGCTTGTCGAAATAGTTCGCCAGCCCTTTTTTGTTCTACATAGGAGTGCCAAAATGCGTTTTCTCGCCGCCATGATTCTTCTCACCCACGCCCTTCCTGCTTCAGCGAACAGCGCTCCAGAATGCGGCCAATTTACTGTCTACTTAGAAGACCTAAAGATCACGTCTGGTGGCGACGAAATCGGGGATGTCGCGGTTGGGCACGTCACGGTTTTCAGTGAAGATGGCCAGGTTGTTGGTATGCAGAATGTCACGACGCTGATAGCGCCTGGCGCAGGTGAAGGCAAAACCCAGCTTATCGTTAACGCTTACCTAACAATCGACAGCAACCAACTGATCTACTCTGGCTCCTACCCAGCCCCGAGCAGTCCCGACACTGTGCCCCATTTCGAAACTCAATTAGCGGTTGTCGGCGGCACTGGAGTGTTCCAAGGAGCGAGTGGTCAGGTGAAGTTCTTCAAAAAAGACGACAAGCGCGCTGCCGCGTTTGATTTCAAGTGCACCGGTTAACCTAGTTTTCTGGCGCTTAGGGAAGGCAGTAGCAGCCCAAACCTGACATCTAAGATCAAGCTTTGCAACTCCAACTTTGCGAACTGAGGCTTGCTCTCTAGACGACAACATTGATGGTCGCTACAAGTCCATTCGCACCCTGTACAAAAACCATAGACACTGCACTTGCCTCTGCCTTGGACATACGGTTGAACAGCCCATCGCGGGAATTGTTCGGATGGCCTTTAATGTAAAACTGCGTCGTCAACAGTTCGCGATTTCCATCAAGCAATTTTACATGAATATGTGGAGTACGCCCTGGGTAGATCGTAGGTTTAATTGTGCGGAACACATAGTTCCCGCCGTTGTCAGTTACGTCATGGCCAAAGCCTTGGAAAGCCTGATCAAAATTAACACTGCGGCGGTCGCGAGGGTGCATATAGTTGCCGTCCATGTCGCATTGCCAGATTTCGATGCGATGCTTTGCAAGGGGTTGTCCATTGGCGGCTGTAATCGTTCCACGCAGTGTAAAGACTTCGCCGCCAGCGTCTTCAACACGTCCTTTGATCTTAACGAGGTCATTATCTATATCAGGCCTCCGCATGGCCGGCGTTGGATAATACGGCCCTTCTGCGGCGTCTGGTGTGAGTACAGCCGCAGCGGCTCTCGCCCCCAGCGAACCGACGCCCATTAATCCTGCAATGCCGCCTAGAAGGTTACGGCGGGACTTACTATTCAGTTTCATAGCGTGTCCTTTCCCGCGCGGGATAGCCCCTATTGCCCATCAAAATCACACATCGTGCAGCGAACGTCACGTCCAAGTCTGCCTTCGCAACAAAGCTGCCGTTGCCAAATCGAGCGAACAAATGAAACTGACCTGCCCGAAGACAGGCCAGCACCGGCTCCTTGGGGTTAACTTAGTGACTTCCAGAAGACGACTTTGTCATCCCCCACCGCCCAGAAATCCCTGATACGAGCTTCCTCGCTGTAGCCGTTCTTGCGATAGAACTCGCGTGTCTGTGCGAACTCATCTGTACTTGAAGTGTCAGCTATCAAGATGCGCTGTCCACGCTTCTTGAGTTCGATCTCAAGATGCCTAGCGATGGCACCGCCAAAACCTTTACCCTGCTCGGTTGGCAGAATTGCGATGGCAAACATGTTCCATGCACCTTCGGCAAGTTCCTCTGGGGCTGCGTAGCAGAAGCCCACGGCCTTACCGTTTGCTTTGCATGTCAGCCAAATATCAGAGCTTTCACCGTCGGATAGGAAGCCATCCACCATGTCAGGAAGCATTTCACTAGGGAAAAGCTCCGTGCCGTTAAGCACCTCCTGCAAGGCAGCGATATCGTCTTGCTTTGTCAGTCGTATTTTCATTGGTCTTTCGTCTTTCTTCGTGCCGTCAAACAAGCAAAGATGCTTGATGTGACGGGCGCAAAGCTCATGCATCGGTGATGTTAGTTTGATTGTTCACGAGCCATGCAAAAAGGAAAGCCTGCCGCTTTTACGCAGGCTCTATTTAGCTTGGTCGTCCTGCCGTTCAGGACTTAGCGGTTTCCCGCAATCGTAAACATAAAATCTCCATCGCCTAGCTTCCGCGCCAAGCGCATTAACAGGGTATCAGTGCAGTAACTTACGAGCAAGACGACGTCAGCGACAGATCCAGGCCGAAGCAGACACTCACAGTCAGGCTTTTCAGTAGTGCACCAAGCCGTTGGCTAGGTAATGCGCGACGTCCGGGAGATCATGTTGTCTTTTCCAATCAACGTAATTTGCGCTACCAATAGACATGAATGGAGACCGCAGACTTTCCGCAGTACTCTCTGCTGATGTAGTAAACTACTCAGGCCAGATGAAGGCAGATGAAAATAGGACCCTCAGCGAACTTCGTGTTCTACGTCGAGAGTTATTTGATCCTTTGGTCAAGCTTCTAGTTGCCTTAGCGACTGGTCCAGCCCAAACCGGACATTCCCAACTAAACTTTGCAGCTACCGATAGGGGACATTGCGGACGTTGCTCCAAATTGGCCAATGACCGCTTTGCCTGCGGCCGATATCTCTCAAGGTCCAGAAATTCGCTATTCACCCCAATAAAGCTCGCATTTCACTGTTTTCCAGGAGAGCGGAAGACCTAGCGTTGTTGATGGCCGTTCTGACCATAGCTTGTGCTAGTTCATCGGATGTCACGCCGATAGACGGAGCTAGGCTTTGAAGCGGTGCAAACAGATAGTCTACCGGTTTCCATCTTCTTCGTTCCGATGGGGCGATGTAGCCGGGGCGAAAGGCAAACTTGCGTTTGATATGGGAGGCGAAAAAAACAGTCTCAGCTTCACCTTTGACTTTCAAAGCAAACGACATGCCACCCCCGTCGGCTCGCGCACCTTGGGCCGAGAGCAGGCAGAATGTTGCTTCCGGCGTTGTTTCCTCACAAGCCCGTACAAGGTTGATCAGCCAATCGACGGTGATCTCGGAATAAGCCTCCCTACTGACGCGGGCTGAGTAGGTTGCCAGACAATGAAACACCGTGTCGATACTGGTCAGATACTGGGTATATGAGTCTGAGTTCCCGAAATCCGTAAAGCTGACGTCGGTCAGCTTGGCGTGATTGCGACCCGAAGATCTCCGCCCAAGAGAAACAACCTCTGTTACGCTCTCCTCCTCCAGCAATGCAGTCAGAACAGATGACCCGACCATGCCGGTTGCCCCTGTAAGCAGAACGCGCCCGAGGGCTCTTACGGTGGGATCATCCGACATTGTCGCGTCGCTCCGCTTCCGCCTTCAGGCCGCGATTAAATGCCTGGTAGCCCTCCAGGTACAATTTCGCCAACCGTCCACCCATCAGGAAAGTCATGCCGCCGATGATCTCGTCCGATTGCACGAACCGGGTCTTTCCATCTGCGGCGGCCTCAACCTTGAAATGGTGGTTATCGCGGATGCCGCCGGGTCCTCTTTCAGCCCAGTAGAACTCGTGGCCGTCTACCATAGTGATCGTGTGATCAATCCGTGTGAGCTTGTCCTTGTTGGGATCCAGCTGGAAGGCAACATTGATGCTTTCACCGTCCGCGATCTGGCCTTCGATTCCCACAAGGAACGCAGCCCAGGAGCTGTAGTTGGCAGTATCGGTTAGAACCGCCCAAACGGCTTCGGGCACCGTGTTGATGATGATGTCGGTGTGGATTTTGTGATGAGAGAAGCTGACCTTCTCAGTTCTACCAGTTTCCATGATCTTCCTTTTTTTGATCGGTTCAAGCCTCTAGAGGCGCGGCGCGGAGCGCCGTCTCAACGGTGATCCGCCCGAACCGGCCACGCATGCGCTGCGACCGGAAGAGGTAGATAGAAATGAGAGTGTAGTTGATGCACTCCACCACGAAGTTGCGGTAGCGATCTGGGTTTTGCAGCATGTCGAAGGTTTGGACCGCGCACATCGTGGCAAGTGCTGTAAACATCACAAGCATTGCGATGGGCGTGTAGCGCCAGCGCAAAGTGTAACCGGCAAGGAACGTGGCCCCCGACACAGTGATCAAAACCCAATGTAGGGTCTGCATGCCAATTGGGAATGTCTCGTTTTGTAGGGGCATCAGCGGGGCAAATCCTGCGAAGTGCTCCAGAAAGCCTAAGAGACCCCAGCTGAGCATGATCAGAGCAGCGAGGATCAACAACAAACTGAAGATGCGTGAAAGTGTTTTTTGCATGATCTACCGTCCCGGAGACTCGGCTCCCAAATGATTGATGTGAATTGGAAGGTTACCTGGCAGGGCCTAAGCCCCGACCGCCGACGTCTCTAGAAAATTGCGGATATCGTATTCGATGTCGCCTTCGTATCGCGGGGCGTAGGTGTCATAGGCGCGCGCGAGTTTTCCATAGCGGTCATCAATGCGAACCTTGTTGTAGGCATGACTAACCGCGAAAAATTCGCGGGCTTTCAGCTGATTAAGCACCCGCTTTACAAACTGGTCCGTCGGCATGCCAAGGCCCAGGCTCATCTCGGAAACTACCAAGCCGGGCATGATCAGGGCCACGTCCATGAAGTCCGGCGTCTCTTCAGCCAGAAGTTCCGTGATGGCTAAAAGGGCATGCTTGGACGAGACATAGGCATGTGAGGAAGGTACGGCCGTGAAGACACTGTTTTCGGAGCCAAGATTGTAGATCGCGCATGGTGTTCCGCGGTCGAGCATTCTGCGCCCAAAGACCTGAATTCCATTGAGCGTTCCGAATATGTTGATCTCATAGACACACCGGAACACATCCAGATCCATGTCGATCAGCGGCGTGGGATCCTGGCCGATGCCAGCGTTGTTGATGAGCACATCAACCAGACCAAACTCTGCCTCGGCATAGTCTGCCAGCGCTTCCACTTGTTCGCGATCCGCGACATCGCAGGCGGTTCCCGCCACTTTGATCCCTTTGGCTTTCAATTCCGCCACTGTCTCTTGAACGCGATCCATACGGCGACCGCAGATGATGACTTTTGCGCCTTCCAACCCCGTCTGGAGGGCGAGCTCTTTACCGATCCCCGTCGCGGAGCCGGTGATGACAACGGTCTTGCTCTTGAAATCTTGCATGATCTTTCCTTTTGGGAGGTCAGCACTGTCGCTTCTGGAATGGATGGCGGGGTCAGATTTTGAAGGATCGGCCGGTAAGCTCTTCGGACAGGGCCCATAGCCGGGTAGCAATCTCGATATTCACGGTAATCGGATCGCGGGTGGCCACTCCGACCTCCCCACTCATTTCCTGGGGGCCGGTGGGGCCGTAGTAATCGCCTCCTTGGACATCCGTGGACAGGGCGGCGTACAGGGTGGGTTTCGCGGCTTCTTCTGGAGAATGTAGGAACTGTTTAACTTGTGCCTTCATCTGCGCGAGCTGATCCGGGGCAACGTTATGGAACAGACCGGACTCAGAACCGCCGGGATGGACGGACAGTGCTTTTAGCCTACGCCCAGAAGCCCGTAGGCGACGGTTTAGCTCGTCCCCAAACAAAAGGTTCGCGAGTTTCGATTGACCATAAGCAATGCCGCCATCCTGGCCACAGGTCAGATCATCAAACTCGATGGTGGCACCCTTGTGCCCGAGGCTTGAAAGCGCCACGATCCGGGATGCCGGATCGTCTGGCACGAGGTCGATCAGTAACGCCGTCAAAAGAAAATGACCGAGGTGATTGGTCGCGAATTGCAGTTCGATCCCATCGCCATTCGTCTCAGCGGTGTAAAGCAGGATGCCCGCATTGTTGATCAGCACGTCGAGCTTCGCATAGCGCGCGCGGAACGCCTCGGCAAAGCTTCTGACGGAGGCAAAATCGCCTAGGTTTAGCGGCATCACATCAAGCGACGCTGACGGCACGCGTGCCAGCACGTCGTCCCGAGCGGTTTTTGCCTTTTCGAGATTGCGGCAGGCCATCACTACATGGAACCCGGCCTGGGCCATGCCGATTGTTGTTTCAAATCCGATGCCATTGTTGGCTCCGGTGACAATGGCAATTTTTTGGGAAGTGGTGGTCATGAATGGCTCCACAAACTTTACATTTGATGTCTGATTGTAAATATTGACAGTCATCCACGCAATGTCAATATGCCCTTTATGAAAAATCGCGACGCCCACATCCTCGACGCAGCAGTCCGACTCTTTCTTCGTTTCGGGGTTAAACGGACAAGCATGAACGACATTGCGGAAGAAGCAGGGTTATCGCGACAGACGCTCTACAAGGCATTCGCCAATAAAGACGCAGTTTTACAGGCCACGATCCGATCAATGGCGGACAAGGTTGTCGTAGACATTGAGGCCGGGCTAATGAATGCAACGGGACTCAGTGCGCAATTGGATGTGATCTTCCAGCACACCGTGATTGAGCACTACGATGTCCTTCAATCCTCGCCGAATGCCGAAGACATCATTGCGGGCGTAACCGCTTCTTCGCAGGAGGAGCTTGAAGCAGGTGCTCAACGGAACACTGAGATTATTGCCCGAATTTTAGAGCCTTTCTCGGATGACCTTAGGGCTGCGGATTTGTCGGTGGCCCAATATGCAGACTTTATCCAACGCACTGCGACGGCGGCAAAATACACGGCGAAAAACAGAAAGCACTTAGTGCAACTGCTCGATGCACTCCGCGTCTCTGTGCTGAAGGTAGTCAACGTGAATTAGTTTAAAGAATGCCCAATGCAAAATTTGATGCGCGCCGCAGCGTCGGGCACAATGGACTCGTAGTCGACCTTCGCTACCTCTCGCATAATTGGCTGTAAGCAGCCCGAAGCAGACATTCAGAGACGGACTTTGCAAAGTCCGAAGGACGGAATAGGCGGACTTTTTTGCCTATTTAGAGATCATGCAAACATCATTCAACTTGAGAACCGGTGTGGTAGCTTGGTCGAGTGAGTTCATGAGATCAGTCCAATTGGAGAACGACCATGCGTCATATTGATATGTTTCGGACACTGCCAAAAGCAGCCATGGCCTTTATAGCGTCTGTATCGATGGCTTGGGGATGCACTGGCATCATGTTGACAGGACAGGATGGAAGCATCGTTCGCGCTAGGACCGCCGAATGGGGGCCGTTCGATCTTGAGACAAAGATTAACATCATTCCGCGAGGTTTCACGTATTCCGCAGGCGAAATGCCAGATGGGCAAGACGGAGCAAACTGGACCGGCCGATTTGGAATGGTCGGTATCAGCATGTTGGATCATGGGGCTCCCGCAGATGGGATCAACGAAGCTGGATTGACCGCCGGATTGTTTTATCTGCCCGGATTTACCGAGTATCAGGAGTACGATCCTGACCTTGCTGACAACACGATCCCCGGCGATTTGCTAGCCAGCTATGTTCTTTCCCAGTTTGAGACGGTTGAAGAGGCTGCCACCGGGTTGGCGGATGTCCGTGTCGTCGGGGTCGTGGATGAGACTCTCGGATTTCCCTTCCCCTTTCACATGTTGGTTGCTGACCGGCTCGGCGGAAAGATCGTGGTTGAGTACATTGATGGCGAGCTGACGATTTTCGATGCCCCGCTTGGCGTCATCACCAATTCGCCAAACTACGATTGGCACATGACGAACCTAAACAACTACGTAAACCTGTCGGCCCTTGGGCTTCCGGAAGTTGAGGCAAGTGGCGTTACTTTCGCGCCCCTTGGCGCTGGGAGTGGAATGATAGGGCTGCCAGGCGACTTCACACCCCCATCCCGGTTTGTCCGCGCAGTCGCCTTTTCCCAGACGGCGCGGGAGACGCAAGGTGGCTATGACACCGTGCGCGAGGCGTTTCGCATTCTGGATAATTTCAACATTCCGGCCGATGCAGCGGAGGGCGCTCAAGACGATGTGCAATCGGACGACCTACTTTACAGCGCAACGCAGATCACGACCGCTGCGGACTCCCTAAACCTTGTCTACTACTATCACACGATGTACGACCGAACGGTGCACATGGTCGATATGAAGCAAGTTGACTTCGGAGCTATGGGAGACGAGATGATCGTCTTTGAAACCAGCGGTGATCGAGAACCCACGTTGGTCGATGTGACCCCAACGAATTGACGCAATAGCATGTGGGCCGTGGCGGCATCACCGCTTGCTGCGGCCCAATACAACTTTGGAATAGAGGGTTTGCCGCTCCAGCGAATTAGCGGCGTTAAGCTCGAAGCCGCGTTCACCACTGTTCGCTCTAATGACGAGTGGCAGCCCGAAGCGGACCTTCATCACTAGGCTTAGCAATCTCTGAGATGCGGACAAAGCGAGCTTTTGCAGCACTCGCACCAAAGTCTGGTCCTCGTTGCTCCGGAACCAGACGCAACCGACCTTTGCTACTAAGCTCGCACGGGTGAGTAGGATTAATAAGTTGCTCTGCCACCAGAGAGATCAAAAACGGCGCCAGTGTTGAACGTGCACGCGGTCGAACTGAGCCACATTACCAGTTCGGCGACTTCTTCGATTTCTCCTAGGCGCTTCATTGGCGATTTGTCGATCATGATTTGAACAAACTTTGGAGTCATCTGTTCGAGGATTGCGGTTTTAACGGCAGCAGGCGCGACGCAATTCACACGAATATTTGTTTCCGCCAGTTCCTTGGCCAAAGATTTGGTGAAGCCAATAACTCCCGCCTTTGCCGCGCTATATGCAGATGCGTTTGGGGTCCCTTCTTTGCCAGCAAGGGATGCCATATTTGTAATTCGCCCGAACCCGGCCCGGCGCATGACAGGAACCACAGCGTGGCACAGCCGAAAGGTTCCAGTCAGATTTACGTCAATGATCTTTTGCCATTCATCTGGGTCATATTCTGTGACAGGAATTGTCGACCCTGCAAACCCGGCGTTGTGTGAAAGAAAGTCGATGCCTCCAAGTTGTTGCACGGTGTCCGCAACAGCGCTTCTGATCTGCTTCAGATCGCTCACATCTACCTGACAAAACTGATGCGGGATATTTACGTTTTCTGGCAGTGCCAGGTCCCAGATTGCAACTTGCGCGCCAGCGGCGTGATAGTGGCGGGCAATCTCTGCTCCAATGCCGTTTGATCCGCCCGTGACAACCGCCACGCGTCCCGAAAAATCATAAGAAACATTGCTCATGAACTGCGACCGAATGAAATTTTTGACATAGTCGACACCCAGACCGACCTTTCCCTCTTTCCTTCAACCAATATAGACTCGGCGAAGAACAACGTACACTGTTCGAATTGAACTCAAAAAACGCTCTATTTCTACTTGGGCTTTAAGCTTTAAGCACAGACTATTGGCATAGTTCTGGAACGCCGAAACAGACTTCAAACAAGATCAGACACCGCCCCTGTTCACTTTCGCATGGTCTAAACACATAGCGACCAGTATGTAACAGAAAGGAGGAGAACACGTGGAGCGAAAGCTGGCGGCCATCCTGATTGCAGATCTAGTCGGCTTCACCGCCCGGATGGAGCGGGACGAAGTAGGCACGCTCGAAGTCCTCTCAGCGCACATTGAAGATATTGCTGCACCGCTTGTCGGTCGGCATCACGGTCGCATCGTCAAACAAATGGGTGACGGTCTGCTCGCCAGTTTCGACAGCGCTGTCGATGCCGTTTCCTGCGCGGTTGAATGGCAAAATTCGGCGGTAGTGGGCTCCGACCCGCTTCGCTTTCGCATCGGCGTCACTCTTGGCGACATCATCATGCGCGACGGAGATGTTTTTGGGTCCGGTGTGAACCTTGCGTCGAGGTTGGAGCAGCTTGCCCCACCCGGCGGTGTATTGGTGTCGGACGCTGTTTATCGTGTGGTCGGGAACCGTATACCGGTCGCCTGGGAGGATACTGGTCAGCACACGGTAAAGAACGTTGCCGAACCGGTACATGCTTGGCGCATTGGGGGGTCAAGCGCAGTACGCGCTAAACCGCCTCAGCCTGAATCATCAGGAAAAGCCACTATTGCTGTCTTGCCTCTACACAACATGAGCGATGACCCCGAGCAGGCCTTTTTTAGCGACGGGATTGCGGAAGACATTATTGTGGGCTTATCGCGTTTTCGGACGCTCAAGGTTGTTTCCAGAAATGCGTCTTTCAGGTTCCGGACACAGGACACAGATCCAGCCAAAATCGCGGAGGCTCTCGGCGCAGATTACCTGGTTGAAGGCAGCGTGCGGAAGGCTGGCAGCCGCGTGAGGATCTCGGTACAGCTCGCAGACGCCCGTACAGGTACTCAACTTTGGTCGGATCGATACGACCACGAACTGGAGGACGTTCTGGCGGTACAAGACGAGGTGGCCCGAAATATCGTCGCAGTGTTGCCAGGCAGGGTCCAGCACGATGTCGTCGACCGTTCGACACAGAAACCAACGGATCAGATGAAGGCCTATGAGCTGATGCTCAAGGGCAAGGCACTACGCGACGGCTTGAACGCACGAGATACGGCCAAGGCGAGAGCGTTGTTGGAACGAGCGGTCGCGCTCGATCCGACCATCGCGCGATCTTACATGTATCTTTCGGACACATATGTCATAGACTTGTGGCTTGGTCTGGCAGACGCTGACGCACCGGCCCACACGTTGAAGATCGCCCGAAAGGGCGTGGCACTGGATAACCGGGACGTCTACATTCAAGACCAGCTTGGGTTTGCTTATCTCTGTGCCGGGCTGTGGAGCGAGGCCGAAGCGCAATTCAACAAGACACTTTCCATGATAGAAAGCGAGGCGGAGTCGATGGCTTGGTGTGGCTATGCTTTCCTACTGCTCGGCCAGCACGAAAAGGCACGCGACGTAGTTTCGGAAGCTATGGCGCTGGACCCGCTACATCCGCCTGCCATCGACTGGATTATGGGGCAGGTCGAATTTTTCAACGGTAACTATGAAGCAGTGCTTGGTTTTCTAATGGGAGCAGCGCGGCTTAACTCGTTGGCCACTGCATTTGTTGCCGCGTCTTACGCGCAGCTCGGACGAGAGCGAGACGCCTCCGACGCATTGCGAGAATTCGTCACCGAACGTCACGATGAGTTCACAAGCCGAGGTATTGTGGATGAGGATGACACAGTAGATAGTCTTGCCCGCGGGTTTCGGTCTATGTGGCGACGACCGGATGATTTTGAACGTCTTGCCAATGGGTTACGGGCGGCAAGTTTGACCGGCTGACGCCGACATTAACTCTTTTGCCCAACCGGCGCGGCCTCAATTATGCGTTTCTCTGCGCCCTATTTTTCGGCAGCGCGAACCCAAAGCGGACATGCAAAATTAGACTTTGCAGTTTCCAAAATGCCAAAGAGCGAACTTTTGCACGAGGCTACACCCGATACCAGTTTTCAACGTCTCGGATAGCTTCCTCGACTGTAAATGCAGCCTCTACCTCTGCGACTACACACCGTACTTCATCCGGGCTTGCATTGAGTTCTAAAATACTCACCCCCAGATCATGGGCTGACCCGGCATTTGAATAAATCGTATCGACCCCAATTCTGATGGCGTTTCGATGTTGCAGTAGATGCTCAAAAAACCGCACATAAATAATCTCCTCGTACGGAGAATGACTGTCCGCTTCAGAGACAAAACCTAACTCTGCGGCCTTGGCACACGTCAAACGCCAAGCCAGTTCCATTGTCGATGGAGGCGCATCTCTGGCCTCATCAGTATGTCTGGGGTTCGCAAATGTAGACCTTCGGATAGCTTCGAGTTTGGCACGCAAGTTCTTTGTAGGAACAGGATAGATGAATGTGGTTTCCTCGGATGCTAAGGCTGGTTCAACCTGATCCGGCTGCGCCTGGATGAACTCGGAAAACCTGTTTCCGATGATAGGGACTTCACCGACAATCATGTCTGTGGGATCGGTAGTCTCTGTCAGCCATCGCGCCAGGGCTCTCCGGCCCCACAATCCGGCTGCCTTGCGGATCAACGGATGAGTTCCATCTGAAACATCTGGATACTTTGCTAGAATGTCTTCGGTCTGAAACGCCGCGAGTCCTTTATCCCACCGCATGATATGTACGCGACGTCCCAAGGAGACCGAAATGGATATTTGCTGGCGCAACAGAAATGACTTTCCAGACGCCGGTAATCCAGTGAAGAAAACCATGCGGCAACGACGTGCAGCGTCGGCGAGGTGTGTTCCAATCTCGGTTTCCGCAAAACTGTCGATAGAAATTGCGTATCTCCTAATTTGGTGTCAGCCGCAGACCGGAGCGGCGAGCGTTCACCACCTCCAAAATTGTTACCCAAGAAATCCGGCGATTTCACAGATGAATTGTCAACCTAAATTGCCCTAAAGCCCAGTTTGAGAGCTTTCCATTGCAGATAGATGCTTCAGCGCTCGCAGCCCAAAACGGACATTGCGATTTCTGTCCGTACTCCGGTAGCTTCTATTCATGACTGTTTTACCCAATCTCTCCGAGCATTACTCTGACCCAAAAACATATCCTCCCGGCGTGGCTTTCATGGACGGGCAGTATTTGCCGATTTCGGAAGCCAAGATTTCGGTGCTGGACTATGGGCTACTTCATTCCGACGCGACGTATGATGTCGTCCATGTTTGGAACGGAGCCTTCTTTCGACTCGAAAATCACCTTGATCGGTTCTTTGCAGGTTTGGAAAAGCTGCATATGTCAATTGAGTATGACCGAGAACAGGTCATCGAGATACTGCACAACTGCGTCGCACTGTCAGGGTTAAAGAACTCCTACGTCGAGTTCATTTGTACACGCGGTATGTCTCCGACACTCAGTCGGGATCCACGTGATGCGGTCAACCAGTTCATCGCATTCGCAATACCGTTTGGATCGGTGGCCAATCCAGAGCAGATGAAACATGGATTAAATGCAGCAATATCATCCTTGGTCCGCATTTCTCCGCAGTCAGTTGATCCGACTGTGAAGAACTATCATTGGTTGGATCTGGTCAAAGGCCTCTACGAGGCTTACGACCGCGGTGCTGATACTGCGATCCTTGTCGATACAAATGGTAACGTATCTGAAGGGCCCGGATTCAATATTTTTGCCGTCATCGACGGAAAAGTTCTAACTCCGAAGTTCGGCGTGCTTCTCGGGGTCACTCGTCAGACGGTCTTCGACATTTGCACGAACCTGGGTATCGACTGCTCAGCCGTCGACATACCCCAAGACCAACTTCTCGGTGCAGATGAGGTGTTTATATCTTCAACCGCCGGAGGGATCATGCCGGTGACCAAAGTGAATGGCCAAAGCATTGGCACTGGTTCTCCCGGCCAAATCACAAGTCAGATTACCAAGAGTTATTGGGATATGCACAAAGACAAGAACAACAGGATGGTTGTTGAATACTTGGACTAAAAATAGCTGTCAGTCGGTGTCGGGTTTACCCAGTGGTGGAATGTAGTTTTAGGAGCCACGACTCTGCTGGATGCGTCTTACACAATTAGCTGATCGCAGCCCAAACCGGACATTCGTAACAAGACTTTGCTATTTCCGAGATCAGGACAAAGCGGTCGATGACGAGAAGCCTAGAGTTTTCAAATTCCAGTATCGAAAATCGAAGGGCGCACGGCATCCTCTTACCTTCGAACAATAAAGTTTTGGCGATGAACAACGTACACTGCTCAAATTGAATTCAAAAAACGCTCTATTTCCACTAGGGCTTTAGGCCAGGCAGGATCATACTCTGGCATCGTATTGTTTGCTGTCTCAAGGCCAATAAAGCGCGCATTCTTGATGCCGGAGGCGAATATCCTACCTTGTTCAACACTGTGCATCCTGTCTCGATTAGCGTGCATAACCAGAGCCGGACAGGTGATCCGCAGAAGTAGATCGGTTACGTCGACCCCTGCGACCAGTGGTCCAATCTTGAGCCAATCCTGATGGTCCATTGCCACTTTCATAAATTCTGCATAAGTGCGCTGGTCATGCGGACTTGCGGTTGGAGCAAATGATTGGGCCATCAAGTCTCTTGCAGAAGGGTATTCATCGTTCCAGCCTTCAAGACTCATATCCATCATTGCTTGCCCAAGCGCGGCAATTCCGGGCTGTGAACGCACCGCGAGTCCTTGTGCAAATCCACCGAGTAGAACCAACCCCGAAACACGGTCAGGATTATGTGCGGCAAAGGCCGCCGCAATGGTTGCCCCAAAAGAAATGCCAAACAATGGAACTTTTTCGATCCCGGCTGCGTCCAGTACGGCCTCAACATCTTCGACGATTCGATTCAAAGACACATCCTGCACGCCCCGCTGGGACAAGCCATTGTTTCTACCATCAAACCGATAAAGGCAGTGATTTTCAGAAAGCAGCGGCAACCACCCGGCGATGGTGTTCATCGTCCAATCGTATTCCAGATGCCTGAGCCAGTTTGGTGTGACCAGTAACTTTCTACCGCTTCCAGTGGATGTCCAGGCAAGCGTTGTACCGTCTTTTGATTTTGCAAAGCGGACGTCTTGAGAGTTAGCCAGCAGCTTGTTCCTTGCGCGTCTTTTGTCACCATCTAAATCAATAGAGTAGGCTTCCACTGGATTTGGAATTCCCTTCAACCGTATCGAGCTTTCTGGTCGCAAAGCAACCGCCAGCGAAGTTCCCGCAACTTCAGCAGCTGTCTTGCTGACGAGACAACTTCCAATATGCGCGCTGGACTGAAGGCGAGACGCAACATTCACGGCCTCTCCGAACAAGTCTTTGCCATTTGGCATTACGTCGCCAACGTGGAGACCTCCTCGAAGTGTTACGTCTTCATCTCTCATCTGATTGAAAATCTGGCTGGCAGCATTAATTGCGTCTGTGGCTGCAACAAACTCAACCAAAGCACCATCTCCCATCAGCTTGAATATTCGTCCTTTGTTTTCATGGACCAACGGTCTGATCACATCGTCCAAAATGCGTTGTAGAGTGTTCAGCGTGGTCTCAGCATCCTCTGACATGCGCTTGGTATAATCGACGACATCGAGGCTTAGGATCGCAGCAATTTTCCGCTTCATCAGTCGATGTGATCCTTTTAGCTAAACCAATTCCTCTGAACCAAAATTAACAGACGAATAGATTTTTGTGACCAAAACTTGTGCCTGGGCATTTTGCTAAGCCTGCAAGTTCCCAAACTTGCGTTGAAACACACAGCCGAGCAAAATGTCTTATTGGCTGGCGAAACCTAGAATTAAGGTGAATGATTAACGCATTTCGCGTTGCTAACTAAGGTTCACTTCGAAATATCAATTCTAAAGGTGTCAGTCCGTAGCTCTTCTCATCTGTGACCGATGGCAGCCCAAAGCAGACCTTCAAAATCGTGTTTTGCAAACTCCGAGTTGCGCAACGACCCAGACGTTCGAGAGACAAAACCGCTATTCACTTTAATCCGCGCAATGCCTGCATCCGGTAGCGATATTCACTGAGGAAAGGCTCAACTATTTGGGAAACAGAAAGGTAGCCACAAGTCTCGCGCCCCAACCGTCGGGCCCACTATCGGGGCCGTCGGCCCAATAGCGTATTCCTCCGCCTACGCTGATAAGTTGATCGCCGAGTTGGGTAACTTTGGTGACAACACCGTTGATTGGCACAGACCATTGATCGTTTTCCCAGTCGTAGGTGGACTCAGTGTTTAAAGTGAACGTCCACGCGTTCGAATTTGTGTAGGAAATAAATGGCTGTAAGAACGTCTGGTTGATGTCGGTGTTACCATCAATGTCCCAAATGTGATTTGTAAGGCCACCATATGTCCAAGGACCCTGCTGTTTGAGAGCCACGCCGGTAACTCCAGCACCCCACTCTCCGAGACCTAAACTGTTATCTGTCGACGTCGGCAGCAGAAAAACGGGTCCAGCCCCCCAGATCCAACCGCCAGCGCTCGGCTTTTTGGGCGAAAGAAAAAAACTTTGGACGGTATCTCCTAGCCCAGTTTCGGAACCGGAACCCGCTAGGCCGCCATCTATGGAGGCAATTGGAAGAATCGTTCGGGATATGAGGTTCCAATCATCCGTAAGATCAAAGGGAACAACCGGTTGTACGTTTAATATCCAACGCGAACCATTTCCGTCGGCACCCAAATTCTGATCATAATTCAGCTGGAATGGCACACTAATGAGAGCGGCCACTGGGTTAGCAAGTTGCTTTGCTAGTTCTTCTTCCTGGGACTCTGCCCACGCAGTACCAGAAAGGGCACTAATCCCGGCAAGTATGGAGCAGCGTAGCAACCTTAGATTCATAGGCGGTTCCCTTCAGCTGGCCGTTTTCTCATGGGTGGCTTGCACTTGAGATCGCCAGGTTGGCAATGAAATCAATGGCCCACTCACAGTCCGCCGCCGCCGAACTAGATGAAATTATTCAGCACGGCTGACTTATAGCCCAAATACTTCATCGAACTTGGCTTTCAGACTGTCTCCATAAGCGTATCCGAAAGGACATCCTCGGAGAGCGCCCCCGGTGCGCCTATAGCGACAAGCCGTGTTTCGGGTTTGCGGTCACCCCAAGCACCATCCCGTGCGATGTCCATACGTTTTCCAACCACCTGAACAAGAATGCGATGATCTGGATCCTCCTCGCTGAAAACAAAACCCTTGAGACGATAAACGTCGCCCGGAAGCTTCCGAATTGCACTCCTGAGAGAGGATAGGCTTATCGGGCGTTCAGCTTTCATCATAGTTGTTGAGAAGCTGTCCGAGTGATCAGAGTGATGGCAACCACAATCCGGTCCATGTTCGTGATGATCGGGTATTTCTGTTTCGAGCTGTTCGGCGGCAAAACGACCAACGGAAAGAAGTATATCCAGTGGGACGTCTGCGTTGACAGCTTCGACCAGACGATATCGACGGAAGCGAGACCCAAGCCAATCGTGCACCCTTTGAACAGCCGCCCTGTCGACGAGGTCGACCTTGTTCAAAATAACCATGTCCGAGAACGCGATTTGACGGAGCTTCAGTTCCATTTGCTCCGGCGCAGAAAATAGCTGTTCCGCATCGACCAGGCACATGAGGCTGTCCAAGCGGATCATGTCCCGAAACTTCTGATCGGTGAATGTCATCGCAATTGATGACGGGTCCGACACTCCGCTTGCTTCAAGGACGATGTATTCCGGTTTCTCAGGCCGGGCGAGAACGGCTTCCACCGTTTCGATCAGATCATCTCGGATCGAGCAGCAAACGCAGCCATTTGCCAGACTCATCACATCATCTTCGAGACCGACTACTAAGTCAGCGTCCACGTCTATTGATCCAAAGTCATTCACCAGAACCGCAACCCGCAACCCGTGATTACCTGTCAGGATGCGGTTCAAAAGTGTTGTCTTACCGGCTCCGAGAAAGCCGGTAAGGATCGTTACGGGGATTGCAGAAGTCGAACCGAATTCAATCATGATTGGATCTCCTCTCAGTCTTCTTCGCGCGAGCCGATTACATCCGAGACTTTGATGGTAAAGTTCTGCGGCCAGTCTCCGCCGGGCGCTCGGAAAACGTCAGTTGGGTAGTATTCGCGTGGATCGATCTCCATATCTCGATACTTCTGATCTTGCTGATCCGCTCGGGTAAGCCTTGGGTTCGGCAAAGTAACTTCCTCTGGAAGCTCGATGCGCCCGGCCTCTGCTGCCGCAGCCAGTTCGCGGAATGGCGGAACTGTGCCAGATTTTCCGGGCAATGCGGCTTTCCGATACCAGATCGCATCCTTAGTCACGTTAACAACGGCAACATCGAGACCCCATTGGAAAAGGCCGTCGTAATGGGCGCGAATACCCGCCAGCATTTCAGCGTCGATGTCTTCGTCTTGCGTATAGTGCGTCACCATTCCCAAACGCGGCTTTGTGTCAGCAAAGAGCTTACCCACAGCATAGTGGGAGGTATGATGCGTATCGATTGTGTAATTAAACAATTCCTGTGGGATACCGTATTTATAGGTCATCAGCTGACCTATGTCCTGTCCGGACATTTCGGTTACAAAGACATCAACGCCTTCGCCGTATTTCCTTGAAAGCTCATCCGGGCGACCATCGCCTGTCCATACAAAGCTCAGACCATTCCAATCGAGCCGATACCCAACTGCACCGTCTTTGGCGTGGCTGCGGGGCCAAGATCGAACAGTCACACCGTCTTGGTCATAAACGATGCCGCCTTCTTGGCTGAAATCAAACTCGTTGACTTCGATCTCGTAGCCGTCCCCAATCGGGAAAACATCGAAGGCCTCCAGATGCCATTTGAGCATCTGTTGCATGCCTTTAACCATTCCGGCTGTTCCAAGCTCGGGTGTCCGACCGGACGGGCCGTGAATACGAAGTGGAGTGTACCCTCCCGACCAGGCCCGGAACGGGTAGATGTAAGGGATGTCGGCGTAGTGATCGACATGCAGGTGAGAGATAAAGATGTCGTTGATCAGCTGCCCCGGCACCTGCATGGCGATGATGTTGCGGACACAACCGGATCCAAAGTCGAAGAAGAACCGTTTTCCATTTCCCAATTCTACCATGATACAAGTACCCGCCTGATCTTCGCGCGGCGGATAGGGTGTTGAACCGCAGAATGAGATGCGCATCTCATCTGGCCCCAACTCCTCACTCAGTGGAAAATAGTTCGCGTTTGAACCAGTCATGTACTTCGTAGGACGGAAGTACTCCGGCAAAGATATGCCGCCTGCGGGTCGACCACCATATGGGTTTTTGAGTGTTTCTCCTAGAGGGCCGTCTCCTTCGTGGGCCTCGGCGCTTCCTGCCGCAAACCCAGCTGCCCCTGTCGCAGCCGCTCCAGTAGCCAAGCCCTTTAGAACACTCCGCCGCGACGGGTCTTCAATTTGGTCTGACGCCTGAGCCTGTTTGTCGTCCTGGTCTTTTCTATTGTCTTCCTTGGTCATGGATCGGTCCTCAGTTAAAAGTATCTCACAGTTTGCGCTTCAATATCCGGCGAAGCTCGTTGATGAGTTCAGATTTGATGTGGGCCCATTCGGCGCGCTCTGAGGCCGTGATCGATGCGTCTTTCGAAAACGCAGATGCTTTCTTCAGGTCTTCGATGACCTCGCCGAGAAGCGCGTCCGTTTCGATGTGCCTCGACAGCACATCGGAAAGTTCTGGAATTTCTTCAATCAGGTCCACCGTCACTGGAAAAATCCCGACACCCACTATCTATTCTCAAATCAAGATGAGTGCGGTTGACCGCAAAGGCCAAGTGAGTCACCGTGAGTTGGGGGTGAGTTGACATTGAACAAATCCAACGAATTGCCAATAAATCAACATGTTGGACAGCCTTCTCCGGAGCTCATCCAGGAAGCTCTGAGTCGAATTGTATCAAGCGACGGGTTTCAAGCTTCACCCCGACTCACGCAATTTCTCACCTACATAGTCGAGGAATCTCTATCTGGTCGAAGCAATCAGATTAGAGGTAAAGCTATCGCTGTTGAGGTCTATGGACGGCGAATAGATGGTACTGGTGGTCAAAACCTGGTTCGCGTTGAGGCTAGGCGACTGCGTCGTCTTTTGCATCAGTTCTACGAAGATCACTGGGACGGCAATGGAGTTCGCATCTTTGTTGACCCTGGCGGATACAAGCCGCGGTTTTCCTACGTACCTACAAATGAAGATCGCACATCGAGTGCGTGGGACAGCGATGAGCCTGATGAGCGTCGGCGTTCGCTGAAACTGCTGCCAGCCGGACTGGGTGTTCTTGCATTAGTCGCTGTGCTTGGAATCTGGACGAGCCAGGATAACAGGGAGGTTGTGCCAACAACTCGATCCATCGAAGAAGCAGAACGTGTGGCGCTTGGTGAACAATCATTGACAAGACTCCAGGCTGCCAACCTTGCGGACCAAGCCCGAGGCATGTTTTTTCCCGTTTTTGATGTCAAACGTCAGCAAATAGCACTGGGAATGTTCCAGCACGCGATGGAACTCGACCCGGCTCTGTCTGATGGCTATGCTGGATCAGCGCAGGTCCTGGCGATCCTAGCAGTGTTGTCGCCGGATGAAGCACAGAGGGAGGATCTCTTCAACCAAGCCTCAGAAATGTCTGGAATAGGGCTTGAATTGTCCCCCGTCGATGCATGGGCAAACGGCGCAAATGGTTGGGTGCTGGCTGTCAAAAACCAGCCAAACGAGGCATTGAAGTACGCAAGAATGTCCGTCGAACTGGCGCCGAATGATGGCCATATTCTCGACCTTGCAGGTATCACCGCCATCTTGGCTAACGCCCCGGAACTTGCTGCCGAGGTTAGCAACCCGGAGAGGCCCAAATCAGGCTCTGGTAGGTTTGGTGCGAGAAACATCTGGGGCGTTTCGCAACTTATGCTCGGGAACTACGAAAATGTTGTTGAAGCCTTCCAGGGCGCACCAGCTGCCGGAGCGCCAGTCAGTGCTCCTTCGCTCTTATTCCAAGCTGTTGCGTACGATAAGTTGGGAAATTCAGAAGAAGCACGACGGCTCGTCGCTGAAATGCACGGGACATGGCCTGAGTTTCCGTCCGAGTTTCTCGCCGACAGGATTTTCCACAACGACGTCAATACGCGGAATATGATACTGGAAACACTGAGTAGGTACTGACGAAAATTATCGAGACTGTTGCCTATGCTGGGTTCAGACTTTTGCCACCAGTCTCGCGAAAATCGGAACTGATACCATGAGCAGCGCAAGAATCCAGAATGCCGTCGCCAGTGTCGATGCCCCAGATATGAAACCAATCAATGCTGGCCCCATAAGGATGCCTGCATATCCCGTTGTAGTAACCGAGGCGATAGCAATCCCCGGTGGCATCAAGTTTTGACGTCCAGCAGCGCTGAATAAGATCGGCACCACATTCGCCGCTCCGAGCCCAATCAAGACAAACCCAAGCATGGCAACAACCGAGTTGGTCGATAGCAGAATACTCGCGATGCCAAGAACTGCGATTGATCCGCCAACCAGCAGCACGAGATATTCCCCACATCGCTCAACAATTCGGTCACCAGTCAGGCGGGCTAATACCATTGCGATTGAGAACAATATGTAACCGACGCCGGCGCTTTCGGGTTCGGTGAGTTCAAGATCAATGATCAGAAGAGCGCCCCAGTCCAGCAGAGCACCTTCGATCAAAAACGTGATTGCTGCCAAAATGGCTAAGAGCAGAACAACCCCGCGCGGAACGACAATGGGTTCCGGATCCTTGCCACTGACCTCCAAAAACCGGGAGCGGGCCAGCAGCATTGAAGCCAATGCCACGATAGCCCCCACGATGGCACAAGCCAGAACTGGGATGGACAACGACAACAAAAGTGTAACCAAACCAGCGCCGAAAAACCCACCAATACTGAACTGGGCGTGAAAGTTCGACATAAGTGGTCGATTTTCGATAGCTTCAATTTCCGCGCCATGAACGTTCATTGCGACGTCGATGGTTCCAAGTGATGCTCCGAAAACGAAAAAAGCTGCACCCAAAGCTATTGGCGTTTGCGATAGTGCCAGTAGGGGAAGCATGGCGATCAGACCATAGCCTCCAAGCAAAATAAGTGGACGCGCTCCACTGCGCGCTGCCAAGACACCGGTAATCGGCATGGCGACTATAGATCCAAATCCAAGACAAAGCAGGAGTAGCCCAAATTGCGTTTTATCGACGTCAACGGATTCTTTGAAAAAGGGAAAAAGGGGGGCGCAGCAGGCCAGGGAGAAACCCGCCGTAAAAAAGGCCAAACGTGTGGCTAAACGCGCCGAGTTTGTAGCCGAATGGTTAGTCGGCTGGCCAATTCTCGAGGTCAGTTCACTTACACGAGAACTGTCGGTCATTTGGTCACCACACGCGTATGGGACGCGAGCAAATCTGTTGTCGCGTTGTTTGAATCTGTGACAACGGCATCTATCTCTGGGAGCGCTACTGTTCGATGACGGGCTCTGAGGCCGATTTTCGCGTGACTAGTCACAACAATAGTGCGGCTTGCAGCCCGGTGCATTGCCTTCTTCATCATGGCTTCTTCTGCATCGTCCGAGCTTAAACCGAACTCTGCCTCCAGTCCGCACGCTCCCAGAATCGCAACATCTGCCGCGACATCCCCAACCCGTTCGATTGCGGTGTCTCCTGTCGCAATGCCGCCTTGCGGCCTTAGGCTACCACCCAAAACATAGACCGGAACGTTTTTTTGCTGGCAGGCAATCGCAATCCAGGGCGACGGTGTGATCACAAGGCGACCCTCTTCGTGGGGCAGGTGTTCGACTATGGCAAGTGTTGTCGTGCCTCCATCGATCAGGAGTGTCGCCGCACTGCCTATCTCTCGGATAGCGGCAGATACCAGCTTCGCGTCAGGCGCGACATCTCCCGACAGTCTTTTATGCAATGGCGGTGCCGGAGTGGACAAAGGCACAGCACCACCGCGAACGCGTTGGGCCTTTCCCTCTGCTTCGAGGGCGAGAATATCCCGCCGGATCGTATCAACTGACACGTCAAATTCTTGAGCAGCCTCGACCGCAATGACTTGTTGACCTTCCCGCAAGCGCCGAGCCAGTTCGAGTTGACGAGTGTCTGGTACATTCAGATTCATGCAGAAACCTTCAGAATATTGCAATAAACCGCATAGGCTGCTATGCGACGCCCGTCAATACTGAAAAGATGTGAGCGAGATTGGGATGAAATTGAACCACATTGCTCTTTGGACAACAGACTTGGAGCGCTCCTCGAAATTTTGGGTACATTTTTTTGAAGCGGAACTCAGCGACAGGTATGAGAGTGTGAATCGCCTCGGCTTTGCCTCCCGCTTCGCCACGTTGCCTAACGAAGACGTTCGCATCGAACTGATGGAAGGACCATGGGTGAAGCCTTGCTTTCACGAGGAAGGTGGCTGGGCACACGTTGCCTTTTCAGTAGGTAGTGTATCGAAAGTTGATGAGGTGGCAGATCGCTTCAAACACGCGGGGCTGCTGGTGTCCAAACCGAGGCGAACGGGCGACGGATACTATGAAGCAGTGGTTCGATCTCCGGAAGGTCTCATGGTGGAGATCGTCGAATGAACTCAATTATGGTCAAAGGTGTTTTGATTTTTTGGTGTCAAAAGCAAAGGTCCTATGCTTCTTAGCTTCGAGACGAGCGTCACAATCCATTCAAATTGTCTCCGCTTAGAAAGCGTACGGCGCTCGACAAAACCGGCAACAAATCAGGACCTCGCCCTGTGTGGATAACGGGTAGACTTTGCAGATTTGCAATGTCCGCTTACTGCGCATCGCTGACCTTAAAGCACGTTGAAGCATTTTGTATTTTGGGCTCGATGCGGCCATTCTCTGCGGCTTGTATGATTGGCTGGTCGCAGCCCAAAGCGGACATTGAGAACCGAGCTTTGCAACTTCAGTTGGGAGCACCTGAACATAGGTCTTCAATAGTCGCTTGGGTGCCGCGCACCACTGTATTGATGCGCGGCTTGCGATATCACTCGCTCCGAACAACGTCCGAGTAAGCACCATTCAAGTTGAGTGTGACGGTAACCGTCTCATCGTCCCTGTTTCGCCAGAACCAGCCGTGATCACCCGCGAAGGGGGTTTCGAAGCTGCCCTCACCTTCGGTTTGACCGCGCCCTTTCTCGTAGGTCACGTTTTGGTCACCCGCATGTGCATGGAGGTCGAAATTGATCCGACCACCTTCAGCCACCCACGCGTAAAAGAGAGTCGGCCCCATGCTCTCAAAACTGCGCACCGACTAATGAAACTTTGGGCTCAGTGTTGCCGCTCTCTGCGGCTTGCATGATTGACTGGTCGCAGCCCGAAGCGGACCTTCATCGCCGAGCTTAGCAATCTTCGACATGCGCAACATTGCTACCGTCCCCGAAGCCAACACGAAGGTCAGCTAAGGATACACGCATCTCACATATTCACTGTCTCAGCCACTCGCATGTTGATATCTTTTCTCTGCGTCCATGCTTTCGTGTTTTGCTGAACGAACTGATCGATAGAGGTTGGTCGTGATCCAGTCAGCTTCAGCACACTGTTAGTGACGCGATCCTCTGACCCGCCAGCAATTATGCCGTCCATTGCCGCCAGCGTTCTAGCGTATTCTTCCGGCAATCCGAGGCTTTGATGACGCTCTGCCAGTTCATCGACGGTTAGGCGATGATGGGTGGTCTTCCACCCCAATTGATTGCTCAGTGTTTCGGCAACGACATCATAAGAAATCGCTTCCGGTCCAGTGAGTAAATAGTCAGTGTTTTTGACTGAAGGAGTGACCAGCAGCGTCGTTGCACAGGCTGCTATATCGCCAGCATCGATAAAGCCAACTCGGCCGTCCCCTGTTGCTGTGTAGATGGCGGATTCATCGCGAATGGAATCTCGGTGATGAAGCTCTGAGAAGTTCTGCATGAACCAGGTTGGACGCAGCACGGCCCATTCCAGAGCGTTGGCGCGCAGCCAAGCGTGGACTGCGCCCATCATTGGTCCGCCTTCTTCCAAAGAAGAGGCACTGAGTAGCACGAAGCGCTGGACGCCCGCGGCAAGTGCCGCCTCAAGACCAAGCTGCATTGCTCCCAGTGAATCCACTGCGTCTGTGGGTGCTACGAGGTAGACCGCTCTGACGCCTTCGAAAGCATCAGTGAACGTAGGCGGATCGCTCCAATCGAACCGTAATTCATCTTTGTTTCGAGGACTGCGTGTTCCCACGCGGGGGGCCAGCCCTTTTGCATGTAGCTGTTTGACGACGCGGCTGCCAGTCTTGCCGGTCCCGCCAGTAACAAGAATGGAATTAGTCATCGATAAAGCCTCCTAGCTTGGACTTAAGAACTTCGACGCCGCCGACGGCATTCAGCAGAACCTGTGGGTTCCAGTAGTCGCGATAGCGCGTGATACGTCCGTTTTGGACCTCGATGACCGAGATGTAGTTCTGATCGTAGCGCCCGGCCTCGCCTTTACCTTTGCAGGAGAACTCCAACACATAGGTTTCACCGTCTTTGGCAACATGGGTGACTGCCGGGCTCATGGATTCAAAGCTGATTAGGCCGCCTGCCGTTGGCAGATAGGCTGCCATCGTGTCTCGGCCGCGGAGTTCTCGCACAGAGCCTTCTGGAGCAAACGGGAACTCGAACACGATGCCTTCGTCACACATGTCCAGGAAGTTCTCGCCTGCTTCTGCGATGATTGCATTTCCGAGGGCACCGCGCAGCATCGCGCCAAAGCTGGGTATGTTATTCGTGTCAGACATGATTTCTTTACCTCTTGTTGTTCCCTTAACGGGAGGGTTGTTCTGTGAGTGATGACTTGGCTTATGTCGCTCTTCCAAACTGCATGATCAGAACACCTGCAATCGACAGCACAGCACCAGTGATGCGATAGAAGTCGGCTGGTCGAGGAGCGTTCCCAAGAAGCCCGTTCTGGTCCAGGATGAGTGCCATCGTCATTTGTCCAGCAACGACTGCGGCAATAAATGCGGCGGCCCCAAAGCGTGGGATCAGTACCATGGTCGCCATCACGTAAATAACACCGATCACACCTCCTACCCATGCCCAAGGAGGAGCCGCGTACAGTGATGATAAGCTTGGCAATGTCGGTCGAAGCCATGCGATGCCGACCACCAGGCAAACGAATGAAATTCCAAACGACAACAAAGTTGCCCAGAGTGGGTGGCCGGCAGCGCGGCTGAGCTCGGAGTTCATTCCGGCATGGATGGGTATCAAGGCCCCGCAAAGCAGAGGCGCAAACCACAAAAGTGCGATTTTCGGATCCATCTTTGCGTCCTTTCATCAGCCGCCAAAAACGGGTTGCGGTATCGACAAGTTTGCCTCAAAGTACAGCGGAACGATACCGTTTCGTCCTATATAAGGGAGAATTACGATGGAACGCAATAGTTCCGACGTAAAATATTCTGATCGGCCGCGTCGGAAGCCGGCCGGGGCTGCCGTTTTGCAAGACACGGTGACGAAAGCAATCCAACGCGCCTTGTTTGAGGAATGGGCGGAAACGGGTTACTCGGCTCTACGCATGGAGCGTATTGCGGCTCGCGCAGGTGTCGGAAAGGCGGCGCTCTATCGAAGGAGCAAATCCAAGTTTGAACTGGTGACCGAAGCGGTGAAATCAGCTGCCACGAATATCACTCCAATTCCGGACACGGGATCTTTTGAGAAGGACGTTGCCAGGCTTATGCGCAGAATGGCTGCAACTCTGCGCCATCCGCTTGTGAGGCGGATTCTGCCGGACCTACATGCTGAGCACGCTCGTTCTGATGAATTGGCAGAATTGCTGGAGAGTGTGACGCGGGATCGCCGGGCCCAAGCAATGATTATGTTGGACAGAGCCATTGAGCGTGGCGAGCTGACAAAAGACACAGATCGGCAAATGATCCTGGATATGTTTATCGCACCGCTCTACTGGCACGTCATCGTTCAGCATCGACCTGTCAGATCAGCAGACATTCAACGATTTACCAATCTGGTACTAAGTGTATAAAAATAAACAGTAATCATAAAGCAAATTGAAGAACTGAGGCGAAGGTCGCTTCAGATATTCGTCACCGCCTAACAGACTAGGGAACCCAATTTTTATGGGTAATCGCATAATTCAACGCTTCGAGATCTTCAGTCAGCTGGCTGAATGAAATTGGGCCACCAAGGCAAACCCTAACCGCTTCATCGGGCTCTCCTGTCACCGTAAACGCATTGCTCGGCATGATCCCGATTTGACGATTGGCCATGTGACTCATCACATCAGCTCTGCTCGACCCTTCGGGCAGCTTGAGCCAGATATTGAATGCTTCGTTGCAGTCGACGAAGTCTTGGTCCTGCATGATCTTGGCCGCCAAGTTCTGTCTGCGGTTCGCCTCCTTGCGGACAAACTTTTGCACTGCCGCGGCTGTACCATCCTCGATCCATCGCGCCATCAAAGCTGTTGTGATTGGTGACGCCATGACATTCGATGCCTGCAAGGCCCGCGTGAAGTGGGTTTTCGACAGCCCAGACGGAACCACCGTAAGCGCAAGCCTCAAACCAGCGCCCAGACATTTCGAAAGACCCGCGATGTACCACCCCAATTCTGGGATATTCTGTGAGATAGGAGGTGGAGCATCCGACGACACAAAACGACAAGCGTCATCTTCAATCAAAGGCAAACCATACTTGTCCAAAACGGACGCGATCTGCTGACGTCGCTCCATCGGAATTGTAAGCGTCAGGGGATTTTGCAGCGTCGGGTTCAGATAAAGAGCAGAAGGCGCGTGCTCTTGGATAGCGGCATCCAGATCATCAGGAAGAATACCGCTGTCGTCTGATCTCACGCCAATTAGCCGGATGCCAAGTTGAGCGCCTATGGCGCGAATACCGGGATAGGTCACGCGCTCACAGATCACGGTGTCTCCGGGCTTGGCGAGCAATGTCAGGATCGACAGCAAACTGGCATGTGCGCCAGGCGTGATTGCCAATTGGTCTGCTGTAACGTCGATACCGTTGATGTTCATCCAGCGTGCTGCGGTCTCCCGGTCTTGCCGGCTCCCGATAATGGATTGGTAGCGAAGCAGAGGAACGAGGTTCGCAGCAACATGTGTGAGGCCTTGTTCCATACGGGCCACCAGAGCCGGATCATCTGGCTCCGGGGGCATGTTCATGTTCGGATCTTCTTCAAGCGCGCGGCGTGGGTCTGCTTTCTCTGAAGTTTCTTCTGGTTTCCGGATAAACGAGCCCCGGCCGACAAAGGTGTCGATATACCCTCGCCTCGCAGCCTCAGAGTACCCGCGAGAGACAGTTGTGAAATCCAAGCCAACAAGCTTGGCGACGCTGCGTTGAGGCGGAAGCCTGTCACCTGCATCAAGCACACCTGTCTCTACATCATGTCTGATCGCTTCCGCGATCTGGACATAGAGTGGTTTCCCGTCGTTGCGCAGATTCGGCGTCCATGACTTCAAGGCTTTGCTCCATTCAATGCAGGAGATTGTTTCTGTCACTTTTACCCTTATGGAGAGTGAATTTCAACATATTGTCGCATATTCCATCGCATTGATTGGTTATTGATTGCATTTTGTCTGAAGATGAACTATCTGAGGCGCAACTGAAGGAGATCAAAGATGTCCGACCTTGCAATTGATGCCCACGACGACAGCGAAGAGCGCCCCATCAAACCCGCGATCATGAATGGGATGCGCCTCAAGTGCCCCAAGTGCGGGGAAGGAAAACTGCTGCATAGCTACATCAAAGTGAACGATGAGTGCTCGAATTGCGGTTTGGATCTGAGCCATCAGCGGGCTGATGATGGTCCGGCTTATCTTACGATCCTGATCGTAGGCCACCTTATGGGGTTCGCGTTGCACATCGCATGGGTGACATGGAGACCAGAACCCTGGGTGTTGGCTTTGAGCATGTCGGTCATCGCAGTAGTCGGTGCCTTGGCACTGCTACCGGTCATGAAGGGCCTGATTGTCGGATACCAATGGGCCAAACGCATGCACGGGTTCTAGCCAGCCGCCCTCCCGACGAGTTCTCAGCCCTTTCGAAGGATGGTTACCTTGATGGATTTGAATTTCTTTTCACTTGAGGCGACAGGAAAGACGATTGCGGATCTCACAACAGCCGCACCCCTTATTCCTGCGAGAACCGCTGTCAATGTGGCCTGGCTGAACGATGAGGATGACTATGACAGGCTGCGAACGGTGCGCCGGATCGACGATGCCGGACTATTGCCGGTGCCAGTATTTGCAGCTCGACGCCTTCAATCAAAGAAACACTTGTTTGACCTGACCGAAAAACTCCGGTTTGCGGGCGCACAAGGACAAGTCATGGTCGTTGGCGGTGACCCATCTGATGCGTCGGGTCCATTCAACAACACGATGGATCTCCTTCGAACCGAGTGGATTAAAAAATATGCGATCAAGAGCGTCACCTTGCCAGGTTTTCCAGAGGGAAACGCAGCCATAGGTTATCGTTCTGACGTGGCCTTACTGGAGGAAAAAGTAAAACTTCTGGAGTCCTACGAGTGCAGCGTGAGCATAACCACTCAACTTGCCTTTGATCCAATCAGAATTCTCAACTGGATAAGCCAGCTTCGAAACGTTGGTGTTAGCCAGACCATCCAAATTGGGATACCAGGGCCGACCAAAAGGGATCTCCTGCTCAGGTTTGCACGCTCATTCGGGGTTTCGGCTAGCGGGTTGAACAACGTGAGTGACACCGTGGACAGGATCGTTGATATCTCCTGTCTGATCTACATGATCGAACAAGGGCTGCAACGACGCAATTTAGCTGATGTTGCGGTTCACCTTTATCCTTTTGGTGGCGCGAAGGTTGCCGTTGAGTGGCTTGCTGCGATTAAGGCGCACCAAACACGGGACGCTTCGAGAAAAATGCTAGCTTGAGGTAAAAAAGGCCAGCCATTGGGGTCGGCCATGCTGGATTTTCGAGAGGGCTTCTTCTGATTGTTGAAGGTGTCAAGCCGCCAGAGCGACCGAGTCCTTTCCAGCGGGAACCCGAAGTGGACATGTGCTGTCGGTGACGGCTCTCCAGATTGCCTGAACGACATCCTCGGAGAAGGTGAACTCTTTCCCTTCGGTGTTCATGAAGGCCGCCATGGTTTGCTCGACGAACGGCTTGTAGTCTTCAGGCGTGTCATTGGATTCTGACATCAGTGCCATTGCGTTCTTGCCAAAATTCGTCGTTGGGGCCTGACCTGGTAGAACGATATGGGTCCGAATACCCAACGGAGCCAGTTCAAGGGCAAGGCACTCGGTGAAGGCGTTCACCGCAGCTTTGCTTGCCGTGTAGACCGAAGCCAGCGGCAGCGGTTTAAGTGTGACACTGGAAGAGACATTCACGATCACCTCTGACCCCGTGGCGCGCATTTGTGGCAGCACCGCACGGACCATTTCCATGGTGCCGAACGTGTTGGTCTCAAAAATTCGGCGCAGGTTATCCTCTGATGTGCCCTCAAAAGGGGAAAGCCAACCGACGCCTGCATTGTTCACCAACGCGTCGATGGGGCCCGCAGCATCCACTGCCTTTGCAATACTCTCGCTGTTCGAGATATCCAGTGGCAGGATCGTCAAACGATCCGAGGCCGGCAATAAGGTTTCATCTGGCTTGCGCATTGTTGCGAGAACCGACCAGCCCTGTTCGAGAAAGAAACGCGCCGTCTCCAGGCCAAATCCCGAAGAACATCCTGTGATCAATACGGTCTTCATGACGTTGTCTCCTATTTTTTGATGCCTTGAAAGTAGACGGTGTCGGCAGTATTATAAATAATCAATAGTCCGTTTCTTTTTATCGATGGTCCAAAATGGCAGATCCATTCTCTGAAATCATCACCCTCCTTCAACCCAAAGCGTCCTATTCCAAACTGGTGCAAGCATCAGGACCATTTCGGGTGCATCGCGAGGATGTAAACGAGGCCTTCTACTGCTCGCTTCTAACCGGACGTGCACGCCTGGAGGTCGAAGGAAAAGAACCATTGGTATTGAATGCGGGTGATTTTGTGCTGATCCCTGCGGTCAAATCCTTCACCTTCTCTAGCATGGACCCTCCGCCACCCACTGATTTGGTCAACCACCCGGTGGAGGGTGAAGACGGTATTTTCCGGCTTGGGGCATCTGACGCGGATCCAGAAGTTCAACAGCTCGTTGGACACTGCACCTTTGCCAGCCCGGACGCTGATTTATTGATCTCTCTACTGCCTGATCTGATTGTTGTCCGCGGTGAGGGTCGGTTAGCTGCGCTTACAGGGCTTGTTCGCGACGAGGCTCGCGCAAATAGGCCGGCGCGAGATGTGATCGTCGAGAACCTATTGCAAGTCCTAATGATCGAAGCCTTCCGCTCTGGCGCGGACCCGGCCCCGACTGCTGGCCTTTTGCATGGATTGGCAGACGTGCGGGTTGGACCAAGTTTGCGAGCCATGCACGCAGCCCCGGCTCACAGTTGGACTGTTCAGGCTCTTGCAACCGAAGCCGGGCTATCCCGATCTGCATTCTTCACCCGGTTTGAAGGGGTCATGGGAATGCCCCCAATGAGCTACTTGCAAAACTGGCGGATGACACTGGCAAAGCATATGCTCCGAGCGGGCGATCTCAGCATTGCCGAAATCTCTGCCCAGACCGGGTATGGGTCGTCCAGTGCCTTCAGTACGGCATTTTCCCGCTATGTTGGATGCCCGCCCGCGCGTTACTCAAAGGCAAATCCGCTGGAAGCTTCGGGCTAACTCTGTCAGATAACACCACCATTGGCGCGAAGTGTTTGCCCACTGACCCAACGACCATCAGGTCCAGCCAAAAGCGAAACAGCGGCAGCGATGTCTTCGGGCGTTCCGAGCCGTCCAAACGGGTTCATCTTTTTGATGTTCTCGATCATCAACTCGGGCTTGCCAGTAATGAACAGGTCGGTCCCAACCGGCCCAGGTGCGACAGCATTCACGGTGATGCCACGTGAGCCCAATTCTTTGGCCAGCACATGAGTCATTGCTTCCACCGCAGCTTTCGTCGCTGCGTAGATCCCGTATGTTGGCTGATAGAGACCGACCACGCTGGAGGACAGGCTGACAATCGCTCCGCCTTCTCTCATGCGGTTGGCTGCCTCACGCAAACCGCGAAAGACACCTCCAATGTTGACTGCGCAGTGGGCCTCAAAATCGGCATCAGATGTAGAAGCAACCGCACTCAGGCGCATAATTCCCGCGTTGTTAACCAGAACATCAGCAGAACCGAATTCTTGTTCAGCCACATCGAACAATCGCGGCAAGCAGGATGGATCAGAAATGTCACCCTGGACCGCGACTGCTTGGCCGCCAGCTTTTTTGATAGCGTCTACAACTTCGTTCGCTCCTGCATCATCACTCGCATAATTGGCAATGATTGCATGGCCATCCTGAGCCAAGCGGAGTGCGATAGCTGCACCAATCCCCTTGCTGGCGCCGGTAACAATTGCAGTTCGTTGTCCGTGTACCATGTCAATCTCCTGTCTGATTGCTGCGAAGATAGAAAGGGAGAAGAGCCAGATAATCTGTTTTGAATTGGAATGACAATTCGATAAAAGCGAACAATGATCGATAGACTTGAAACCATGCGCCTGTTTGTTCGGGTGCTCGAACGTGGGAGTTTCACAAATGCCGCAGCGGATCTGAACATTCCGCGGTCTACCGCAAGCGAAGCCATCCAGAGGCTTGAGCGCGACCTTGGTAGTCGGCTGCTGGATCGAACGACACGCCATGTTGCTCCAACACCGGATGGGCAAGCCTATTACCAAAGGTGCGCGTCCATTTTGGCTGATCTGGAGGAAGCTGAAGGTGCACTGCGTGGGCACGAACCCTCAGGTCTGCTTCGCATTGACGCCCCCGGCACTCTAACGCGGGTCTTCCTGCTGCCGCACCTGGCTGATTTTTTCGCGACTTACCCCAAGATCACCCTTCAACTCGGCCAGACAGAGCGCCTGGTGGATCTGGTGCGCGAAGGGGTCGATTGTGTCATCCGTGCAGGCATTCCTGATGACAGTGGTATGATCACACGGCGCCTGATCGATCTCCCCGAAATCACCTGTGCGAGTCCAGAGTACTTAGCCAAATTTGGCACTCCAAAGTCGGTAGACGACCTGAGAGGTCATCAGATGGTCGGCTTCCTGTCTTCGCGCACTGGCGCAGTATTGCCGCTGGAGTTCAAGATCGGTGACAAGCCTAAGGAAGTTACGTTGCCAGCGCTGGTTACAGCAAATGACGCAGACACAGTGCATGAGTTGATCCGAGAAGGGTTCGGGATTGGACAAGCTCCGAAATATCGTTTTCTGGAAGACTTGAGAGCGGGACGCCTTGTAGAAGTTTTACCGGATGCGCCACCATCGCCCACTCCGCTGGCTGCATTTTACCCACAAAATCGACAACTATCCCCGCGCGTCCGGGTTTTCCTCGATTGGGTCGTTCGCATTTTCAACAAGGCAGTGCTTTGACGAAGTGTCTAAGCGCCCCCATTGACTTGGGACGGAGCTTTGTTTCCGAGGTTGTTGCCGAATTCACCGAAGAGAACCCTGCCGTCTCAATCGAACTGTCCCTCTCAGACGGCTATGTCGACCTTGTAGGCCAGGGTTTCGACCTTGTTGTTCGCTTCGGCAACATCACAGACAGCTCGCTCAGGTTGCGAAATCTAGGAAGCTACCAACGTTTCGTATGCGCGTCCCCAAGTTACCTGGCCTCATTCGGAACGCCTGACAAACCAGAAGATCTATTAAACCACAACTGCTTGGTCATGAGGTTTGGCGATATCGTCCTCAGCTACGCACCAAATTGGTCACAATGCGCCTTCGTCGCCCAGGAACTCGATACCAGCTGTCGCGCCATCACTGTAGGCAATGCAATTCCAAGGAGCACGATCCTCGCCAACACCGACGGTTACTTGTGTTCCCGCCTCGCTAAACGCGGACGACAGCACCACAACTTGCGAATTGTTCGTCGTATTGGCGACATCACGCAGACATGCCTGCTGGGCAGGAGTCAGTTCTGCTGATGCTGTCGAGCTGCCAGTATCTTCACATGCTGCAACTGTCAGCGCTCCTAACACAACAGCCATGGGCTTCCAAATTTTCTTCATTGTCGTTCTCTCTATGGTTCCAACTAATACTTGGCCAAAGATGCAATACAAAATCAACTATTTGATTGTGTCGAAGTTTCTGCGCAATAGCAGGTGCTAAACGGTAATGATCTCTTTTGATGACGCGATTCATTCTGGCGGAAGGTCCATTCAAGCTTCCGTTTTGGGCTCGAACCATACCGTATCTGAAGCATTCTCGAATGACGTTAACGCGAACAATGCTGCCGTCGGATGTCGAAAGATAGATGACCTCTCGCAGCCCAAAGCGGACATTCGGACCCATACTTTGCTTTTCACTAGAGGCGGGCAAACCAGCCATTGAACGAATGACAGCTTCGACGAAAGCCCCGTAAATAGGCCTTCACTAGACTGCTTTCCCAATAGTATCGCCGAGTTTTGAAAGCCAACCTCACTTTGTTTCGGGGGGCTCCGAAATGGCATTGAGGAAGTCGGCTGGCGCTTCGACCTGCGGCCAATGACCGGCATTTTTTATTTGCAATAGCTGAGCGTTTGGAAGGAGGTCGACCAAGGCCTCTGAGGCAACCATTGGAACAATGCCATCCCTATCGCCATGAATGATGAGCACGGGTTGATGGAGCTGCGCTAAACGCTCAGGTGTCAGGGTGTCTTGGCCCGTCGCCAGAGACCGCGATATCGCATTTATAGCGCCATTCGCATTCGCCGTACGATGTTCCTGCAAAAGCTGTCGCACGACTGCGTCGTCTGTAGGCGGGGAGGCATAAACCCGGCCCAGGTAGGCGCGCATATCGCTCTCTGATTGTGGGGCAGCGCCTGTTGCAAGCATTTCCGCGCTCATGCCATCCGGAAGTCCTTGAACGAAGGCCGGCGCGACGAGTACGAGCCGTTCAATGCGATTGGGTTTCTGTTCCGCAGCCAGCAATGCGATCCAGCCACCCATGGAGTTGCCAATCAAAGTCGCGTTTTCAATGTCCAATGCGTCAAGCAACGCGAACAACTGATCAACATAGGTCTGCCCACGGTAGCTGATGTCAGGTTTCGCAGAACGTCCAAAACCTAACAAATCAAGCGCAATCACACGGTGTGACTTGGATAGCGAACCAACTACTTCGCGCCATCGGCTGAGATCTGCACCAAGCCCGTGGATGAGTACAAGTACCTCGCCAGTGCCTTGGTCTGTGTAGGCAACTTCGTACCCACCAATCGTTCTGGTTTCGATTTGCAACATGTTTTCTGCTCTTGCAACGGGTGTGGATCCAAGTGCGAGCGCAAATGCTGCGTTCGCCGCAACTAGAAAAGTCTTAAGGGTCATGACTGCGCCCTTCATGCCTGCGCTGGATCAATCGCGCGCATAGCGTCGATGACGGACTGCTCGCCCTCTATGCCCGCCACGGAGTTGTCAAACTCCATCCCGATTATCCCGTCGAAGCCCTTTTCGGCAATCTTCTGGATAATCGGCCGGTAGTTGATTTCTCCGACGCCTGGTTCAACACGGCCCGGATTGTCGGCAATCTGGAAGTACCCAATCTCATCCCAGGCAAGTTCCAGGTTCTCGATGAGGTCTCCGCCATGGATCTGCTGATGCCAAAAGTCGTAAAGCACTTTGACGCTCGGCATACCGACGGCTCTTGAGATTGTCTGACGTCAGCGCCAATGGGACAGTTTAGGTCGATTTGATAAGAGAGGGTTTCTGGCTCATCGTAACCGCCAAGGAGTGGAGATGAG
>NZ_JBQFXS010000021.1:0-54895 GCF_056541025.1 Ruegeria sp. AK4
CGTGAACAGGCCAAACACACGACAGTACTGACGGACCGCCGCTATCAACGCAGAAAACACTTGCAATGCAGGCGCCACCCACACAGGACATTTAGGACGGAATACAAATGCTGCAGTGGCATCCCGGTCTGCGGACATCCACAACAGTGGCGCAAGCTCTTCATTGTTCACTGATTCCGCCAAGCCACGTTCGTGTCGCTTCAAGCCCTTTGCGCAAGATAGAAAACATCTGCTCAATTTCACTTTCGCTGATGATAAGGGGCGGTGAAAGAACACACATGTTGATAACAGGTCGAACTAATAACCCACGTTTTTGGCATTCTATATCGATCTGGCCGCCAATCTCGTAGTCGCATCCCAGATCGCTCCGGGGATCACCATCGACTGAGCATTGTACGCATCCCATCAACCCCATCCCGCGCACATCGGCGACGATATCAATCTGTCGCAAATGCTGCAGCTGATCCTGAAAAACCGGAGCGACTATTCGAACGTGTTCAAGAAGCTCTTCCCGTTCAATGATCTCCATGCTTTTCAGTCCGGCGGCCACGCTAACCGGGTGGCCAGAATAGGTGTAGCCATTTGAGAAGGTAGCATCTTTTCCTGTAACGTCTGCGATCAATCGGTCAGAGATAATCGCGGCACCCATCGGCGCATACCCAGAGGTCATACCTTTGGCGCAAGTGATTATGTCTGGTTGAATGCCGAAAATAGCCTCTGAGGAAAACCAATGGCCCAATCGCCCAAAAGCTGTCACCACTTCGTCGGAGATATACAGAACATCATACTTCTTGCAGATGTTTAGGCAGCCTTGGTGATATCCCTTTGGCGGCACTATCACGCCACCAGATGCCAGAACCGGTTCGGCGATAAAAGCGGCAACATTTTCTGGGCCAATCGCCAAAATGGCGTTTTCAAGATCGGAAACTTTCTCTTTCAGAAAGCTCTCTTCGCTTTGACCAGGTGCACGGTAGAGCGGATTCACGTCTGGCAGGAAATGTGCAAGGTCATCGGCCTTGTCGAGCCAAAGCCGGTCACGCTCTTTTCCACTGACGCTCGCCGCCAAGTATGTGCTTCCATGATAGGCTTTTTGCCTGGAAATGATTTTCTTCTTCTCGGGTCGACCCAAAAGGTTGTTTCGAAAATGGACAAATCGGATAGCCGTATCCACCGCGGTGGAACCGCCGGTGGTAAAAAAGACATTGTTCAAATCGCCAGGCGCACGTTTGGCGATTTCGCGTGCGAACCGCGTGGCAGTCGAGTTGGTGTTGTTGAAAGGCGAGAAATAGGCAAGACTCCGAGCTTGCTCAGCCATGGCCTCGGCCATCTCCTCTCGCCCATAACCGATCTGGGTGCACCACATGCCGCCCGGTCCGTCGATCAAGCGCTCGCCTTTTTCGTTCACCACATGGATGCCGCTGGCACTTTCGACAAAAATACGGTTGTTTTTGCCCAAAGCTTCCATCCCTTCCCACGGGTGCAGGAAGTGATCGTTGTCCCATTGCTTGGCGTTAGAGTTGTCCATGGTGGGCCATGCTTTCTGTGCTCATTACAATGGGGAATTCTTCGCGCACCTGAGTGTCCGAAGCGCCGAAGTAGTTAGGGAAATGACTGTTTAGAATAGAATTTGCCTTGTCACGGGCGCGGTCCAGTAAGTCTGTTTTGCCTTCGTTTTCCCATGTATCTGTGCGCTCACGATCCATAAGCCGAGGGTAGACAAATTCGGTGTTCATATAGTTCAGCGTGTGTGGGGTGCCGAGAAAATGGCCAGGGTCGATGGCACACTGATGGATCACATCTACCGCCATGGTTTCATCTGTGACCTCTATCCCGCGTAACGATCGCAGGATCATGCCACCCGCTTCGTCATCGATGACCATGCTTTCAAAACTGCACCCCATCAGGCTGCCGATCATCCCCCCGAACTCGCATAGACGATTTGCACCAGCATGAGCAGCAAGCGCGAAGGTCAGTGCCTTTTCCAGCCCGTACTGCGCATCGGGTATTTTGGCATCGGTCATGCCTGCGCCAACGGATGTGGGAAGGCCATAGAAATTGCCCATCTGAATGGCTGCCGCCCCGATGAGAGCCTGTTCGCCGCTGCCGCCGGTGAACGACCCGCTGCGCAAGTCAGTGATGAAGGGCCACGCTGCAAAGCAGATCGGACAGCCTGGTTGGATGAGGTTCACGATAGCAACACAGGCCAGCGTTTCGGCCACGGTTTGCACCAATGTTCCCGCAAGCGTCGCGGGGGCTGTGGCCCCAGCCTGAGGAGGCACAGCCAGATCGACAGTCAGGCCAAGTTTGGCGGTATCAATCAGGATCTCCATATTTTCCTTGCCGATCCGCAGGGGCGAAACCATTGGGCAGCCGCCAAAGATGACGCTTGGCTTTTTCATGAAAGTCCCTTCACCACCCTGGGCGAGATCAAACATGCGAATGGCGTGCGGGATATGACTGCGGTCGCGAAAGGTCAGGCAGGCAGGCTTTTGGCTACCTGCGAGCATTGCATATATAGTGTTCATATCGTGGGCGAAATCATCGGTCACATCGGTGGCCAAAACCGTGTCGCCCAGCATATGGATGTTGTCCAAGCGGTCCACCAGGCGAGTGAAATCATAAACGTCGCGCAGAACCGATGGACGATAGGACTTGGTCTCGGAATCGAAGGTTGTGACGGCGGTGCCAGAGTTGGCGAAATAAACACTTGTCGCCGAGCAATGCATGTCGTCTTTGCCTTCACGCTCTCCTCGTGCATAGACGTAAAATTCCCTGGCAGCACCAGCCAGGATGTCTTCCATCAGGGCGCGGGGGAAGCACAGTCGATTGAGGTCATTCATCACCGCGCCCTTAGGCAGAACCAGATCTAGCAATTCCGGGAAATGGTCGGTAACGCCGGTGTTTTCCAGAACGGTTAACGCCGCTTGGTGGATGTTTTCCATATCTGCTTGGTTCAACGGTTTGTAGCGTCCGCCACTTAGGCCCCCACGTACGGCCTCATTGCCCGTTGTCGCCTGTTGAACTTTTATGCGCGCGGCCCGCCCGCCGCCACCGCGACGGCGTGATTTTGCCTCAACCATTACCGGCCATCCTTTGTTCTGGTTCCGGGCTGATCATGGTGAAATAGAAGTCATAAAAGTCCTGGATCGACGTTTCCATTTCGCCCAAGGGGCCTGGTTGGAAGTATTGAGAATTTACGCCGGACTGGTTGTGGCGAATGATGCGTTCGTCATCCAAAGATGTGACATGCCAAAGCCAGGTCAGGTCATCTTTGTTGTAGTCTTGGCCTTCTTCGGCGTTCGCGCGAACCAGCCAGACCACCTGAATGTCGGTTTCTTGCAGGCCGCGTGGAATGAAACGGTAGCCGACCATGTGATCCGAATAGATTAGGAACCAATTTAATGGACCAATGTCAAAGTCAGTTGCACCGCCATCGAAACCCTTCAACGTTCCAAGCAATGGCGCAAGCGACTCGCCCGATTTGCTGCCGGTTTTATAGCCCGGATAAAGCGGATAGCGCCGATAGTACCCGCTGGTGAACGGGGTGGGTGCAGCGTCGCCGACAAGTGCCAATTCATCAGGTGACAGCCCGATTTCCACAGCCCTTGCCTTTAGCGGTTCGATCAAACCAACCATGTCTTTCGGCGATTTCAGACTATGGGAACGAGAATACTCTTTGTGCGCTGGCCCGCAGTGGTAGCATTCCAGATAGTTCTCCACTGCTAGTTTCCAATTCGCTGGAACGGGAAATGACGCCGTATGCGCTACTTTCAGATCGTCAAAGCCATAGGGCTCGACAAGTGGCAAAAGTTGAGTAAGGACAGGATCAAGCGCTGGTGTATCAGCATCGGCACAGACAAAGATCAGGCCTTTGAAGACACTCACCTGAACGGAAAAGAGCCCGAATTTGGACGGGTCAAAATGTTCCCCCATATTGTGGCTTGCGCGAAGTTTTCCCGATGGCTCATATGTCCAGGCGTGATATGGGCAAACAAGAACACGGGCGTTGCCGGACTGTTCAGTGCAGACGCGAGATCCTCGATGGCGGCAGACATTCAGGTGGGCGCGAACATCACCATCGCGGTCGCGAACAATGATGATGCTCTCCGGGCCGTAGTCGAACAGGAAGTAGTCTCCGGCGTTTGGGATTTGGCTGACATGCCCTACCCAAAGCCAGTTGCGGTTCCAGACTTGAGCAATGTCATAGTTATAGATGTCTTGCGAGGTATAGAAATCACGCGGCAGGGCGTGGCCGTACTGGTGCGAAGCTATTAACGCATCCAACTCAAACGGTCGGCTGTTCATCTCATTTCCTCCAAATCGATTATCTCGCGGCGAAACCAAACTTGGTCTGCTTCGGCCTTGGGGCGTTCAAAATCGCGGGCGGCGCGGTGGCCCGCGAAGACTGCGTCCACAATCAGTCCCGGAGACGCGGCATCGCCAATAAGTTCGAGGGTCTTCAACCCAAGCCCGCGCAAGCGGTCATAAAGCGCTGTCTCACGCTGGCGTTCAGTGACCAGAATTGTCGAGGCACAAGGAATATCTGTTTCGCGACTTGTAAAAGCACAACCGATGCGTGCCATTTCACCTTCAACCGCCGTCAGCACCTGATTGCAGCGAATGTCGATGCCAAGCTCAATCAGACGGGCCTGAATACGAGGCTGCTCCAAAGTATTGACGGCGTAAGCTGAGACCAAACTCTCCGGCGTGACAAAGACCACTTGGTATCCGGCGGTCGCCAGTTTTTCGGCGATCACTCCTGCCAAATAGATGTGGTCATCATCATAGATCATCACCGGGCCATCCGGAGGCAGAAGACCGTTCATGATGTCATCAGGCGTCAGCACTTTGGTGCTTTGCTCAATCTGCGGTATATTGCGTTGCGTGCTGCGCCCCACCCCATCAGAGCGCCAATCGCTGCCAGTGGCCACAAAAACGTGTTCGACGCCAAGCTCTGCCACCTGATCGCCATCAAGCCTGCTGTCGGTGAACAATTGGACGTTGCCACGCTGCTTCAGATCATTCAGGCGATAGTCGACGACGCGGGACCAAGCTGCGAGGCCGGGAAGTTTGCTTTCCTTTGCAACACGTCCACCAAATTCAGCAGCCGCTTCGGCCAAGGTCACCTGATATCCTCGCCTTGCCAATTGCGTGGCGCATTCAAGACCGGCAGGGCCACCGCCAATAACCAAAGTATCCGCGTTGCTCTTTTTCGGCGCGATGATCTCGGGGTGCCAGCCGCGGCGCCATTCCTCGCCCATTGTCGGGTTTTGAGTGCAGCGGATCGGGACGCCCAGATTGTCGGATGAGACGCAGATGTTACAGCCGATGCATTCGCGGATTTCGTCAATGCGGCCCTCTTCAATCTTTTTCGGAATGAACGGGTCTGCGATGGAAGGTCGCGCGGCTCCGATGAGGTCTACAATTCCCTTTTTGACCATCGACAACATCATATCGGGGGACGTCAGGCGACCGACACCGACCACGGGTTTACGTGTGACCTGTTTGACATGCGATAGAAACGCGTTCTGATACCCGTCCTCAGGCTGAAAACGGGTCGTGGCACTGTCATTAGACCAGTCGGCTACATTCACATCCCACAGATCCGGGAGGTCGGACAAAAGCTCGACCACGGCTCGGCCTTCTTCGGCGACCTGCATGCCGCCGGCGCCCATCATCTCGTCAATTGCAAAGCGGAATGCCACGGCACAACTGTCGCCTACAGCTTCGTGAGTGTCTTCCAGCAATTCGCGCGTCAAACGCACACGGTTTTCAAGCGACCCACCGTATTCATCGCTACGCTGGTTCATATGGGGCAACATGAAATGCTGCGCCAATGTCATATTGTGTCCGGCATAGACGTAAATGATGTCAAATCCGGCGTCTTTCGCGCGCAAGGCGGCCTCGCGGTGCCAGCGGCGGAATTCCCGTATATCGGCCTTATCCATGGCCCGCGCCTGCTTGGGATGCGTCGTGTCGACGGACATCTCGGAAGGTGCAAGAACCGGAGCGCGGGTCAGCAAGTTTTGCGCATGATTGCCATTGTGCACCAGCTGGATGGCCGCCAGCGCCCCATGCGCATGTACCGCATCCGTCATCAGCCGCAACGCAGGCACATCGCGCCCGTCCCATAGCCGTCCTTCGGCATAAGGAGACAGGTCTGAGGTCGGGTGGATTTCGGTTTCCTGATTGGAAACCACCGCCCACCCGCCTTCTGCCTTCATCCCACGCACGGCTGCATCCGCCCGTGGGCGGAGATGCCCCAGTCCGGTGCAGTGGGGCACTTGATAGAAGCGGTTCCTAGCTGTGACTGGCCCGATCTTAACCGGTTCCAAGAGCAAAGCATATGGGTTCGCGTTCGACATGTTCACGCGTCTTCCTGTATTTGGGATCCGGAGCCCAATGGCCCCGGAAATGTGGTTGTATTAGAAGCCGGCTTTGATCCGTTCAAATTCCGCCAGCATTTTTGCCTCAAGCTCGGGGTTCACCGCATCGAAGAACAAACTACCCTCAAAGAAGCTTTTGGGATCGGAGAAACCATAAGCTTCGATGTTGGCCTGATCGGCAGCTTCGAACGCTTTTGCATTGGAATGCGGGTACCCCCAGTTGTCGATGATGTACTGACCACTGGCAGGGTCAGTAAGTGCGTTCAACAGATCATAGACCTGATCGACTGGTGTGGTGGAAGATTTCAGATGCACGTAACCGCACGCCCAGGTCGCGATACCTTTGTCGACGTCTCGCATCATTGCCGCAGGCACCTCATTCCAGATCAGGTTCAGCTCGGACTGGTTCCAGGCCCAACCCAATTCGATCTCACCACTGGTCATGGCTTGGTCAAACTGACCCGCATCGGACCAGTAAAAGCGCATGTTCGGGTGGATCGAGCGCAGGAAGTCAGACGCTTCCTTAAACTGCTCATCGCTCAGGTTGGTGTAGTCGTCTGCATTTCCAGTAGCCAGCGCCGCCAGCGCATATGCGGATGATGCGGCATCCGGGACAGCGATCTTGCCTGCATACGCCGGGTCCGCCAACAATTGCAGCGAGATATCGTCCGCGGAGATTTTGTCAGTGCGATAGATAAGACCCGTATTCCCCCACTCGAACGGCAACATATAAAGCTGGCCGTCCAAAACAATGGCGTCGACTTCCTTGATCTCGGGCAACACATCGGCCCAATTGGTCAGTTTGCTTTCATCGAGCGGCTGGATCAGATCGGCTGCGACCCATTTCCTGACCGCGTCGGAACAAGGATGCGCCAGATCAGCTGTGAAACCCGAACTTAGTTTCGTAAAGGCTTCCTCCTGACTTCCAAAATAGGAATAGCTTGGCGCCTCATTCCCGTACTTTTCCATGTAGCTGGCAAAGAACCCGGGATCTTCATATCCCGACCAGTCAAAAACCGTTAGATCAGCGCCACTTGCTGTGGCACTTCCTGTACTTATTGCCGTCGCGCATGCGAAGGCCGCAATTCCCTGAAGTCTCATTCTATCCTCCCGCTGTTTCACTTAGTGTCTGTACCAAGATCGATCACGCTTGCCCCCTGAAGCCCCAGCCAAACTGCGTCGCCGCTTTTGAAATCGACCGTGTGAAAATAGTTTGGAACTGAGACCGAGATTGGTTCATCAGCTCCTGCTACCATAATGTGGTAGTGAATGTTCTCGCCATAGAATGCGACGTTGCTGACAGTGCCCTGAACCGTTGATGGGTAGTCTTCAGGTCTTTGAGCAGCGATTTCCAATTGTTCTGGGCGAATACCGATGTTCATGTCTTGAGAACTGGTCACAACGTTGGGATTTCTCTCGATCTCAATCCGCCCGAAGGCGGCCGCATCAATCGACAACATATCTCCGGTTTCACCCAACAACCGGGCAGGCAGTATGTTCATCTCACCGATGAAACTGGCCACTTGCTGATCACAAGGACGGGCATATAGCGTGGTTGGTGTATCCACCTGCTTTAGCCGTCCGTTGAACATCACGCCAATACGATCGGACATGGTCATCGCCTCATATTGGTCGTGTGTGACCATCACAAAGGTGATGCCGAGCGATTGCTGCAAATTGCGCATTTCAAACTGCATCTGTTCGCGCAACTTCTTGTCGAGCGCTGACAACGGCTCGTCCAGCAACAAAACTTTGGGTCGCATGATCAGCGCACGGGCGAGCGCCACCCTTTGCCGCTGCCCGCCCGACAATTCGCTTGCGCCGCGACCCTGAAGACCTCCAAGCTCGACCATTTCTAGGGCTTCGGCTACGCGCTGGTCGATCTCAGCCTTGGAGGCCTTTCCCCGTAATCCATAGGCCACGTTGTTCCCGACGTTCAAGTGCGGGAAGATGGCGTAGCTTTGAAAGACCATGTTTGTTGGGCGGTTGTTGGCAGGGACACCTTCCATATCCTGGCCATCGATCAGCACGGTGCCCTCGGTCGGTTCCTGGAAGCCCGCGATCATCCGCAATACCGTGGTCTTGCCGCATCCCGATGGGCCAAGTAGCGAGAAAAACTCGCCCTCTTTGAGATCGAGATTGATCCCACTAGCCGCTAGGAATGTGCCATAGCGTTTCTCGACGCCCCTGAGTTCTATGATGTTACCGTCTGTCATTGGACCTCTGATGCGGATGAGCGGCGGCGGAAATACTCGGCCAGCACCAAAAGCAGAACCGAGGTTAGCAGCAGGATAGAGCCCAAAGCTAAAACGTTTGGAAGTTTGGCGGGGAAACGAATCTGGCTCCAAATATAGACCGGCAGGGTTGGCTGGTTGCCGGACAGGAAAAAGGCCAGGACGAATTCGTCGAAGCTGACCGTAAAAGTGACCAGCATACTCGCTACGATACCGGGGGAAACGACCGGCAACGTCACGCGGCGGAAGGTTTCGAACACGCCGACGCCCAGATCGTAAGATGCCTCTTCTAGCGACATGTCAAAGTCATCAAAGGCAGACTTCAGGATAGAAACGGAAAACGGCAAGGCGAGGAACGTATGGCCCAGAATAACGGTCAGCAAAGACGGCTTGAGACCGATAAACAAAAAAAGGACCAGCATTGATGAGGCCACGATAATGCCCGGTATAACCAAAGGCAGCATCACCAGTCCTTCAGCCGCACGCTGACCCCGAAAACGATAGCGAACAAAGGCGCGAGCAGCAAAAAGCCCCATTGCCGTGGATAAAATTGCGACGACCGTGCCGACACAAAGCGAATTCCAAAGGGCTTGGATCAACGTATCCTGCTCGCCTAGTTTCCGATACCAGTCCAGTGTCCAGCCCTTGATCGGAAAGGCAACGATTGTACCGCTGTTGAACGAGAACAAGGGTAGGAAAAGGACCGGCAGATAAAGGAAAACCAAATACAGGAAAGCGTAGGCTGTCAGGGTTGAAGGACGTTTCATCTGATACGCCTCCCAAGCCGGGTGGCGACAATGACAAACACTATGGCGACGAAGCCAACCGACAGCATCGCGATCAGTGACAGCGTGGCGCCGAGGGGCCAATTGTTGGCGGCCCCAAACTGCACTTGAATAAGGTTGGCGATCATCTTCCCGTCCGACCCGCCGACCAGTGCGGGGGTAACATAGTCACCGACCGTGGGGATGAAGATGATCAGGCAAGCGGCAATAATTCCCGGCACCGTCAGCGGCAGCGTTACCCGCATGAAACGTTGAAAGGGGCTGTTTCCAAGATCGGTTGCGGCCTCCAACAGACTTGGATCGATTTTTTGCAAGGAGACGTAGATCGGCAGGATCGCAAAGGGCGCCCAGGCATGAGCAAGTGTTAACACGACTGCGAATTCGTTGTAGAGCAAGAAGTCGAGCGGTTCGCTTATCAGACCAAGCGCCATAAGTGCGGAATTCATGACACCATTGAACCCCAGAATGAGCTTCCAGGCAAAAACGCGCAGTAGATAGCTGGACCAAAACGGAATGGTAATTAGAAGGAGCCAGATTGTCTTTTTCCGTGCCTTCATCGCGATAAAATATGCAATGGGATAAGCCAGTGCGACGGTAACCGCTGTAACAGCTCCGGCAATCCAGATCGACCTGAGCATCAGGTGTCGAACCAACGGGTCAGCAAACGCGTCGCGATAGTTTTTCAGCGTCGGGGTCTTTTCGAGCGTTACGTAGGTTTGGGTCCAGAATGAATAGGCGATCAAGATCAACAATGGCGCCGCCACCAGAAAGCCCACATAGGCCGTGGCTGGTGCGCTGAGGGTATAACCCCGGGACGCTTCGCTACGAAAGATCACCCAACCTCCTTTCTCGATTTTCGTGAGTCACTAATGGACGATCGTCCATTAAATGTTGCGCCAGAACTGCCTTTCGTGTCAATATTCCTGTGAGATAGACCTGCGGAATGCCTCCAAGTGGTTGTAAATATTGAAAAAAATGGATAACATCAAAGGAAAAAAGCGCGGATCGAAGCGTGATCCAGAGGCGAATAAACAGCTTTTGATCAAGGCGACTCTGGACACTATCGCGGATATTGGAGTTACCGATACGACGGTCAGCCGCATCTGCGAGCGTTCTGGGTTATCACGCGGAATGATCCACTTGCATTTCGGGGGGAAGGACAATTTGCTGACGGCAGCGGCCCAGCATTTCAGTGCCCAATACTATGCCGAGATGGACAGATTGACCGGTCTGGGCTCGGATGCATCGCCCGAAGACCGAGTGATGGCTGTGATTGAGGCGGATCTGTCCGAAACTCTGCTCAATCCAAGAAGTACAAAAATCTGGCATGCATTCCGAGGCATCGCGAGCTCGCATGCTGGCATCGCCCGTTACAGCAGCACTCAGGATCAAAAACTTGTCGAGACCTTGCGGCTTGCGTTTAAGGAGATAGCTCACAAAAACGAGCGTGACCCAAACTTGGTGGACGATGCCACCGCCGGAACGCTGGCTTTGCTGGAGGGTATGTGGGTCAATTACCTAACGGATATGCAGGGTTTTTCACGACGACGCTCTGTTGATCTTATCAGACGTTTCTTGTGCGGACTTTTCCCCGGAAAGTTCAAATTGTGAGATTTCGGGACGCTCAGATTTGAGACAGAAAAACAGCATCTTCTAGGAAAGCCGACTGCTGGTATTGGCGAATTCTCTAGCGTCTAAATGCAACACCCCCGTGCATTGGACGAAATCCAACGCCCGCTTCCCCCCGAAGAAAGGTTTCCATTGCACGTGCAGCGAATGACTGCTTCCCGCCCATTTTACCGAAAACAACTGGACTTTGGGCTATTCGGAAGCGGTACTGACAACAGTCAAGATTCGCCCTCTGTGCAGAAACTAGAGGTCGAATAGCAGAATAAGTTCGATTTCTTACCCCCTAGCCTGCCCGGCTGATGCCGCCAGTTTAGACTCCGGGTTTTAATAGTCTGCGCCCTGCCGGGTATCCCAAAGACGCAGAATTTCTATCTGAGTGGGCATTACACGATAGATTAGCGTAAATGGGGTTCGCGGTACTGAAAGCTCTCGTACGTCTTGGCGTGTGTCACTTGGGTGACCTGCATACGGGTTTGCTGCAAGAGTAAGCTGAATGGCTTTGAGCTGTGCTCGTGCCCTTTCGCTGCCTTCAAGAAAAACTGACGTGTAGTAGTAGCGGAACCATTGAATGTCCCGGGCCGTATCTTCGAGAAATACAATTTTCATTGGCTATTGGATTGCCCGCTTGCGACCGGAGCAGAGAGCTCATTCTCGGTATCCCAGCTGTCTATCCAGGCATTCATTTCGTCTGCCGTGATGAACTTACCTAGATCTGCTTTTTCTACAGCTGCATCAATGGCTGCTCGCTTTGCGGCCTTGGATTCCAACATCATTCTAATTGCTCGAACAGCGAGCTGCGCAGGCGGCCGATCTTCTATCGCAGCTTCTCGTTCCAGAGACTTTCTCAAGTCTTCATCAAGACGGATTGAATATGGGCTGGTTCTCATCGCAATCACCGGTTTCCGCTGTGTAGTACAATGTAATACATCCGCATTCTATTTACAATAGAACGATGGGATGTACTTCTTCTGTTGCGCTGAACTCATAAGCGAGATGTGAATTCATAAGTACGGCCTGCTCGTCCGTGGTTATTTTGAGTTTTGCACCAACAATGCGGTTGGCTGCATGTCTCCCCGATCGATCTTTGACGTCAGAGAAATAAAATAGGCCTGGTGAGATTTTATGTTCTCCGCTCGTTGGAAAATATATCCTAAAACCATGAAACGGAGAGCTGGGCCATGTGTCGATTTCATAGCATACCAAGTCTGACCAAGTCGTAGGTATTCGGCGATTTCGTCCATAAGACGGTCACAATGCGGCTGATCCCGGGCGAAGCGGAGTTCGGAGCACAAGCGTGGAAAGTTGCGCTCCATTTGATCTGGAGAAACTTGAATCTGAGAATGTTCTTCTTTCTTAACTATCGGATTCAAAGAGTACTCTTTGTGCCCCTCAATTTCATGGTCATTGGCCGTCAAATTTTCTGTATCTGCTTGTGTTATCTGGGAGATTTCCGCAGAGATTTCCGCCAGGAGGTTGCCTAGTACATTTGCATCTGGTTTGCGACGCAGAGCATTGCGTACGGTGGCCATCAAATCTGAAATCGCCGTGTCGTCTGCTACGAGTCTTCTGAGGTTAGCCAGAGCGGCCGAAACTTTGTCGCGGAGTAAAGTGAACTCGAGAGCGCGATCAGCATGCCTCTGGGCTTCCTGGATTAACTCGGCATACCTTTCAGACAAGGGCATAAGGGACAGTCCAGTTGCGGTAACCACCCTGCCCTGTCGGTCCCGGCGCGCCCAACGTTTACCATTTGCGCTCATGACGCGACGGATAAGTCCAAGCTCAACCAGCGTCGAGATATGGCGCTCAACAGTCTGTACGCTGACATGAGTTCGTTTGGCGATTGCCGCGTTGGAGGCGAAACAAATGTGATGTTCATCCTGATCCGCAGCAATCTGATCCCCGCTCATAAAGGAAATCATTGCCCTCAGAACATTGAGAGATGTGGATTTTAGCCCAAGAGTTTCTCTGGCCTCTTCAACGGCGCGAAGAAGGTTCCATTTTTTGGGCATAGTAGCCCCCTGCCCTGCCGTTCCCGACAAGGTTGCTCCGCTCGGAGCCAATGCTGTTAGTGTTTTCATAAGATTTTGTCAGCAGATAAAGAAAACCTGTTCACCCAGAGGCGTTTTTTATTGTGTCGTGATTCGCGGGCTGTTAGGGTTTAGGTGTCTAATCTATAACCACTAGTTGGTTCTCAGCCCTCGGAGCCTCAGGTTTCGGGGGTTTCTTTTTGCTTTTCTCCTTTTTTGCTCGTTGCCTCATGTAGAGTTAACAGATGTTAACTCGCTTACTCCTCGGCGCTTTCTTTGAAGCGCTCGTAGGAATCTTGAATGATTTGTCCAAGGTTGTCCGAAAGCCAACTGGTGTAGGCTTCATTGTCCCCTGCCCTTATGATCGTCATGTTCACGGCCGAATTGCTTGTCTTGATAACAACGTCGGGCGCCGGTCGGATTTCTTGTGCTTCTTTCTTGGGTTTCAAAATGCTTAGAAGCCCGTTTAACCGATCGTCTGAATTAGCAACGCTGAGCGTCTCCAAGAGCTTTTTAGCCTTGTCCGCTGTTATCACCCCTTTCCGCAAGGCGTCGGCGAGTGCTGTCCACTTGGGTCGTCCGGATTTCGGTGCCGGGCCAATCATATCCCCGAGATCGTCCGGAATATCGTTTGTGACTCGTTCCAACTGCGATAGCGTGTTCTTAGAAATCGCTAGAGCTGTGATCGCTTCCGAGCGGTCATATCCCTGGTTTAAAATTTCGCGCGCGAACCGGGCCCTCTCGTAATAGCTGAGGTCAACCCGGGAAGAGTTCTCCAAACCCTTAGCCTGAAGCGCTTCCTTATCATCAAGTGTCCTTACCAGCGCGCGAACAGGCTGGTCTAGATACTGACAAGCTAAGATGCGACGGCGGCCGTAGATGACCTCGAAGTGACCGTCGACTTCCTCAGAAGGACGCAACAGGACGGGAACTTGTTGGCCTCCTGCGTCCTTGATGCTTTCTGCAAGTTCCAGAACAGCTGAATCAACGTTCGATTCCGAATTGGAGTTAACAGGTGTTAACTCGATCCCAAGCCTATCTTTTGGACCCCACGGCAAAATGAGTGTTGTATCGATGTCTTGGATGCCTCCAGCTCCAACACGGACCGATGCGATCGTCCCGCGTGGAAGTGCCGCATTGGCGCGTTCCGTTTTCTTGGGTTGAATTGGCGGGTTTCCGGCTGCCGCTGCAATTGCTGCAGCCATGCTGGTCTTGTTTTGTTTAAGTGCCATTTCAACGGCCCCATGCGGTTTGAATCATGTTTGATACTTCGTGCCCAACGGCATCCATACTTGATCGGGCGCGGTCATAGGTCGATCTCGTCATTTCCGATCGAACGACTTCGTACATTGTCATTTTCAGCATCGCGGCATCAGCAATGGCAGTGCTTCGCAGAGCAGTTGCACCGATTACTCGATCCTGAAACAACGCCCGCATTAAGCTAACAATTTGCTGAGATGGTGTGTCTGAGGGGTCGTCCCGTGTTATGAGGAACCGGAAATTGTCATGGACGATCGGAATTCCTGAGTTTTCAAACTCTTCCAGATATGCCGAAGTCATTTCAAGAAACTGCTGCGTAGAGGCTACGTCCAACATGCTCGGTGTCAGCGGCACGATGACAGACGTTGCCGCGAATAACCCCGCCAGCGTCAGGAAGCCCAAAGAAGGCGGGCTATCGATAATGATCACATCATAGTCTGACTCCACCGTCTCGATTGCATTGGCGAGCCGATTATAGAAGGGGACACCTTTTCGGGCGTAGACAGCGGTTTCCGTTTCAAACTCAGACAGGATCAACTGAGCGGGGGAAAGATCCAGGCCGGGAAAGTATGTGGCCCGAATACACTCGGACATTGGGACCGGATCCTCATAGCGCAAAGCATCATAGATAGAATTTCCTTCAAACTCTATCTCTGGCTGAATTCCACAAAAACCGGTCAAGCTACCCTGTGGGTCAAGGTCGATAGCCAGAACGCGATAACCTTGAAGCGCAAGATAGTGACATAGGTGAATGGCCGAGGTGGACTTTGCACTGCCACCCTTGAAGTTCATGAGTTGAATGACTTGAAGCCGATCGTTGTCACGACGGCCGGGGAGATACTTGCCGGGCTTTCTCGAGCTGCCTTCAAGAATCTGACGCATCGTTTTGATTTCGGCGCCGGAATAAAAACGCCGGCCGTTTTTGTTGACTTCCGGCTCTGGAAGAGAGCCCTCAGCATGGCCTTTTCGCAAGAATTGCCCGGTTGTGCCGAACAGGTCGGCGACCTCTGTCGCACTGAAGAGGCGGAGGGTCTTTGACAGCTCAGGAGAATACGCCTGAGTCAAGTGGGTCGTCAGTGCAACTTGTAGACGATCGGAAATTTCACGTGTAACGTGAGACTGCGTCGTCGCAGCAATTGGTGTTGTCTGTAGCATAGTTGCAGTTTTCCTGCTCATTTTTGTATGGTTGCGCAACTTGAGTACATTTAGGCACTCGTAATCCGATTCATGTCAAGAGAAAAATCAATAACTTGTGGGTCGCTGCGAGACCTGCACAAGCGTCCTGAAGTTAACAGCTGTTAACTCACACCTCTGCTGAGCGCTTGAGAAGCGCTTAGAGGTTGCATGGAACCGATAAGAATTCAGTCTCCGAGTCGGTATTTTGAAGGATGCCTGACCTTAAGTGCAATGTTGCTTCTTTGAGACCAGCAAAGCCTAATTTCAAGCCCAGCAAAGTGTTCACATCTTATCGAATCTTCAGAAAAGTAACTAATCGAATGCGATGCTTCACGTCGCTCCAATATTGAATGCGCGGATTTTCCTGACAACCGTCGACTATTTTATTGACGTGATAGGGCAGGGCGGATGGCTTTCGAATAACAGATTCTCTGCGCCATCTAGATACCGATGTGGTTCTGTTTTCGCTGGAGTTGGTCTTTGAGGTATTATCCCGTGACAGTACAAAAACTGATGCTGCAGATCAATTGAACCAATGTTTCTTCTCCATTTTTAAGGCGTTCGCTCGGCCTTCGGCGACACCATTGTCGTCATGGTGTTTCTGCTCTTGTGGCATGGAGCGGTGCGGTGACAATCGCATGGCGGATTGGCTCAAGGGCCCTCAGAGGCCACTGGGTCACAAACTCTGACCGCAGTCCATGGATTGATACGTGTGATCTGATAAATCGCATCCGGGTTGAGGCGCCGTTTCAAAACACGTTCGTCCGTCCTTGGAGGCGTAGTGGAACAAAACTCATCTTCTTCCCAATCAAGAGAAACCAGCTTGCTATAGTGCTACTCAGAAATGAGACGAGCTCGACTAAACTACTTGGGCTATGTCCTCAATCGTTGAACCCACAGTCTCGTTGGCATATATTGCCATAGAGGAGGCTTAAGTCATGGTAACACGCAATGTCGTACTTACTGAATCGCAGGATCAACTGGTGCAGAATCTGGTTGCGTCCGGTCGCTATCAGAACGCCAGTGAAGCGTTGCGCGCCGGCCTTCGTCTTTTGGAGCGGGAAGAAGCGGGCCTGGTATCTCTCAAACAAGGCCTGCAGGATGGTGTGGCCCAGGCTCAGGCTGGAGATCTGGCAGAGGGCAACGGTTCGGATGCGATCCGTCGTGCCTTTGCAAGGGCACGAACCGAAGCGTGACCAGACCCTTTCGACTGACACGCCGCGCCGAAGCCAGCCTGGTAGATATTGCCCGATGGACCATCGACAAGTTTGGACCGCATCAAGCCGATCTTTATGAACAAGAACTGATAGCGCGCTGCCAGGCCATCGCCGAGGGTAGGGTGGCCAGCCGCAGCTGTTCTCTATTGGTCGAGGAGTCGGTAGATCTCAGATATGTGCGGGCAGGGGAGCACTTTCTGGTCTACCTGGACCAGCCGGATAGCGTGATCATAGTCGATATCCTGCATTCCCGTTGTGATCTGCCGCGTCATGTTTCCGCACTGGCCACGTTAACGGATGCGGCAGGGGGCAAGACATAAGTGCGAAAGCCAGCCTATCTGTCAGGCTGGGATTTCTTTGATCACTCAGTGAATGCTCACCCCAACAGAACGGTCGCCGGGTTTTCGGCGATATCGACATCGTCGTAATATTTCTGCGCCTGCGCAAGAGAGCGGTGCAGCGAGAGGCGCATGGCGGCCTGGATCGGGGCCCCGTCCAGCGCCGCTTGCGTCAGGAAGCCCGAGCGCAGCCCGTGGGGCGAGGCAAACCCCTCGGGCAGCCCCGCCAGTTTCAACCGGTGTTTGACGATCTGTGCGATCGCATCCGGGGTCAGGCCGCGTTTCAGCACCCGGTCGGCTTTGGAGACGGGGCGGAAGAGGGGGCCATCACTGATCTGACCCACCTCGATCCAATGCACCAGCGCCTGTGCGGCGCGGCCCTTGAGCACCAGGCGGGGCGTCTCGCCCTTGCTTGTGGTCTTGGTTTCCAGCAGAGACAGCCAGACCACGCCGCTTTTGTCGAACTCTTTCAGCGAGACGTCATCGCGCCTTAGCCCGGTGATCTCGGATCGCCGCCGGCCACCGCTGGCCCAGCCCAGCATCAGGATCGCCCGGTCGCGGCAATCCCGGCGCGAGCCCGGGCAGGTGGCCAGCAGTTGCTCGAGAATGTCACGGGTGATCGGGTGCTGCGACTTCGGGGCAGGGGGCCGGGCGGCGGCGCGGCGGGCCTTGGATCGGGCCTGTTTGACCTGCGGGGCGTCAAAGGGTGAGGCGAGGTTCTTCATCCGGTGAAAGGCCAGCCAGGAGGCAATGCGCCGGTCCAGCGTCGACGGGGCCGGGCAGGCCAGCGACTTGCGCAGCCCCTGCGCGATCAGCGCCTCTGCCACCTGTCGCGCTCGGTCTTCAGGCGGCGCGTCGTTGAGATCCCGGGCGTGATCGAGAATGAAGGCCAGCGCTGTCGCTTCCGCTTCCGGCCAGCGCAGCGCCAGATCGAACCGGGCGGCTTTCCAGGCGGTGATGTAGAGCAGATCCCGCTCATAGGCCCGCAGCGTATTGGCCGGCGTGCCACGCACATAAAGATCGGTCAGTGCCTCCTGATCTTCGGCAGAGAGGGCCGGGGAGGCGGTGGGGAGGTACGGCGTGGGCGGTGTCATGGGCGCTATTCTGCGCCATTTCCAGGCAAAATCAATCACTGCTGATAAGCGATACTTATCGGGATAGATAACGATTTTGAGATGCTGTGAAGGAAGTGAGCAAAAACGACTAATTTTGCGCGTAGAGAGGGTGGGGGGCAAGTTTATCACAAACTTTTCAAAATCCATGGCTAGCGTTTTACTGATCATACTGGAATTACGGGGCGTCAACATCTTCAGTGCCTCTCGCGGCAAGGCAACTCTAGCGTCCATGTCGCGCAGACTTCGCGCGGAACGCCGGTACCAGGGTTGGTACAGCGGTTGCCATCGGGCAGTGTCCTATCGGGTTGAAATAACTGTTCCGGGCAGGTTCAAGTCGTCCTCGTGCCAGTCCGCCAGAACCAGATCTTCTTCGGTGAAAGCGCGCGCGGCGAAGTCTGTTTCACCTTCTTCGCGCAGGATCTCGTGCAGGTCCGAGACGTCGCCCGCTTTTTTTGTGATAAGAACGGTGCGGTGTAGAAGGCCGTAGTGCCGGATCGACCGGAGTTCGCGGACAACCGGCGTGCTATCCCCATCCCGGCAATCCACGACGATGAGCGGGCACATACGAATGAGGTAGTAGGCGACGTTCTCCCAGTATTGCGTGCGTGAGCGTATCGACCACACCCTTGGTGCAGTGGGGTCCCTGTAAAAGGCGGACATGGTCGGACTGAACCGCTCCATGATCTGGCGCTCGCTGTGATACACGGCGCTGTGGGATTGGCCAAAACGGTCCAATAGAGCGATGCCATTGCGTGGGGCCCAGCTGAGGCGCAGAATGCGAAAGACTTCGAACTGGAAGTATTGCGAGGCCGCAAAGAACACCCAGACAGGCGGCAGAATACCAGAGACCGTAATCAAGACCCTGGCAGAGATCACGGCGGTGGCTGCAATCCCACCTGCTATTGGATGCGGGGCGTCTACCCAGAGAAATGCGCCCAGGGCGATGATGGGCAGGTCGGCGATGATGGGTACGAACCAAAAGAAATCGCGGGGTGGGCCCATCATGCGCAGATGCAGCATGCGGAGCACGGCCAGAGGAAACTTTCTGCCATAGATGCGGGCCGAGGTCCGGATGCGGGAAAAGCCGCCCAGAACGGCAGCGCTGAAGATAAATGCTGCTGAAGCGATGGCAAAAGCAGGTCCCCACCATCCCAGAACTCTCGTTTCCGGGTTGTTGCTGGGCACATCTTGAAGAAGCCAGACTAGACCACGTGTACCTGCACGCTCAAGCGGCCCGAATGCGACCAGTAACAGGCCGATGACCAGGATTTGCCGCGCGAGAACGCTAAGGACAAGTTTGCTGACACCGGGATCTATCTTCTGGCCTTTGGGCAAGTGCGAAAAATGCTCGTTCAGAAAGTGACGAGTATGGTCCAACAAGATCCAGGCGACTGCGAAAACAAGCCCGCTTAAGAACCAGCGGACGGCGCGGCGGGCGAAGTCTGTCGATTCGGCCAGAAAGGACCAGTCGCCCGATTGGAACAAGGCAATGGCCAGCGCCGCCGAGAGAGACACGATGAGCCATCGCGTAATCCAGTTGAGCATATAGCGCATGTCCAACTCCTGCACTTAATCCGTCGGCTTGCACGTGCAGCTTCGCAGGTCATGCGGGTTGGATGTCAATGGCCTTGAGCCGGCAGCTCGGCTTGTGAGGTATTCACCGATGGTTGCTGCGCGAGCGCAATCGAAGAAACGCCCAACACTGAGTTCACGGCGCATGAACGAGACATACGTTCGTGTTTACGCTAAATGAATGTACCTCTATCGGGCCGTAGACAAAGCTGGAAATATCCTTGATTTCATGCTGTCTGAACGGAGGATACGCCCAAACAGCATGACGTTTCGCGACACCAGCGCCGTTCAACCAGCGACCTGACAAGCTTTTGCATCATCTGTTCAACTTGGATGTCATCCAAAAGTTAGCGACAAAATTTTATGTCAGACCGATTTCGAGGCGCGTCTTCAAGTCAATCCGACCTTGATCAACAAGTCGGAGACCCTTCCAGCCTTTATTCTTCGTTCAGCTCCGTGACATTGATTGCCAGTTTTAGGAGTATTTTCGAAAAAGCTTTGCGCTCATCAGCACTGAGCACCGCTAAAACTCTGTCTTGTCTTGTCTTGAGGTATTGCGCGGCCTTGTCTTGAAGGGCTCGTCCGGCGGGTGTGATCCTGAGCAGAGCCTGTCGTCCATCCTCAGCATCAGGTGAGCGCTCTATATATCCTTCCGCCACCATCCGATGAACAGCTCGGGATACGGTATTGCGCGGCCTGCGCGATATGTCTGCGATGTCTTGCGCCTTCATTTCATCGAAGTGCGCCAGACAGGCGAGAAGAACGAACTCAGCGCGAATGACTCCAAAATCGCGCTTGATGGCATCATAGGCTGGTCCAGCGATTGAACCGGCCAAATAAGTGATCCGGTAAGCTTCAGGAAAGCCAATCGTTTCAAAAAGCGAGGTAAAATCCTCGGCTGCCTTGCCCTGCTTTACTTGCGTCACGCGTGCTTTCCCTTTCCCGGCATCTCCGGGCTTGCCAGAATCGTTAGCTCATTGCAAGTTGTTCCAAGTGGAACTAATCTTGCATGTGTGAAACCTGACACCGAAGGAGACGGCGATATGTCTGGAGCGCGCAGTCGGCTGACCATTCCTGACCTCGCGGCCAAGAAAGCTGCAGGTGAACGCCTGGTTATGGTGGCCGTTGGTGAGGTGCTGACTGCCACTTGGGCGGAGCGCGCCGGTGTGGACATTGTAGGAGTTGGCGACAGTCTGGGTATGACACTTCACGGGCATGAAAATACTCTCGCGATAACGGTCGACCAGATGATCATGCATACGCAAGCAGTACGACGGGGTGCGCCGAACACTATGAGTATAGTGTCGATGCCCTACGGGTCTTATGCGACGCCAGACGTTGCCGTGAAAAACGCTGTTCGGATGATGAAGGAAAGCGGGGCCGATGCACTCAAGGTGCAAGTGGGTCGTGAAGGAGCGCATATCATAAGCGCTGTCGCGGATGCGGGCGTCCCGGTGATGAGCCACGTAGGACTTTTGCCGCACAAAGTGCATTTGTTTGGCGGTTTCAAAATACAGGGGCGGACGGCAGAGGCCGCGATGGAGATCCTAGAAGACGCACGCGCCATTGAAGCGGCAGGAGCCATTGGTCTCGAGATTGAGGCAATGCCTTATGAAGTCGGGAAAGCCGTAGACGAAGCGGTGTCAATCTTCACTTTTTCGATCGGATCAGGATCGGCTGGCACCTGCCAGTTATTGAATGGCTACGATCTGATTGGTGCCTTTGACACATTCAAACCAAAATTCGCAAAACGGTATGCAAACCTGGCTGAGATCGCCACTGCGGCCTTCGCTGAATACGCCGAGGACGTTCGGTCCGGAAACTTTCCCGACGCCGATCACAGCTACCAAATGAAACCCGAAGAAATCGAGCGCTTCGCAGCGTTGTGCGCCACAGGAGGATGACATGGACGGAAACGAACCCATCACCCGGAACGGTCAGCGTATCCCAAACGGGATGCTTCAGGATAACTATCCCCGCAACATGTGGTGGGTTGCTGCACACAGTCGTGAGGTGACCAGCAAACCGCTAGCCCGGTGGATATTAGAAACGCCAGTAGTTCTCTACAGGCTTGAAGACGGTACACCCGCCGCTCTGTATGACCGTTGCCCCCACCGGTGGGCCCCTTTGTCAGAAGGTCACGTCGATGGTGACAAAATTGTCTGCCCTTACCACGGCATGGAATTCAATTCGGGGGGTCTTTGCACTAAAGCACCGACCCAGCACATGAAGCCCAAACGGGCCGAGATTCCCTCGTTTGCTGTGCGCGAAGCAGGTGCTTTCATATGGATATGGATGGGCGATCAGGACAGCATCGACTGCGATCCGCCCGAGGTGGACTATCAAGTCGATCCGAATTGGTCGTTCCTTGACGGTTACTATGAAGTCGCGGCCAACTGGGTGCTGATACGCGAGAACGTGATGGATCTGACGCACATAGCGTTCCTGCACAAGAACACGTTCAAGCAGAATGACTGGGTCACCCCACCGGATCACTACATGGAAGGCGACACTGTCTGCTACGAACAGGACTTTGACCTCGCGCCGCTCTCGCCGCTTTTCTGTGCGGGTATGGGCTTGCCCGAGGACAAGCCGATCAAGCGCACGCAAAAGGGGCGGATGCCTTCGTTGGCCATCTCTTTTTCGGACTGGGTCGTACATGATCCAACGCCAGAACCCGATGCACGCGCTGATTTTCTGATGCGGGGCTGCCATATTGTGACCCCTTCAGTCAGAGGCAAAACGCACTACTTTTGGGGCGCGGCCTTTGACGTGCCAACAATAACTGATGATGTGGCCGAAAAGACCAAGGCCAGCATTGTTGCCGCTTTCGACGAGGATAAACATCTACTGGAAGTCATGCAAAAGCAGATCAGCGTGGATCCGCGCGGACTCGATTTTCTTGAAGTCACATTAGGTGCTGACGGCGCTGGTATCTTTGTCCGCCAGATTTTGAACAAGAGACTCAAGGCCGAAGGTCGACCTCTCTGACACGTCGTATGTTGACTTTGGAGAACTGTAAACATGCTCAACACAGTGGCCACCAAAATAACATCGCAGATGCCGCTAACTGTGCGTGAGCGTCGCTCGGCTTTCTGGGCCAGCAGTGATGCACATAATCCCAATGGTTACATGGTTTACAATCACACGTTGATCCCCTCGACTTTTGGTGAGGCGGAGCAACAGTACTACCACTTGAAATCTGCAGTGCAGCTTTGGGATGTGGGTTGCGAACGGCAGATTGAGCTGGTCGGCCCGGACGCCTCAAAGCTCATTCAGATGTCGACACCACGTGACATCAGCCAGATGACACATGATAGATGTTTCTACATTCCCACTGTTGATGGGAAAGGTCATATGACCAACGATCCAGTTCTGCTTCGTCTGGACGAGGACCGGTTTTGGGTCTCAATTTCCAACAGCGATCTATTGCTCTACTACAAGGGCATAGCTGCCGCGTTGAATCTTAATGTGGAGGTTTTCGAACCGGAGGTCTCGCCATTGGCAATTCAAGGTCCTAAGGCTGACGAATTGGTCTCGCGTGTTTGGGGCAGTGAAATCCGCGATCTTAGGTTCTTCCGCCACATGCGCGTGGATGTGAACGGTACGCAGATGATCCTCGCTCGATCAGGGTTTTCCACACAAGGCGGCTTTGAACTGTATTTCGAGGGCAATGAGGGCGGTGATGTGATCTGGAACCAGCTTATGGAAGCTGGTCGCGATCTGGATGTTCGGGCAGGTGCGCCGCACCAATCCGAGCGTATCGAGTCGGGAATGCTGTCTTTCCTAGCAGATATAACCTTCGATATGACGCCATTCGAGGCTGGTCTCGGAAGCCTGTGCGAAACAGAGCGCGACATTGGTTGCCTTGGATGGGTGGCCCTGCGCGAAAAGCGCGAGCCGGATCGGCAGCTGCGCCCCATCGAGATCGCCGGTGATGCGCTGCCGCCTCAGGGCGCATTCTGGGATGTGATCGCTGATGGCCGTTCTGTCGGACGGATCTCGTCTTCATGCCGCGCATATAGTTTCGACTGCAACGCGGCAATCGGTTTGATCGATCGTAGTCATTGGAAACCGGGCACTGCTCTCGAGATACTTACATCCGATGGCCTCCGCGAAGCTAAGGTCAAAGAGAAGTTCTGGGGGAGGTTCTGATGACAGCACGTATCGCCCGCCCGCGTCGGAGTTTTATTTTTACACCGGGTTTGCGCCCAGAAATGTTCCCTAAGGCGCTGGCAAGCGGTGCGGATATCGTCTGTGTCGAGTTGGAGGACGGGATAGCGCCAAAAGACAAAGCTGAAGCGCGAAAAAACGCACTGGCTCTGTTCCAAACCCCGCAAGCCGACGACGGCGTTGAGCGTATTGTACGGATCAATTCCATGCGCGAACGGTTCGGAATCGAGGATGTAAACGCGATCCTATCTACCAATACTCCGCCACCAGCCCTGATGATGCCAAAAGTCAGGACCCCTGACGAGGTCGTTATTCTGGACCAGCTTTTGAGCGAAGCGGGCCACTCATCACGGCTGCACATCATCATTGAAACAAATGAAGGGTTAGAAGCGGCGTTCGAGATTGCCCGAAGCTCAGATCGGATCGATGCGATGTTTTTTGGGGGCGTTGATATGGCTGCCGAGCTTAGATGTAAAAACGAGTTTCAGTCCTTGATTTATGCTCGATCTCGCGTGGTTCACGCCTCTGCAGCTGCCGGGCTTGATGTAATCGACGTTCCATTTCTTGACCTAGACGATCCGGATGGAATGCGAAAGGAGGCTGAACTGGTGCGAGACCTAGGTTTCGCTGGGAAGGGTTCTGTGCATCCCAAACAAATTTCGATACTGAATGAGGTCTTCATGCCGACGGACGCACAAATCACCACTGCGCGTCACGTCATTTCCGAATTCGAGAAAGCCGGCACAGGCCTTGTTGTGATTGACGGCAAGCTGATCGAGAAACCGGTACTTCGTGAAATGCGCCGTATCGTTGCTATAGCTGATCGCGTGGAAGCTTAGTGTAGCCGAAGCCGGTTTAACGGGTAGATTTGATTGTCGGCAGTCGTGCATGAATGCCAAAGCTTGTCTGGTTTCTAAGCGACTCGCCCGACTCTGCTCGTTCTCTCGTGCATTGAAATCCTCGGGGGATCGTATTGCCTCTAACTGTGAAGAAAGCCCTCAAGTTCGTTTAGGTAGCTGTCACGAGTTTCAATCAAGCACTGCTCAAATGCCGATACCATCGTACTTTCGGGCTGAAATTTGGATCGAAGCAAGGTGCTATTGAAGGGTAAGCTAAACGAGAATTTGCGGAAAACGACATTCCGGTGTTTGAAGCTTAGTGCGGAGAACGGGTTTATTATTGTTAGACCTACTCCTTGTGCGACTGCTTCTGCGGCCATGATCGAATTGTGTACTTCCACGACTGTGTTGGGTGCCACCGATTTCTCTTCGAGCAACCGGCTCAACCGCTGACTGTAAGGATCATTTTGACCAAGTCCCACAAAGCTCTGATCGTTGATGTCCTCGGGCGTAATTTCGTCTTTTGCGCACAACTCATGATCTGCTGGAAGGATACAAATTTCAGGAGCATCGGTGAACGACTGGAATACGGTTCCGTCAGGTTCGACAGCATAGGCTGCTAGCCCGATATCGCATTGCTGAGAGGCAACCATATCTGAAATTGTCGGAGTTTGCCGGGTTGATACGACGATCTGAACGCGCGGCCGATTTTTGTGGAAGGCTCTCACGGCAGATACAAGAAACCCCTGAGAATAAGCCGGTGCACAGGCAACGTGGATCTTGCCCTGTTGCAAGTTGCGGATCTCTTCGGCAGTTCTCCCAATCCTTCTCAGACTTCGAAACGATTTGTCGACCTCTTCATAAAGCAGCATTGCTTCGCGTGTCGGCGTAACTCGGTTTCCGGAGCGAATGAAAAGCTTCATTCGAACTGCATCCTCAAGCTGCTTTAAGGACCGACTAACGGCAGGTTGGGATGTGTTCAGGATGTCTGCGGCTCCGGTAACGGTACCCACGGCGATTGTCGCATGAAAGCATTCGAGAAGACGGGAATTGAGCTGCAATTGTTGTCCTTTCGGGTGCACCAGGCCCCTTGCTCGGCCTTATTTCACCATATCAAAAGTGAATACTAAAGGTCCAACCTTGTATTATCCTTCTGTCTGCCAGCATGCTCAATCTCTACCGAGGCAACCATCACATGATGTTTTGCGTTGGTCGAAGATAGCTCCATGACGTCGTTAGTTGCTCTGTTCTTCGTCTTTCGCAGAGGAGGCAGAACACGATGTATGACTTTTACGCTGACACAAAAACCAAGCCCACAGCAGAGATGAGAAAAGCTGTATTGGACTGTGTCGTGGGTGACGAACAAAAAGATGAAGATCCCACCACAAGCGAATTGTGCGCACGTGTCGCTAATCTGCTTGGCAAGGAAGCCGCTGTTTTTCTGCCGTCGGGCACGATGTGCAATGAGATCGCCATCAAGATTCACACAAACCCGGGTGATGAGATCATTTGCGAGCAGTCCTGCCACATTATCAACTTTGAGACCGGCGGTCCCGCTGCAATCAGCAGCGTCATGATCCGCGCTATCCATGGTCAGCGCGGGATTTTCACTCCGGATCAGGTGAAAGAATGTCTGCGACCCAATTCCCGCTACATGCCCAAAAGCGCACTGCTGTGTGTTGAGCAAACCGCGAATATGGGCGGTGGTGCGATCTGGCCTGTTGAACAGTTGGACGAGGTGGCGCGCACGGCGAAGGCTGCCGGTCTTGCTACCCATATGGATGGCGCCCGGTTGATGAACGCATCGTTGAAAACCGGTATCTCTCCTGTGCGATACGCCCAGGAATACGACACGGTCTGGATCGACTTTACGAAAGGTCTGGGCGCGCCCGTAGGGGCTGTGCTTGCCGGTTCGAAAGAGTTCATTACCAAGGCGTGGCGTCTCAAGCAGCAGATCGGCGGCGCAATGCGCCAGTCAGGGATTGTCGCTTCGATGTGTCTCTATGCGCTGGACAACCATGTGAAGCGCCTCGCTGACGACCATTCCCTGGCCGAACGTCTTGGGCGCGAAATTGATGACTTGCCGTTTGTCAAAGCGGTGCTTCCGGTCGACACCAACATCGTCATCTTCGATATGACCGAAGATGCGCCAAAAGCGGCCGAACTGGTCGAGCTGTTGAAAAAACAAGATGTACTTGTCGGTGCTTTTGGCGAGCGCCGCATCCGAATTGTCACCCACATCGATGTAAACCCAACAGCTGCTGACGCGCTGATGTGCGGCCTGAAGCAGCATTTGGGTGCCGCGGAAGAGGAGGTTTCGTACGATGGCGCTTGATAGTGTTTCAAATGAGGGCCCGCTGGTCAAAATTGATGAGCTTTCAAAGGTGTTTCACACGGCTGATGGCCGGACAATAAATGCCCTGAAATCCGTCTCAACGCATGTGGATCGAGGTGAGGTCGTTGCAATTATTGGCCCAAGTGGATCGGGCAAAAGCACTTTGCTGCGGGCGCTCAACGGCCTAGACCCGCTGACATCGGGCCACATCGTCATCGACGGCACCGACCTTGCGGATCGCAAAACCGACATGAATGCGCTTCGCGCCGATGTCGGGATGGTGTTTCAGCACTTTAACCTGTTCCAGCATAAGACCTCGTTGGAAAACATCACGCTGCCACAAACTCTGGTGCGCAAGCTTTCCAAATCCCAGGCCGAAGACGTCGCAATGGATCTTCTGAGGCAGTTGGGTCTTGACCATCTGGCCAACAACTACCCGTCGCAGCTGTCGGGTGGCCAGCAGCAACGTATTGCCATTGCCCGCGCTTTGGCGATGAAGCCGAAACTGATGCTTTTCGACGAAGCAACCTCGGCTCTTGACCCCGAAATGGTCGGCGAAGTGCTCGACCTTATGAAACGTCTTGCTGCAGACGGAATGACCATGTGTCTCGTGACCCATGAAATGAATTTTGCGCGTGAGGTTTGCGACCGTGTGATCTTCATGGACGGTGGCGAATTGGTCGAAAGCGGTGAGCCCGCAGCATTTTTCGAAAACCCAAAAACCGACCGAGCACGTCAGTTTTTGGACAAGGTTCTCTAAACCATCACTCAACCCAAGGGAGTATACGTGATGAACTTCTTCAAGTCACTTTTGGCGGGGGCGGCAACATTTGTGGCTGCACACACCACCACTTTTTCGGAAGCGAATGCTGATACCGTTTCCGATATCGTAAACCGGGGCGCGCTGAACGTTGCCGTTCAGACTCAGGGCCCTCCGTTCAGCTTTGTTGACAAAAACGGTGAACGCACCGGCTTTGCAGTCGAGATCGTGAAACTGATCGCGCAGGACATGGGCGTTGAAATCGAATTCCACGACTACGAGTGGAAGGGTCTGATCCCTGCACTGCTGGCAGAAAAAGTCGATTTCATTGCGGCTGACATGACGCCGACCCCCCAGCGCGCACTGCAATTGAACTTCACCGAGCCGTTCTACTACAGCGAAGTTGTCGCTTACGTTGGTGGAGACTCGGACGCGGCAGCGTGGTCGGACCTCAACAAGGACGGCGTGAAAATCGGTGTTCCTCAGGCAAGCTCGCACGTGCGTTTTGTTCGTGAGAACATCCCGAATGCCGAAGTTGTTGAACTGTCCGGCGGTAGCCCGGCCGTCGCACAAGCCCTGTCGGTTGGTCGCGTCAATGCTGGTGTAACCTCGCGCGAGATCGCAACCCAGTTCACCCGCGAATTCGAAGGCGTGCGCATCACCGATGGCGTCATCGTTCAGTCGCCGCTGAGCTTCCCGGTTCGTCCGACCGATACTCATCTGCAGTCCTGGCTCAACAACTGGTTCCGCATCAAGCATGCTGACCGCACCATCGAGCGCATGCTGAACTACTGGGTTCTGAGCGACGCGTGGGAAGCTGACCACAAGTAATCAGCCTTCGTAGGTAGAGAGTGGCCGGTCAATCCGGCCACTCATTCGACCTGATAAAATAGGAGGCAAAAATGAGCCTTATTGAAATCTACAATTATCGGGTCGTATCTCAATACCTTCCCGTATTTGCAGAGGGGCTATGGGCGACACTTTGGATATCCTGTGTATGCCTTGTACTGTCCCTTATCCTCGGCACTCTGATCACAGTGGCCCGTCGATCAAAAAAGCGCTGGATCGCGATTCCAGTTGTCACATATGTCGAAGCGATCCGTAGTACGCCGCTTCTTGTGCAGCTCTACCTTGTATACTATGGCCTTTCGCAGATACCCGTTCTGAACATCCCCGTTCCTGCTCTTGCATGTGGCATCTTTGCTCTGACCGTGCATACCGCAGCTTACATGAGCGAGATCATTCGCGGAGGAATTGAATCCGTCGATCGTGGCCAGTTCGAAGGGGCCAAAGCCGTGGGTATGAGCGAGCGCCAGGCGATGATCAACATCATCTACCCACAGGCTTTTGCAAATGTTATTCCGGCACTTCTGGGACAAACGGCCGTTCTTATCAAAGACAGTTCGATCCTGAGCTTTATCGCGGTGTTTGAACTGCTCGGTGCAGGCCTAATCATTTTGTCTGACCGCGTCATGCCTGTCGAAGCCTTCATGACGGCTGCGTTCGGTTACCTGCTGATCTACCTCATGATGCTATATCTCTCGTCCGTCGCCAAAAAACGACTGGCTGGCAACTCTTGGCGTCAGCGATAGGAGGCAAGAATGCTTGAAATCACGCTTCAAACAATGCCGTTCCTGCTGGAAGGCTTTCTGAACACCATCTTGATCTCTTTCGTTGCGATCTTCTTTGGTAGTGTTGTGGGACTTTTTCTGGGGCTGATCCGGACTGTTGGGCCTGGATACGCAAACAACCTAGTAGGTCTTTATGTGCACCTTGTTCGTGCAACTCCGTTCCTAGTGCAGATCTACATTGTCTACTATGCGCTGCCGACGACCGGTTGGTCCATATTTGACTTCTCCAATTTCACGGCTGCGGTCATCGCCCTGACGATATATACTTCTTCCTATACCGCCGAGATCGTTCGTGGTTCGCTGGAAGCTGTTCCGAAGGGGCAGTGGGAAGGTGCCGCCGCCACGGGTATGACAATGCGTCAGAGACTGGCGTATGTCATTCTACCCCAAGCCTGGAAACTGACACTGCCTCCGCTTGCCGGCGTCTATGTTCTGGTCATCAAGGGCACATCAATCCTGTCAGTGATCGGCGTTGTGGAATTGATGCGCCAGGGCGAGGACGCGATCCACCGGCATCCAACGCACATCATGTGGATCCTGTTCCTCTGTGCCACGCTTTACTTCATCTACTGTTTCCCGATTTTGCGCGGAATCAAGTACATGGAGAAGCGCATCGTGGTCAAAGGTGCGCGCAGCCTGGCCACTGAAGAAGGCTGGTAGCACTATCACCACCTCCCGTTTGTTCGAGAGGTGGTCGACCTCAAGCCAATTGACACTCCCCATGGGGCAGGGCGCTTGAGTCCTGTCGAGCAGACCAATTCCAATCATCAGAGGGCATTCACGATGTCACAAAGTCCAAACTCAACGTTGTTCATAGGTGGCGGGAATATGGGCCTCGCTATCCTGAGAGGCTTCCGCAGTAGTGGTGGGGATATGGATCAGGTCTCAGTCGTTGACCCATTCCTGGATGCCGAAGTGGCTGTCGAACTTGGCCTCAGCGGTTTGTTCCATAGGATCGAAGAGATCCCAGAAGACAAGAAGTTCGGAACCATCCTTTTGGCCGTAAAGCCGCAGATCTTTGAGACGCTTGGTTCCGGATGGGCGGTTCCTTTGTCTGAGGGTGGTCTGGTGATTTCCATCATGGCTGGCGTTGCCAGCAGCCGAATTGCAAGGAGCGCTGGAAAACCATGTGTCGTTGCGCGCTGTATGCCGAACATGGCCGCGGCGGTTGGTCAATCGGTGAATGTGGCACATCTGTCGGAACCGTCTCACAAAGAACAGTTCGAAGCCCTGATTTCCGGTTCCGGCCCTGTTCGCTGGGTGGATAACGAAGACCACATCCACATGACAACGGCTGTATCCGGTTCGGGCCCGGCGTATTTCTTTGCATTTGTCGAAGCGCTTGCACTGGCCGGCGAACAAGCTGGGTTGGACCCGGAACTGGCCCTGGACCTGTCTATTGACACGTTGATCGGCGCTGCAGAGCTGCTCAAGACCAACAGAAGCCCGGCGAGCCTGCGCGAGAGTGTAACGTCAAAAGGTGGAACGACGGCAGCCGCATTGTCGGCCTTTGCTACTAATAACAATCTGAAAGGCGTTGTTGGAGACGGCGTCAATGCCGCTGTTTCAAGATCTCGGGAGTTGTCTCAGTAACGAACCGAGGATTGCCTTTCACAACCGCAACCCAGTGATCGGTGGTCTTTTTCAGACAAACAAGGCAATCGCTATGGCTAGCTCTACAAGTCTGTTGCACATCTTGGAAAGGCTCTGCAGCTTCCAAACGGTCAGCGATCAAAGCAACCTTGAATGGATGTGTTGCAAAATCTGGGACCCAATTGACGAACATGCGTGATCTGACGTTTGTTTTGCCCAGTAGTTTTCGAATAGGTTCCAACATGATCTCTTTGAAAGGCAGCCCTTTCCACAAGGATGCAACTTTGCCTTTTTGGCCGACGGTGGACCGCGTTTACAAACCTCGGTAGGAGGAAGCCGCGGGAACTGGGATCATGCTATGGGGAAAGAGCGCAGACGGATGAGGCTGACGTTGCCACAGACGCGTGGCCGACAGTGTTTGATGCGCCAGCTGCGACCATTTTCTGCCACTTTGGTCGCGGGCATTTCACCGATTGAGTCCATATGCTGTGAGTCACAGCATTTATTCTGAGTGATGACCGCAAGTAGGTTTGACCGATCAGCTAAAGACGACCGGAGCATATCGAAGTGTATGGTCAGGCATCGGATAATGCGGCCTGCTCCCGTAGTGGCGCACACGGCATCGGTATCTAACCACGCCGGAAGATCTCAATGATACGCATTGGACCGCCGCAGCAGGGGCATGGCTCGCGCAAAGTGAGCGGAGTGACATCGGGCTCCTGCTGTGGCTCGGTGATTTCGTCGGAGCGTTGAACATTAAGCGAAGTCTGGATCTTCTTAATGTTCGTTTTGCGCGCTGAACTGGCCAGCAGGCCGTGGTGGCGGATGCCGTGGAACCCGTCAGGCAGATCGTGGATCAGGAAATGGCGCATGGCCACATGTCGGGCATAGATTGGTTTTGTATGAAGGACCACTTTGTGCGCCTCACAACAACCGTAATAATCGGCCTGTACTTGAAGCAGAAGCTGAGACGGTTTTTTGAACCGCCATATTCGACTGAGCCACTTCCGGCCTACCCACCGAGCCCTCAACTTCTATGGAAGGAGACTTCTAGCAGTTTCGTGCCGCTGGATCACCACAATAGCCACACAAATCCTACTATCCTGAACAAAATGTGCTGGCGACAGATGTCGCCAGCGCATTCCACTTCACTGGGTGATGATTTCCGGTCCCATGAACGTGTTGGGGAGGAATGTAGACAGGAATGGAACGTAAGTTACGATGATCGGATCAAACACTCGACAACAGCAGGCTTGTCTCACTGTTGGAGATCCCATCGATCATTCGAACTTCACGCAGCACGCGATCAAAATCGTGTAATTTGGCGACGCGAACTTCGGCGATCAGGTCCCAGTTCCCATTCGTGGTGTGCAAGGCGTAGAGTTCTGACATTCCGCGCAACGCCCGAATGACCTGACTAGTGGACTTTCCCACGACCTCAATCATCATAATCGCGCGGATGTAGTCTTCCTCGTAATCCTCGCGAATCCGGGCCGTGAAACCGAGCAGCGCCCCAGTTTCTATCAACTTGTCCATCCTGCTTTGGATTGTTGCTCTGGTCACACCAAGCAGATCTGCAAGTTTGGAAACTGGCGCTCGACCGTCACGTCGAAGAAAAGAGATTAGTTGACGGTCTAGATCATCGTAAATGTGCTTACCCCGACTTTGTTTCATCAGCTGTACTTTCTGCAAAAATCGACCGAACAAATTGGTCGACTTTGACCTAGCGAACTGCGTAATTAGCTCATTTATCCTAAAATTCTTACAGGCGATATTGCAAGAAACCAAGATTCGAAGGTGTCTCCATGCCCAAACTGTCCCCATCCGAACTCGCTTTTGTTCCATTTGTCAGCGTCGAAAACATGATGCGCCTAATACACAGCATTGGCATTGAGTCGATGCTGAAAGGTCTTGCATTGTATATCGAAGACGATTTCCGACGTTGGGAGAAATTCGACAAGACCCCACGCGTTGCCAGTCATTCAGATGTCGGCGTGATCGAGTTGATGCCAACTTCGGACGGTGAGGCCTATGGGTTCAAATACGTGAACGGCCACCCAAAAAACACCAAGGAAGGCCTGCAAACTGTCACTGCCTTTGGTCTTCTTGCCGACGTCAATACAGGCTACCCCGTTTTGCTGACTGAAATGACAATGCTGACCGCACTGCGTACTGCGGCGACATCTGCGATGGTCGCCAAGTACCTGGCCCCCAAGGGTGCAAGCTGCATGGCGATGATCGGAAACGGGGCCCAATCTGAATTCCAAGCCACCGCAATGAATGTGCTTTGCGGTGTTGATACGCTCCGGCTTTATGACATCGACAGCAAGGCAACCCAAAAGCTAGTCAGAAATCTTGAGGGCCGCGGCTTCAATATCACGTCGTGCAAGACGCCCGAAGAGGCCATCGAAGGGGCAAAGATCGTCACCACCTGCACGGCAGACAAGCAAAACGCGACCATCCTGACCGACAACATGGTCGGTGCAGGCGTTCACATCAACGCTATCGGCGGCGATTGCCCGGGCAAAACCGAGCTACACAAAGACGTTCTGCTGCGATCAGATGTTTTCGTTGAGTACCCGCCGCAAACCCGCGTGGAAGGTGATATTCAACAGATGCCTGACGATTTCGCGGTAACTGAAATGTGGCAGGTCATAAAGGGCATCAAGCAGGGCCGTACCGGTGACCGCCAGATTACCCTGTTCGATGGAGTAGGATTTGCCATCGAGGACTTTTCCGCCCTGCGCTTTGTCCGTGACCGGATCAAGGGCACTGACTTCTTTCAAGACCTGGACATGCTGGCTGACCCCGACGATCCGCGCGATCTGTTCGGAATGCTGCTGCGCGCCCAATAACCGGACAACTGAGGAGATCACAATTATGGAAAAACCCAGTATTCAGGCCCCGCCTTCAGTTGTCATGATCCGTCCGCACCATTTTTCGGTGAATACGGAAACTGTTGATAACGTGTTTCAGGCCGGTCAAACCGCAAGCGGCGATATTGCTAAGCAGGCTTATGACGAAGCCACGCGATCTGCAGAAATCCTGCGCCAGTACGGCGTGCTCGTCCATGTATTTGAGGGAGACGACAACCGTACCCCCGATTGTGTCTTTCCCAACAACTGGTTTTCGACCCACGCTGGCGGACATGTCGCGATCTATCCAATGATGGCCCCAAACCGCCGACTAGAGCGTCGGACGGATGTCATCGAATTACTCAAGCAGGAATACCGTGTTCAGGATATCATCGATTATTCGGGGCTTGAGCATGACAACCTGTTCCTAGAAGGCACAGGGGCTATGGTTATCGATCATGTTGATCGCGTCGCTTATGCCGTTGAATCTGACCGGACCAGCCCGATCCTGCTGGAGCGGTTTTGCACCCATTTCAACTATGAACCGATGGCGTTCGCAGCAACTGACAGAAACGGAGTTGCTGTGTATCACACCAACGTGCTGATGTGCATCGCAACGGATTATGCATTGATCGGCGCGAACATGATCACTGACGAAAACCGCAGGAAAGAGGTCGTAGACCGACTTGGGCGACCTGGACGCAATGTGATCGAACTCAGTCATGATCAGATCGAAGCCTTCGCCGGTAACGCCATTGAACTTCAGGGCAGAGACATGCGCCTTCTGGCCCTGTCGCAAACGGCTTTCGATGCTCTGACGGAAAACCAGAAAGCCATCATCGAGAAGAGCGCGAAACTTGTTCCACTTCCCATTCCAACGATAGAAATGGCTGGCGGTTCGGTGCGCTGCACTATCGCCGGGATCCATTTGGCACGCCGCTAAGACCTGAGAACAGAGTGGAGGGTGCCGTGATCAGACTGGATGGCATCGAAGTCGTCATCATGATCTGATAGCTGCAACTGTCCTCAACCCAGCCTGAAATCAGCCACTGCACTGCACCAATTGATTTTGGTGCAGTGCGGCATCACTTCGCGCCGGGGGCGACTTATACTTCAGACCTCAGCTCCCCTCGGGAACATGCTGATGCCACATGTCGGTGACGATTTTCCAGCCATCGTCCTCTGGGCGGAGGACAAACAGATAGATGCCTGTTGCATCTATACCTACGGCTTCGATTTTGGCCTCAACAAAGCCGATCATGACCGCCAAGGTCTCATCGTCCGAGACATACAGATGATCAATCGTATGGGTAACGTCGCCTTTGTTGGCGGTGGCTAAGGCCTTTGATCCCACTCGCCTCAAGAAAAATCGTCAAAAACCCGTTCCTCCCACCCACGCGGAGAGGGTCCCCAAGAGCTTTCCAAAATTTCAACTGGCTTAGTCCTCAGAACACAAACGACTTTTTTGCCGACCCTCTCCATCCGGGAACAACCGAGAACGGGTAAGCTGGCAAATCACCTCACCCGCCAATTGCTTAAAATCTGGGCAATTCTTCTCGACCCTTTTCGACAAAAGATGAGTCTCAAGTGCGAAACTATTGACTCGTTACGTCAAGTTAGACATTCTTTATAACAATACAGACGTGCTGATATTCAGAACAACAGTGGAGTTGGAAAAATGCAAATCAAAGGTTTGGCGGTAGGTTTGGCTTTGGCGGCAGGGACGGCTTTCCCCCACCTTGCGCTGGCGGAAAGCCCCACGATCAAAGCAATCCAGGATCGCGGCACGATGCTGTGCTCGGGTCACAACGGCTCCTATTTCGGCTTTGTCGAAGTGAACGACAAAAACGAGTGGAAAGGTCTAGATATCGACCTCTGCCGCGCGATGACAACTGCGCTGCTGGGCGACCCGAGCAAGGCTCAGATCGTTCCGTTGAGCTGGGCACAGCGTTTCCCGGCCCTGCAGTCTGGTGACGTCGACGTCATCATCAAAACCACCGGCTGGACCATGGGTCGCGACACCGAACTGGGTCTGCAATTCTCGATCCCCTATTTCTTCGGCGGCGCACAGTTCATGGCGCATGGCGATCTGGGCATCACCGAGGCGAAGGATCTGGAAGGCGGCACCATCTGCGTCGAAGCGGGCACCACCATCGAGCGCATCGCGGCCAACTATCTGCAGAGTCTTGGTGTGGAACACACGATGGTTAGCTATGAAAAAGCCTCCGAACTGCGCGCGGCCTATTTGGCCAACCGTTGCGACAGCTTTGTCGCCTGGGGTCCGTTTCTGGCTGTCCTGCGCGCCACGGAAATGGAAAACCCGGATGCGCACGTGATCCTGAACGACCAGTTGTCGAACGAACCGATCTCGGCGGCGATGCGCCAGGGTGATGAGGATTTCGTCGACTTCACCAACTGGATGCTGGCAGCCCTGCTGATCGCCGAGGAAGAAGGCATCACCTCGGAAAATGTCGAGGAAATGGCAGCCAACCCACCGAACCCGAAAATCGCCCGTCTGCTGGGCGCCGAACTGGGCATGGGTGAGCGTCTGGGCCTGCGCGACACATGGGCCAAAGAGATGATCGCAGCCATGGGCAATTATGGTGAAATCTATCACCGTAATCTGGGCGACAACAGCCCGTACAAACTGGAACGCGGTTTGAACAACCTCTGGAGCCACGGCGGCGTTCTCTACGCCCCGCAGCTTGACTAAGCATTGACTTAGCCCGGGGTCGCCGTAGAAGGCGGCCCCGCAACTTCCCGTACATTAAAAAAGACTGAAGCCATGGACGCATCCGAACTGAAGGCGCGCGCCAACAGGCGCAAGCTGATTATCCAAAGCGCGCTGATTGTATTTTCCGCGCTTATTGTCATCGGCGCCATTCAGAGTGCCAAGGTCAACCTGAATGCGCTGGGTCTTGCCAGCGGCTTTGGCTTCCTCGAGCGGTCCACAGGCTGGTCTTACTCGTTTTCGCTGATTGATCGGGATATCAATGACAGCTATGCCCGAACCCTGACGATCGGGTTCCTGAACACGATCTTTCTGGGCTTTCTGACAATTGTGCTGTCCACTGTGTTCGGTTTCCTCATCGGGACGATCCGCGATGCGCGCAACCCGGCCCTGAAAACCGCGGCGACGGTTTATATCCAGACCTTCCGGAACATTCCGCTGATCCTGCAGGGTATTTTCTGGTACGCCGTTGTGATCCACCTGCCGGGGCCCAGACAGGCGATGTCACTGGGTGAGGCGATCTTTTTGTCCAATCGCGGGCTGATGATCCCGCTGCTGAACGTGTCATTGACCGTCGCCCTAATCATGGTTCTGGTCCTGGTCGCTGCGGCGTTTTTCATGGCGCGGATGAAAATCAGCTTCCTAAAGATTGTACTCGCTCTGACTGGCCTGGGCTTTTTCATGGTGTTGGTCGCAACTGGCCTGACGGTTCCAGCGGGCGAGGGCGCGATTTCGTGGCCTGCGCTGCAGGGGCTGCGGTTTGAGGGTGGTCTGACCATCTCACCAGAACTACTGGTCATGATCATTGCCATCACGCTCTACGGCTCGGCTTATATCGCTGAGGTCGTTCGTGGTGGCCTCGCCGAAGTGCCTAAAGGTCTGATCGAGGCTGGGGAGGCGCTGGGTTTGACCCAGCGTGCGATCTGGGCGCGCATCAAGATGCCCATGGCATTGAGGACAATCATTCCCCCGCTTGGCAACCAGTGGATTTTCATCATGAAAGCCACAACAATCGGTGTCGCCATCGGGTTCTCGGACCTGTTCTACATCGTCTCAACCTCGATCACGCAATCCGGTCAGACGCTGGAACTGATCGCCATCCTCATGGGCGCGTTCCTGCTGGTCAACTTCTCGATTGCTCAGTTCGTCAACTGGCTCAACGAAAGCCTCAAATTGAAGGCGCATTGATATGGCTGACGCAGTCCTCTCCAAGAAATTCGACTGGCAGCAATTCCGCCGCCGCTCCTTTGCCACGCCCACGGATTCAGTGATCACGGTTGTTGTGTTTACCTTTTTGGCGTGGCTGGTTTGGCAGGCGGTGAGCTGGGGTGTGTTCAACGCAGTCTGGAGCGCCGACAATGTCGAGCAATGCGGCCATGGCGGGGCCTGCTGGTCCGTTATCGACGCCCGGCACCGGCTGATCCTGTTTGGCCTTTATCCCTATGACGAGCATTGGCGGTCGGCACTGGCCTGCCTGTCAATTATCGGCACGGTTATCGTATCGTGCTTCCCGTGGACCTGGACGGCCAAACGCCTGTCAACCATCTGGATCGTGGGTTTTGCCATCTATTACCTGCTGATGGAAGGCAGCCTACTGGGTCTGCCTCAGGTTACCACCGACCAATGGGGAGGACTGGCCCTGACGCTGTTCCTGTTCTCCAGCGTGGTCTTGATCGGGATGCCAATGGGGCTGGGTCTGGCTCTGATGCGGCGCTCGGAAATGCCAGTCGTGCGCGGCTTTGCCTCTCTGGTAATCGACATGATCCGGTCTTTGCCACTGCTGACAACTCTGTTCACAGCCGCCGTTGTCATTCCGATCCTGCTACCAAGCTGGCTGGAAGGCGACAAGATATGGCGTGTGATTATCGCCTTTGGGCTCTTCTTCGCCTGCTATCAGGCTGAGGTTTTGCGCGGTGGATTTCAGGCTATCACCAAAGGCCAGTTCGAAGCGGGCAAAGCGCTGGGTCTGACCTATTGGCAAATCCTCGGGCGCATTGTGCTGCCGCAGGTGTTCCGTCATGCCCTACCTGCGACGGTCAACAACGTGGTTGTGACCTTCAAGGAAACCGCCATCGTCATCATCATCGGGTTCTTCGATATCCTTGCTTCGGCCAATGCGGCCTTCGGCACGGGCGAGTGGGCGCCATACTACATCGAGGTTCTGGCCTTTGTTGCGGCGATCTACTGGGTCTTCCTGTTTGGACTTGGCCAGTACGGTGAATACCTCAAACGACGCATGAAAGTTGCAGAGCGGTAATTTCCCCAACCTCCCCTAATCCGCAACTGCAAAAGCAACCGCCCATCTGAAACCAGATGGGCGGTTTGTTAATTGTAGGCGGTATAGTGGTTAGAGCTTGTTGATGGGGGTCTTGAGCATCATGTTCCCGTCGTGGTCCTCTGGCACTTCACCGGCGCGCATGTTGACCTGAAGCGAAGGAAGGATGAGCTTGGGAACGGCCAGCTGCGCGTCACGCTCCGTGCGGAACTTGATGAACTCTTCCCGAGATTTGCCGCCACCAACATGGATGTTCTTGGCTTTTTGCTCACCAAGGGTGGTCTCCCAAGCAATTGCTCGCCCTCCGGGGCCGTAGTCATGGCAGATGAAAAGTCTCATCTCATCAGGCAGCGAAAGAACCCGTTGTATCGAGTCGTAAAGCTGCCCTGCATCGCCGCCAGGAAAGTCGGCCCGAGCTGAGCCGCCGTCCGGCATGAACAACGTGTCTCCGGCAAATGCAGCATCACCAATGACATGAACCATACAGGCCGGTGTGTGGCCAGGTGAATGCAGCGCGAAGCAAGCCATGCTGCCCAGCTGATAGGTGTCACCATCCCTGAACAGGGCGTCAAATTGTGAGCCATCCCGCTGAAACTCGGTGCCTTCGTTAAAGATTTTGCCGAAGGTGTCCTGAACGGTCTGCACATGCTCGCCAATACCGATCCTACCGCCTAGCTTTTGTTGAAGGTAAGGTGCGGCCGAGAGATGGTCGGCATGGACATGTGTTTCGATGATCCATTCCAGAGTCAGATCGTTCTCGCGAATATAGGCGACGACTTGATCTGCGCCTTCAAATGTCAGACGGCCAGCTGAAAGGTCGAACTCCATCACCGGATCGACAATGGCGCAGGCCGTCGAACTGGGATCGCGCACGATATATGTGATCGTGTTGGACCCCGGATCAAAGAAACCGGTAACGTCCGGTTTTTGCGACAGATTGACCGGTGGGATCGCCATAAAGCACCTTTCTCTTAGTCGAGCGTCACAGTTCCATTTGGGCTTTCCAGAACAAAGGACAGCGCGGTGGGACCTTCGGAAATCTCCGCCAAATGCGATATCTGAAGTTTTTCAAACATGTCCTTCAGTCGCGCGGCATCCGGTGTCTGCACCAGCACCTTTGAAAGCGTAACGCCCAGGTTCTGCTGACCCGCTGACGGGTGCGGACCGGGGGACCATTCGATGAATGCCGGAAGCAGTCCGTTTTCCGGCAGATGCCCGTCTTTTGGTACGGTCAGACGCCAACTGCGGTCGCCGCGCTGGAAATGGACAACCTCGCCCAGTTCAACCGGGCTGGCGGCGATGACGGCATCCAGATCATCAGTGTTCACCACCCAGCACAACGCCCGAGGGCGCTCGTTCAGCCGGTCTTGCGTCGCGGGATCATCCAGAGTGAACCAGCGGACCCGGCCCGGATCGGGGGCATCGGGGTCGATTGCGATCAGTTCAAAGAAGCTCTCCTTGCCTGCCTGCATTACGCAGTTATGCGTGCTCATCGCATCGTGTTTCGATCCTTGAGGCACCTCGACACCCAGCGCGTCTTTCATGGCCGTAACGCCTTGGGCCAGAGTGTCTGCGCCGATGGCAAAATGGTCGATCTTGTTGAGCATTTCTAAATCCTTACTGATCAAGCAGGGGGAGGGCATTGACGATGTCTGCTTTCAGACTGTCAAGGTCCTCTAACCCGATATTGAAACGGACAAGCTGGCCGGTTTCCGACCACTTGGTCGCTGTACGCACAGGCGTGACCGGCAGGGCGAGGCTTTCATACCCGCCCCAGCTGACCCCTATTCCGAAATGGTGCAGCGCATCAACAAAGCGATGCACGGCGCTTTCGCTTGTGGTGTGGAAGACGACGCCAAACAGCCCGGCAGCGCCGGTAAAATCCCGCGCCCAGTTCTCATGTCCCGGACAGGAGGGCAACGCCGGGTGCAGAACGGTTTTGACCTGCGATTGGTCCAAAAACCAATTCGCCATCTCGCGACCAGCTCTATCGAAATACTCCATCCGCAACTTCAGAGTTCTGAGCCCGCGCAGGGCGAGCAGGATTTCCTGACCGCCGGTTTTATCGCCAATCTGCATGACCGCCTTGCGAATGATCTTTGCGTAAGCGGCATTGCTTGCGGCTATTCCCAGCATGCAGTCTGAGTGGCCTGAGATGTATTTGCTGCCCGAGTAGACAACGGTATCAACGCCCCAGGACAATGGCTGGCTAAAAACTGGCGTTCCCCATGTGTTGTCGAGGACGGTCGGCACTTTTACCGATCTCGCTGCTTCCGTGATAGCCCGGATATCAGGCATCTCGAAAGTTCCCGACCCCGGGCTTTCAAGCATGATGGCCGCCGTTTTTTCACGCATCAGGCCACTGATCGCGCCACCAATCAGTGGATTGAAATACTCGATCTCGACCCCTTGCTGGGTCAGCAGCCCGTCGCAGAAGGCGCGGGTGTTGCCATAAACGTTGTCAGCGACCAGAACGTGGCAGCCGGGGTGGGTCAGCGCCATCAGCGTCGTTGTGATGGCGGCCACCCCAGAGGATGTCAGCGTGATCGCTTCGGCGCCTTCAAGTTTTGCCAGCATCTGCTCAAGCTTAAAGGTCGCGGCATTGCCATAGCGCCCATAATAGAGTGTGCCGCTTTCATATCGGGCATCACGTGCAGCTGCGAATTCTGCAAAGCTGTCGAAAACCATTGTTGAGCCGAGTTCTATCGGCATATTAACATGTCGACCCTCAACACGATCGGGACGTCCATCCTGCACAAGGCAGTCTGCTAGATTAAGTGGGATGTCTTGCACTTTTGTGCCCTCTAATGCTGTTCAGCATGATGACAGGCCACCAGTTTTGTGTCAATATTCGGAAAGACAGTATTTTATAACGGAACAAAGACGTGACCGCAGAGACGACCCGGACCCTGACCGGAAACCATTGGGGTGCTGGTATTTCAGAAACTAAGGGCGGCAAACTGGTCGCGGTTCACCCGCATCCTGACGACCCGAATCCTTCAGAGATCAACCGCAATATTGCCTCAAGTCTGAATGGTCGCGCGCGCGTGTTGCGCCCGGCCGTCCGCCGTGGTTGGCTGGAGGGGGAGGTTGCGCGCGGGCGTGACAGCTTTGTCGAAGTTAGCTGGGATGACGCACTGGACCTGATAGCCTCCGAACTCACCCGCGTGCGCGAGTCATATGGCAATGAGGCGATTTTTGGTGGCTCCTATGGGTGGTCCAGTGCGGGGCGTTTTCATCATGCGCAAAGCCAGCTCAAGCGGTTCCTGAACACACAGGGTGGATTTGTCCGCTCGGAAGGCAATTACAGCTACAACGCCGCCTTGGTACTGATGCCTCATATTGTCGGCCCGTTTCGGACCCATGTTGCGCAGGCGACCCGATGGCCGGTGATTGCCAAACACTCTGATCTGGTGGTGATGTTTGGTGGTATGGCCACACGCAACACGCAGGTCAGCGACGGCGGCGTGGCGCGCCACAGAATGGTGGACAACCTGAAAGCCTGCGCGGTAGCCGGCGTGAGATTTGTGAACTTCAGCCCACTGAAAACGGACGCGGCGGGCGAGATTGGCGCAGAATGGCTTCCGCCAAAACCCGGAACAGACACCGCCGTGATGATGGGGATCGCGCATACCCTTCTGACCGAAAAGCTGCACAACCGCGATTTCCTGGATAGCTACACGGTCGGATTTGATAAGTTTGCAGCCTATCTGATGGGCGAAACCGACGGGATAGTGAAATCTGCTGCTTGGGCTGCGTCGATCTCAGGCGTTCCTGCAGATCGAATTTCGTCGTTGGCGCGAGAAATGGCTTCGGGCCGTACGATGATCACCTGTGCAGCTGCACTGCAAAGGGCCGATTACGGCGAACAACCTTTATGGATGACAGTCACTTTGGCCGCGATGCTTGGGCAAATTGGGTTGCCTGGTGGCGGCTATACTATTGGCTATGGGGTCAACGCCAATATTGGCAATATAGAGCGACCATTCCGTTGGGGAACTTTTCCGCAGGGCAAAAACCCGACTTCGGATTTTATCCCTGTCGCGATGATCTCGGAAATGCTTCTGAACCCAGGTGGTGAGTACCTATACAACGGCGAAAGGCGTATTTTCCCTGATATTCGAATGGTTTGGTGGGCCGGAGGAAATCCCTTCCATCACCATCAGGACCTGCGACGCCTTCACAACGCGTTTCAACGCCCTGAAACAGTGATCGTGAACGAGCTGAACTGGACTGCGACGGCTCGCCACGCGGATATTGTTCTTCCGATTTCAGCACCGCAGGAACGCACAGATTTTGGTGGGGGTAAATCGGACAACGCCTTGGTGCCAATGCCCGCCAGCGCTCAGCCGCCCGGAGAGGCACGGACCGAATTTGATATCTATGCAGACCTCACCAAGAAAATGGGCAACTCAGATCGATTTACCGATGGGCTGGATCGTGAAGGCTGGTTGCGCCGTATTTGGGCTCAGACAAGGGAAGCGGCGCAAGCAAGCGGTGAAAACTTACCGGAATGGGAAACATTTATACGCGGTGATGTTGTCGAAATGCGAGATCCATCCCCGACGCAGGTATTTTTGGCTGAGTTTCGGCAGGACCCGGATGCGAACCCACTGCCGACGCCCAGTGGCCGGATCGAAATTTTCTCTGAACGAATTTCAAGCTTTCGGCTTGACGATTGTCCTGGGCATCCCACTTGGTTTGAGCCGCGCGATACCGCTGCGGGTATGCAGCCGCTCTATTTGCTTTCTGGTCAACCGGGTACACGGCTACATTCGCAACTGGACAATGGGGACTATAGCCTCAGCCTGAAAGTGCAGGGACGGGAACCGGTTCTGATCCATCCGGAAGACGCAACCGACCGAGGAATTGCGGATGGCAATGTCGTCGAGCTCTTCAATGATCGCGGCCGGTGTCTGGCCGGAGCGCGCGTTACGCCGGACATTCTAAAAGGCTGTGTCTTTCTGTGGACGGGTGCGTGGTACGACCCGGATTACGACGCCCCGCAGCAGCGGGACCGGCACGGCAATCCGAATGCATTGACCCATGACATGCGCACATCAAGCCTGACGCAGAGTCCCGCGTCCCATTCGACGATGCTGGACGTACGCCGCTTTGAAGGGGAGGTGCCCGACTTGACGGTTCACGATCAGCCTGCATTTGAAGCTGTTTCGCGTTCTGCTATACAGAACAAGTTACGAGGAAAGGACGAGCAGTGAGCGAAACACCAAAAGCCCCGAAAGTGGATTCCACACTGTCTAAAGGACTAGCCATTCTGGAGAATCTCGCGGCGCATCAAGGCAGTAAAGGTGTGACGGAACTTTCTCGGGAACTGGAGTTGACGAAATCAAACACGTTCCGTCTTTTGCAAACGCTGAACACGCTCGGATATGTGAAACATCTGGATGACAAGACCTATGCCGCAACCCTAAAGACCTGGCAGGTTGGGCGCAGTTCTGTTGAAAACCTGAACCTACGGGCGGTCGCCGCGCCCGAGATGGCATTTCTGAGCCAAGAGACGGGTGAAGCGATTTACCTCGCGGTGCCTGAGGGGCTGAGCGTCATCTATATCGACAAGGTTGAAAGCCTGAAGCCGATCCGGTCCTGGAACCCGGTTGGCGGCAGCGCACCGATTCATTGTGTGGGTACGGGCAAGGCCATTCTGTCGAGCAATTTCGAACAGCTGCGCAACAAACTGGGCGGTCAACTGGCCCGATACACCGACAAAACCCTTACGACATTGGATGAAGTGACCGCAGATGTCGAGGAAACACGCAAGCGGGGTTATGCCTTCGACCGCGGAGAATTTCGCGATCGCATTCTAAGCTTCGGCGCGCCGATCCTTTTGCCCGACGGTGAGGCCGTCGCTGCCCTCGGTATTTCGCTACCCGATATCAATCTAAGCGAAGGCGGAGAAGAACGGCTAGGTATGTTGGTTCATCACGCTGCAGAGGGTGTGACGCAGAAGCTTCGCCAACTCTGAGGCGTAGCTTCTGCTCAGTGTCAGTCTTTTTTCTCGATTGGCCCACCGGATTTCTCCCAAGACCCGAAGCCGTCCTTCAGGTGCGCGGCTTCAAAACCCATATCTTGCAAGGTCGCTACAGTAAGGGCCGAGCGCCAGCCTGAGGCGCAATGGAAAACGTACTTCTTCCCCTCCTGCGCAAGAATGTCCTTGTGATATGGGCTATCGGGATCGACCCAAAACTCGATCATCCCGCGCGGGGCGTGGAAGCTGCCGGGGATGAAGCCGGTGCGCTGACGTTCGCGCACATCGCGGATATCGACGATGACAACATTCGGGTCATCAACCATCGCGATCAGATCCGCAGTTTCGATCTCTTCGATGCGATCTCGTGATTCCTGAACCATCTGGGCTGCTGTTTTCTTAAGCTGGGTCATATCATTTGTTCCGATATATAAAACACACTTATCATATATTGACACAAAGAAGAGTTCGTTGCAACGTAGGTAAACAGGAATCGCCTGGCTGCCGGGTGTGTTCGAAGTTCAGAAAGAGGGTACCCGCGCATGAATACAGACAGCCCGATCTCTCTTTGGGATATGTCCGCGGAGGAACCGGATCTTCGTAATCCGATGACTGGCGACGCAGAAGCAGATGTCGCAATCGTTGGCGGCGGGTTCACCGGTCTTTCAACGGCGCTTTACTGCGCGGAGCAGGGGCTGAGCGCCCATGTCCTTGAGGCAAAGCATATCGGATTTGGTGGATCGGGGCGCAATGTGGGTCTGGTTAATGCAGGGGTTTGGCACCCGCCAGCTGCGGTCCGCAAAAAGCTGGGTGACACTTACGGGCCTCGCTTTGTAAAGCGGTTCGGTAATGGGCCGGCGCAAGTCTTTGATCTGATCGAAAAGCACCAGATCCGCTGCGAGGTTACCAAAACAGGAACCATTCACGCAGCGCATGCACCGTCAGGCTTCGAAGACCTGAAGGCGCGCCATGCAGAATGGGCACGTTTGGGCGAACCAGTCGATTTGCTATCCGCTGAAGAAATGATTGAAAAAACAGGAACAAGCGCGTTCCACGGCGGCCTGTTGGACCATCGAGCGGGTACCATCAATCCGATGGGCTACTGCCGGGGCTTGGCGCGTGCCGCAAAAGGTGCGGGGGCCGAAATCAGCACCGGTGTCCGCGCAACCAATCTGCGGCGCGATGGTGAGACATGGGTTGTTGAAACCGACAAAGGCACGGTCCGGGCCAAATACGTTGTGCTGGGTACAAATGCCTACAGCGACACCCTGTGGCCGGACCTGAACCGTGTCTTCACCATGATCCACTATTTTCAGTTGGCAACGAAGCCGCTGAAAGCGGACATGTCGCATATTCTTCCCGGTCGTCAGGGCATCTGGGACACGGGTCAGATCATGTTCAGCATTCGGCGCGATGCCTACGATCGCCTTGTGATCGGGTCCATGGGGACGGTCGTCGGATCGGTCGGACGCGGGCTATCGCATCGCTGGGCCCAAAAAAACCTCGCACGCCTCTATCCCGAACTGGGTCCGGTGGAGTTCGAAGAGGCCTGGCATGGACAGATCGCCATGACTCCCGATCACCTGCCGCGCATCTATCAATTGGCCCCGAACCTGCTGACCCCCATCGGCTATAACGGTCGCGGTATCACCACCGGCACGATCTTTGGTGAGTGCATGGCCAATCTGATCTCGGGCATGGACCCGGCGGAGTTGCCGCTGCCCATGACCGAGCTTTCAACCGTTCCGTCGGCCCCGATCATGTCCCGTCTGTATCAGACGGCGTTCACGGCCAACCAAATCCTCAAGAGCCTTTAGAGTCCCATGAGCAAGATTGATATTCGCGTCGGCGTCGACATTGGTGGAACCTTTACGGATGTGGCGCTGCAGCATCCCGGCGGTCTGTCCACCTGCAAAGTCCTGACCAACTACAGCCAGCCGGAACAGGCGATCCTGGACGGGATCGTGAAAGCGGCAGATCAGGCTGATCTCGCGCTGGGAGACATTGGGCAGGTCATTCACGGCACCACGCTGGTGACCAACTCGCTGATCGAACGCCGCGGCGCCAAGACCGCCTTCATCACCACCGAAGGGTTCCGGGACGTGATCGAGATGCGCTCGGAAAACCGGTTCGAGCAATATGACCTGAACCTGAACCTGCCGAAACCGCTGGTGCCGCGTCAGGACCGATTCACCCTGAATGAACGCATGGGCCCGGACGGAGAGGTTCTGCTGGCGCTGGATCTGTCCGAGGTCAACGCCATGGTCGACACGATCAAAGCGGGTGGCTTCGAAGCGGTCGCCATCGGCCTGATGCACGCCTATGCCAATGACGCGCATGAGGTTGCCATGGGCGCGGCGTTTCGCAAGGCGCTGCCCGATCTGTCGATCTCGCTGTCCTCGGTGATCTCGCCACAGATGCGCGAATTGCCCCGGTTCAACACAGTCATCGCCAACGCCTATGTGCAGCCGCAAGTGGCCGACTATTTAGGCCGCCTGGTGGCGCGCCTGCGCGACACCGGCGTGAACGCGCCTGTGTTTATGCTGCATTCCGGTGGTGGTCTGATCTCGGTCGAAACCGCGGCAGAGCAGCCCGTGCGCCTACTGGAATCCGGCCCTGCAGGCGGCGCAATCTTTGCCGCCGACTTTGCGCGCGCGCATGGGCTGGACAAGGTGCTCAGCTTTGACATGGGCGGCACTACCGCCAAAATTTGCCTGATCGAAGACGGTGCGCCCAAGACCGCAAACACCTTCGAGGTTGCCCGGACCTATCGGTTCAAAAAAGGCTCGGGCATGACCGTGTCGACCCCCGTGGTCGAGATGGTTGAAATCGGGGCCGGGGGCGGTTCGATTGCTTCGGTTGACAGCATGGGGCGTTTGCAAGTGGGGCCGCGCTCGGCCGCATCGGAACCCGGACCGGCCTGTTATGGGCGCGGCGGGACCGAGCCGACGGTGACGGATGCGAACCTGTTGCTGGGCCGTCTGGACCCGGACAATTTTGCCGGTGGCGCGATCCCGTTGCACACGGCAGAATCCGAGAAAGCCGCCGCCAAGCTGAACCTCTCCGCCGGGGATGCCGCCTTTGGCATCACCGAACTGGTGGACGAGAACATGGCCAACGCCGCGCGGGTTCACACGGTCGAAAACGGGCGCGACATCGAACATTTTACCATGATCGCTTTTGGCGGCGGTGCCCCGCTGCACGCCTGCCGTCAGTGCGAGAAACTGGGGATCAAGGCGCTTATCATCCCGCCGGGCGCGGGGGTGGGTTCGGCCATCGGGTTCCTAAAGGCGCCGTTCAGCTTTGAGGCGACATGCGGGTTGTTCCAGCGTCTGGACGACTTCGACGCCGGTGCCGTGAATGCGGCCCTGATTGAGATGGAGGCCGAAGCGCGTGCTTTTGTGGACGAGGGAGCGAAAGGGGCCGATACTGAAACTCGTCTGACCGCGCAGATGCGCTATTCCGGGCAGGGTTGGGAAATCCCGGTCGTGCTGTCGCACAAGCAGTTCGAAGACAGCGATGTGTCACTGATCCTCAAGGCCTTCGAAGACGCCTACCGTACGCTCTTTGGCCGGATCATCGAAGGGCTTGCGGTGGAGATCACCAACTGGCTTCTAACCGTCTCGACGGTTCTGCCCGATGCCGAACCTGTCGTCGGTCATAACAGCGGCTCGGACGCGGATGTTGCGCGGACGCGGGAGTTCTTCGACGCCGCCCTGCGCAAATCGGTTGAAGCGCGCGAGATCGAGCGGTCGAGCATGACACCGGGCAAAGCCGTCGAAGGCCCCGCGATCATCGTCGAATCCGAAACATCAACCGTAGTCACTTCGGGTTATCGCGCGGTGGGGCAGGGCGATGGAAGTTTGCTCTTGCTGGCGAAGGAGGCTTAAGCGATGAGTGCGTCAGATATCGATCATCAGATCATGTGGAACCGCTTGATTGCGGTTGTAGAGGAACAGGCTACAACGCTGATCCGTACGGCCTTTTCAACCTCGGTCCGCGAGGCGGGCGACCTGTCGGCGGGACTGTTCGACCGTGAGGGGCGGATGATCGCACAGGCGGTGACTGGAACTCCGGGCCACGTCAATGCGATGGCGGAGAGCGTCACGCATTTCGCCGCGCAGATCGGGCCGCAGAACACGTTTGATGGCGATGTGTTCATCACCAATGATCCGTGGCTGGGCACCGGCCACCTGCACGACATCACCGTGGTTACTCCGGTGTTCCGAAAGGGCGCGCATATCGGGTACTTTGCCTGTACCGCGCATGTGGTGGACATCGGCGGACGCGGCTTTGGGCCGGATGGCAATGAGGTGTTTGAAGAGGGTCTGCTGATCCCGATCACCAAGTTCGCCGAACGCGGTCAGGTGCAGCCTCTGCTGATTGAGATGATCCGCGCCAATGTGCGCACGCCCGACCAGACCGTGGGCGACATGTACTCGCTGGCCGCCTGTAACGAGGCGGGCGACCGCCGTCTGCAGGCGATGATGGATGAGTTCGGCATTGACGACCTGCAGTCCCTATCGGATTTCGTCATCGAGACAAGCCGTAAGGCGACGCTGGAGGCGATCGCCAAAGTGCCCTCGGGCACCTATCACGAGACGATGCAAGTCGACGGCTATGACGCCCCGGTGCATATGGAGGTGACGCTTAGCGTCGATGGCGATCAACTGCTGGCGGATTTCGCGGGCACATCGGGGATGAGCCGGTTCGGCGTGAACTGCCCCGAGGTCTATACCCGCGCCTATGCCTGTTACGCACTAAAATGTGCAATTGCACCCGAGGTGCCGAACAACACAGGCTCGCTTGAGCCGTTTCAGATCACCGCGCCAGAGGGCTGCATCTTAGCGGCCAAACGTCCCGCGCCAGTTTCGGTGCGCCACGTCATGGGCCATCTGGTGCCGGATGTGGTTCTGGGCGCGTTGCACAAGGCGATGCCGGATACGGTTCCAGCCGAGGGCGCAAGCGCGCTCTGGAACATTCAGATTTCTGCGCGGGCCTCGGACCCCGAAAGCGGTTTGCCGAACCGCGAGGTTCTGATGTTTAATTCGGGCGGCACCGGTGCGCGCCCCGGTTTTGATGGACTGAGCGCCACAGCTTTCCCGTCCGGCGTGTCGACCATGAGCGTTGAGGCGACCGAGCATGTGGGGCCGATCACCGTTTGGCGCAAGGATTTGCGCGAAGGCTCAGGCGGGGCAGGTGCTCTGCGCGGCGGTCTGGGCCAGACCATCGAAATTGAGCCGCGTGAGGGCTATGATTTCTACTTCAACGCTATGTTCGACCGGGTGGAAAACCCCGCGCGCGGACGCAATGGCGGGCTGGCCGGTGGCGCGGGTGCCGTAGAACTGTCCGATGGGACCAAGCTGCGCTCGAAGGGGCGGCAACTGGTCAAGAACGGCCAGCGGCTGAAACTCAGCCTGCCGGGTGGCGGCGGCTATGGCGCGCCGGAGCAGAGGGATCGGGACGCGGTGGCAGGCGATCTGGCCGCCGGGTTGATCACTGCCGGCCAGGCAAAGCAAGATTACGGATTTGAAGGGTAAACGCAGATGGCTGACACTCCTATTGCAGTTGTAACCGGTGCTGCGCAGGGCATTGGACTGGCCTGCGCCGAGGCGCTGAGCGAGGATGGCTACAAGGTCGTTCTGGTCGATGTTAAGGACAGCGTGCACGAAGCCGCCGCGACCGTGGGCGGTGTCGGAATGGTTTGCGACATGGGCGACGTGGACGCCATCAGCGCGATGTTCGACACGATTGAGGGTGAACACGGCCCGGTCTCGGCGCTGGTGAACAATGCGGGTATCGCGATGCCGGGCAACTTCCTGGACTATGATCTGGCCGCCTATGACCGGGTGATGGATATCAACCTGCGTGGCGTGTTCGTGGCGATGCAACGGGTTGCGAACACGATGGTCGAAAAGGGCATCGAAGGCGCGATCGTGAATATGTCGTCGATCAACGCGCAGGTCGCGATCCCGGCGATCCCGGCCTATTGCGCCTCGAAAGGCGGGATCATGCAGCTGACCAAGGTTGCTGCACTGGCGCTGGCTCCAAAAAACATTCGTGTCAATGCGGTTGGCCCCGGCTCGATTGATACCGAGATGATGGCGGGTGTGAACGCCAATCCCGAAGCGTTCAAAATGGCGATGTCGCGCACGCCAATGGGCCGTGCAGGCACCGCGCGCGAGATCGGCGATGTGGTGGCGTTCCTGTGCTCGAAAAAGGCCAGCTATGTCACTGGCGAAACGATTTACGTCGATGGCGGTCGCCTCGGCCTGAACTACGTGATGTCATGAGCTACGCGGACGCATATGCAAGCTGGCAGGCCGACCCCGAGGCGTTTTGGGGCAAGGCCGCCGAACAGATCGACTGGTTCACGCCTGCTGAAAAAGTCTTTGACCCGGAGATGGGCGTCTACGGGCGCTGGTTCGCCGGGGCAACCTGCAACACTTGCTGGAACTGTGTCGACCGTCACGTCGAGGCTGGGCACGGTGACCGCAAGGCGCTGGTTTATGACAGCCCGGTCACCGACACGGTTCAGACCTTCAGCTTTTGTGAATTGCAGGCCGAAGTCGGCGCGTTGGCTTCGGTCATGCGCGCTCATGGCGTCGGCAAGGGTGATCGCGTTGTCATCTACATGCCGATGGTGCCGCAAGCGGTGTTTGCGATGCTGGCCTGCGCTCGCTTGGGTGCGATCCATTCGGTCGTTTTTGGCGGCTTTGCTCCGCATGAACTGGCCACCCGCATCAACGATGCCGCGCCGAAGATGATCATCTCGGCCTCCTGCGGAATCGAGCCCGGACGGATCGTGCACTACAAACCGTTGCTGGATGCAGCGATTGAAGAAGCCACAACCAAGCCCGAGCATTGCCTGATCCTGCAACGCGACATGGAACTGGCTGAGATGTTCCTGGGCCGCGATCTGGACTATGCCGAACGGGTTGGCGCAGCAAAGGCGGCGGGCGAGATCACGGAATGCGTGCCGGTCGCGGCGACCGATCCACTCTATATCCTCTACACCTCCGGAACCACCGGCCAGCCCAAGGGGGTCGTGCGCGACAATGGCGGGCATATGGTGGCGCTGAAATGGACGATGGAACACCACTATGGGATCACTCCCGGTGAGGTGTTCTGGGCCGCATCCGATGTGGGCTGGGTCGTCGGACATTCCTATATCTGCTACGGGCCGCTGCTGCATGGCTGCGCTACCGTCGTGTATGAGGGCAAGCCCGTGGGCACGCCGGACGCGGGTGCCTTCTGGCGGGTCATTCAGGATCATGCAGTCGCAGCGCTGTTCACGGCCCCGACCGCCTTCCGTGCGATCAAGAAAGAGGACCCGAAGGGCCAGTTGATCGGCCAGTATGACCTGTCCAAGTTCCGCACCCTGTTTCTGGCTGGCGAACGCTCGGACCCGGCGACGATTCAGTGGGCCGAGGAAAAGCTGAAGCGTCCTGTGATCGACCACTGGTGGCAGACCGAAACCGGCTGGGCCATGTCGGGCAACCCTGTGGGTCTGGGGCAGTTCCCGGTCAAGTATGGCTCGCCGGGCAGGCCGATGCCGGGCTATGACATACAGGTTCTGGACGATGAGGGGCATGAGGTCGAACCCGGCATGCTGGGCAACATCGTGTGCAAGCTGCCGCTGCCGCCGTCGGGTTTCCCGACGCTCTGGAATGCGCCGGAACGGTTCCTGACTTCGTATATGAACGAATTTCCCGGCTACTACGCCACATCGGATGCAGGGATCATTGATGAGGACGGCTACGTCTTCATCATGGCGCGCACCGATGACATCATCAACGTGGCAGGGCACCGCCTGTCGACCGGCGCTATGGAAGAGGTGATTGGGGCGCATCCGGACATCGCCGAATGCGCCGTGGTCGGTGCCGCCGATGCGTTGAAAGGTCAGATGCCGCTGGGCTTCTATGTGACCAATGACGGCGCGGATCGGGATTCGGGTGAGCTGGAGAAAGAACTGATCGTGCTGATGCGGGAACAGATCGGAGCCGTCGCTGCCTTCAAAACAGCCATCCCGGTCAAACGGTTGCCGAAAACACGCTCTGGCAAGGTTTTGCGCGGGACAATGCAGAAGATTGCCGACAGCGTTGAGTTCAAGATGCCGGCTGCGATCGATGATCCGGCCATTCTGGATGAGATTTCCGAAGCGCTGAAAGGCCGGGGGCTATTGAAATGATTGAACGTCTCCACACCGGTGCGCGGATGTCGAAGATCGTCAAGCACAATGGCGTGGCCTATCTGTGCGGTCAGGTCGGCTCGGGTGACAGCGTCACCGAACAGACGCAGGACTCTCTGTCCCGCGTTGATGCCCTGCTCGCCGAGGCGGGCTCGGACCGCGAACATATCCTGCAGGCCACCGTCTGGCTGCGCGATATGGCGGATTTTGCAGAAATGAACGCCGTCTGGGATGCCTGGGTACCCGAGGGTCACGCGCCGGCTCGAGCCTGTGGCGAGGCCCGTCTGGCGCGGAACGTATTGAAAGTTGAGATCATCGTAACAGCCGCTATCAAATCTTGAAGGGGAGATCGCCCATGTCCGAAAAACCGGCCGTCAGACTAAACAAGGTGGAAAAGTACTACGGAACTTTCCACGCCCTAAAAAACATCAATCTGACCGTAACCAGGGGCGAGAAAATCGTCGTCTGTGGGCCGTCGGGGTCGGGCAAGTCGACCATGATCCGGACGATAAACCAGCTTGAGGAACATCAGTCCGGCTTGATCGAGATCAACGGCCACGCGATCAGCGCCGAGGACCCCAATATCGACAAACTGCGGCAGGATGTGGGCATGGTGTTCCAGCACTTTAACCTGTTCCCCCACATGACGATCCTTGAGAATTGTACATTGGCGCCGATGCTGGCCCGCAAAATCTCTCAGGCTGAAGCGGAAGAGACTGCGATGATGTATCTGGAAAAGGTCCAGATCGCCAATCAGGCCCCGAAGTATCCCGGTCAGTTGTCCGGCGGCCAGCAACAGCGCGTGGCTATCGCGCGGGCGCTATGCATGAAGCCAGATATCCTGTTGTTTGACGAGCCCACTTCTGCCCTAGACCCTGAAATGATCGGTGAGGTTCTGGACGTCATGGTGACACTGGCTCAGGAAGGGATGACCATGATTTGCGTCACGCACGAAATGGGGTTCGCACGCAAAGTGGCAGATCGGGTGATCTTCATGGACGCGGGTGAGATTATCGAAGAAGACGATCCCGAGAGCTTTTTCAATAATCCGAAGAGCGAACGGACGAAGAACTTTTTGGAGCAGGTTCTGGTTCACTAAAATAGGCTGATCTAAGGTTTCGCTGAGCACACATGAGAATGCTAAATCCACCGATAGGAGGTCTACTGGCGGTGCGGTATCTTGCCAGCATGCGTAAGAAATTTGTCATAGCTTACTCAGTTCTGGATAAGCATGGATTTGGTGCGTTTCTTTTTACCAACTAATAGCGAAGTAGTGGTTCTGTCGCAAACTTTGTTTCACCTGTCAGGTCAAGCTTAGTTTTGGTAGCGCATGCTCCAAATTACAGGAGCAGACCGTGACAATCTCATTCAAGGGTGCACACTTTCCGAAAGAAGTGATCTTGTATGCTGTTTTCTTCTATCTCCGATACGGCGTGTCTTACCGGGATCTGGAAGAAATCATGGCGGAACGTGGCGTTGAACTGGATCACGCGACGCTGAACCGTTGGGTGAGTCGATATGCCGGTCTTGTAGCTGATGCTTCACGGTACAAAAGCGCCCTGCCGACCGTTCATGGCGCATGGATGAGACCTATGTGAAGGTGAAGGGTGAGTGGGTTTATCTCTATCGCGCTATCGACAAACACGGAAAGACCCTTGATTTCATGCTATCCAAGCGCCGGAACAAAGCGGCTGCGACCAAGTTCTTCGCTCGTGCGCTTGAGGCGAACGGTTTGCCACGGAAAATTGTCATCGACAAAAGCGGTGCAAACACAGCTGGCATCAAAG
>NZ_JBQFXS010000022.1:0-52716 GCF_056541025.1 Ruegeria sp. AK4
AAATCCGCCGCATAATCAAACCAACCAGATGCGCCAGATCCTCTCTTAGCTCAGGCAGCCATCTGTCCCAAAATCCCTGACAACGGACACCTTCGGAGAGAATTCGAAGTTGGCCAATGAGATCGCGAAACAACATTTTAGCAAGGAAGTATGGGACTTGGCGGACGGACTTGCGAACGGCACAATCAAGTTTCCTTTCATGCGAGCAAATCTGACTGACCAAGCGACCCGTGACAAATTTCCGCTATTCCGAAAACTTGCTGAAGCAGGTGTCACCGATTACGTCGTATTCAGTGCACCATTCGGCAATCGTACTGTTGTCTTTGACGGAGAGATAGAGTGGGCTTTGGGCGCATCTGTTTCTTTTGCTACAAAGCGTCGTTCTGGCTTCACGGACCGTGAGGTAGATGGTCTGTCGCGGCTATCTTTACCTTTGCTTGGTGCAGCGCGTGTATTGACGGAGCAGTTCTTGGCAGCTGAGTTGATGGAGGTCTATCTAGGCAAGGCGTCCGGTCGATCCGTACTTAACGGTCAAATAGCCCGAGGAGATGTCAGCAGAATTGACTGTGCTCTCTTGTTCAGTGATATGCGCGGCTCTACGGCTTTGAGCCAGCGCTTGTCGTCGGAAAAATATGTCGCGACGGTTAACCAATTCTTCGATTGTGTCGGTGGGGCGGTACACGATCACGGCGGAGAGATTCTCAAATTCGTTGGCGATGGGTTGCTTGCGATCTTTCCATTTGATGGTCAACGAAGGCTACCCGAAGACATGTGCGAAGCAGCCCTGTCCGCGGCCCGCGAAGCGTTTCAGAGGAATGAAGAACTTGATCCATCAGGTCGTGCTGAATTTGGCGTTGGGTTGCACACTGGCGCGGCTGTCTACGGCAATGTTGGCACTGAAAAGCGCTTGGATTTTACGGTAACTGGCACATCAGTCGCGATTGTCAGCAGGTTAGAGGGCCTGACGCGAAAACTGGAGGCGCGGCTTTTAGCAACGGGTGATTTTGTGAACTTGGTATCTGAAGAGCCGCTAAAACTGGGGGCGCATTCTTTGCGCGGTTTTGATGAAGACTTAGAGGTCTTTTCTTACGAGATTTTCACTTAACGCTCAATTGCATTAGGCGATTGGCAATCATTCGTTTAGGCGCGGGTACTGGAATGAAACCGGTCTGCTCTGGGCTCACTGCCGACGTCGGGGGCGGTGCAGCATCTCCGCCTGCAGCCCGGAATCATCCTTCGCGGACGGCCCAGTCCTGCCATTGCCGATGTAGTCAATCTCTGCGCTGCAGCTTCACCAGACCGGACATTCGCTGCCACCGCATGATCGAGAGGGTCTGGAACTCACAATTTGCGGACTAAGCTGCCTTTGATGTTTGCGGCATAAGCGGCTGCAGTTTGCGCTTCGCTAAAGCATTACTTCAGTGACGGTTCTAGACTGGCTCAAACCATGGATAACGTGCGTCAGGCACTACGAGTTCGATATCGTCCTCAATGTCCGAGTACAGTTCAACTGTCCACTCACGTGTGTGCCCCATCGCGGCGCACCAAGCTGCGACTATCGCGTCTCCCGCATGATCTGCGCCGTCCTTTACAACGGCTTTGTCATAAACATCGCAGATTCCCGCCTTGGAATTCGATTTAAGAAGAAGTTTGGGGTGGCTTTCGTAGACCGGTAAACCAATCCGCCTAGCGACAATTGCGCCATTTAGTGTCATCGCGCTGTAGTGGGAGTTCTGCGCTACAATCGAGTTGCCGCCATATTTGCTTCGGAGTGCGTCGTCGCAAGCGCGCCCGCCCTTGGGGGACCATGCAAGAAGGGTATCTATGCCAAGCGCCTGCGCGCTGCTTGTATACCTTGTCAGCCATGACAAAGCTTCGGAGGCATCAAGGACTATTTCCGTTTGCAATACCTCAATCTCAGCTGCTTCCACACGAATTGCAGCCACACCGTTCTTAGCTTTTCCGCCGGGATCGTAACCAAGAAATAATGCCAAGTTCCCACCCTTTCGTTTCAAGCATCAATACGGCCATTCGGCAAACTTCGCATCAGCGAAGAAACGATACAATGTCTGGATGGCTGCCTTTGGCAAGGGCGCAACACGGCGCGCGGTTCTAAATCCTATGCTCGTTGAAAAACGGCTTCTTACCGATCAAAGTCGGCTTTGTGCAAATTCACTTCCATTTGCGCAAGTTGCTGCATTCGACACTTTGGGGCTCGGTGCTGACGTTCGCGTGATTATCACGAGCGACCGCTATGCGGACTAAAGCAGTCGCTACATTTATGGTCGGTCAAAGGTTTTATGGGCTTAAGCTGTACCGTCGGAAATTAATCGGCTTTGGGCTACAACGCGCTCAAAGCGGGCCTTCACGTCAGAGACATCAATTGCATAGGTCCGCTGTCCACCATTAGTTTGGGGCTTCATTTCGTTGTCGTAATATCTATCTGAGTAAACCGACGAAACGGGTTTTAAAGTTGCTTGGTGGTGCTGACCCCCGGCACCGCCTATTGTTCATAATCAGAAACAGAATTTAACGGCAGGAGGGTCGAGTGCATAGCATCTCTGATCGAAGTATGTTCGCCACCAAAGTGGCTGAAGAAGCAGGCGCGTTGGCTATAAGTTATTTTGGCAATAGAGACACTCTGGTGGTGGATGCAAAGGGTGCTCAGGATTGGGTCAGCGAAGCCGACCGGAATGTCGAGACGTATGTTCGCGAAAAAATAACCGAGGCCTATCCCGATGACGGAATCTTCGGAGAGGAGCACGCTGCGAAATCAGGGTCCAGCGGGTTTGACTGGGTAATAGACCCGATTGACGGCACCACGAACTTCGTAAACGGCATTCCGGCGTGGACGATCGTCCTGGCGGTTGTTTCAGAGGGACAAACACAAATCGGTGTCATTCACGAGCCGAACGTGGCTGAGACCTATGTCGCCATGCGGGGGGCGGGAGCAACGCTCAACGGGCAGCCAATGCAGGTCGCATCAGGCGTCGATATGGCAAGCGGAACCGTCTCGGTCGGATATTCGAACCGCATCGAAGCGGCAAAGGTGATACCAATCATTTCAGCTATCATCGAACGCGGGGCCATGTATCATCGCAATGCAAGCGGCGCGCTGTCGCTTGCCTATGTCGCGGCAGGCCGGCTGTTGGGATACGTCGAAGAGCATATGAACGCGTGGGACTGTCTTGCCGGTCAGCTGTTGATCACAGAGGCGGGTGGTGTCGTCGAAGAACAGGACGCCAATGAAATGATCCGCGATGGTGGCCGCGTCATTGCCGGTACGCCAAAGATCTTTGATGATCTCAAAGCAATTTGCGAGAAGGCATGGCACGTCTGATTTGCGTCAGGCGATAGCCCGCCAGCCGGGGTTGCAGCACAGCGTGTCCAAATCAGCGCTCCAGAAATGCCCCTGCCCAGGCTGGTCGTGCTGGCGATCAATCCGCACTCCGGAGAGATGACACCACAGCAGCGTCCCAACCGCGCCGTGGGTTACGATGGCAAGATCACCACCATCGTGCGCGTCCATGATTGACGTGACTGCCCCGACAATCCGGGCCTGAGCATCTGTCGCGGTTTCCCAGCCGCGAAAGCTCACGTCGGGTGCCGCGAAGAATGCATCGGCGGCGGCTTCGAACTGGTGCGGTGGCAAGAAACCGGTGGCACTGCGGTCATTTTCGCCCAGCGCCGGGTTTACCTTCACCTCAAGGCCGTGCGGCTTGGCCAGGATCGCAGCTGTCTGTTCTGCCTTGCGTTCGGTGCTGGACCAGATGGCGCTTACCGAGGCCATGATCGGCGCATTTGCAAATGCTTCGGCCCGGGTGCGGCCCACCTCACTCAGTTCCCAGTTGGTGATTGCGATCTCTGGGTTCACGACCACTTCCGGGTGCGAAATGATAACGAGTTTCGGCAATGTCAGCCCTTCGGCAGCAAAACCGGTCCCCGGTCTGCAAAGGCCATTTTGACGTCAGCGCCCGGTTGTAACGGGTCATCCACGTCGTCCTGCACGGCAAACACCTGTCCGAATGCGCCGGTCAGCGTGTATTCCATGCGCACGCCGACATAGGTAGCCTTGGAGACTTTTGCCGTGATGCCGGTTTCGTATCCGATCAGGATGCGGGACGGACGCACCGCCAGCGTTGCCGGACCCACGGGCAAATCGCGAGAGGGCAAGCTGTGGCGGTGTCCTTCGATGTCGATTGTGGCCTGGTCGCCATCGACTTCGACGATTTTGCACTCGATCAGGTTCGCTTCACCGATGAAGTCAGCCACGAAGCGGTCGATTGGTGAGTCATAGAGTCGCCGTGGTGTGCCGATCTGGGCGATGGCGGCGTTACGCATGACGACGATCTCGTCGGACACGGCAAGCGCTTCTTCCTGATCGTGGGTTACATAGACAACCGTCAGTCCGAGGTCCCGCTGAATCGAGCGAATGTCTTCGCGCACCTGTCGGCGCAGTTTGGCATCGAGGTTCGACAGGGGTTCGTCAAAGAGCAGCACCTGCGGTTCCAGCACCAGCGCGCGGGCGACTGCGACACGTTGTTGCTGGCCTCCTGACAGCTCGCTAGGCAAACGTTTGTCGAAGCCTTTGAGGCCCACCAGTTCTAACCCTTTGAGCGCGCGCGATCTGGCCTCGCTCTTATCAAAGCCGGAGAATGTTAAACCGTACATCACGTTTTCCAGCACGCTCATATGTGGGAACAGGGCGTAAGACTGAAACACCATAGACACATCGCGATCGGTCGCGGGCAGCTTGGTCACGTCGCGATCGCCAATCACGATCCTGCCCGAGCTGGCCATCTCCAGACCGGCAATCATGCGCAGCGTCGTTGTTTTGCCGCAGCCCGATGGCCCCAGCAACGTCACCAGTTTACCTGCTTCCACATGCAGGTCGATGTTGTCGACGGCCACGACATCTTTGCCAAATACTTTTGACACTCCTTCGAACCGAACCGGCGCGGCTTTACTGGCAATGTTGGTATCCGTCATGTCGTTCTTTCCGCTCCGATCTGGGTGCGCCGTCCGATCTTCACGCGGCCCACGAGGAATTGCAAAAGCCCTACAGATGCAAGCATCACGAAGATCAGCGTGGTGGAATAGGCGATGGCAAGGCCGTAATCATTGTTCTCGACGCGCCCGATGATGTAGCTGGTCGCCATGTCGTATTCGGCCGATACCAGAAAAATGACTGCCGAGATCGCGGTCATCGCGCGGACAAAACTGTAGACGAGTGCCGCTAGGATGGCGGGCTTGAGCAGGGGCAGGATCACGCGTCGGAACGTCTGCCACGAGTTTGCACCCAGCGTCAGCGAGGATTCATCAAGCGACCTGTCCAGTTGCGACATGGATGCAATGCCCGCACGCACGCCGACGGGCATGTTGCGGAAAATGAAGCTGATCACGAGGATCACACCAGTGCCTGTGATTTCGATCGGGGGAACGTTGAAAGCCAGGATGTAGCTGACCCCGATGACGGTACCGGGAATGGCGAAGGACAGCATCGTTCCGAATTCGAAGGCGTTCTTTCCGGCGAAATTTTGGCGCGTGAGCAAGTAGGCGGTTACCAGTCCTACAGCTGCCGTCAGCGGAGCCGCTATGGCCGCAATGCTGATGGTGGTCCAGAAACTGTCCCATGCGGCACCCGTCCAGCGGATACCTTCCTCTTCAAAGCGCACTGAGAAGGCGGTGACATAGTGTTTGAAGGTGAGCGTGTTGTTGACGCCCCAAAGCTCAACGACGCTGCCGTAAATGATCATGCCGTACACAACCGCTGTAAACAGCGCCCAGATGGTCGCGATGGCCTGCACGGGTATTGCCAGCCCATTGGGCATCAGCGGATGCACCCCGGCGTCCCCCTTGCCGGAAACGGTGGTGTAGCTTTTCCTACCGAGCCAGGCGCGCTGCGCGTAAAAAGCAGACAGCGTGAAGAAGAGCAGTACCATGGCCAGAACGGCGGCCCGACCCTGATCATATTGCGCGCCGACGATGGCAAAGAAAATCTCGGTCGACAGAACGTCAAAATTACCGCCTAGAACAAGCGGGTTGCCGAAGTCGGCCATGCTTTCGATGAAGCCGAGCAGAAAGGCATTCGCCAGACCGGGTCTCATCAGGGGCAGCGACACCGTTCGGAAGGTTTGCCACCTATTGGCGCGCAGCGTTTGGGCGGCTTCCTCCATCGACGGCGACACGCCTTCGACAACACCGATCAGCACCAGAAATGCGATGGGGGTGAAGGCCAGCGTCTGGGCGATCAGGACACCCGGCATTCCATAGAGCCATCGCGACGGTTGCACGCCAAAAAGATCAGCGAAAAAGACTGTGACCGACCCGGATAAACCGAAGAGTAGGATCAAGGCCAGCCCGATTACGAAGGGGGGCGTGATGATTGGCAAAACCGTCAGCGCGCGCATCCCACGCTTGAACCGAAACCCTGACCTGGTGACCACAAGTGCAAAACATAGTCCCAGAACCGTAGTGATCAGGCCGACGAGAATGGCTAAAAAGAGGGAGTTCCACGCGGCGCCGCATTTCGCACCCCAAAAACACCCCAATCCCCAGAGACGATCATCAAAGAACTTCGAGGCAAAAACAGATACCGAATAGGCGCCGTCTTCGGTCACAAAAGCCGAAAACAGCATGTTGGCAATTGGAAAGAACACGAAGGCGGTGACAATTGAAATGACACCGCCGATGGCGCTGACGACAAACACATCGCCGTTGACTGCACCGCGCGCCGCGATGCCCTGCGTGAGCAGGAACAGGAAGGCCGACGCACAGAGCATCGCGCCATAACCCATGCCGAACTGTCGGATTTTTGGCGCGCCAAACAGGGCCTTGAGCCAGTCGAAGTTGAAGCCGCGAATGCCGATCCCGAAGCCTTGCGCAATCAGCCAGCCAAAGCCCAGTGCACCCGCAAGTATCAGGATCTTAGCGTAGATCGGATCAGATTTAGGTTTCCCAAGCACCAGAATTGGCAATGCCAGCGGTATCAGCAAGGGTGCAAGCCAGAGCTTTTCACCCTGCCCGATCAGAAATAGAGCGGGCGCAAAATCTTCGTCAAACGGATAGCCGTTAAAGAGCCATTCAAATGACCAAAGGCCATCCTCAACCATGTACCATGGCAGCAGGACGTAGCCGACCCACCCGACAATGATCCAGAAGATCAATACCGGGTGGGTCCTGGTTTTCGAAGTGTCAGTCACTTACTGCGGCAGCACCGAAACGTCTTCGTCCCACTTTTGCAGCAGACGCTTACGCTCATCAGAGGAGCCGTACTTTTTGAAGTCGTAGTCAATCAGCTTGATCTGGCTCATATCCGGGGCGCTTTCAGATGTTTGCGCACCCTTGTTGGACGGAACCTGGAAGGCATTGACTTCAAGTGCAAGGTTCTGCGCTTCGGCGCTCAGCGCCCAGTCGTAGAACTTCTTGGCTTCTTCTTCGTTGCGAGCGCCTTCAATGATCGACATCGAACCGATCTCGTAACCGGTGCCTTCGCAAGGAGCGACAACCTTTACAGGGAAGCCCGACACCGCCTGCTTGACAGCGTCATGCATGAAGACGATGCCGATCGTGTTCTCGCCACGACCCGCGGCCTTGATGGGTGCCGAACCGGATTTGGTGTACTGGTTGATGTTGGAGTGGAGGCCTTTCATGAACTCAAAGCCCTCGTCCTCGCCAAAGATCTGCACCATCGACGCCAGCGTCGTGTAGGCAGTTCCGGATGAATTCGGGTTCGCCATCTGAACGTGCCCTTTATACTCAGGCTTGAGCAGGTCCTTCCAGCAGGCGGGTTCAGGCAGGTTGTTGGCCGCCAGGAGGTCAGAGTTGTAGCCATAGCCCAACGCACCCGAATAGATACCGATGGTCTTGTTGTCAGCACTTTCGGCCTGTGAAATTGCCCAGTCATGCAACTGGTCACGCATGGGCGAGACATATTCCATAGTTAAACCTTCTTCGGCCGCTTGAAGGTGCGGGTCACCCGTGCCGCCCCACCAGACATCTCCTTTTGGGTTTGAGCTTTCCGCACGGATTTGCGCAAAAGTCTCACCAGAGGATTTGCGAGTCATATTCACGTCAATGCCGGTGGCGTCCTCGAAACTGCGCGCCATCAGCTGGCACCAGTCTTCCTGCGCCGAACAGTAGAATGTCAGCTTGTCGGCTTGCGCAGCACCCATGGAAGCGGCGAATGCGATCACTGAGCCAGCAAGTGTGTTTGTCAATTTTTTCAAAGTCTTTCCTCCCATAACTATCCAGCTTCCAGCTTTGAGCCGGGAACTGTCATGTCACCTGTGAGGGCGGCCACGCTTAATTGTGGCATCTTCTTATTTCACCGGTCTCGGTACGGCTTTTCCTCTTTGTGACTATGTAAGTCTGACCACTCTAACACTTGTTTCGCAAGGATTTTTGCAGAGCGACAAAATCAGTGCGATCCAAACGGAGCACCATTGCAAGCATTATTCAAAGGAAGATCGCAAGCTCACCCATAGCCTTCGAATGCGCGGAGCTTGATATTTGCGCCAATTGGCGAATGTGTTCTGGGCAATCAGATGGTCTAGCGGTCATACAGATTATGCCGCGAATGTTGAAAGCTAGCTTCCTATTTTGACCCCACTTGTGATGTGTGGGTTCACGCAGTGAGCGCGTTCTCATCGCCCTACTTGACCGAGGAAACTTACCCTGCGAACGACAACAATGGGCTCAAACCAGACATTGCCAACGAGAAAGCCCACCCGGTTCAAGGGGTGGTCTCTGGCTAGATTTACTCCTATCCCTGCGCCACCACCAAAGGCGGCTCCTTCGGAAACGACCTAATGTCGAACCATTTGAAACACGTGCCATCGGCGTTGCGCTTGTGGCCCATGAGCAAGTGCGTGCCTGTCGTTCTGTGCCGGATCAGCGCCGCTCTGAACGCCCTTAGGTCAATCAACCACAATCTATCAATCACCTGCCCGTCAGGCCCCGCATGAACGTAGAACATCCAGTCTCCGTGGCCATTCACAATCTTGGATAAGCTCGTCTGTCCGCGGTGTTACTTTCCCGGTGAAATCAAGCTGACATTCCCAAGTGGGGAAATAGAGCGGGCCAAGTCCATAAAGGCGCACAACATGACCCGGCGGTGAACCCTTACCGGCAGGATGGGGGCAAGGCTCTTTAGACCGGCTCATAGTTTGCCGTCAATTAAGGGCGCACAACCGCATTACTTATGATGGATGGTATGAGGGGCTGGCACAAGTGAGGGGGTATAACTGGCCAGCCCCTGTGTGTGTTGCAACGGATTGGGTCAAGTGATCCGTTGATAAAACACTACCCTCTGATTCATGTTTCCGAAATTGGGGTTTTCCCGTAATAAGTGTAGATTTTATCCCTCATTCAAGCAGGGAACATGTGCGTGCTCTCGGACTTAACGGCACAAAATCTTGTTGCAGACACAATTCCAACAATCTGTGTCCATACCAAACAAGTGCGGCGCGCCCCGAGGGGGTTAACGATTTCCAAGAGGGGGTATGAGTTTGGCGCGTCGCACCTGTCTCGCCACTATTTCGAGGGGCAGTCCGGCTGTAAATCCCCTGTATTAACAGCAGAGGCATTTGTGCTATCCGAGGCGCGTCAACATCCTGGGTTGGACCTCGATGCGGCAAACGTGAAGATGGGAAACCCGAAGTGAGACACAAACCAGCGACCCCAGAAACGGCGACCGCTAACGCCTACTTGCTGAGTAGCAAGAGCACGAACCAGGACGTAGCAATGTGGGCCGCGTGCGAACTGATGGCGATGCACGACAGTCGTGCTGATACGCTGCAGGAGCATGCCGACCGTTGGGCCGGTAGACTCAAACCTTTAGGTTCAAAAAACTTGCAAGATTGAGCGTTTGAAAAGCAGGGGCAGGCTATGGAAATTGGCGACAGGTTGGTAGCCACCTTCCCAGACAATACTACGAGTGAAGTTGGAACGATTGTTGAAGGTCCAGTCGTGCAAAATGGAATGGCCGCGTTCAGAGTTCGCCATGCCGCGTTTGACAACTGGGTTCCTGCTGCTTGGTTAAAGCCGTTTCTTCAGGCCGCCAATGACCAGTAGGAATGTCGGCTATGCGGGACAAAGCTGACCCTGAGAGAACCCCATGTTGCGCCGAAACTCCTGCGGACCCAGAGCGTTGAGTGGCGGCAATTTGATCAAGCTGGCAATCTTATGTGTCTTGCCTTCAAATACCTCAAAAGTCCTTCTCTAAAACAACCTTGAATACGCATTCATCGCCCACTAGGCTCGAATCAGTTGCCATTCATAAGGGAGGATGAAATGCGAAAAAGGACTCTGTTGAAGGCAGGTGTCGCGGTGGCCAGCCTATTTCTGGCACCGCTCACGGTCTCGGCCCAGAACGCACCTTACAACCTGCTTGACGGGAAACCATTTGAAGGCACCAAGCTCAACATTCTGAGTGTTGTTACGCCTCAGTTTGACGGCCTTATGCTTCGCGACGGCGAATTCACCGAGCTCACAGGTATCGAGACCGAGTGGACGTTCATTCCGTTTGGGAGCCTTCAGGAGAAGATCAACGCTGAAGGTATCGCGGCAAACGGAACTTTTGATGTTGTTAACTATCTCGACAGCTGGGGCCCGCCAAATGCGCATTGGCTGATGGCGATCGACGATCTGATGGAACGCGACGGCATCTCGATGGATCGCTACCCGGCAGCCTTCGCCCGTTCAGCGCAGTTCGAAGGCGAGACGCTGGGCTTCCCGCTGCGCGCTCACCCGCAACTTATGTTCTATCGCAAGGACCTCATCCCCGAGCCGCCCACAAGCTGGGAAGAGCTGATCGAGATAGGCAAAGAGTTGAAGGAGACCAACCCGGATATCGCGCCGCTCGCGCTCTACTACAACAATGACGGCAACCGGCAGAACTTGTTCATCTGGATCAACTTCCTTTGGGCAGCGGGTGCAGACATTTTCAATGATGACTGGACGCCAGCATGGACGTCCGAAGAAGCACTGCAGGCGACCGAAGATTACATCGCGCTGCACACCGTACATGGAGTGACCAACCCGAACAGCCTGGCATTTGTTGAGCAGGATGCGCGTCAGTCGTTCATGCAGGGCAATTCGGCGATGATCCCTGTGTGGTGGTGGGCTTATTCGGGCTTCTACAACCCGGACTCATCTACGTTGACCAAGGATCAGGTCGCATTTGCGGGTATGCCGTCCTACAAAGGGACGACGAAAACTTATGCTATTTCTATGCCGTTCTCGATCTCGGAATATTCCGAGAACAAGGACGCTGCATGGGAATTCCTGAAGTGGTTGTCGAACCCGGAGATGGACAAGGCGAACGCCACCGAACGTGAGGTTGCAGGCAAGCCGATTGTCAACAACGTGGTCACCCACATCTCGTCCCTGCAGGACCCGGATGTAAATGCGGCCAACGACGGCATTCAGGCGGCCGCCTGGGACTCACTGAAAGAGTCCGACATCATGCCGCAGATCCCGGAATGGCCCGAGGTTGGCGACATCCTGTCGGCTGCAATCGCCGAAGCGGCGGCGGGTGGCAACACGCGCCAGCTGATGCTGGATGCCGCTGCGCAAGCCGAGCGGGTTCTCCGCCGCGCCGGTCGGATCCAATAGAACGTGCGGCCCACCCTTTGGGGCGGGCCATTGCAGTCCGGAGACCGAGGTACCGGTCTGCGCTGTCGGGGACCACTCATGCGCGATCAAACGCTGAAATACTTACTCGTGATGCCAGCGGTGCTGGTGGTCTTCGCGACAGCGATCTGGCCGCTGATCGAAAGCCTTCGCTTGTCCTTCACGGTTGGTCGTCTGAACCGGCCTGGATCGCTGGAGCAATATCTCGGCTGGGAGAACTACACCTGGGCGTTTCTCTACGAACCGGCATTCTGGAATTCTGTGCAGGTCACGGCGATCTACACGGTTTTGACCGTTGCGCTCACCACACTTCTGGCCTTGGGTTTGGCCTTGTTGCTCGCGCCGGGCGGCAAACTGCGGTCTGGCGTTCAGACCCTTCTGATTCTGCCTTTTGCTATGTCGCCGGCTCTGATCGGTGTGAGCTTCCGATTTATGTTCAATCCTGAGTTCGGCCTTTTTGACGCCTTTTTCGGTGTGATGATCCCTCCTCTTGCAGATGTGAGTTGGCTGGCGGACCCAGTCCTCGCCTTTGCAGTCTGTGTGATGGCAGACGTCTGGGGCTGGATCCCATTCCTGACGCTCGTCCTGATCGGCGGATTGGCAAGTGTGCCGCAAGATACGATTGAGGCCGCGCAGGTAGACGGTGCCAGCGGCTGGCGCGTGTTTCGTGACATCACGCTCCCGCAACTCGCGCCAGTTCTTGCCGTCGTCATCATTCTGAAGTCGATCTTTAGCCTCAAAACGTTCGACCAAATCTTCATGCTCACTAACGGTGGGCCGGGCACAGCGACACAGACGCTCAGCCACTACATCTACTTCAACGGCATGAAATACGGGCAGATCGGCTACGCCGCGTCCGTGGCCTGGCTCATGGTCATCCCGATGATTTTCCTCACCTACGCGTATGCAAAGTACGTGTTCAAAAAGAGGTAAACGTCAATGACCGGACGACAGAGAAAACAACTAATCGGCGCGGTGCAGATAACGCTGATCCTTATTGCAACTTTCATCATGTTGGTGCCGATTGCGTGGATCTTCCTCGCGGCTTTCAAGACCCATGTAGACGTCTATCAGCTGAAGCTCTTCTTCACGCCAACGCTTGAGAACTTCGGATTGGTCTTCGATGCGCCGTATCACCTTGGCGAAAAGCTCTTCAATTCGACGATTGTCGCATTCGTGACAGTACTCTTTGCGATCCCGATCGCGACCATGGCGGCCTATTCCTTCAGCCGATTCCGGCTTCGCGGCGAGACGGCCATGCTTGTAACGATCCTTGCCACTCAGTTCGTTCCTGCCGTCGTGATCATCCTACCGTTCTTTGTGATGTTCCGCGACATCGGCCTCCTAGACACGCGGGTGGGTCTGATCCTTGTAAACCTCGCTATCGTTATGCCGTTTGCGATCTGGATGATCAAAGGATTCATAGATGGCATCCCAATGGACACGGAAGAAGCCGCCATGGTTGACGGTTCTTCACGTGTTCAGGTGATCCGAAACATCGTTTTGCCAATGGCCGCGCCGGGTCTCCTGACGGCAGGCATCTTCTGCTTCATCATCGCGTGGAACGAGTTCCTCTTCGCGCTGATCTTGACAAACAAGGACGCCGTGACGCTTCCAATCGGGCTGGCGCTTTTCAAGGCTGAAGAGGGAGACCTCTGGAACCTGCTTAGCGCGGCGGGGATCATCATCATGCTGCCGATGTTCATCCTCGCGCTGCTGATCCGGAAGTATTTCGTGCAAGGCATGACAATGGGGGCGGTGCGCTAAGAATGGCCGAAGTGATTCTCAAGAACCTGACCAAGCGCTGGGGCGATTTCGTCGGTGTCGATAATCAGTCGCTGGAGATTGCGGACAAGGAATTTCTGGTTCTGCTTGGTCCTTCCGGCTGCGGAAAGACCACGACGATGCGGATGATTGCGGGGCTTGAAGAGCCGACAACTGGCGAAATCTGGATCGGCGACCGCATTGTAAATGACGATCTGCCCAAGGACCGCGACGTGGCGATGGTTTTCCAGAACTACGGCCTCTACCCGCATATGACAATCTACGACAACATCGCCTACCCCCTCAAAGTGCGCGGGGTGCCTAAGCCCGAGATTGATCCGCGCGTGCGACAGGCGGCTGAACAGGTTGAGCTGTCCGAATTCCTCGACCGCAAGCCCAAGGCTTTGAGCGGCGGCCAACGGCAGCGTGTGGCGCTTGCACGCGCCATTGTGCGCACACCCAAGGTGTTCCTTATGGACGAGCCGCTCTCAAACCTCGACGCTAAGTTGCGCGTGACAATGCGCGCTGAACTTAAGCACCTGAGCCGGGAGCTAAAGGTCACAACCGTCTATGTGACTCACGATCAGATCGAAGCCATGACGCTCGCCGATCGCGTGGCCGTCATGAAGAACGGTGTCATCCAGCAGCTTGGGACACCGGATGAGATCTACAATGATCCGGCCAACCTTTTCGTCGCGGGCTTCATTGGCTCGCCTGCGATGAACCTCATCAATGGCTCGGTCAAAGATGGGCAGTTTGTCACGACGGGCGGTACGCGGTTGATCGCTGTGAATGCCGAAGATCGCGACAGCGTCGTTCTCGGCGTCCGAGCAGACGACATGAGTGTATTGCCTGACGGCGATGGCGACATCGACGTTCGCATCTACGCCTTCGAAAACACAGGTGAAGCTACGCTTCTTACCGTACAGTGGGGTAAACAGCGGGTGATCGCCAAGGGGGACCGCCACCTTCGCAAAGAACAGGACGACATGGTCAGCATCTCGCTAAACCCCGCCCATCTATATCTCTTCGACCCGGTAACGGGGAACCGGATCCGGGCAAGCTAACATGGCTCACCACAGTCAAATTTTCCGTAGAATCTGGGCCTGAGAAATGGCGCCACCCCGCGTAACAGCAAGCGATGTGGCCAAGGCCGCCGGGGTTAGCCAACCAACCGTGAGCCGTGTTTTCACGAAGACGACGTCCGTTGACCCACAAAAAGCAGCGAGAGTTCGGGCGGTCGCAAAAGAGCTAGGATATATTCCCAACCTCGTGGCCCGATCACTTAACTCCGGTCAGACATTCAGGATTGGCGTCGTTCTGGCCTATTTAAAGAACGGCTTCTTCGCCGAGACCTTGCAGCGCCTCTCCAAAGCGCTGAACGCTCAAGGTTATTCGGTCACGGTCTATTTCGCGGGCAACAGCGCCGAAGAGATAGATGATATCGTGGACGGCCTCTTGGCGGATCAGGTGGACGGCATCGTTTTTGCCTCGATCAGCTTGTCCAACATGCTGGTCCAGCGGGTGCGCAAGTCGGGCATTCCTTGCGTTCTGTTCAATCGCGGTCAGATCGATCCTGACGCCTCGATGGTCGTTGCGTCCAACTACGACGGAGCGAAGCGAGCGACCGAATTCCTGATTCAGAATGGACACAAACGCATTGCACATATCGCTGGCTGGCGTGGCGCATTGAATGGCATCGACCGCAGGGAAGGCTTTTTGGCCGCAATGCAGGACGCCAGGATAGAGCCCGTTGCCTGCATCGACTGCCATTTCCGGCGCGAAGTCGCGATGGACGAAACCCGCAAACTCTTTAGATCCAATACGCCGCCCGACGCGCTTTTCGTTGCCAACGATCACATGGCCTTTGGCGTGCTGGAAGTTCTCCGCCAAGAACTCGGATTGCGGGTACCTGAAGATGTCTCCGTCATTGGCTACGACGACGCTCCCATGGCCAGCTGGAAAACGTTCGATTTGACGACGGTGCGTCAACCCTTGTCCCAAATGATCGAGGCTACCTGTAGGCTGCTGATTGCGGAAATCAAGGACCGAGAACGAATGCCTGAGAATGTCGTTATTCCCGGCGAACTGATCGTCCGCGGAAGTGCCCGCATCCCCGATACGGCGCTCCAACACGCAGCTACAAAAAAATCAAGGAGGCTGAAATGACTCCGCAAGAAATGGAAAGTCGCATTGTGCGCTATGGAGATCTGGTACTGTGCAAACCCCAGTAGCCAATTCACCGCTTCCCGCACTTAAGTGCTATACGGAACCCAAACATGGGTCCAAGTGGCCGCAGCCGAAAAGTGGGAGAGACATGCCAAGCGTCAACCTTCTAATGCGCCGGGCCGAGGCGCGGCTGCGTGTCGGTCACTTCCGCGAAGCCGCCGATCTTTATCGCGAAGTTCTGTCCCGGAACCTCCCCGCCCAGGACACCGCCCGGGTTCACACCGCACTGGGGAACGTCTCCAAGATACTGGGTGAGCTGCAAGTCGCGGCAGAGTGCTACGAACAGGCGCTCACACTGTGTCCCGATGACGTCACAGTGCGCTACAACCTCGCCGTGACGCTGCAGGCGATGAAGAAAACCGACGCCGCCGAAGCGCAGTATCACTCGGTGCTCAAGCGGAACCCGGATCACGTCAAGGCGTGGAACAATCTGGGCAATCTCCGGCAGGAGCAGCATCAGTGGTCCGCGGCACTCGAATGTTTCGACGCCGCGCTGAACCGGCAGCCGGAGTATTACGACGCCCTCGTCAACAAGGGCAACGCGCTGCGCCGTACTGGGGATTATGAGGCCGCGATCGAGTGCCTGCGGCAGGCGCTTAATCAGGCGCCTCACTCCGCCGAAACCTGTTTTGGCCTGGCCCTCACCCTGCAGGGTGCCGAACAGCCCGAACTCGCCAGCGAATATTTCCTGCGCGCCCAAGCCCTGGCCCCTGACAACGACCGGTTCCTTGTCCAAGCCCTGCATCACCTGGCGGACCTATGCGACTGGACCGAAATGGAGCGGCTGAATGCTCGGCTTGAGACGCTGGGAACTACAGATCAACCCGTGCCCCCCTTTGCCACTTTGGCGCTTGAGGATCACCCCGCCCGGCAAAAACAGCGATCCACAATTCATGTACAGCACAGCATCGGCCACCTCGCGCCGGCCCTGCCCGAACGTGGTGGAGGCAAGGACAGAAAACTGCGCATCGGCTATGTATCCGCGGATTTCCGCGATCACGCCGTCGCGCATCTGCTGACCGGCACGCTGGCCGCCCATGACAAATCCCGCTTCACGCTCTTTGCCTATGCGCTCACAGGCGCCGGCGACGCGATGCGGGACAAGGTCAGCGCTCATTGCGACCGGTTCCGCGACATCAGCGGCCTCTCCGATGCGCAGGCCGCCGCACTGGCGCGCGAGGACGGGCTTGATATTGCCATCGACCTGATGGGCTACACCCGACACAACCGGGCCGCGCTGTTTTCCCGCCGGCTGGCCCCAACGCAGATCGCCTGGCTCGGCTATCCGGGCACCACCGGAGCATCTTACATCGACTACGTGATCGCCGATGGCACGGTATTGCCGCCCGACCGGCATTACGGTTTTTCCGAGGCTGTCATTTCCCTGCCCCACAGCTATTTTCCCAGCGACCGCAACCGTCCGATCTCGGAAGACCCCCAAACCCGGGCCGAGCACAACTTGCCGGAAAACGCCTTTGTCTTCTGCTGCTTCAACAACAGCTACAAGATCTGCCCACGCGTCTTCGCGATATGGATGCGGCTGCTCTCCCGAACGCCCGGCAGCGTGTTGTGGCTACTCCGGACCAGCGAACTAGCCGAACGCAACCTGCGTAACACCGCCCGGGCGCACGGGGTGGACGACGCGCGGCTGGTGTTCGCCGACAGGATGCCCAACCCGCAACACCTTGCCCGGCACCGTCTGGCGGATCTGTTCCTCGACACCTTTGCCTACAATGCGCATACAACTGCGGTCGATGCGCTCTGGGCCGGGTTGCCGGTTCTGACCCGGATCGGAGACCAGTTCTCCGCCCGCGTTGCCGCCAGCGTATTGACAGCGGCGGACCTGCCCGAGATGATCACCACCAGCGACGCCGGTTACGAAAGCCTCGCCTTGGCGCTCGCCACTGATCCCGAGAGACTGGGGGCAATCCGCAACCGGCTCGCTTCCAATCGACTGACCTGCCCGCTATTCTACACGACGGCCCACACGCGGTATCTCGAAGACGCATACACTCAGGCGCAAGCACGCCGTGCGGCAGACCTGCCCGCAGAATCTTTTCAAGTCTCTGCCACTTCGACCGAAGGCAACGCATCAGATTAGAACCGCCTCACGTTGACGGAGACTGAAATACAGGCTGATCACTCACACAACTGACGAACGCCACTTAAAATCCGTTTTGCCAATTAAATCAAAGATGCAGTGTTTTGGAGCCGTGGGCAGTGTCCGTCGTCAGGGATTTTGGGACGGATGGCGGCCTGAGCACAGTCGCCGGGACACAGAGCCAATTTACTGTCACCGAAAGCTAAGAAGTTCGCGCTATACTAGGCGGCGGGCCGTACATGGGTGATGGTGCTAGCCGCGCCGTTCCGCCAACTTCAAAGCGAATGATTTGATATGCTCGAAATCACCGCCTGCGGCCTGCGCCAACTCAGTTGCCTTGTAGTATGCAAACAGCATGTCTTTGGCGGTATTCGACAGGTGTAACGCCCGTGGGCGCAATTCCTGCGGCTTATCCTCATCCACCGGTTTAGGGTGGATCAAAATCGCGTTCAGCCGTCCTGACATTGCTACACTTGCTGCATCTGCTACTTGAGCGTCGGGCCGGTTCAATCGTCCGCCAATATGGCTGACTGGTTCGGTTATCAGGAACCGCGCCAAGAACCCCTGACCAGATGCAATCGGATCTGATAGCAAGGGCCTTGCAGCGACCGGTTGCACCATCAGGTGCATCGCTAGCCTGCGACCATACAGCGTCACGGCACCGTCACCAGCACGAACCCGGTCGGGCGGTTCGCCGTCCCAGAGCTTCGAAAGCCCTGCAACGGTTTTCATGCGGTTGCCCGAATTCATGGCATGACCGCCCAGAAACCCGCCGCCTTCGTCAGAGAACAGGCCAAGGCTCGGCTGGCCGACAAGGTAGAGCTTCACCAGTCCTTCTATCGTCGGCTCAGCACGCCTATATCCAGGAGGCAGAGCAGCTCCGCTCCTTGGCCAAGACCCGGGCGATCGAGGTGGCGCTGGATCTAATGCACAACGCCAAGTCAGAAACGATCCGGGCTCGGATGGCAGAGTTTCTGGGCAGCAGGTGGTTGAGGTCGTTCCTCAGCAAGTTGAACAAAACGAACTTGACACTTAGGCCACACAGCCGCCTTTCGCTGCGGTTGCAGCACCAGTCGTCGTTGACGGCAGCTATGCGGAGATACTGTTGAAAAACTCCGAATTTGCAAAACTTAAATCAAAAATTGCGCGTACAGAGCCGCTAAGTTTTTTCAGCTTAGGGGTCGGATCAAAATAAACACCGGCTGCCTTAGGACGCGTCAACGACTGTCAGAAATGTCGGAGGCGGACTTTTCGGTCGAACGCCAATTCGCGGAAAAAAAACAAACTTCCCGGCTTTTCGAGTTTTTCAACAAAATCCGGACTTTGCCGCCATTGGCCCACTTTCACCGGAGGACCGCACACAGCCCAACCTCGTCAAGCATCGGCAGCGTCGACAGATCGATATCGTGTGCAGTCAGCGTCGGCCCGATCGCCGACAAGTCGTGCTGCGACAGCCAGTCTTCGAGGTCGGTCATCGGAACGTTCGCCGGGTCACAGCGCCATCAGGTTGGTCAAAACTCAAATCGAGCAGCGCCAATCGCAAAGCGGGCTCGCAGCTATCGGCCGTAGGCGTTGTAGGAACCAGTGCCGAGCAGCGATCGCGCTGCGGAGTGAAAAGAAGATACAAGACCCCAGACTACATGTGGAAGAAGCTCAGCTTGTTGCCGTCAAGATCGCGGAAGTAGCCGGCGTAAAACTCCAGCGCTCCTCTCTTTCGAGGGCCTGGTTCGCCTTCGTCGACGGCCCCGAGGTCGATCGCGCGCTCATATAGATTGTCGACCGCATCCTGACTCCCGGCGCCAAGGCCGATCATCGAGCCGTTCCCAACGGTGGCGGCCTCATTGTTCCAAGGCTCCGCCACGGCGAAAAATGGCGTGCCGTCCGCGCCTACGTAAAGAACGATGCCGGGCAACTCCGCCGCTCGCTTACCGCCGATCTCGCCGAGCAGAGCATCATAGAACGCCAAGGCTCGCTCCAGATCGTTGGTCCCGATTGTCGTGTACGCGATCATCTTCGCCTCCCTAGTTTCCGTGAAGACCAATAATCAGCCCGCTCACCTACACCGTAGTACCATAATCAGGCACCTAGCCAAAGCGCGATCGCCGGTCCTGGATTGCGGCCCAGGCGTGTTGTGAAGCCCGCAGTCGCTGTCGTGGCCAGCTCGATCGGTCTCGTCTTCAGCGATGCAGCGCAAATAAATACGCCGCCCTCGGTCGGTCTTGCTGGATGAACCGGGTCCGGCAAGCTAACGACACATTTGATCACGAACTGGTAGACGATGTCGTGACTTGCGGTTGAGGCGAAGCGGACGTTCGTGCAACCGGCTGACTCTGTAACGATGGGCTCAACTTAGACCTTTGCGGCAACTCAGCCAGACGTCGCCTGTAGTGATGCAGCGGGTCTACAACCGACCAAATGCCGGAGCACGGGAAAGGGCGACTTGCGCCGCCCTAACCTTTTGTTACTCGGTTACACCATCGTCGTCGCTCCGCTTCGGGAAGGCCACCATTTCGACACTGGGGAACATGCTGTGTTTGACGGTGATCGACTTGATTTCGCCAGAAACGTCGTCGGTGTTTGCGAAGAGAACCCCGCATCGGTCCCAGTAGTTCGTGCCATCTTTTTCGCCGGTTTTGACATTCAGTTTCAGAGTTTGAGTTGCCATTGTTAGATCCTCGCTTCTGAGTGTTTCGATGAACATGGGTTTTGCGGGCACTAAGGGGATGTCAGCGGCTATTTTGTTTCGCGATGCAGAGCTGGGCTTGTCCGGCTGCGGAAAATAGTCGTTGAAGCTGCTGATCTGTTGCCAGATCAGCAGTGCCATTCCCGACTGCTCACATATGTTCATCTTGAAGAAACACGGGGAGCGTGGATCTTCATTGGCAACGGGTTGAAGACTGTCAGTCCGGGTTAGTGGCACGAACTATTGGGGCCGATGCGAGCGAAAGGCTTGAACACCGGTCGACTTCTGATGACGGCGAAACCAAGTCGATCCATCACACGCGCATTGCTCAGATCCGCGAGCTGGTGGCCTTCCTGAAACGGATTGACTTGCAGGAGATTGGTAAAGTGCGTAGGGGCGCAAGTCGCCCTTTCCTGCCAGCGGAGGCGGAGAGCCGTTTGTGCCCTGGCGCCAGGGTTCGGCGATGCACCGGACGCAATAGCGGCCGTCACAGCGAAGCGGCCAGTCGGGCAGGCACATGGGGCAACGGCCCCGGGTGTCAAGCGGCACCAGAGGAGCATCCACGCCGGCGCAATGGCAAAAGAATGGCCCGACGATGCGGGCCATCAGTTTAACCGAAGGAAAGTCTGGAGGTATTGAAGCCAGATTAGCGCTTGCGGGCCCGATCCAAAACGCCGTCATGCGTGATCGCCGCAATCCGGTCGTCGGTACGTCGGGACATTTCGATCCCGTCGCCGGTCATCATGGCCTCCGCGTGCGGCGTCCATTTGAAAATGCTGCCATCCGCTTCAACATGGGTTTCATCCTCGGCGGACCGGCGCTTGATCGACCCGTCATGCCGGATTTCGATCATCGTGTTATCGGCCATACGGACGGTCACCGAATGATCGTCCATCGCAACACCCTGCCACCATTTGTCGGCATCACGACGCACAACGATCCGGCTGGGATGCAGTTTGATTTGCACATCCTGGGTGACTTCAACATCAGCGGCTTTGACGACAACAATGGCTTCCTGCTCGGCGATATCATCATGCAGTGACGCGCTGCCGTTCTTCGGAGGCCAAAGTTTCGGGTCGGAGCGTTCATTACCACTCTGGTCCTTGTGAAACGCGATATACATCTGCGCAGATTTCCACACGCGGCGGATTGCGTTCTCTGCGGCGGTTGGCGTGGTGACTTTGGTCATGATTGCCAGTCCTCATAGATCAGATTTTCAACCCGGCGAAACTCTTTGACGTTGTTGGTGATGAGCGTCAGGGAGCGCGAAACCGCCTGCCCTGCAATCAACAAATCATAGGCCCCTATCGGCGTGCCTTTCTTGTTCAGATCAGCGCGGATCAGGACAGCGGCTTTCGCATCCTCTACCGACAGGTCCAGCACCTCAAACCGGAGCGCATCGACGCGCGCAACATTCTCAGCAACTCTCGCGCTTTTGTATGCGCCCCAATAGAGTTCATACAAGACGACAGAGGGAACACCGAAATCACTAGGCACATGCTCGGACAAACGGTCAATCAAATCGCGATTGCCAGCGATGATCCCAATGACGGCGTTGGTGTCGAGGAGGAATTTCACTTGAACACATCCAGTTCCGGGCGGTCTTGCGGTGCCACATCTTCCTCGGCAGCCCGCGCGGCATCCTCATCGAGCGGCCCCAGCTCGTGCAACTCGTCCAACCATTCCCAATCGTTTTCGATGGGTTCAAGAATAACCTTTGAGCCTTCGGCCCTGATCCGCACTTCATCGGTCTTGAAGCGGAATTCTTTCGGCAACCGAACCGCCTGAGACCGACCGGTCATGAACACTTTTGCAACCGCTGTATCTGGCATTGTCACCTCCATTTGATATCTATCATTAATATATATCACCTTGCCACTCCATTCAAGCTATGGGTGAGTGAATGTCCGCCTCTATCGGCTGTTTTCCGCGTTCGCTTTCAACCTGTTATCGCCTGCAAGAACGTCATCGGAGTGGCAGGGCGCTTACGCGCCCCACCTGCGGTTTTCAGACCATGCCCTCGGGCACCCATGTGGCGATCCGCTTCTCAACCGCTTTGTTAAGCTGCATCGCCTCACGGGTCTCCGGGTCATTGAACAGCGCATCCAGCTTCTTGCGCTTTTCGCCCACCTTGAGGCTTTCGAAATTGTTGACCTGATGGTTGCCTGCCTTCAAACCCAGCACGGTTTTCCAGATGTCGTTAAGGTAAGGCCCGGCAATGCGGCTACGGATCAATTGAAGAAACTTAATCAAGCTGCGCTGCCTAACTGGGCGGCCCGAACCGGACCTTGAGCTATGTATTCAAATGCTGCAATTGCAGCCTGCATTGCTGCCATTCGCTACGGGCGCAACCAAAGTTGCCGCCTACTCCGCAGCATACTTTCAACTCATGGATCGATGCGGAGCGCCGTAACAGGGAAGATTGTCAGCAACGCGTTTGGCAAGCGTAACCCTCGCAAGACTATTCAACGCCACGTTCTTTCAGAATATCAAAAGAAAAGACGGGTTCGCGGACCATCAAGAAATCCTCGAGATCGGGGGGAGTGATCTTATTGCCAGGATACATCACTGTTCGGTAGATCGTCCCGGTGCAGAACCATCACCGCATTTGCTCTGCTTGACGGCAAATGGTCGACCGCATCCCAATCCCAAAGAACCAAGTTGATGTCATCAGGCGTGGCCCCTGATGCGAAACTGTTCACCAGGACACCGGCATAGCCATTGCCTTTCAGCCTTTCGGCTACATCATGGGTTGAAGGGATTAGTCCCTGGTGCATCTCGGATTCCCAGTTGTCATTGGCAATATCCTCCCAAGAGATGCCCAATGCCTGTCTTGTATCCCGGCTGGTAAGATCGACGATATGTTGACAATCTACTGCGAGAAAATAGAAGGTATATGGCTCTTGATTCAGGCTGAAGCGGACTTCGCGCGCGGCTGTTTCATGGGAAAGCGACGTATAGAGGGCGGGTACCCCGATCGGGTTGAACCGCCCGCCCCGTCGTGCAGCGCCCTCCCCTGATGTTGGCAAATATGACCAACGCGGTTTGGCAGCACGGATGACCGTGCGCCGTACCCGTATGGCATGTTTCAAGCGTAACCGCCTTCAAGACGCCGCAGGATATGAGACTTCAACGCCGCGTTTTCTCCGTCCTTGACGATTTCCTCGGGCGTCCGCCCGCCAAACCCCACAATGGGTTCAGACCGATACCAGGCATAAGCCATGAGCGAGCTTCCAACTGCCGGCGCAACAGCGTTCAGAATCTCGACCAGGTGACGCAACGATGTCTGAACTGAAACGGATGCTATTCGCTTCCGCCGAGACAAAGACTCCGGAGCAATGCCCAAGGTCTCACCAATCTCACGCTTGGTGGTTTTCAGGTGCCGGGCGAGACGATCCGGTGAGATCATCCGGTCTTCTACAAGATCACGTAATTCCATATCGATCACTCCTGATGCCATAATATAGTGGCAATTTTCTTGACAATCAAGGAAGCCAGATCCCATGCTTCGCGTTTCGTAGTGAAACGTTGGCCAGCCAGCCGCTCAATCGTACATAGAATCCGCGTTCAGTACACAACTCCCCTACCCTCGCTTTCTCAATCATTCGCCGGAGACAAACCGCTACACAGGTTTCCGGTGTTGCCCTCAAGCAAATGGCCGCCATCCGCGGCACCGCGCTAAGAATTCTTACGATCCTCCCATTCATCCCGCCTGGTTTTCTGAGGTATCAACAGAGTCCTGAGTTCCATTTCTCCGCGGTCAATCTTGTTCATAATCGACATCAGATATGCTCTATGGCTTCGTACTATTTCAACGCGTTGCAAAACATAACCTAAGACCATGAAGCGTACCGCTGGGGCATGTGATGATTTCATTGCATACCAAGCCTCTCCAAGCTTCATGTGGTTCGCTAATTGGTCCATTAGTTGATCACAATGCGCTTGATTTCGGGCGAACCGCAATTCTGAGCACAACCGAGGAAATGCGTGTTCCATTTGATCCTGGGTCACTTTCTTCCAATACTGATCTTCCTTTTTACTATTAGGATTCAGTGAGTGTTCTTTATGCCCCTCAATTTCGCCGTCGCCATCCCTCAAATTGGTGGGCTCGCAGGTTTCTGATGAGCGGTTTTCCACAGAGACACACTCATTTAACTCGTCCAGCAGGTTCTGAAGAACATCCTGTTGCGGTCGACGGCGTAGGATAAGTCGCGCCCGGACAAGTAGCTCCTGTACACCATCTGAGATGGCGTCTTGAAGCCGGGCCATCGCCACTGTGCACTCATAGGGAAAACGGGGAATGTCAGCTTCGACGCTTTGAACAGCCGCTCGTACGCGATGGGGCGAAATAGCGTTTCGAGCCCCTGAGTGACCGATGCTGCGCGTCAAACGAATGTCCGGACTACGAGATTTCTTAGTTTCCTAGGGCTTTGTGGCAATCTGGCTCACGTAAGACATAAAGCCGAAGAAGGTCTTTTCGGACACCCGACGTCTTGCTTCTGTCTTTAGTGCCTCCGCTGTTTCCGGGAACAGTAAACACTCTTCGACCATGCGATCCGCGCCTCGGTCAATAACAGTCAGGAAATATGTCGCCTCTCCTTCGGCGACGTATCCATGCCCTCTGCGCGCTCCAAGTTGAAAACCAGTCTTGGCAAGCATGCCGGACATTTGTCGCATAATCCAAAGATTGGTGACGTTTTGATTAATCATGAAACGGATGAGCTGATCGAGCGGGTCAAAATCTGCAATCTGCGCCGTCGCGGTGTCGTAGTCGCCGTCACAGACTGCCAACACACCGCCCGGCTTCAGGATGCGGAATGCTTCCTGAACTACGTCTTCGGGGTCAGGCACATGGCAGAGCAAGGTGTGCATCAAAACAAGGTCGAATGATGCGTCTTCAAAACCTGTGTTCTTGGCGTCGCCGATATCGAAATTGAGACGCGTATCATCGCCGAAGCTCTTTTTGGCCCGTTCCACCATAATCGGCGAGGGTTCGAGCCCATGCGCGGTTGATGCGCCAGCAAGGTCCAACAGGTCTTTAGTTACATGGCCGGTGCCGGACCCCAATTCCAACGCACTTGCATTGCTCGGGAGCTCTAAATCATTCAGATAGGCTCTGCGGATTGCTACCTGTGCAGGCTCAAGACAGCGGGCTTCCATCGCTGCTGCAATCCGTTCCTGAATCTCAGGATCTTGCGCTCCTAGATTAGAATATGGATCAGACATAGCTTCGCTCCTCGAAACACATCATGCGGCAGTACGCTAACCGTACTCCGCCTCGAAATCAAAAAAAGCAGACATTTGGGCAAGTCGGTCAACCAGCGGCTATGTCCGCTGAGCCGCTGTTGAACACGTCAGGCAAGCTTACGAACCTTACCGGAAACGTCGAATGACCGGTTCGAGCCCAACCTGTGCCTCCGCACTGTCTATGAGAGGCTTTGAAATGCCTTGAAGACAATCTGCCAGCGTCCTCGGTCCTTCAACAATGTAAGCGTGTCGCAAAACTTTCGTTGTCCCCATTGGTCGTGGACAACTGCGACCGCTGTCGCACCGGAAACATGCAACGACCTGATTTCCCAGTCCGGAACCGGGCCCGTAGGGTCGGGAGCAGCTTCTACACAGAATTCAGCGAACTTCTCTGCGCTATCCCATTGAAGTTCGCCATCAATCAGCCCCGACGACACAAATCGCGGATGAAAGGCCCCCGTTAGCAGTGCCTTATCGCCTCGATTGAAGCCGGTCACATACATTTCAATCACGGCCCGGATGGCTTCTTCCTCATTGCCCATTTTTGCATCTCGCGGATTTTTAGGAGTGATGCGGTCAATCGGTCGTAGCACTTGATGGCTACCAAGCTACTGTATCGCATCCCACCGCCGTTACCAATGACCGCTTCGTCCCGCATCTCAGAGGGTGCAAAGCTCATAGTGAAGGTCCGCTTCGGGCTGCTTCTATCCAATCGAGTTGAACACCAACAACGGTCAAACTAAATGAGCAGGCGTCCACCTGAAAAGGCTTTTCTCATATTCGGTAATTGAATTCGAAAGCCACTTCTGAAACACCTTTGCCGCTGGGCGAATTGCTCCAGGCAGCGTGACAAGGTGATAGCCGATCTGCGGGATTGGATCATCGAAAATCGCCACGAGATCTCCAGACTTCAATTCGTCAGAGATGAATGCCGGAACCGTTGCCCCGATACCATCACCTTGGCGGATTCCATCAAGCAGCATGTTGCCCGGCAAGCGAACAACTCTCCTATCTGCACCAGGTGGCACTCCAACCTTTTCCAACCACAGGTCAAATTCGACCGAAGCCTGTTCCTGAAGAAGAGTAAAGTCGAGCAACTCAATTGGGTCTTTGAGTACCCGTTCTCCAATCAATTCTTTTGCAGCAACCACTGTCAGACAGCCAGGTAGCAACATTTGCGACACCAGCCCCGACCAGCGCCCGGTGCCGTATCGAATGGCTATGTCAATGCCCCCTGGCTTGAGGTCGACAGCCTGGATTGTTGAGTCGATCCGAAGCTCGATATCCGGGAACTCCTGAACAAACGCCGATAGGCGCGGCATGAGGATTGCGCTTGAAAACATCGGTGTAGCACTGACCAACAGCGGGCGAACCGCCTCTGCATTTGATATGCTCTCAGTCAGGGACGCCATTGAGGCGAATGCTTCATGCAGACCCGCCGCTAAGAATTCTCCCTTTGCGGTCAGAGCGATACCGTGTCGCGTCCGAGTAACAAGCTGGGTTCCTAGATGCTGCTCCAGCCCTCGGATTTGTTGGCTGACGGCGGAATGGGTCACATTCAGTGCCGCTGCCGCGCGGGTCAAGTTTCTAAACTCTGCGGCGGCGGCAAAGGCTCTGAGAGACGTCAGCGAGGGTAACGCGTGCCAATCCATAAGTGAGAAAATCTAACAATACAGAAAAATTTACAACTACGCGATTTCTCGATTCTCACGCATGTTGACTGAAACACCAATGACCAGAACAGGAGGAAATCATGGCAACGCTTGCGGTACTGGGATTGGGCAACATGGGTTCGGCGCTGGCGCATTGCCTGCTCAAATCAGGTTACAGCGTCTGCGTCTGGAATCGGAAACCTGAAAAGACAAAATCGTTTGCAAAGGTAGGTGCAGTTATTTGCGCATTGCCAGAAGATGCTGTTGCAGCGTCTGATTTCGTCGTCGTCTGTATCAAAAGCCACAAGGAAACCGTCGATTTGGTCCGTGGGCTAAGTGTGTCTTTGGAAGGAAAAACAATTTGCGACATGAGCACCGGCGATACGTCCGATGCTGATTCACTGGTCTCATTTCTCATCGAAAAAAAGGCCGACTACATGCTGGGCATGATCAATGCATACCCTTCCGGCATTGGTAGCAGCGACACCACCATCCTTACCGTGGGCAGTGCCGGAACTTGGGATCGCTTCGGCGAAGTCATAAGGTGTCTTGGGGGAAAATCCGCTCAGATCGGTGAGAAACCCGCAGCTCTTGCAGCACTTTTTGCCGGTCTCTTCACTGTCCGGCAGGGGTTCATGTTTGGGATGATATACGGCGCACTGGTTTGCCAGAAAGCAGGTGTTCCGATGCAGGTCTATGCCGATCAACTCCCTGCCACGATCAAATTGGTAAATGACTACTATGATCTCTTTGCCCGAACTGTTCCGTCCGAGGACTATGACGGCGCTGAAGCCTCGTTGAAAGTTTACGCATTGGCCCAGGAGGACGCTTTAAAGACGTGCGTTTCTCTGAATGCACCGGCTGACTTTATCCGAATTATGCATGACCGCACAAAAGCCGCGTGGGAGGATGGATATGGAGACAAACAATTAACCTCTTTGGTCAAGCACATGACGGAAGCCTGTTGATATCGAAGGCTTACTGTCAAAATGGCCATTCGACTTGACAAACAATTGGCTGCAAAGTTGCGTACATGGGATTGCGAAGTTTCGTCGCCAATGTCCGGTTTGGGCTGCCTGCGGCCCTTTGGAGAAAAAATCGGATGGCCGCAAAGTCCCGCGAAGCGGCATTTGCAGAGTCTTGTTTTGAATGTCCAGGGTAGGGTGGGAAGCTGCCATTGCTGCACGATAGTGAACAGCGAGTTTCTTGCGCTTCTCAAATATTGAAAAACTTGGATCTAAATGCCCGCCGCGGATCGACAGCAGTCCTCATCCAGGTGACAAAACCGGTATGGTACGCAAATCCGCTCTCTGGAGGTTAGGCTCTGTTTCTACATTTTTGAATCCAGCGCGGTGCATATGATAATGTAATTCTTCACCACCAGTGCAGTGCTTCGGCGAGCGTGTTGCTCAGCCGAAGCTTAGTCTTTGTCAGATCAGGTCAGGTCTTCGACACGCGCGTCTGGCGCATTTCGTTTTACGGACTCAATTCCATTATCCCGAGCAGATGCACTGGTGTAGCTCTCGCTGGTGCCGATCACCTGACCGTTGCTGGCTTTGAGGTTAAACATATACCCGCCTGACGTCGTCTCCTTGCGCTCGTACCGGTCGTCATTTGGCGCATTTGTCTTCACGGACTCGATACCGTTCTCGGCACTTGCTTTCTGTACATAACCTTCGCTGGCTAAGATAATCTCGCCATTACCGGCTTTGAGCCGGAACCGGAACTCTCCCGCCTTGTCTTCATAAATTTCGAATTTTCCAGCCATGTGACCTACCTCTTTATTGTTGAACCAAAATTCGACACGACGTTGCTATGTTCGCCGGTTCGTCACAAGGCAAAAATACAAAAAATCCAAATCATCCAGTTGGTGAGTTGGGTTACGGAGTCCATAGTTTCAAACTAGTTGCTTAGAAAAGACGCGCAAAGGGCTCTGCGTTTTCGTTAGTCCGATTTTGTCCAGCCTTGTCATGACCGCATCGAATACAGATCACTTTTTCGCATCTTCGCTGCAAAAGAGATCGTACAGGACCTTAACAATCGCCAGCACTCGTTATCCGCAATCCTGTAATAGATGCTTTTCCCGTCGCGCCTTGACTTAACCGAGCCAGACAAGCGCAGACGTGTAAGCTGCCCCGGCTCGCATGAGACGATGCAGGGGCCGTTGTGTCAGGGAGATCATGCTGGGGTGTTCTGGGTAGAAGCCGGCACGCTGGCTGGAATCTAGAGCCTGGTCACGAGCCGAAAGGCTCGGGATTTGCTACGGAAACAGATTGCAACCCTAAGTCACTCTCCGACCGGGACGTAGCCTCGTCGGCGCTTTTGCAGTTCGAGGTTATGGAGTGCATCAGCAGCCTGGGCTTCGTTGTCATATGTCACCATCATGGCCTGCCCGTTTGTACCAATACGTCCCCAGGTACGAAGAACGGAAACATCGCCAAACAGCGTCGGCTGCAACTCTATGCCATAGAACCGCGCCATGTTGACGTCTGGATCCACATGGATCAGGTGGACAGGTGTGGTGTCTGTCAGTTCCATGACGCGACTGTCGGCAAACTCAGCCCGTCTGTCCAATGACATTTCGAAATCAATTCCCGTGAAAGGATTCTGATCCTGAATGGAAAATGACATCGAATGCATCCGCTACTACTATAGCTGACCAATATGTAGGTAATAGGATCAGCCATGTTTCGTTTTCTACTTTTTGCCTTCGTGACGGGTCTAGCCGCCAGCGCAAGCGCGGCGCAGACACCGCCTTCGGTTGATGAGGTCGCGCAATACGACGGTCTCTCCGCAGCCGCTCACACCGGCAACGAAGAAAGGATCCGGCAACTCGTTGCGACAGGGGCAAACGTCAACGCGCGGGACTCGCGGGGTCGCACACCAGCCCATGTGGCCGCCTTTGCTTCAGAGGACGAGGCATTGAGTACACTGGCTGAGGCTGGCGCCGATATGAATGCGTTAGAAGGTCAGGCTTACGACGTGGTCACGATCGCGGCCGTTGCAAACGATCCAGAACTGATGACGCTCGCAATCGAGTTGGGCAACGATCCCGGCCTTACGACCAGCCCTTATGAAGGAACGGCTCTGATCGCGGCCGCGCACCTTGGTCATGTTGAGATTGTCAGACGGCTGATCGCTGCTGGCGCGCCTCTGGACCATGTGAACAATCTGCACTGGACAGCAGTTATCGAAGCCGTTGTGCTTGGTGACGGCGGGCCGGATCATATTGCAGTTCTGGATGCACTGTTGGCAGCGGGTGCTGACCGATCGCTTGCCGATCGAAACGGAACTACGCCAATCGAACACGCTGAACTACGCGGATTTGCTGAGATGGCAGAACGGCTAAGAAAAGAGGATTGAGACCAGTCCAGCAGGCTGAAGCGGAGCGTTCCACCTCACACGTGCCGATGGCAGCTTGTATGAGACCAACCTCAAATCAAGTTCCTCTCGTAGCGGAGCGGGGACAGAGTTGAACACATCTCACAGGTAACGGCACAATGGACAAGATCAGAAAAAGTGAACAGGACTGCTACAGCACGCTCGCTTTCCCGAGGCGCAGCTTTCTCGCTGCATCAGGCATTGGCGCACTGACAATTGGATTGAGTGGCTCCGCTGTAGGCCAAACTTCCACAAGGGCGGACGACGCAATACCTCAACCAAGTGATCCCAAGGATGCCACATTCATGGAACGCGCTTTCGAAATGCGTCAGTATGCGATTGATCATGGAGATCAGGGGTATGGCGCAGTTGTGGTGCGCGACAACGTTATTATTGGCCAATCATGGAGCAGGGTCATCTTGGATCAAGACCCCACGGCCCACGCTGAAATGGCCGCGATCAGGGACGCGGCGCGTCGACTCAGTGACCGGGATTTGAGCGGAGCGGTCATGTACTCATCTTCCCGACCATGTCCCATGTGTGAAGCCGCGGCATACTGGGCTGGAGTCCGCCTCATGTTCTACGGCCGGAAAATCACGAGCGCAGGTTCCCCGAAGCTTTGCAGTTAGAATGGTTTTCAACCATCATCGAAGTTTCCTGTAGCGTTCGCTTTCCACGGTTGGAAGTCTCGACCCATTCTCGCCTTTGGTCGTTCAACGGCTTGCTGCCGTTCGCGGCGTGCGTGAGATTGAGGTTTCGCTGAACCCACAGTCTGCGCAACATTGCAACTATCTACCGTAAAGAGACATGTATCGGCTTTGAGGTCAGCTCGCCTGCTCGCGGTCAAATTGCATGCGGAATTTTCTGACTTCATCCATCTGTTCATGCGACCAGAAGACAAGTGGCTTCAGCATCTCGAGTAAGCTTCGGCCTAAAGGCGTCAATTCATAGGAAACAGCCACTGGTGGCCCGGGATCGACAGTGCGGGTCAAGTAACCGTCACGCTGCAATCCACGCAGGTTCTCGGTTAGCACACTTTGCGTGACGTCTCCGATGCAGCGTTTTAAGTCGCCAAAGCGTTTCGGCTCATCTTCCAGAGCTAGGATAATAATCATCCGCCATTTGCCGGTCACATTGGATAGCACGGAGCGGATGGAGCAGTTGGAAGCTTCTGCTTTGTTGGCAACACCAATAGGTAGCATATCAGTCTCTGGTATTATTTCGAAACTGAAGGACACCATAGCCCTGCATCAGGTTTTGCACAACAACCTAATCTATATAGCAGTAGCGTTGAGCATACCAAGTTAGTTTAAGGTACGTAATTGCAATGTGGTATGGTTTTGCTACCACGTATCGAGAGGATACGAATCAGAGGATAAAGCCATGTCTCCTAAAGAACTTGTAATCGCACTCTTTACCGCTGCCTTTGCCGATCACGATCCGGAAGCCGTGCGGCAACTCGTGACCTCGGATTACATCCAGCATAACCCACAAATCCCGACCGGAGCCGACGGGTTGGTTGGCCTGATACCTTTGGTCGAGCAATCCGGAATGATTGGCACAACCCATCGCGTCATCGCCGAAGGCGATATGGTGGTTCTGCACAGCACCTTTGAAAATGCTGATGCGTTTGGCGCACCGACCCTTGCCGCATTCGATATATTCCGGGTCGAGGACGGCAAAGTTGCAGAGCATTGGGACAATTTGCAGCCAGTTCCTGAAACGACGGTGTCTGGTCGGGGGATGACGGATGGCGCGACAGAGATCACCGATTTGGACAAAACAGAAGAGAACAAGGCGTTGGTTCTTGGGTTTGTTCGCGACGTCTTGGGTGGTGCCGCACCAGAGAAAGCCCCCGAGTATTCTGAGGTCTATATGCAGCACAATCCAATGCTTGCCGATGGGATTGATGGTCTGATGGATGGCACCAAGGCCTGGGCTGAACAAGGCAACGTCATAACTAAATTTGAGCCACAGATCGTTGTGGCAGAAGGCAACTTTGTCTTTGTCGCTTCAGATGCCACTGTCAGCGAGAAACCTTGGGCTTTCTTCGACCTGTGGCGCGTTGAGGACGGAAAGATCGTCGAGCATTGGGATGTCGTTTCGCCCACCCCTGCAGAGATGGCGCATGGGAACGGTAAGTTCTAAAAACCATAGGGGGATGGCGGGTCGGAGTTGGCTGACCCGCCCACCAAAAAAACCGGCCTTCGAATGGGCAGTCGCAGCAAGTACTCTCGACTCAAACCTGCCGTTCATCTTGCAAAGCCGCACCTGCAGTGCGGCCGGCGAAGCTGCCGTTAACAACGATGTTGGATTGCGCTATTTTTAGAACCATGCTCGATTTGGATGAAGCCAAGTCAGTAGAAGTGAACGGTGCCGTTCTTGCGACCTTCGAAAAGGGTGAAGGCGAGCCACTGGTTTTTGTGCATGGCAGCGCCTCGGACGTGCGCACTTGGTCCCAACAGCTTGGCGTTTTCTCGGAAAACTATCGCACGATTGCCTACAGTCGACGCTATCATGTGCCGAACGCTCCGATATCAATCGATGCCAGAGACCCTATCCAGGTGCATGTAGAAGATCTGGCGAGTTTGATCAAAGTAATGGATGCAGGACCGGCACACGTCGTAGGGCATTCGTGGGGCGGCCTTGTTTCACTCTTAGCGGCCCAGCAGGTGCCGGAGATGTTCCGCAGCCTCGTCCTCATAGAACCGCCTACTGTCTCAATGTACGTGAGTATTCCACCAAAGCCGGTCCAGTTGATCGGCCTTTTGTTCTCGGCGCCCCGACTTGCGCTCGCCATCATTAGGTTTGGCGTAGGCACCGTTGGCCCTTCTGAAAAGGCGTTTCGATCCGGCGACGATGAATTGGCAATTGAAACGTTTGGCCGAGGGGTTTTGGGTGACAGATATTTCGAGGCACTGTCGGAGGAACGCTACGCTCAAGTTTGGGATAACCGAGGGCCTGACAGAGCCCTCTCACTGTATCATGGCTTCCCCGATCTGATCGGAACATCGTTTTCGGACATCCATATTCCGGTTCTTCTCGTAGGCGGGGGTGATAGTCCGCACTTGTTCAGGCTGCTAATCGATGGACTTAGCGAGCGGCTGCCTGATGCGCATGTCGAAATCATCGAAAACGGGTCACACATGATCCACGAGGACGCACCAGATACCCTGAATACGCGGATCAAAGAGTTCCTTGCCAACGGCGGCTGAGGGCTCACAGCCAACCTGAGATGCAGTGCCAAATCTAAACCGCTTCAGCTATCGCCTCAGCATCTTTGTAATCGTTCTTCTGGCCCTTGATGAAAGGCTTCACATAGATCGCGGGAATGATCCTTGGCTCAATGCCCATCTTACGCAGCGTCCGGCTTACGAAAACCCAAAGTCCATCCCAGAAAGCGACAAATGAGACGACGGGCTCATTTGAAATGCCCATCTGGCGCGAATTGTATCGCTAGGTTGATCGATAGTCGCAAGTTAGTAATCTGATTTTTAGTTTCAGTTTTTTGTGACAAAACAAACTATTCCATGGGAGGATTGATTGATGATCTATCGTTTTTTAACTGCTGGAGCGATTGCGGTTTTGGGTGTGTTGCCAGCGGCCGCGCAGGATGCTCCGGAGATGAAGGAACCTTTGGGTTATCCAGGGTTCAACGGGAAGATTGAGCTGGACGTCCGGGACTCCGAGTCAGATTGGACACCCTTCACTCCCAAAGCCGCACCAGAGAGTGCCCCGAACATTCTTTTTGTTCTTTACGATGACACGGGACTTGGTGCTTGGTCACCTTATGGTGGCAAGATCAACATGCCCACGATGGATGATCTCGCGGCTCAAGGTCTGACCTTTACCCAATGGCACACGACTGCACTGTGTTCGCCAACACGCTCAACCCTGCTGACAGGACGCAACCATCACCTGAACGGGATGGCGGCAATTACAGAAACGGCCGACGGGTTTCCAGGGGCAAGCGGCAGGCTGCCCCCGCAGGTGACAACAATTGCTGAAGTTTTGCAGGCCAACGGGTATAGTACGTTCTGGATCGGTAAGAACCACAACGTGCCCGAGCAGGATGTTGCCTCGGGGGCCAGCCGCACGGAATGGCCACTGAACCAGGGGTTTGACCGTTTCTATGGTTTTCTGGGGGGCGAGACCAATCAATGGTATCCGGACCTGGTTGAAGACAATCGTTTCATCGAACAGCCCTATGGTCCCGAAGATGGCTATCACCTGTCCAAGGATCTGGCAGATCAGGCAATAACGATGCTGCGCGATCAGAAGGCCACGAACCCCTCCAAGCCCTGGTACATGTGGTTCAACCCCGGCGCCAATCACGCACCACATCAGGCTTCGACGGAATGGGCGGATAGGTACAAGGGCGTGTTCGACGAGGGTTACGACGTCTATCGTGAAGAGATCACGCAAGCGATGATAGACAAAGGGATCGTTCCGGAAGGCACGGTGAATACCGAACTGAATTTCATGCCCGAAGACGTCGCCAACCCTGACGATGCCGTGCGGCCCTGGGACTCTCTGAATGACGATGAGAAGAAATTGTTCGCGCGGATGGCCGAAGTTTATGCCGGTTTCTCTGAATACACAGACAGCCAGGTCGGGCGGATCATCGACTATCTGAAGGAAACCGGTCAGTACGAAAACACGCTGATCATCTATGCCGCCGACAATGGGGCCTCGGGTGAAGGCTCGCCCAATGGATCAGTGAACGAGAACAAGTTCTTCAACGGTTTCCCGGATGAGCTGGAAGAGAACATGAAGTATCTCGACACCTTGGGCAGTCCGGACACCTACAACCACTATCCGACCGGATGGGCCGCAGCCTTCTCAGCGCCATTCAAGATGTTCAAGCGGTATTCGAACTATGCCGGTGGCACCAACGACCCGCTGGTCATCTCATGGCCAAACGGCATCAAGAACGGTGGTGAGATCCGGCATCAGTATCACCATTCGGTCGATATTGTACCTACGATCCTCGAAGTTACCGGGCTGGAAATGCCGAAGTCGAAAAATGGTGTGGATCAGTATCCCCTGTCCGGTGTGTCGATGGCCTATACGTTTGACGCCAAGCCGGACGATCCCACCCAGAAGGAGGTGCAATACTACACCATGCTGGGCACCCGTGGCATCTGGAAGGATGGCTGGAAAGCGGTTGCCGTTCACGCTCCGCTAACAGGAACCAGCAACTTCGACAAAGATGTGTGGGAGCTTTATCACGTGGATGTCGACCGGTCAGAATCCAACAATTTGGCCGAACAGGAACCTGAAAAACTACAGGAACTCATTCAGGTCTGGTTCGACGAGGCTGCGAAGAACAACGTCCTGCCGCTGGATGACCGCAGCGCGGTTGAAATCCTTGGGATCGACCGCCCCACCGCCGAGCCGCCACGTGACACCTACGTCTATTATCCAAACACAACATGTGTGCCGGAAGGCGTCGCCGTGAATATCCGTGGGCGCGATTACAAAATCCTTGCCAACGTCGAGATCGAAGATGCCGACGCAGGCGGCGTGATCTTTGCCCACGGTTCGCGTTTTGGGGGTCATGCATTGGTCGTGAAGGACAATAAGCTGTACTACACGTACAACTTCCTTGGTATTCAACCTGAGCAGATCTTTGAGTCCGATGTGGAGCTAGAGCCCGGCGCTTATACTCTTGGCATGGAGTTTGACGCGACCGGCACTGGCGACAACGGTGAGGTCTTGGGCTCGATGAAGCTTTACATCGACGATCAGGAGGTCGCCTCAGGTGATATGCGCGCCCAGTCGGGCAAGTTCACACTGTCAGGCGATGGGTTGTGCATCGGGTACGACAGCGGCGACGCAGTTAGCAAGCTCTACACCACACCCGGAGAGTTCGAGGGCGGGATCATTCAGAAGGTTGCTGTTTCGGTGTCTGGTGACAGCTACGAAAGCATGGAAGCGGCTGCAAAGCGCATGCTTAAGCGACAGTAGATATTGATCTCATAAGGTCCCAAAGCGCTGTAGAGCTATTCACTTCGCTTTTTGCCTGGATAGCAGACGTTTCAACGCTGAGCGGAACAAGAAAGTAAGGGCTCGGTGCGGACATTCAAGAGTTCACACTGAGGAGGCAATGTCCGGAATCGGAACGAAGTGAGCTGTCGCTGCATTGGCGCGAATAATCGCAATGGCCTCGCTGGAAAACTTGGTTTCGTTGAGCCAGATCAAGAAACCGATCGTCTGGTTTGACTAGTAGTGAGTCATGTCAGCAGCAATGAACAAAACCGATTTGCTTGCCCAGTTCGATAAGGATTTAGCCAAGCTAAGCAAAACGCTCGATGGCGTCGACGAAACAAATGCATCTTTGTCGGCCCCTGATGACGACACCACGATCAAAGGTGTAATCGCGCATCGCATCCATTGGATGGGGATGTTCCACGAGTGGTACGAAGACGGCGTTGCGGAGCGCGAGGTGCATGTGCCAGCTAAGGGCTACAAATGGAACCAGCTCAAGGAATACAATGCTCCGCTGTATGCGAGAGGCAACGAAACTCCTTGGGTGGAACTGCTCTCGGAATTCGGGGCCGCTTGCGACAAACTGCGTCACTTTGTTGAGACTCAAGATGACGCCTTGCTATACACCAGTTGCGTGTTTCCATGGACCGGCAAATGGACCCTTGGTCGGTTTGCCGAGGCGTCCGGTCCATCACATTTCCGATCCGCCAATACTTACATCCGAAAGGCGCTGCGTAGCGCTTGCTGAGGCTAATTCTCCTCGCCGCACTTTTGACCTTCAAGATTATGAAATACCCGTGCGGCGGGACAGAGGTACACACGGAAGACGCACCATGACACTGACTATTCGCAAAGCGAGGCCGGACGATGCGCCCCTACTTGTACGCGTCGTGGATATGGCAAGTGACGGAGTAGTGCCTACGCTCTGGGATGAGATGGCCCCTCCGGACATGGACGGCATCGACGTCGGGCGCGCAATTGTTGCCGCAAAAGCTGGTGAATTCAGCTATCGAAACGGGTTCATTGCCGAATTTGATGGTGCTGCATTGGGCGGACTGATCGGTTACGTTCTCCCGACCACGCCGCAACCGGTAGGGCCTGACGTTCCCGAGGAATTTGTCTGCGTCGAGGAACTCGCGGGGCTCGCGCCGGGTCATTGGTACATCAATTTTATGGCCGCCTTGCCCAACGGGCGAAGGCAAGGCATCGGCGCTGCCTTACTGAACAAGGCTGAGGAGCAGGCACGTGAAGGCTCTTGCCCAGGGCTCGCGCTTATCGTTGCCGCCACAAACACAAACGCTTTAGGCCTCTATCGGCGGGCAGGGTACACCGAGCGCGCCCGGCGACCGTTCGACCTGTCTAGATTTGGCGAAGAGCCAACTGAAGCTTTGCTGATGGTAAAGGAACTCGATTAGCCATCTGAGCGCCACCGAGTGTGAGTTTCGGCCTTTGCCTGTCCTGACAAAGCGCTTTTTCGCGCTGAGCAAAAACAAACAACTTGATTGAAAGACCGCTCGCCGGCAGCATGAGGCGGCAAGTTCCCAAAAAGAAGATAAAAGTCGGAAAACCTTGATAGCAAAGGCTGAAGTACTGTTCCGGTCACCAACACATGATACGTGCCTCACCTGAACTGCTATCCATTTCAAGACGTTGGTTTGAGATACTCAGAACCAAGCTAAACACAGACGAACTGAGTAGTTTTCTTTCGAGCGCTAGAGAATTGCGGTTCATCCGAACCGGAGACGACGAGTTTTGGAGCGGTCTAGCCGCTCGCAAAGGAGTCAGTAAGCTCTTTGCAGAAATCCCAGCGCCGACAGTCTTTGAGGAACTTGAAGCCGAAGCTTTCGAAAACGGAGAAACAGGCTGGTCATCCTTTCTTCATAGGATTACCGCCATGGCGTTCAACTACGTCAACAGCTTCCGCGAAGTAATCGTTTAGTATTGCCTTGAAGCACGGAGTTACTCTGCATTGGTTTACGCAGGTGGAATTAAACAATCTCTGGCATCCAATGTCTTCACTGGGTCTTCTGGGCCGCACTGCTCCCCAGAAATCGGATAGGTATCGCTACTTTTTTCACATGCACCAAGAACCACAAGACACACCAAAAAGAATACGGCGACAGTATTTTTTAGCATGGCACTTCTCCTTTTCCGCTCGCATTCAAATAAGCTTGGGACAACGAAACAGTCCATGACATGGATCAATGGACTCAGGGGTTCGTTGTTAGTGCTGCAAGTACCTGAAAGACGGTAATCCGATGCGATCAGAGCCGCTGTTGCAAACGTGGACAATGGTATCTGCCGAGTTTGTACCGCGCGGATTTTTTACGAGTGCAAAATCAAACCTGGTCCAGAAGATAAGCCCTGAAGGATGTCGAAAAGGTCTCTAGTTGCTGACTGCTCTTTGAGCGCCAAACTAAGTGTAATATGTCTACGCGAAAGGCTACTGCCCGATCCCAAATGAACATAGTTTTCTTGTGGATGCCCCGTTTACATCAAGCGAGTTCAGAGCATTGGAGCGTCTGATTGGGTGCAGTCATGTGTCCGGCCTCTGACCTGCCGAAACACTGTCGGCGGAACCTTATGGAGATGCGAAGCCTTCCGCGCACACGAATATATGTATCGTCCATGCGTCAGGAACTCAGCGTTGTTCGTTTCTTTGATTGCGCTCTGGCTGTGAGTATCGTTGAATACTTCACGACCCACCTATTGAGAGTGGCGTTGTCCACTTTCACGCCGCGTTCGGCCATGATCTCTACCAAATACCGATACGACTCTGTGTACCGCAAATATAAGTACACAGCGTACAAAACTGCATCCTTGGGGAAATCGAAGCCTTTCAAAGAGATCATGCTAAAACTTGTCAAATAACCATACGCTGAGAACAAAAGTCGCTCGTCGATCCAGTCAGGAGGTTTGCGACACATCCCTTTGGCATGACCCACTTGCAAACCCAGCGAATTTAAAAGTTGGTTCAGGTCCCATGGAGCCACTGGAAATGGACGGACGACTGCGCTCGAATTTGCAGCGAGAAATGTTGATTTGTGTCAAAGCTGTTTTGCGCAATTTCACCCATACTAAACCCTCATTGAGGAGGTAGCGCGATATGTTCAAAACGATCGTGGTTGGCTTGGATGGATCGGAGGCGTCAGAAGCAGCACTGCGCCTTGCCTGTGATATCTCAAGCAAATATGGCTCCCAGATTCACCTGGTTCATACACCTCAGCCGCAAACCGTGGCGTTCGCAATGGGCGCGGTTGCTGGTTATCACGCGGTCACGACAATGCCTTCAGACGAAGAGGTGCAGCTGGCAGCCGACAAGATCATTTCCGCGGGTAAAGAGATTGCCGAAGAGTACAATCAGGCGGTTTCTCAAGCGCATATCCAACGCGGTGATCCGGTCGACGAGATCATTGCATGCGCCGAGCAATGCACGGCGGACCTGATTGTGACGGGCCGCCGCGGATTGGGTAGCATAGGTAGCCTAATTCAAGGGAGCACCTCTCAAGGCATCAGTCGCAATGCCACTTGTGCGGTATTAACCGTTGCCTAGGCTTCAAACTTAGTCCCAAATCGGCGCAAAAACGATGACAATCCTAAAGCTTTGCATTGAAGTCTCGTGACAGAACTAAGATTCGATAGCTACTCCGTGACGCTGAATTCCCGACCGCGCAAATGGAAAAATACTTACGCTGCTTGAGGTTAGCGGCATGAAAGCGGGAGCTAAAAAAGGGCTCATGGGTGCTTCTGGACATGACCGCGCACCAAATTGTGTTAGGCGACAATACCCAAACCACGAGTGAGCTCCCGTTTTTTGCGCACCAGTTTCAGGTCAGAAGACATGCTGTGAACCCCTGCTACGTAGATCCGTGCACACTATGGAGCCCCACATGAAAACACCGGCCTCGTTCGATGCCCACAAACCCGCTGAAATCGCGGCGTTGGTTGAGACTGCCGGAGTCGCAAAGGCAAAATTGCCAGTGGCGCCCATGTTCGTTCTTGCGATGCTAGCCGGAGCGTTCATAGGGTTTGGCGCAGCGGCCTATACGATGGCGGTCACGGGAGCAGACAGCGCTGTGGGGCCGATCCGCGTTCTGGGTGGAGCAGTATTTTCTTTAGGACTTATCCTGGTGATCGCAGGTGGGGCAGAGTTGTTTACCGGTAATGTTTTGATGGTGATCGCAGCGGTCGACCGCAAGATAGCGCTGCGGCTGCTGTTCCGAAGCTGGGGCATCGTCTACGCCGGAAACTTCACGGGTGCCGTCGGGCTTGCATTTGCCTTCGCCCTGACCGGCCTGCTTGAGGGTCCGATGGGCAGCACTGCCATGAGGATCGCCGATGCCAAAGCAGGGTTGGAACCGATGGAGGCCTTCGCCCGTGGCGCATTGTGCAACGGGCTGGTCTGCCTGGCCGTGTGGCTGTCTTTCGCCGCCCGCAGCGTTGCCGGCAAAGTCCTGGCTGTCTTATGGCCCGTCACAGCATTTGTGCTGCTGGGGCTCGAGCATTCGATTGCGAACATGTATTTCTTCCCGCAGGGCTGGGCGGCGGGGGCAACTGTGCCGATTTTCGCCGCAGCGACCAACCTATTGTGGGTCACTCTTGGCAACATTGTCGGCGGGGCGGGAGGAGTGGCCCTGGCCTATTGGTTTGCTTTTCTTGGCAGTACCAAACGGTATCCTTCGAAATAGTTCAGATTATGCTATCACCGCTCCACACAAGCGCTCACACGGAACCACGGCTCGGACCAAGGTTATGATAGCACGCGGCGATGAGAGCGTGGCTTGATCCAACGCAAGGCCTTCGAGCCGGCGGCGCGATAGACTCACTGTCGAACGCAACTATTTCGCGCAAAATCATGAAGAAGTACTCACTCGTTTATCTTGCACTAGCGGCACTCGTGATCGCGGGTACACTCCTATATTCCATTGTCTCAAACAGCGGTGACCAATTGCCGGATGGTTTCGCTCAAGGAAATGGGCGGATTGAGGCAGCGCAGGTTGAGATTGCACCCACTATTGCTGGTCGTGTCTCGAATGTCTTAGCCGTTGAAGGCGCGATGGTTGCCAATGGCGATGTTCTGGCGGTGATGGATACAGATGAACTGTCCGCCGCGCTGGACCGGGCCAAGGCAGAAGTGGCCCTTGCGCGTCAAACACGGGCAGAGGCGGAGGCGCTGGTCCTGCAACGCCAAAGTGAGCGACGCCGTGCTGCCCAAGAACTCGAACGTGCTACAGCGCTTTTGACGGGGCAAAACATCTCTGAAACTGTTTTTGAAGAGCGCGAAACTATCCATCAAGTTGCCACCGCAGTTTTGGGTGCTGCCAAAGCACGCGTTGCAACTGCGGAAAGCAGGATTGCCGCCGCTGAGGCGGAAGTACGCCGGATCGAGGCAAAGATTGAAGACAGTTCGTTGCTGGCACCGATGCCCGGGCGCGTGCTCTATCGTCTTGCAGAGCCCGGCGAAGTCGTTGGTGCCGGTGAACCTATCCTGACCCTTCTCAGCCTTGAGAAAGTATATATGGAGGTCTTTCTTCCCGCGCGTGAAGCCGGGCTTTTGCCCATTGGTGCCGAGGCCCGCATAGTACTCGACGCATTGCCGGAATACGCGACACCTGCCTATGTCAGCTTTGTCTCTCCCGAGGCGCAGTTTACACCCAAACAGGTCGAGACTCTGGATGAGCGCGAGCAGCTTGTTTTCCGAGTCCGCGTACGTATCCCAGAGGACCTGGTTGAAAGCCGGATCGAACATGTCAAAACAGGTCTTCGCGGTGTCGCCGTGATCCGGATCGATAATGGCAGCACCTGGCCTGAGGCGTTCGAACAGCCAATCCCGCAAGAGTTATTCGAATGAGTATCGAGGCCGACGCGTCGGAATTCCGCATTGCCGCGGTCACGCACAGGTATCGCAAACTCATTGCGCTCGACTCGATATCTCTGAATCTTCCAACCGGAAAGCTGATTGGCTTCATCGGACCGGATGGTGTGGGGAAGTCCACCTTGCTTGGATTGACCACGGGAGCAAAAAAACTGCAATCCGGTTCGATTGAGGTTCTTGGCGGTTCGATCAACGAGCCTGCGCATCGGCACCGCATCTGTCCTGCGATCGCTTTTATGCCGCAAGGGCTGGGACGAAACCTCTATTCCGAATTGTCGGTGCGTGAGAATCTGGAATTCTTCTCGGGCCTTTTTGGCCAAGGTCACGATGAACGTGATGCCCGGATCGAAGCTCTTTTGACGGCAACCGGACTTGCACCATTTGAAGACCGCCTGATGGGCAAACTCTCTGGGGGGATGAAACAGAAGCTGGGTCTTTGCTGCGCATTAATTCATGACCCTAAGCTACTGGTGCTGGATGAACCGACAACCGGGGTCGACCCATTGTCGCGTCGACAGTTCTGGGCTTTGATCGACGCGATCCGAACCGAAAACCCGGCGCTCTCGGTCCTTGTGTCCACGGCATACATGGAAGAGGCTGAAAGCTTCGATTGGATCGTCGCGATGGATGATGGGCGTGTCATCTTTGAGGGAAAACCCGAGCAAATAAAGGGAGAGGAGAAGGACCTTGAAACCGCTTACCGGCGCTTGCGGGCCCAGGGCACCTCTGACTTGGGGTCAGATCAAATATCAATTCAACAAATCGAAACTGACCCGGTTATCACCGCGCGTGGATTGACGCGGCGCTTTGGTGATTTCACAGCCGTCGACAGCGTCGATTTCTCAATCAATCGCGGTGAGATCTTCGGGTTCCTGGGATCAAATGGCTGCGGCAAGTCGACGACCATGAAAATGCTGACCGGTTTGCTGCCGGCCAGCGCAGGCGAAGCACTGTTGTTCGGCAGGCCCGTGGACGCGCGCAATCGAAACATGCGCCGCGAGATCGGGTATATGAGCCAGGCATTCTCGCTTTACGGTGAATTGTCGGTGCACCAGAATCTCCAGCTTCACGCCCGCATTTTTGCTATACCGGATCGCGAGGCACGCATCTCGGAATTGACAAAGCGTTTTGGGCTAGGCGCGCATCGGGACACTCTGGCCGCCGCGCTGCCGTTGGGAATCAAACAGCGTCTGTCCTTGGCAGTTGCTGTGATCCATCGCCCCCGCGTGCTTATTTTGGATGAACCGACATCAGGTGTGGATCCCGAAGCGCGGGACGCGTTCTGGGCCTTGCTGGTCGAACTTTCGCGCAAGGACAAGGTGACGATCTTTGTCTCGACCCATTTCATGGCCGAGGCGGAGCGCTGCGACCGGGTGTCCTTCATGCATGCTGGCCGCGTTCTTGTGGAGGGTGCACCTGATGACCTGATGACCGCCGAAGGGGCCGACACGTTGGAAGATGCCTTCATCTCCATTCTTGCAGCAGCAGAGCAACCCGCACCCGTTGCGGCTCCAAAAATCGATGTGACAGCTAGGGCAAGAAAGGCAAGAGGCGGGATAAGGCGCGCCCTGGCATATACGCGGCGCGAGACGGTCGAAGTCGCACGAGACCCGGTGCGATTGGCGTTTGCGTTTCTGGGTTCGGCCATTCTGATGCTGGTGTTTTGCTTCGGTATCACGCTCGACATTGAAGAGCTTGATTTTGCCGTGCTTGACCTCTCGCAAGGGCCGGAGAGCCGGAGCTATGTGGTAGAGTTCTCAGGTTCGTCCTACTTCCAGCCCACACCCGCCTTGGAGAGTGCTGCGGAAGGGCGTGAGCGCCTGCAGGCAGGAGATGTCTCGCTGGTCGTCGAGCTGCCACCGGACTTTGACCGCAAGCTGCGCACTGGCGAGCCAACCGATGTGCTTGCGATTGTGGATGGAGCCATTCCTTTCAAAGGGGAAACGGTTGAAGGATACGTGGCGGGGCTGCACCAGACCTTTCTGGAAGAACAGGCGCGCAGAAACGGTGAACGCCAGATCGAAGTTGCCCGGATCGAGCCTCGGTTTCGCTACAATCAGAGCTTTGAGAGCATCGCCGCGATGGCCCCTGCTATGCCCGCGATCCTTCTCATAATGCTGCCAGCCGTTCTGATGGCAGTCAGCGTCGCGCGAGAGAGAGAACTGGGGTCCGTCGTAAACTTTTATGTAACCCCAACAACGCGGCTTGAGTTCCTGATCGGTAAGCAAATCCCTTACATCTTCATCGCATTCGCAAATTTCCTCTTGCTGACCGGAATGACCATTTATGTCTTCGATGTCCCACTTAAAGGAGATCCGATCCCGTTGGCGTTAGGCGCGCTTTTGTATGTTTGGGCGACAACGTCTTATGGGCTACTGGTTGCCACCATGACTTCCAGTCAGGTTGCAGCAACGTTTGCTACAGCCATTGCCTCGGTGGTTCCAACCATCCAGTTCTCGGGGTTGCTGCAACCTGTCTCCACGCTTGAGGGGGGTGCACAGATGATCGGCTCGCTTTGGCCATCCTCCTATTTTCTGCACCTGAACGTCGGTGCGTTTACCAAAGGTCTGGGTTGGGAAGCCCTCGCGCCGGACATACTGGCGCTCGCCTGCTTCGGGCCGGTGCTGACGCTGATCGCAGCTCTCTGCCTTCGCGCTCAGGAGAAGTAAATGCAGCGTCTCTCCTGCATATTCTGGCTCGGCCTGAAAGAAGTGATGAGCCTACGCCGCGACTGGGTGATGATGGCCTTGCTTGTCTGGTCATTCACGCTGGCACCGATCATGGAGGCGACTGGAGTTGCAAACTCCGTCAACAACGCCTCCATCGCATTTGCGGATGAGGACAATTCTCCACTCTCCAGAGCGCTTTCCACCGCGTTTTTTCCGCCGGAGTTCCAGCAAGTCGTCCAGATCGAGCCGGGAAGCGGTCCTGCACAAATGGATGCAGGGAGATTCATCTTTGTGGTCGCCGTGCCGCCGGGTTTCGAAAAGGATCTGCGCGCAGGGCGAAGGCCAGAGATTCAGGTTCTGATCGACGCCACGGCTATGGAGCAGGCCGGTATAGGTGCAAATTACATCTCCAATATTCTAAGCGCCGAGATCTATCGTTTCGCGGTTGGTGTCGATCTCGTTAATCCCCCCTCAGTCAATGTCATTCTGAGAAGCGCATTCAATCCAAACAGGGATACGGTGCGGTTTGCAGGTATCGTTGCTTTGATCGGGCAAATCATGTGGCTGACGACTATTTTGACCGGGGCAGCGATGATCCGCGAGAGAGAGCACGGAACAATCGAACATCTGCTGGCCATGCCATTGGCCCCATTCGACATCGCGATGGCCAAGATCTGGGCAAACGCGGCCGTTGTTCTGGTTGCCGCCGGCCTGTCGCTGATATTTGTTATGCAGGGGTCATTGGGCATCAGCATCGCCGGGTCAACAACACTTTTCCTGTTTGGCACGGCCCTGTTTCTGTTTACCGCGACGGCACTTGGGGTTTTTCTGGCCACGCTCGCACGCTCGATGGCACAGTTTGCGCTCCTGGTGATGTTAATTGTCCTGCCAATGCTGATGCTATCGGGCGGAGAGACACCAATTGAAGGCCAACCGGCTTGGTTACAGGCTGGTACGTTGTTCCTACCGTCGCGCCACTACATGTCAGCAAGTCAGGCGATCGTCTTCAAAGGAGCCGGTCTCGAAGTGGTATGGCCTGAATTTGTTTGGATGGCTGTTCTGGGTCTCGCCCTATCGATAACAAGTTTGATGCTGTTTCGGCGTTCGGTCGCACAAGTGAGCTGACAAAAATCTGCAGTTTACGCTGTGGCCAGGCTCAGTGCCTAAAAGTATCGGCCTTTGCCGAATGATCAAGTTTTCAGCACCAATCGGGGCAACCGCATTCCTGTCCCTAAAAGGGCAGAACCGACCTACGCGCAGAGATTGTTTTTTTCTTGAGTTCACAGCGTTTGGGCTGGCTCAGGTCTGATGAACGTATTCACCCGGCGCATTGCGCAGTCTATTGGCCCCTCGTTGTCTTCCAGCCATGAACGGAGGTGCGGTTTCGCCAGTTGATTGCTTTTTTAACCACTCCGCCATCGCGGGCCACCAGGACCCCAGCTGTACTTCGGTGGTTTCGAACCATTCGTCCGGGGAAGTATACAGCGCGTCCGCCGGCCTGTGGCCCTGCCGATAGTGGCGGTGCTTGTGACCTGGCTCGCTCAGGATGCCGCCGTTGTGGCCACCATTGGTCAGCACAAAAGTCAAATCTCCGTCCGTAAACAGTCTGATCTTATAAACTGATCGCCACGGAGCAATGTGATCGGATTCCGTTCCCACAACAAACATGGGAACGCGGATATCCTTCAGCGCAACAACCCGACCTTCGACGGCAAACCGTCCGGCGCTCAGTCGGTTTTCAAGGAACAGACCACGCAGGTACTCGGAATGCATCCGCGCAGGCATACGTGTTGTGTCATTGTTCCAAACGGTCAGGTCGGTTGGAAGGTCATCTTCACCCAGAAAGTAGCGGCGGACAGCCCGAGCATAGATCAGGTCTTCGGCGCGGATTGTCGTGAAAGTCCGCGTCATTTGCGGTCGGTCCAGGCAGCCCTGCAACCACATCAGATCCTCAACAAAAGCAACCTGACTGTCATCAATGAACAGCAACAACTCGCCGGCCTCAGCGAAATCAACCTGAGCCGCCATAAGTGTGACACTGGCAAGCCGGTCATCGCCATCACGTTGCATGACCGCAGCCGCAATCGCCAGAAGCGTACCCCCGAGGCAATATCCATTGGCGTGGATTTTCTGGCCTGGAACGATATTCTCAACGGCGTTTATCGCAGCCATAATGCCGTTCACGCGATAATCCTCCAAGCTGAGATCAGCCTCGTCAGCCGTGGGGTTGGCCCAGGATATCATGAACACGGTGAAGCCCTGGTCGACCAGATAACGTACCATGGAGTTTTCCGGAGACAGGTCGAGCACATAGTATTTCATGATCCATGCGGGCACAAAAAGGATCGGTTCGGCCTGCACGCTCTTGGTGCGGGGCGTATATTGGATTAGTTCGAACAGCGCGTTGCGATAAACAACCTTGCCTGGGGTCGTGGCGAGGTCTTTACCGATCTCGTAGCCCTGAGGTGCGGGTTCGTGCACTTGCGTGATTGTATGGGCTAAATCCTCAAGGAAATGGGCCCAACCCTCTACCAGATTGCTACCACCTGTCTGAATGGTGCGGTTCAAGATTTCCGGGTTTGACCACGGGAAATTCGATGGAGAGATAAGATCAAGGGCCTGGCGGATCTGAAATTGAGCTCGTTCTGCATCGCGGGGGGCGATGCCTGGCATTTCGGCCGTTGCGGCCTGCCACCAATCCTGTGCGCTCAGAAAGGCTTGTTGCCACAGCGAATAGGGCACTTTCTGCCAGCCGGGCGCGCTGAAACGGTGGTCCTGAGCGCGCGTTTCAAAAGGTGGGGCGGACTTGGTCCCGATCGCCATCTCACTGGCATAGACCCAGAGTTTTGCGAAACCGCGGGCTGCGCGCTCCGTCAGTTCGAGCTGACGTCCAGGTGAACGGTTGAGATGCAGCGCCCAATCCATCCATGTGGCCATAATTGAATGCGGAGAAACACCCGCGGTGGCTCGGGCGAGCGCAGCACGTGTCGCGCGATCAAGTTTGTCATAAGGGTGCCGCGTGTCATTCTGCCCGAGCCCAGCCGCAGTAGCTCCATTTTCGGAAGCTATCTTTTTGGGGGACAAATCAGTCATCTGGTTTCTCCGATTTGGGCACTTTGTAGCAAACGTCGTTGATCCAAACTTTCACGACCACCTCACCTTAACTAACCAAGGGTGCGTTTGGACCATGAGTTGCCGAGCATAGGCAGGGTGTTTACACTAGTATCGCCTCATCATTTCGGTCGCCATGCGCGATCATCGGGTTTTGGATGAAGACTTCCAACCGGAGTAAGTCGACAAATCCGTGACGACGAACTGACCCACGTCAAACTCTATTGAATGCGGATTCCTCAAACAGGTAGTTTGCAAGCCCATGCCGATCATCAGGAGCGCGGCTACGGAGTGCACAGTCCTTGTGTCCGTTCTCGTTCATTGGGCAAACCTGTTATCAGTATACAGGGACGATACCGGATCAGCGGATCACGTGCACCGAGCACTTAGCGTGATGCACAACTCGGTTTGCAGTAGAGCCAAGAAAAATGTCCCCGAAGCCGGGTTTGTGCGAAGCCAAAACGATGCAATCGACATCGTTCTCATCTGCGAAGTCGACAATAGCCCTACCCGCATGCCCAGAGATAAGCCGAGCCTCCGCGCCCGGGATTTCAGAGGCACTCTCATTCAGGTTGTCCAAAACCTCGTGCCGCGTATTCGCAAGTACTTCGCTTGGAATCTGAGACCCAACATATGCCGGAATCGGCTCCTGGACGTGCACGACGGTGAACACGGTGTCTGCATCGGCTAGTTGGCGCGCAGCCTCAAAGGATGCTCGCGTGTCGTGGTCTTGGTCCAGTGCAACAGGGATCAGGATGTTCTTATACATACGAACTCCTTTCTAAGGCTCCTGGGCCTTCATTCTGATATCAGCTGCGGAAGGAACCCTACACAGGTTCAGACTTTGAGGATTTCCCCGCACTTTTTGCCGCGGTCGCAACATCATCGACTGTTTTCTCTACAGCGTCAGCTTCGGTTTCAGCAACATATGCCGCACAGCGGGATACGGTTTGGAACCATTCCTGGGCGTCAGCGACCAACCGCTCAGTCGAGTGGCGCTGCCATTCCGACATACTCTGAAGGGCTTTCGAGGGATCTGACGGGTTCGCCGACGACACAGTGCGCGCCGCTCGCAGCGCCGTCCGAACAGCCTCATGACGGCGTTCGAACCAATGCTGTGCAAAGGCCTCTGTTTCCTCTAACATTTTCTCTTGTGCATCCCAGAACTGTTCGATCTGAGCGCCAAAGCCCGGATTGCCTGCAATTGGCGGCTGCATTTGCTTGAACACGTCCATGAGACTGGACGGAGGGTTAGATTTAGACTTCTTGGTCGGCATCGAAAGTTCCTTCTCACTCCCTGAATGTGCAATCGTACCACCGGCAGAGAAACTTCACCTTAATGCAGATCAAAATCCCTTATTTTAAGCTATTTGAATGAACCCAAGAAAAGTTAACGGCGATAAAGTAACGATCAATATCGAAACGGAAGCAATCAAGGACGACGATTGATTTCGGTACATGACCGTTGTGTTGGCCAGCAAATCGATCCTGTAGACAGCATACTGCCTGGCTTCGATGAACGGCCCAAAAGAGACATCCATCAATCTGAACAACTCTGCAGTGCAGCTTCCTCAAAACGGACGTTTACACCTGAGAGCGGAATTTAGGCCAGGCGCAGGACCGCGTCGCGGAAGAAGCTGCGTCGGCCTTGCAGTGACCCATGCCTTGGGTCGGTGGACTAATCCTTGAGGCAACGCCCGGCCTGCTAATCATCTAGCTCAAAAGCCTTTCCATATCGGTCTGAGACGAGTGTTAGTAACCGACCGTGAATGCGGCGCGCGGGAATTTGGCTGATTGTGCTTCATCTACCAGCGCAACAGCAAAGTCCTCCATCGATATCTCCGATTTGCCAGCTTCATCGATAAGCAGCGTGTCCGTACCGGTTCTGAACACGCCGCGGCGGCGACCGGGCTGTAAGAGAGCGGACGGGCTGGCATAAGTCCAGTTAGCCGATGTTTCAGTGGCGCAGAGTTCCCATTGCGCCATCGATGCGCGGGCGATCGGAACGATGTTTTCAGGCAAGAAATTGGGGTCTGACAAAACCGTATGTGGACTGCCGTTTGGCAGTTGGAGTCGCGCGGCGCCGCCAACGATGATCACCCGAAGGCCCGTGCGTGATGCAGCATTGAGGATCGAACGTGTCAGAGAGACGATCTCGCCTTCGCGCCCGGGCGGAGCGCGCAACGCGCTGATCGCCATATCCTGCGATTCCATGGCGGCGGCGAGGGCTGCTGGGTCTGTTGCTTCCGCAATGACCGGTCTGACGCCCTTCGGCAATTTGGCAAGCGCTGCTTCGTTTCGAACAGCTGCGGTTACGTGATGCCCGCGTGCGAGCCCTTCTGTTACGACGCGAGAACCGACATCGCCGGTGGCACCAAATACTATGAGTTTCATGAGAGTTCTCTTTCATACTGGATTGCGGATGCGATGTTTCGGAAGGTTGGGCGGGCGAACGCGCCCCGCCCTTTGACCAAGCCAGATTGCGACAAAGACAAGCGCGGCCCCGGTGATCTGCATTTGTGTCAGCGCCTGCCCCAGCAATGCCCATCCGATCAGGACGGCGGAAAGCGGGCTCAGAAAACCAAGTACCGAGACGGCACCTGGCTCTATCCGAGAGATGCCGCGGAACCACAGGATATAGGTTAGCGCGGCCCCGATGAGCGCAAGATAGACGATGCCGGAGAGGTTTCGTGAATCCAGTGGCGGAAGCGGCGGCTCGATGAAGACGGCCAGAAGCACCAGCAACAGACCGCCAGCGGTCAGTTGCCACGCGGTGAAGGTAAGTAGCGACACGGGAGGCTGCCATTTCCGGGTCAGGACTGTGCCTGACGCCATCGAGGCTGCACCACTTACCCCCGCAATCACGCCGACCGGATCAAGCGATATACTTGACCCTAAGACGAGTAGCCAAACACCAAGGATACCGATCAGGGCGGCCAGCACGGATGCGACTCGAACTTCAGTGCCGAGCAGCAGTGCGGCGAGGAATACGACGATCAGCGGCTGAACCGCACCAACCGTGGCCGCAACTCCCCCGGGTAATCGGTAGGCTGCGACAAACAGAAAGGCCCAGAATAGCGTGAAGTTGAGTGCGCCGAGAATGAAGATGCGCAGCCACCAAATACCCTTGGGCAAGCGCGGTGCCAGAACAAGAAGCAACAGGCCGGCAGGCAGAGCGCGAAGGGCGGCCATCGTGACCGGATACCCTGCAGGAAGGAATTCTGTCGTCACATAGTAGGTGCTGCCCCATATCAATGGCGCAATGGCTGTGAGTCCAATGTCGAGATTTTTCATCGCAGGTCTCCATTATCTTGACGTCAAGATACATCCTTTTATCTTGACGTCAAGATATAATCCTGCATTGTAACTTGCATGGACCACGTAGACCGCATCGTTGCTCAATGGAACAGGGCCCGGCCCGACCTTGATGTCGGGCCGATGGAAATCATCGGCCGGCTTTCACGTTTGACTGCCAGGCTTCGGGGCGAAATGGAACGAACCTGGAAGGCTTACGGGTTGAACGCCGCCAGTTTCGATGTTCTGGCGACCCTGCGCAGATCCGGAAAACCTGATGGCTTAACCCCTAGTGAGTTGCTGGACCTGACAATGGTGACGTCAGGAACAATGACCAATCGCATCGACCAACTCGTCAAACACGGCCTTGTCGAGCGGGTGCCAAACCCCGAAGACAAGCGCGGGTTTCTAATCCGTTTGACCGAACCCGGATTTGCGACAATCGAGAAAGCCGTCGGCGATCATGTCGAAACGCAGCATCGCCTTATGCGGGGACTAGCTCCGGCAGAAGCCGAAGATTTGAACACGCTTCTGAAGACGCTGGATGAAAGGATGAACTGCGACAGTGGGACGAACTCACGAAAGTGATCCTCCCTCTGGGTGCAACGCGTGACCGCTACCAGTTGGTTTTATGTCGCTCCGATGTGGCCGGCCCAGAACCGCCATCAAGCAAGAATCTGAGATACTGCGTTGCGACCCACCGAATCCGCCATTCGCTGCGCACGCGAATTCACGAGACAGGCGCATTAACAAAACGCCTGGTTTTCGCGACATTCGCTGCAATCTCGCTTATCTAGCCTGAGAGCATTTGGGAAAGCTTCTGCGCGCCACGCAGTAACACCAGCCGAAATTGCAACAAGCTGGCTATGTCATGCCGCTGAATTGGAGCGTGCACCGCGAGCGCGGCCACCAACCTGCCCTGGCTATCCCGGACGGGGACGGCAAGGGCTGACATTCCGGTCATGAATTCCTCGTCATCGGTGGAATAGCCACACTCGGCAATGCGCTGGATTTCCGTTCGCAACGCCCCGGGTGAAGTCAACGAGCGTTCGGTCTGCGGTTGCAGATTTCCGGCGGCAAGAAAC
>NZ_JBQFXS010000023.1:0-52543 GCF_056541025.1 Ruegeria sp. AK4
CAAGCGCCGTAACCGGATTGAGATCATGTTCGGGCGGCTCAAGGACTGGCGGCGTGTCGCGACCCGATACGACAGATGCCCCAAGGTCTTCTTATCAGCCATCGCGCTCGCGGCTACCGTTCTGTTCTGGCTGTAAATCAATGAGTCTGGAGCCTAAGAGGAAAAAAACATGCACTAGCGGCCAAATTGGACCAGTCAGATGAGGCTGCTTATAGGTTTCAGCAGATACCTCGTTCGAGAAAACGAGCCGCGTGAGTCGGCCTGATGGATTTTGGCCTTATCTGACGTGAAGAGTTGGTTCTTCGTATTTGCCGGTAGTCAGGTAACGTTAGGTTGGGAGTACAATATGGAATTACCAGCACTGACGTACGAAATGATAGCCGTATTGAGTCTATTGTCTTTTACGGTCTTACTTTTTGTTACCGAGATTATACGGATCGATGTCGCAGCAATTCTCGTAATGGTGCTGCTTGGCGCACTGAGCTATCTACCGGGGCTGGGTAATCTTGCCGATGTCTCCAGGCTCTTTGAAGGTTTCTCCTCCAACGCTGTAATGTCCATTATCGCGGTGATGGTAATTGGGGCTGGGCTTGATAAGACTGGACTTATGTCAAAGGTCGCGGCCTTGATCCTCAAGAATGGTGGCACGACAGAGGCCCGGATCATCCCAATCATATCAACAACGGTTGGTGTCATTAGCTCCTTCATGCAGAATGTAGGAGCTGCTGCGCTTTTTCTGCCTGTTGTGAGCCGCATCTCGGCACGTACGGAAATCCCGATGAGTAGGTTGCTGATGCCCATGGGGTTTTGCGCGATCCTGGGTGGTACGATCACATTGGTCGGGTCATCACCCCTGATCCTGTTGAATGACCTGATTGTTTCAGCAAACTCATCCCTTCCGGCTGACCAACAAATGGAGACATTTGGGTTGTTTTCAGTCACGCCTATCGGTGTGATGCTGGTGCTGACAGGAGTGCTTTACTTTGTGCTCTTTGGTCGTTGGGTCCTCCCAGCGCAGCGGGAGCGTGGAGCAGACGCAAGCTCAGCCCGGTCTATGCAGACCTATGTCGAAAACACCTATGGGCTTAGGGCCGATATGTTCGAGATACGTGTTCCCGAAGGATCGATCATCATTGGGCAAACGCTCGCGGATCTAATGGTCGCCCACAACATGTATATTCTCGGCACATCCTATCGCGGCCACAAGGTCATCGCGCCGATGGCTGATACCGTAATCGAAGCGCCAGCACGCCTTGCAGTGCTTGGTCTGCGTCGGGTCGTTCAGCAACAGTTCGCTGAGCCATACGGGCTGGAGATTCTGCCACAGTTGGATGTCTTTGCGGATGATTTCGCCGCGACCCAATCGGGGGTGGCCGAGGTTGTTATTCCTCCCGGTTCTTCAGTGATCGGCCAGACTCCGATTGATTTGCGTCTCCGTCAGACACATGGTTTGTCTCTTTTGGCCATTCAGCGCGGAGAAGAAACACTGAGCCACGTTGAAACCGAGGATCATTCAGCCACGCATATCGGGCAAGTCCCTTTGCAGGCCGGCGACACGTGTGTGGTGCATGTGCAGTGGGACCGTCTGACACGACTGAAGTCGGACAGGGATTTTGTCGTCGTAACTTCGGATTTTCCCCAGGAAGAGTTACGGCCACACAAGGTCGGATGGGCGCTCGCCTTCTTCCTGATAGCGTTGAGCTTAATTCTATTCTCCGATCTGCGCTTGTCATTATGCCTGTTGATCGGCGCTATTGGCATGGTGTTGAGCCGGGTTCTCTCGATTGACGAAGCCTACGAGTCGATTAGTTGGAGTACAGTTTTTCTACTCGCTTCGCTGATCCCGTTGGGTCAGGCCGTTCAGAACACTGGCACTGCGGATTGGATTGCCGCGCATGTGTTGGCCCTCCTGAAGGGCTGGCCGATATGGTCGCTGCAAGCGGGAATAGCCGTTTTGGCAACGGCGTTCACGCTGGTCATGTCCAATGTAGGCGCAACTGTCCTGCTGGTGCCGCTAGCAGTTTCTATTGCCGTATCCGCGGGTGGCAATCCGGCTGTGTTTGCTCTCACAGTGGCAATTTCAACGTCCAACTCATTTTTGATCCCAACCCACCAGGTGAACGCGTTGATCATGGGACCAGCAGGCTACCGGGTGGTCGATTTTGTTCGCTCGGGCGGAATCATGACTCTCCTTTTCTTGGTTGTCTCAATGACCGGGCTTGCGATTTTCTTCTGAGCCGCCTCTCGGCGATCCGTACAGATGAACTCATAATATAAGGTTTTTGAGACCAAATTTTTTGGCGCGGATTCAAAACGTCTGCAAAAAGGGCCTCCTCCGCGAGGGACCGAAGCAATGCGTCGAAGTCAACCAAACCTGAAGTCGGTATACGCTGGAACTGGACCGTTTTAGTTTTATCGATCACTGTTGTCGGACTAAGACCGTCGGCAATTTTGGATAGTTCACTATGAAGTTCCTTCGTACACCGGACCACCAGTTTGACGGATTGCCAGATTTCGACTTTGGCCCGAACTATCTTGATGTGGATGATACCGAGGGCGGTCTTCTCCGACTGCACTATTTGGACGAGGGACCGGCGCAGGCACCGCCAGTATTGTTGATGCATGGAGAGCCAACCTGGTGCTTCCTGTATCGGCACATGATTCCGCTATTCAAAGATGCGGGTCATCGAGTTCTGGCTCCTGATTTGATTGGGTTTGGACGGTCTGACAAACCCACTGAGCGATCCGATTACACTTACCAACGCCATGTGGACTGGATGTCCGAATGGTTGCGGAAAGTTGACCTGACGGGCATCACATTGGTTTGCCAGGACTGGGGCGGACTCATTGGCTTGCGGTTGGTTGCAAGTATGCCCGAGCGTTTCTCTAGTGTTGTTGTGGCGAATACGGCCTTGCCCACCGGTGACGTGCCCTTGGGTGAGGCATTTCTTTCATGGCGGGAATACTCACAATCCGTACCTGAATTTAATTCGGGACGCATCGTATTCGGCGGCACGACATCTAAAATTTCAGAAGAAGAGGTTGCAGCCTATAACGCACCATTCCCGGATGCGCGCTATCTGGCAGGCGCTCGAGAGTTTCCAGTGTTGGTGCCCGACACACCTGACAATCCAGCTTCAGAAGCCAACCGAGCCGCATGGGAAACCCTCAAGACCCTGAACACTCCGTTTCTGACTGTTTTTGGAGAAGATGACAGGGTCATGGCTGGCGTAGACAAACTGTTCCAAAGGTCGATCCCTGGGGCAGTTGGTCAAAATCATATCGTTGTGCCAAAAGCCGGGCATTTCATTCAAGAAGATGCTGGCAGAGAGCTAGCACAGGCGACTTTGAAATTCATTGAGCAAACATAGCGGCTATCAATTTAGTGTCTTCCCCTGCGGCCTCAACTCACACCAAATTTGCGACGCAAATGCTCGGCCAAGGCCGTTATGCGACGTGGTTGGGCTCGGCTCGGCGGAAACATCATTTGCAAAGGTTTCGGTGGTGGGAGGAAGTCGCGCAAGACAGAAACAAGTCTGCCAGATCGAACATCGTCGCCGACATCCAGCTCTGACTTCAAGACGACCCCATGGCCTGCGATTGCCCAATCGCGGATGAGTGAACCATCATTGACTATTCGATTTCCCTTTACTGATACGCGCTTGGCATTTGGTCCTGATCTAAACTCCCAAACGTTGTCTATCATGTCGCCAAACCTCATAACCAAGCAGTTGTGGTTTAATAGATCTTCTGGTTTTTCAGGCGTTCCGAATGAGGCCAGATAACTTGGGGATGCACATACGAAACGTTGGTAGCTTCCTAGATTTCGTAACCTGAGCGAGCTGTCTGTGATGTTGCCGAAGCGAACTGCGAGGTCGAAACCCTGGCCGACTAGGTCAACATAGCCATCCGAGAGGGATAGTTCGATTGAGACGGCAGGGTTCTCTTCGGTGAATTCGGCGACAACCTCGGAAACAATGCTCCGTCCCAAGTCAATCGGCGCGCTTATGCGAATTGGACCAGACAGAGTTTCAGCGCCGTGCCGAACAAGCGTATCCAGGTCCGCAACCTCACTGAGTAAGCTTCTTGCTCCGTCAGCGAGTGTCCGGCCTTCTTCGGTCAGGCTAATGGAACGGGTGGTGCGGTTGAACAAAACCACACCGTAATGTGCCTCCAGAGCCGCGAGCCGCTCGGACACTGTCGTGCTCGACATCCCTATCTCGCGCGCCGCAGCCACAAGAGTGCCTTTCTCGGCTATGGTCAGAAACAAGCGAAGATTGTCTAAAAGCATTAAACGGAAATTCCGGATTATATGTTCGATCCTGACCTGTTTATCCCGAAAGTACTGCGGCGTAAATCTTGCGCATCGCTCAAGAACACAAGGGACGTATTCCAATGGCCAAGCTGACAATCCTCGCCAACATCAAAGCCAACCCCGACAAGATCGACCTCGTAAAAGGTGAGCTGATCAAGCTCATCGACACAACCCGTGCTGAAGAGGGTTGCATTAACTACGACCTGCACCAGGACAACGACAACCCAGCTCATTTCGTGTTCTACGAAAACTGGGAAAGCCGAGAGCTTTGGCAAACCCACATGGGCGCTCAGCACCTTGCGGCTTATCTGGAAGCAACAGAGGGCGCCGTTGCAGAATTCACGTTGAATGAAATGACAGTCATCGGTTGATACAGAACCGAACAAAGGAGCACGCTATGAAAGCCGTGGGATACCGCGAGACAGGGTCAATTGATCGGGCGGACGCCTTGATCGACTTCGAGGCCGACAAACCGACGCCGAAGGGGCGTGACTTGTTGGTGAAGGTGCAGGCCGTGTCAGTGAACCCGGTTGATACGAAAATTCGGCAAAAACGTGCTCCTGCGGGTCCAGCACCTGATATTCTGGGGTGGGACGCAGTAGGGATCGTCGAAGCAGTTGGCGAAACGGTTGAGACTTTCAGTCCGGGAGATACAGTTTGGTATGCCGGGGCAATAAACCGACCGGGAACCAATGCCGAGTTTCATCTGGTGGATGAACGTATTGTCGGAGCCGCGCCAAAATCCATACCGGCGAAAGCGGCTGCGGCGATGCCGCTAACGACGCTTACTGCTTTTGAGATGCTGTTCGACCGATTGCGAGTCCAAGATGCCGTTTCCGGCGGAACCAATACGTTGCTGGTTATTGGTGGCGCAGGCGGTGTCGGGTCAGTCGCCATTCAATTGGCGCGGGCTCTCACTGACTTGACAGTGATAGCGACGGCGTCCCGACCCGAGACACAAGACTGGGTTCGAGGGCTGGGCGCACACCATGTCATCAACCACGCAGAACATTTTGGCACACAACTCGAGGCTCTCGGTATCGAAAGTGTGGATTTCGTCTATTCAACAAACCATTCCCAGCTTTATGCGTCTCAAGCTGGAGAGGTGATGACAGCTCAAGGTCGCTTTGGGTTGATTGATGATCCTGAAACCTTCGACATCGCGCCGTTCAAACCCAAATCGATCTCATTGCATTGGGAGTTCATGTACACTCGGTCGCTTTTTGGGACTGGAGATATGAACCGTCAAAGCGAAATCCTGAATCAGGTCGCCGGGATGATAGATGACGGAAAGATCAGATCCACAGCGACCGATACACTTGGTAGGATCAATGCTACAAACTTAATGAAAGCGCATGCTATCCTTGAAAGCGGGAAGGCCAAAGGAAAGCTCGTGCTTGAGGGTTTTTAGATGAGAATTGAGCGGCTGGATCATGTGAATATCGTGACGACTAGGTTGCCTGAGATGGTTACTTGGTATGAAGAGGTCTTGGGTTTAAATCTCGGGGCCCGCCCTGATTTTCCGTTTACTGGAGCTTGGTTGTATGCGGGTGATCACGCCGTGGTTCACCTTGTGGGTCACGAGGGAACGCCTAATATCGGCTCCGAAGTGAAGCTCAAGCTCGAGCATTTTGCGCTCTCAGCCACAGGGTTGAGAGCATTCGAAGAAAAACTGATCTCGTGTCAAATCCAATATCGCAAAACTGATGTCCCGGGGGCTGGAATAGTGCAAATCCATGTGGCCGATCCTGATGGAAATCACATTCACATAGACTTTGAAGAAACCGAGTAAGTGACTGACCCTCGAAATAGTCGGAACGCGAAATTAAGCTCGTTACGTCTTGCCGGTTAGTGGTTGAGATCCTTGCCGGGTTGCTTCCAAGAGCTACGTGGACCAACATTTTTTTGCGGTGCAAACGTCGATTGGGAGATCAGCATGCCGGACCTCGAAACAAACAAGAAAAACGTCATCGCTTTCTACGAAATGATGTTCAACGCGTGTCGACCTGCCGAGGCCATAGCAACCTTTGTTGGTGATACCTATACGCAGCACAACCCGCATGTTGGCGACGGCAAGCAAGCGTTTATCGAATATTTCGAGCGCATGGCTGCCGAATATCCGCGAAAGCGAGTGGACATCAAACGAGCGTTTGCTGAAGACGATCACGTTATTCTGCATTGCCACCAAATCTGGCCTGATGGTCTCGAGTACGCAGGGATAGATATTTTTCGCCTGGATGCTGATGGTAAGGTTGTCGAGCACTGGGACGTTCTTCAGGAAATTCCAGCAAACAGCGAGAATGACAATGGCATGTTTTGACTTCGCCGTTCTGACTGCGGAGCATGGAACTTAGGAAGCTCCTGTCTGCTAAACCACTATAGTCAAAGGGCATAAGTCTGATCCAAGAAACCCGCCGACGCGTATTTATCAGAAACCTTATAGCAAGGAGATAAATATGCTTCCGACCAGCATTCTTGCGGCAACCGTGGGATTTTTCGCAGCTACTTCCCTTCAGGCCGGAGTCCAAATTCGCTTTATCGAAGGCGCACCCAAGGACCGTTTTGTTCTGACAAATGTCGGAGCTTGCGAAATAGAAGCCTCGACCGTCAAAATTGACTTGTCGCAATCTGCCGGACGTCTGATCTTCGACGTTTCCGAAAAAGGCGCGGGTGTGGAGGTGTTCCAACCTCTTGAATTCGTTGAGGGTGCGGATGCTTTGCGGCAAATTCCAGCGGTCGTGGACGGGCAAGATACAATTGAACTTGAGATCGCCTCTCTCGCAGCCGGGGACAAACTCGTCTTTACCATCGATGTAGATGACACTATCGGGCAACGCGAAATCACCGTAACCGGGTCCGAGATCGAAGGCGCCACAGTGTCATATGCAGATGCGAATGAGACCAGTACTGCGACCTTCTCTTCCGAAGCACTTGTGAACGTGACAACCAAGGACTGCTGAAAGCTATCCTGCAATGTCGAACTGGTTGATCCGCATAGCATTCCTTGCGCTCATGGTGGGAGGCGGCATCCTGATCGGGACACTGACCGCACCCGGCGATTGGTACGCGCAGCTTTCTAAACCGGCTTTCAATCCACCAAATTGGATTTTTGGACCGGTTTGGACGGCGCTATATGTTTTGATCGCTATGGTTGGTTGGCGTCAGTTTGAAACAGACCGAAGCTCGACCGCCATGAAGCTGTGGTGGGCGCAGATGGGTCTGAACTTTTTGTGGTCCCCAACCTTTTTCGTACTGCAACTGCCATGGTTTGCCTTTGTCGTCATTGTCGCGTTGTTGGCTGTCATCGTCATGTTCATCGCTCAGGTCAGGACTTCAGATCGGGTTTCCGCACTGGCCTTCCTGCCGTATTTTGCATGGGTCGCATTTGCCACGGCACTGAACCTTTCCATTGCGATACTGAACTGAGAAGGATCGATATGCGTGCCAACTTCATTGGGCTTGTTTCAGGTTTTGTTATCATCGGATGCATGATGGCGCAGGCTGATGTAAAACTGACTGAAGACTTCTCCAAGTCTCCGGAAACGCGTTGGGACTACGTTGCCGACACCGTAATGGGAGGAGTTTCTTCAGGGCAGGTGCAGTTTCGTTCGGAAGGTAATGTTGCATTCGCGCGGCTGACCGGAACCGTGAGTACAGTAAACAACGGCGGCTTCATCCAGTTCCGACGCAAGTTGCCTGATCGGCCAGGTACGGGTGTATCAGGCGTCAGGTTATTGGTCCGGGGCAACGGCGAACAATACTTCGTCCACCTCAGAACACGTGGCACGGTGCTTCCGTGGCAATACTATCAGGCCGCGTTCGCAACTTCTAACGAGTGGACAGAAGTTTATTTGCCTCTGTCAGGCTTCAAGGCTTCAGGTGCTATATTGCGCGCTATTCCCGTTGCTGACGAAATCACCTCCGTCGGAGTCGTAGCCTTCGGGCGCGATCATGAGGCCAGCGTAGATGTCAGCGAGATTGGTTTCTACTGAAGGTCGCTCGGGCGCAGCGCTCCAATCTTCGTTGAACCAGCCAGATCAGGCGACTCAAAAGACGCAAGCGACGTTGCCAATCCAATAGTCTTTGCTCATCGTTTCCATGCGAGTAACTTGGGTCCATGGAAGAAGTCACTCGACTAACCGAATGGATGATCACAGAAGGTCGTCGCTCCGGCGATCCCGTAAAGGTGGTGTCTCAGTTTTGTTCCTCCTTGGTCGAAGCCGGAGTTCCGCTGTGGCGAGTAAACATTGGCCAGCGCTTTGCCAATCCACTGCTTATTGCTTGGGGCGTGGTTTGGACGCCCAACGGCACCGACAGCTACGATGTCACCCATGAGACAACGTTGACGGATGGTTATGTTGGGAGCTCATTCGAGTATATTCTGGCAAATAGAAAGCCGCTTCACAAAAGTCTCCAGCAACTGGACTCAGAAACAGAGCATTCATCCTATTTGGAATTTGCAGAGCAAGGCGGCACCGACTACTATGCTACTTTGCTTTATTACGGTGATGGATCGCTGCATGGTTGCACGTTCATTACACAGGCGCCGGATGGTTTCTCGCCGAAACATCTGAGGCTGATTGAAGCGGTCTTACCGGCCCTTTCTTGCGCCTTGGAACCTGTGACGATGCGAAAATCGTCTAAAGGTCTACTTCGAACCTATTTAGGAGATGGACCTTCTGAGGCAGTCTGGAGCGGCAACATCAAGCGCGGTGAGCGAACAACTCTGGACGCCGTGGTTATGTTCTCTGATCTGCGAGGCTTTACGGCACTTTCCGAAACCTCGACGGAAGAAGAAGTTTTCGACACGCTCAGCGACTATTTTGATCTGGTGGTCAACGCCGTGGAAGACAACGGTGGAGACGTCCTCAAGTTCATGGGTGATGGCATTCTGTCGATCTTCACTATTGAAGCTCAAAAAAAACATGCCGACCGTTGCAGAATGGCGGCTCTTGCAGCGCAGAGTGTGCTGAGTGGTTTGAAAGCTCTCAACACTAGACGAGACGAGTTCCAAAAACCGCCCTTGGACATTGGAATTGGGATCAACGTTGGGCAGGTCAGCTACGGTAACATCGGCAGCCCCGGCAGGCTTGATTTTACGGTTTTGGGCGGTGCGGTGAACGTCGCAAGCCGAATTGAAAACTTAACAAAATCAATTGGTCAGAGAGTGTTGGCGACGTTAGCCGTTGCAAGTGCTGCACCTAACATGTTCGTTAGCTGTGGGGATCACGAAATACGTGGCCTTGCTCAGCCCATAGAGCTGTTCTTTCTCACTGAAGGGGCGCAATAATCAGGTATAGTTTTTTAACAGTATACCTTTCCGGGAGCATCCTGAGTGTTTGCAAGAACCATAGCCTTACTGATCTACGCTGGGGCTTCTCCGGCCACGGCATTGGAGCTTCGCGAAACTGGGCGCTACGAGCTCAACCAACCCGCAAGCCTTGACTATGATCCAACGTTTTGTGGCTTGTGGATTGCCAACGAGGGGCCCGAAGCAATTCTCGTTACATTGCAAGGTGATGAGTTGCGCCGAATATCCAGCGATCTCTTTCGGATCAAAGCAATTGCTATTGAAGGGGATCACTTGTTGCTGGGTGATGGTTTCGGCAGTCTTCAACGTGTCACCAAGGATGGATCACCCCTGGGAGCGCCTTTCGAATTGGAAGGTGGGTTTGCGGATACGGAAGGAATTGCAATCAACGCCGCGGGACAGATCGTGACTGTCGAAGATGACCCTGAACGGTTGTCCTGGTTCACCACCGAGGGCACTCTGGCAGCGAGGTTGGATACCATGAAGCTCTCTCCGCCCTTGAGTGAGGCACAGGGCATCGCGATTGACCCACGCACCGGTCACATGTTGATTGTTGATGACTGGGAAGGGTCAAACAGCCTGTATGAGTTCACGGCAGATGGCCAACTGCTCGCCCAGCAAAGTCTGTTGGAATTCGGAACTGACCCGGAAGGCATCGCCATTAGGCCGGGATCTAACCAACTGTTCGTGGCATTCGACGGCGGCGCGAAGATTGTGACATTTGACTACACGCCCACTTTACCTGAAGGATCACCGCCGCTGCCGCCGGGCGCGGATTGCATGATGTTCTGAGAGCTTTTCTGTTTGCTTGGGTCGACGCAGGTTTCCGCTAGTCGCGCTCGCTGTCCAAAGTTTCGCGTATGAGCGTCAGATTAGGGAGTGTTTCATGAAACGGTTCAGACCCGAGTTCGGACAACACCGGACCTAGGGCTGTCGACATCCGCTCCATACAAGCTTTCAAAAACTCCGCGCCTTGCGGAGTAGACCTAGCAATTTTCGAACGCTTGTCATTGGGGTTGGCTTCAAGGGTAATTAGGGTAAGATTTTCAAGGCTCGCGAGCATGTGCGTCATCGAGGTCTTAGGCACTTGAAAAGCGTTCGATAGCTGTAGTGGAGTTTCCCCCTCGGGGCGCCGGACCAGGTGGCCCAATATGCCAAATTGGGTTGCGGTCATTCTTCCAGGTAAGAATGCCTCAAGCTTGGTCGAGATCAACTGATTGATGATCCCGACCTCGGTGAAGAACCGGTAGACTTCGTTGGTCTCATCTTTAGGCTTCATTCAGAATTCGTGTCTCCAGCGGCCAGCGGGGTGTGGCAATTGGTTCAGGTCCATACCCCAAACGCAGCAACATTTGCACCGTGTGGCCCGGTGACGCAAGAAGCTCATGCGCCAGAGCGTATTCATCGGCCATCTCAGGATACTCCTGAAGTGCCTGACTGACGGGGTGAACGCCCAGGCCCATTTCGGTTGTCTTCAAGTAAAAACGCATCAATTGACGCCCGGCATCGAGTTGATCGCTTCGCGTATTTGTGGCTGTCGTGAGAACTGCGTATTGCGGCGTCGCGTCTAGCATGGCGAAGTAGCCCCGCATGTGTGACTGAGTGCCTGGGTGGTCAACGTTCATCAGGGTCTCATTGTCCAGAAAACCGGTAAGTCGAAGCGTTTCCAGTATGGGATCGCGCAGTTCGATCCCGTCCGGATTGGCGTTGATTTCCGCCTTGCCGATGCGCATCAGATCGACGGATTCCTTAAGGGTCTGCGGTGTACGCATTTCGATCTCAAAGGCACGTTTTGTCAGGTCTCGAATACGGACCACCAAATCGTCGTCGGTAATCAGGGTGGCATAGTTGCCAAGCGCAGACATTTCGGCGGCCGAGAGGCGCTGTTCTTTGTACGGTTCCTTGTTGGAATGCCGGTTGAGGATTTGAGCCGCGAGCGGGTCGGGTGCGCCACCCGGTACAAGCACTGCCTCAGCAACAGGCCCGTCATCCCCTTCCGGCAGCAATGTGAGTTTGGTATCAAATCCCTGAGCACCAGCTGCCAGGACCATCGTCTCAACAAAGGCGCCGAGGCCAATATAAAGCTGGCGATGGAACGGATCGGTTTCGGGAAGCTCGCGATCAGTGTCACGGTGGATGCGCAGCTTGTCCTGCCCGGCCAACTCGACCAGCCAAGGTTGCAGGTTGTGCGGGTTGGGGGCGAGAATTGCGTAAGACAACGCGGTTTTGCGCGGGTCGTCATAGGGTTTTGGCGTCCAGGGAGCCAGGGCGCGATGGGGCGTACGGGTCGAGAGGAACCCAACCGCGCCCGTTGCCGCCAGAATTGTGCCTCCGCCCAGAATTTTGAGAAAACGTCTTCTGTTCGGCATCTTGAATCTCCATTAGTACGATATCGTACTAAATAATGCGAAATCGTCCTAAATCAACCCCTATGGGTGTTTTGAGTGTTTGAGTGACGCGGAGAAACGAAAATCAAAACAGCCGGGCGCCCTTCGCGGGTGCCCGCTTCCGACACGTATTGGGGATACCGAAGAGGTCGAAAATAAGCTGTTATTTCTACGGCTTAAAGATAGGGTACGAAAAAATCAGAGGCTATTTAATCGATGCTTTTCGAGTATCCCGCAAAGCATGGCCTTGGCTTGCAGCCTGTGTTCGCGATGGCGTTCACGGGCGACATCCGGTCGGCCTTCCCTGATCGCCTGGAAAACGACGCGGTGATCTTCATTGGATTTGACGGGCAGGGGTCTGATGAACAGCGTCGTTGCGCGCGCGCGGCGTACCTGGTCGCTCATCATCGCGACAATCGCTTCGACCCGTTTGTTACCGCCCAACCGGACGAGTTCCTGATGAAAGAGCTCATCGGCCTCGGCCCAGGCTTCCAGGTCTTCGGTTTCGATGGCTTGATCCATTCGTTCGATTGATCCGGCAAGTACCGCCAGTTCATCTTCTGAATACCCCGCTTCGGCGGCGCGCTGCGCGGCAAGGCTTTCGAGTTCCGTGAGTATGTCGTAGATTTCGCGCATGTCGTCCGATGAAACGGGCAGTATCCGCACACCTTTGCGGGGCCGCATTTCCAGCAACCCCTTGCTTTCCAACATCAGCGCAGCTTCCCGTATCGGGGTGCGGGACATGCCCAGAGTTTCGGCGAGTTCCGATTCCAGATGGTCGGTCCCGGCCGCAAGCTCGCCGGACAGGATCATCCGCCGCAAGTCCCTGACAGCGCGCTGTGTATTTGAAAGAGATTTGGTGTCCTGATCCTTCACGGCGTCTCCAGCTTGATCTTTCGTCCCTCCGCAGCCGAAAGATAGATCTTCTCTTCGATGCGGATCACGTCCAAATAATCGCGGGCCGTGTTTTCCAGCGGCGTGCCCCGTAGAAGGCCTGAAACAACGTGACTTTGCAAGGCGTGGACGCAATCTCCGCCAAATCCATCATGATCGCTTGCAGGCAGAATCTGCTGTCGCGCCTGTTTTCCAAAAGCGCGGAGTTCTACGGAACCGTCACCGTTCAGAACCAGCGATCCTTCCGTTCCTTCGATAAGTGCCTCGCCCATGGTTTGGCGCAGGTCTTCCGCGCTGTGGTCAAGGCATCTGTTCCCATCGAACAGGGTTTTCAAACCGTTGGGGTGGTCAAACAGGATGTAGCCTGCGTCTTCGCCCGCGATCGCGGGGTTCACTTGACGCAGGTCCGCGTAAACGGCGCTGGGCGCACCGAACAAAAACCTGAACGTATCTACCCAGTGAACCGCCGTTTCGTGAACAAGGAAACGCGGCATATCCTGAAAGTACGGTTGGCGGTCAAGATAGGCATGCGGCCCCTGTCCGTCGCCGGGCCGAAGCCGGAATGTCGCTTGCAGAGGTGTTCCAATCCGACCCTCGGCCAGTGCCTCTTTGATTGCGCGATACCAGGGTTGAAAGCGAAAATTCTCATGCACAATGATAGTTGCCCCGGCGGTTTCAGCCTCTGACGCGATCTTCTCAGCTTCGTCCAGAGATTTGCAGAACGGTTTTTGACAGATCAGCCACTTGATGCCTGCGTGCAGTACCGTTCGGATGGCGTCAGCCTGTGCCACGGGTGGAAGGATGATGTCCACGAGATCCGGTTTTTCCACCTCCAGCATTGTCGACAGATCATCATAAGCCGTCAGTCCTGTTTCTTTCGCCTTGTTGATATCACGGTTGCAGGATGCCACCGGAACGGCGCCGGGCATTCGGGACCAGCTTTCGTAGTGAAACCTGCTGAAATATCCCGCACCCACACAGGCGACTCTTATGGTTTGTTCAGTAGTCATGCTCGCAACGCTTCCAACACTGATGAAGCCGCGTCCTGCGTTCCGGCCGTGCCCCCCAGGTCGCGCGTCAGGTTGTGGCCATTTGTCGTCACCTTTTCCACGGCCTCGCGCAACCGTGCGCCGTCCTTGGACAGGTCTGGATGATCATGGGTCAAACCCAACCACTCAAGCATCATTGCCGCAGACAGGATCATCGCAAAGGGGTTGGCAATCCCCTGTCCCGCAATGTCCGGAGCAGAGCCGTGGCAGGGTTGGAACACAGCGTGGTTCAACCCGATATCCGCGGATGGAGCCAGTCCAAGACCGCCCATAAGACCCGCGCCAAGGTCGGACAGGATGTCTCCGAACATGTTCTCGGTCACCAAAACATCGAATTCCCAGGGCTTCTGGACCATCCACAAAGCGGTGGCATCAACATAGGCATGATCCGCCTGCAATTCGGGATGGCGGGCGGCTTCCGCGTCAAACATCGATCTGAAGAATGCAAAGGCGCGGAACACATTGGCTTTGTCGACACATGTAACCCGTCCCCGTCCCCGCCCGGAAGTCTTGCGGTTGTTGGCGAGTTCAAACGCGAAGCGGAATAGCTTTTCAGAGACCTCGCGGGTGATCAAAAGGGTTTCCCGCGCCTCGTCTTCCGTGACTTCACCCGTGCCTTGGGTGAAAAACAAACCTTCCGTGCTCTCGCGGATCAAGACAAAGTCGACCTCTTTTCCGTTCGGAAGCGACAAGGGGGTCGTTTGTCCGCTGCTTACCTTTACAGGACGCACGCCGGCAAACAGGCCAAGCTGCTTTCGCAGGTCGATCTGCGGTGAAATCTCGGTTCCGTCCGGGTAGCGCACATCCGGCAATCCCATTGCAGACAGCAGTATCGCGTCCGCCCTGCGTGCCATTTCAAGGGATCCCAAAGGAAACGATTCTCCGGTTTTTGCGTAGTGCGAGGCGCCTGCCGGTGCGTCCATGAACGTCAGATCGTAGCCGGGATTGTTGCCGGAGAGCTGGCACAGGATTTCAAGCGTAGGGGCCATTATTTCAGGGCCGATTCCATCCCCGTGGAACACTGCGACATCGTATGTCTTTTTCATTTTCGCCCGCTTCCTTCCCGTTTCGCCTTCATAGCGCGATCGCAGCTTTCACTACAGTCCGTTGACAATGCATTCTTTAATGTATACGCAAATAAATGCAATAAGAAACGCGAAGTTGTTTTGGGAGGACTTGGAAATGAAACTCAAGCTAGGGCGGTTGGCGGCCGCGGCCGTGATGGCGACCGGGATTGCAGGGGCTGCTGCCGCGCAGGATTACCCCTATCGGGATATCACCACAGCCGTGGTCTGGGGGGCCGGTGGCGGCACCGACACGATCAACCGGATGATCATGGCCGAGATGGAAAAGCACCTTCCGGTTTCGATCAATGTGATCAACCAGACAGGCGGTGTCGCAGGCTCCAACGGTATGGTCTATGTCATGAACCAACCAGACGATGGCTATACATTGGTTGGCCTGTCCGAGTCGAACGTCACCGCTGCAGTGCAGGGTGGCTGGGACAAGAAATTTGATTTTTGGTATCCGTTTATTGTCGGCGGATCGCCTGATCTGATCTCGGTCCCGGCGGACAGCCCTTACAATACGCTGGAAGAACTGGTCGACGCCGCCAAGGCTGCCCCGGGCACTATTCCAGCCGCGGCATCCGGGGCGGGGTCTATCCACCACCTGAACCTTCTCGCAATCGAAAAGGGGTCCGGGGCGGAGTTCAAGTTTGTTCCGTACAAAGGCTCGGCACCGGGGCAGGAAGCGGCGATCGCGGGCGAGGTTGCGCTGGTTGTAACGTCGCTGGCTGAACAGGCCCCCTTGATCGAAGGCGGTCAGCTGAAACCGCTTGCGATGCTGACGCCGGAAGATGCGCAAATCGCAGGAGCCACGGTGCCATCTGCCTTTGGCATCTATGACGGTCTCGATCAGTATCTGCCGCTCAAACAGGCCATCGGATTTGCCGTTCACAGTTCCGCCGGAGATGACGTGAAGGCCGCGCTTGGCGATGCGTTCGAGCAGGCGATAGCATCCGACACCGTCGCCGAATGGGCCGCGGCAAACAATTACGATGTCGGCGGTCAGCACGGCGAAGAGGCGCAGGAACTGTTTGCGAACCTCGAGGCGACCTTTGCCTATACCCTGCAGGATCTGGGCGCTGCCACGGTCGATCCGGCCTCGCTGGGTATCGAGAAGCCCTGATCCGATCAATTTTGAAAGGGCGCGCCTGATCGCGCCCTTTCCTGCAGGAGGGCGGCAATGGACAAACCTGACGAAACACAGGTCATGCGCGCGCGCGACTTTTGGGCCGCGATTGTTCTGACAGCAGTGTCGGTCTTTTTCCTTTGGAAGACGTTGGACATCCCCCTTTGGGGTGAAAACCGCGCAGGTGTAAGCGGGTCGGACTGGTACAACTCGGCTGCAATTGTACCGTTGTTCATCTTCGGTGGACTGCTTGTCCTGTCCTTCGTTTTGCTGGCCATTTCGATCCGCTCGGGCGGAGCCCAAAACGCGCTGAGCACTCTGGGGATCGGATGGGACAAATCGGAAGCCTATCGAGTTTCAACAATCGGCCTGATCCTGCTTGCCTATGTCGTCGGGCTGGTGCCCCGGGTGGACTTCATACTGTGCTCGGGGTTGCTGATTACAGCTTTGACCTACGGCTACTACGGCGGCCATGCCCGGCGGGCTTTGGTGGCCTGTATCGCAGTTGTCTCTGCCGGACTATTTGCGTTTGCCGTTTTTCCCGCGCAGGCGGACTGGAACGCACATGGTGATGATTGGTTTACATTGGCCTTATGGGTCGCACTGACACTTGTGGTGCTGACCAAAGCGGCTTCCGAACGCGTTTTGCGGTTCGTTCCATTGGTCGCGATGCTGGCACCGCTCATCCTTGTTTGCGCGATGGCCTTTGTCTTCCGGCAAAACGTTCCCGCGCGCGGCGGGCTGATCTTCAAACAAATCGAATACCACTACTACGTGACGCTTCGTCCGCTATGGAAAGACTGACCGGATGGACTTTATCCTTTCGCAACTGGCTGGGTTTGGCGCTGCCTTCGCGGGTCTGGCAGCGGACCCGCTGACCTATCTGTATTTGATCGCATCCGTGTTCCTGGGCATCACATTCGGCGCGTTGCCCGGCCTGACGGCAACACTGGCGGTGACGATCCTGACGGGTTTCTTCGGCAACAAGATCCCATTGGACTATTCGCTCATCGCCTTGCTCGGGGCCTATGTCGGCGCGATTTACGGTGGCTCTTATCCGTCAATCCTGTTGAACATTCCCGGCACGGCAGCCAGCGCGGCGACGGCCATGGATGGCTACCCTTTGGCCAAAGCGGGGCGAGGCGGCGAAGCACTTGGGCTGACCACGACAGCCAGCTTCATTGGCACAGTTATCGGGACCATCACGCTTTTGATTTTCGTCTGGGCGCTGCTTTTGGTCTCAAAAAACATCGCAAGCCCTGAAAAAGCGCTGCTGGCCCTGTTCGGCATTCTGCTTTCCGGCACATTGATGAGCGAGGACCTGGTGATCAAAGGATGGATCGCCGGACTGATCGGGCTTGCGATGTCCATGGTGGGGCTTGATCCTTTATTGTCTGAACCGCGCTATACTTTCGGCTGGTCATACCTGTTGAGCGGGTTTCAGGTCGTACCCGTTTTGATGGGGGCTTTTGCCATCCCCCAAATCATCGAGGGTCTAAGGCATGTCGAGGCCGGGAAAGTTCTGGCCCTGAAAGGACGTATTCTTCCGAACCTGCGCTCTGTCCGACGCTACCTGCCGACCATTGGCCGGTCCGGCGTGATCGGGACCGGGGTGGGGGCCCTTCCCGGCGTTGGCGAAGATGTCGCCGGTTGGGTCAGCTACGGTGTCGGCAAGACCGTATCCGCCGAGGGCGACAAGTTCGGTCGTGGGTCCTTGGAAGGTCTGTTATGTTCTGAAACGGCCAACAACGCCTGTATTGGCGGCGCGCTGATCCCGCTCTTGGTGTTGGGTATTCCCGGTTCACCACCCGCCGCCGCCTTGATGGGGGCTTTCAAGATCAACAACGTGATCCCGGGTCCGACGATAGATCCCGAGATCATTCTGCGCGTGGTCGCCATACTGGTGCTGGCCTCGCTGACAATGTTCCTGATGGGGCTTTTCACGGCGCGGGTCTTCATAAAGATACTCGCCATCCCGCAGACTGTCTTCTTGCCGGTCGTGATGGTTCTGACAACCATCGGGTCGTTCAGCGTTGGTGGGGGCATCAACGATCTTTACCTGATGCTTGGCGTCGGCGCTGTTGCCTATTTCATGAACCTGATGAAGTACCCGATCGCCCCGCTGGTTATTGGCGTGATTCTGGGAAGCCTGTTTGACGAAACCTTTCGCCGGTCGCTGTTTCTGTCGGACGGGGATATTTCGGTCTTCTTTTCTCGTCCCGGTGCCGCCGTTCTGCTGGTGCTCAACATTGGTCTGATCCTCAGCCAATTGCCCGCCGCGAAACGCGCGTTTTCTCGTCTGAAAGGACTGTCTGTCTGATGTTTGTGGTAACTGTCACTTTCACTCTCAAACCCGGTACCAGGGAAAGTTTTTTGCCGCTGATGGTCGAAAACGCTTCTACCTCTTTGCGGGACGAAGCCGGATGCCGGCAGTTCGACGTTTGCCTGGCCGATGAGCCCGAGACGGTGTTCCTCTACGAGGTTTATGATGACAGCGCGGCATTCTCCGCCCACGTGGAAAGCGCGCATTTCAAGACCTTTGATAGGGCGGTGGCTGATATGATCGCCACCAAGACAGTTCACCAGTATTCCGAGGTCATCCGATGAACGATTGGGAAATTCACGCCGTCAAATACGCGGATCGCAATGCCCGCACGCGAGCTGACAGTTTCATCGTCGATGACAATCACGACGCACCTCATGCCATGGATTATTTCATTTGGGTATTGAAGCGCGGCGACGAAGTCATTCTGGTTGATACCGGCTACGATTCCGATGAGGCCGTCGCCCGTAGCCGTCCCATCGCGATGGACCCTCGCGAGGCTCTGCGCCCCCTGGACATCACGCCGGACGCGGTGACAGAGGTCATCGTGACCCATCTTCACTATGACCACGCAGGAGGGCTGCATATGTTCCCGAACGCGAAGTTGCACATGCAGTCGGCGGAAATGGCCTTCGCCACAGGTCCATGCATGTGCCATGACCACCTGCGTGCGCCTTTTAGTGCGGGCCATATCTGCGAGGCCGTAAAGCGCCTCTATTCAGGCAAGGTCGCGTTCTACGACGGAGAGGCCGAAATTGCAGATGGGGTGACCGTGCACTGCGTTGGCGGGCATTCGCGCGGGTTGCAATGCGTTCGTGTAAGAACGGCAGCCGGATGGATGGTTCTGGCCTCGGACGCCTCGCATTACTACGAGAATTTCATGGCGCGCAAAGCCTTTCCCATCGTCGTCGATTTGCAGGACATGATGGACGGCTTCAAGACGCTGGAGAGGTTGGCCTCGCATCCCCGGCTTATCGTGCCCGGCCATGATCCACTTGTGCGAGAGGTTTTCCCCGTTGGCGCCGCGCCTCATATCCATCGTTTGGATCCCGGGCCGATGCGGGAGATCGAAATATGAAAATCGGTGTGATCGCCGATGACTTCACAGGTGCAAGCGATATCGCGAACACCTTGGCGAAGGGTGTTGAGCCGGAAGGTGGATTACGAACGGCTCAGTTTCCCGGTATTCCAACGACCCCGACGGAAAAGGAGATCGACGCGGGCGTGATCTCACTCAAAAGCCGTACTGCACCGGTCGAGGAAGCTGTTGCTGACAGCTTGCGGGCACTGCGGTGGCTTAAGGATCAAGGATGCCAGCAGTTCATCTTCAAATATTGCTCGACCTTCGATTCCACCAAAGAAGGGAATATCGGCCCCGTCGCGGAAGCGCTGGCCAACGAGTTGGATGCGCAAAAGGTGGTTTTCTGCCCGGCGTTTCCGACAACTGGGCGCACTGTCTATCACGGTCATCTCTTTGTGCTCGGTAAGCTTTTGCACGAATCCGGGATGGAAAATCACCCCCTGACTCCGATGACGGATGCGAACATCAGGCGCTGGTTGCAGCATCAGACCGTAGAAGCGGTCGGGTCGGTGCCAGTTGACACTGTGAAGCAAGGGCCAGAAGCGATTGCTGATGCGTTGCAGAACGCAAACGAGCGATTTGTAATCGGTGATGCGATTTCGGACGAGGATTTGCTGGTCTGGGGCGAGGCTCTAAAGGATGCCAAGCTCATCACCGGGGGATCGGGTATAGCACTGGGGTTACCCGGGAATTTCCTGAGAGAAGCTTCATCCAAAAATGCTGGCAGCGTGTTCAAAGGTATAAACGGGCCCGCCGCGATCCTTGCCGGGTCTTGCTCGGGTGCGACCCGAGGGCAGATCGATGTTCATGCGAAATCCCATCCGACGTTCGCCATTGATGTTTCAGGCGTCATGTCCGGGGATGTGACCACGCAAACGCTTCTGGATTTCTTTGAAACGCATCCGGGTCAGGCGCCGCTCGCGTATTCATCAGGAAGCCCGGATGATGTGCGCGCGATCCAAAACAAATTCGGTCAGGACGCTGTGGCGGAAAAGCTGGACAATCTCTTTGCAGATACAGCACGAGAACTTGTTCAGAAGAGCTACACGCGATTGGTGGTGGCGGGAGGAGAGACGTCGGGAGCTGTCGCCAAGGCTGTCTCTGAGGAACTGGGGTCTCCGGCCATGTCAATTGGGCCAGAAATTGACCCGGGCGTGCCAGTCCTGAGTGTTGGAAAAACTGAACCCATTGCGCTGGCTCTAAAGTCTGGAAACTTCGGCGCTCCGGACTTTTTCGCTAAGGCCCTCAGAATGATGGAGGCAAGCAGATGAGCTTTGAAGAACTGGCGCTGCGACAGCAGATGTCGGAACTGTGCGCCTCGCTGTTTGCGCGTGGCTTTTCCGTCGGCACTGCGGGCAATGTCTCCGCGCGTCTACATGACGGAATCCTCATGACACCAACCAACTCCACCTTAGGGAAAATCGATCCCGAGCGCATTGCCAAGATTGATTTGGATGGCAACCACGTCTCCGGAGACAAGCCGACCAAGGAGGTCCTTCTGCATCAAGCCTTCTATGAGACACGGCCTGAAGCGGGCGCGGTGGTGCACCTGCACTCGACCTGGGCGACCGCATTGTCGTGTCTGGAAGACACCGATCCAGACGACTGTATCCCACCGCTGACACCATACGTGGTGATGCGCGTCGGCACGGTCAAACGGGTTCCATACGTCAAGCCGGGTGACCCGAAATCCGGTGATTTGATCCGTGAACTGGGCGGCAAGTATAGTGCGGTTCTGTTGGCCAATCACGGTCCTGTTGTGTCTGGAAAAGACCTGTTCGGGGCAGTCTGTGCCGCGGAAGAGCTGGAAGAAACGGCCAAGTTGCTGGTGGCTTTGCGCGGCATGCCAACCCGGATGCTGGATGCAGCGCAAGTCGCGGAACTCAAAGAAACATTCGGACGGATTTGATCCGACCCCGAAAAGGTGAACCTGCAGCTTTAGGGATAAACCGCGCTAGGTTTTCCGCCGAGCGAATAATTCACGACCGATCCAAAGTGCGATTTTATCCAACCATGACAGTGGCCAAGCGCTCAACCAACGCGCGTTGCACGACTGCAAACCTTGGGGTGTGCGCTATTTCGTCCAGCGTCGCGACCCAAAGGGGAACCTCAAACTCGGGTGCCGCGTCCTGCAATCTTCGAAGCCGGGAATCTGCGTCGCCCAGGAAAGAAGGCAGAAACGTTTTACCGACGCCCGAAGCGGCCATCTGCTGGAGCACCAGAAAGCTATCCGCCCCGTTCGTCACTTCGTCATCAGAGACGTTTTCTGCCAGCCATTTGGCGGGGAGCGACCGGTTCAACGCGCCTTCAAGCCGCATCCATTTGCGATTGGACGTGCCGTCGTCAAAGACCCCGAACGACAATGTGCCTGCACGCTGCCCGATCAGCCCCTCGCAAAGCTTTATCGACGGGCGCACGGCGATGTCTGCGCTCAGCCGGGATAAATCATGGTGGCTGTTTCCGCTGAGCAAGGTCAGTTTCAGACCGGGATACAGGCGCGTGATCTCATTCAGGATTGCGGGCAGGACAATCTGGCAAAGACTGTCGGTCGATGTAATTCGCACATGACCCACAGGAGAACGATTTGCGCCCACGATTGCCCGCTCGACCGAAAGGACCGCCTCTTCAACGCTTTCCATGGCCGAGAAGATTGCACTGGCTTCGGGCAGAACCGAATATCCTGACGGGCTTTTGTGAAAAATCATGCAGCCGCTTCGCTTTTCGAATGCGGCCACCCTGCGCAGGACCGTGGCGTGCGTGACGCCCATGGCCGCTGCCGCCGCATTCAGCGAACCGTATTTGCTGACGGCAAGGGCGTAGCGAATATCATCCCAATTTTCGTTGTTCATAAATTAACAACAGAAGACCAATAACAAACAATTACAAGAAAATTCGTTCAAGGTAACATCCGACTCATTGAACAGGGAGCCCCACCATGATGAAGAACTTCGCAATCTTCGCGGCAGGTCTGGTGTCAATTGCCGCTATTGGCACCGCCATCGCACATGAAGGTGAAAACCCGGCTGTGAAAGCCCGCACCTCTATCATGCAGCTTTATTCCTTCAATCTTGGCACTCTTGGCGGCATGGCCAAGGGCGAGGTGGAATATGATGCCGAGGCGGCAACACGCGCGGCCAACAACCTGGTCGTTCTGACGCAGATCGATCAATCGGCGATGTGGCCTGCCGGTTCGGATAATGTGTCTGACCCGTCCACACGGGCGCTGCCCGCAATCTGGGAAAACTTCCCGGATGTCGGGGCCAAGGGACAGGCCATGGCTGACGCCGCTGTTGCGATGCAGGCTGCGGCAGGGCAGGATGTCGAAGCCCTGAAAGCGGCAATGGGGGATCTGGGTGGAAGCTGTTCGGCATGTCACAAGGCGTACAGAGCGCCTGAGAACTGATTAGACAGCGATGGCGCGGCGCTTTTTTCTGATTGTCGCGGGTGCTGTTGTCGTGGTCGGGATAGCCGGATTGGTGCTGACCCGGCCACAACGTGTGGATCAGGTTCAACTCGAAGGCGTCACGCCCGATCTTGGCAGAGGTGAGGCCGTTTTCTACGCAGCCGGATGTGCCTCGTGTCACTCGGCACCGGACGCTGACGGCGAAGAAAAGCGCAAACTGGCCGGTGGTCGTCGGTTCGAGACGGATTTTGGCACCTTCATTGCCCCCAACCTATCCAGCGATCCGGCAGCCGGCATCGGCTCATGGTCCGCGCTGGATCTGGCCAACGCCCTGATCCACGGGACCGGACCCGAAGGGCAACACTATTATCCGGCATTTCCGTATACGAATTATGCCAATATGACGGTCGAGGACGTCGCGTCGCTTCACGCCTTCCTCGGCACTTTGCCAGCGGTTGCCACCGAAAGCGCAGCGCATGAGGTTGGTTTCCCCTTCAACGTCAGACGGGGTTTGGGGGTATGGAAACGTTTGTACATGGTGCCGGGTTGGGTGGTTGAGGGCGACCTGACCGACCAACAACTCCGAGGCCGATATCTGGTGGAGGCGTTGGGACATTGCGCTGAATGCCACACGCCACGAGACGGCCTGGGTGGCCTGAAACGCGATCTTTGGCTGACGGGTGCGCCGAACCCAAGCGGGAAGGGCCGTATTCCGGGCCTGACTCCGGAGCAGCTTGACTGGTCCGAGGCTGACATTGCGGAATACCTGAAATCCGGCTTCACACCGGATTATGACAGCGCAGGTGGTGAGATGGTTGAAGTCATCGAAAACACCTCCAGGCTCACTGATGACGACCGTTTGGCAATTGCCGCTTATCTGAAAGCCGTTCCCGCGCAGTCGCCCGAGCCTGCGTCAGAATGACAGCACATTGACAATATGCCGCGGCTTCCCGTTCGAAGCGGGGCTCAATTGAAGTGAATGCCGCCATCCATGACCACCGTTTGTCCGGTGACCGACGGGCTGCGGCAAAAAGTCAGAACCTGTTGGGCGACGTCGTCCAGGCATGTCGTTGCGCCCAATACCGATTTGTCCTTCCACATCGAAACGTACTCATCCGGCGCGCCACCGGACATTTGCGTGCCCTGCATGAGCCCGGGGGAAATGCAGTTGACAGTGACATCCGGCGCCAGTGCCGCTGCCAAAAACCGGGTAAGCGGCACCACGGCTGCCTTGCTGGGCGCGTACGCTGCAGCCGCGCCCCAGGTCCCGTGCCCGATTGTCGAGGAAAGGTTGATCACCCGCCCCCATTCGGACGCGCGAAGAATGGGGGCCGCCGCGCGGGTCAGATAGTAGGGTCCGCTCAGGTTGACATTCAGCAACTCTGTCCAGATTTCCGGGGTCAGAGCGTCCAGATCGCCGTGGGGAAGTTTATGCCCCCCGGACGCCATCCCGGCATTGTTGACCAGAATATCCAGACTGCCAAATGTGCCGATAACATCATCAATGCACCCGGCGACGGACCCCGGGTCGCTGTGATCAACCCTGACCGCTTTCGCCACCTGCCCCTGATCCGTGATGCTCTGGCAGACGGCCTGCGCCCGGTCTGCGCCGCCGTGGAATCCGACGACCACCTTGACGCCATTGGCGGCAAGCAACCGGCAAATTCTTTCGCCAAGCCCGCCGCTGCCACCGCTCACCAAGGCCACGCTGCCTGCAATATCCATCGGTCACCCACCCTTCAGCCTTTGATTGCTTCGAGTATGTACCAAACTTGGCGTCTGTTCACCGTATGGTCATTTGGGGCGTGGTTTTCAGGCTGCCTCCCGTCGCCCTTTTTATCCAGATTACCCCTCAGGCAACGCTTATCGGAGCTTGCTGAGCACTGCCCCAATGTCTCGGCGAGGTTCCGTACATGCGTTTGAACTCTCGGCTGAACTGCGACGGGCTGGCATATCCGACATCCATCGCGGCTTCGTTCACCGTCATCCCGCCTGCGATCTTCATCGCGGCGTTGTTCAGGCGCATGCATTTCACGAATTGGATCGGGGCCATTGTTGTGGCTTCCTTGAACTTTCGGTGAAAGACGGCCCGGCTCATGCCCGCCCGGCTTGCCATGTCATCGATCGAGACCGGAGCCCCGAGATTTGACGACACATGCGCAATGGACCGCGAAATGGCGTTTCCGGCCCCAAAGGCGCGCCGTGCAAAGACACCTGCGTCGCCCTTCAGGATCGCATAGAACAACTCCCGCAACCGTGCCTCGCCCAGAACCGCAGCATCTGTCTGGCTGTCCCCAAGCTGCAGGATGCGCAGAAGCGCGTCTGTGAAACCCTGATCCCATCGCGCGAGGCTGATCCCGTGATCTAGCAAGCTGCCCCTAGCCGCCGGAAGAACACTTCCGGCATTTTCCATCTCCATGGCCAGCGCGGTCATCACGCGCTGGTCCAATGTGATCAGAACGCCGTAAAGCGGTGTTTCAGGCGACGCAGCGGGGCTTCCGGCCTTGACCGGCATCGACATCGGGCAGCACAGGTATTGCCTGTCGTCGTAGACATATCTGTGACCGTCCAGAACCACTTCCTTGGACCCGCCGACGATGGCCACAACGCAGGGTTCATAGACAGCCGGAACGCACGGAATTGCCTGCGTGGCCCGAAACAGGCGCACGCCCGGGACACCGGTCTCGGTCAGGCCGTCCGTATCGGTCCGCGCCGCGATAATACGTCTGATCTCGTCCTTGCTCATACCCCTGACCTAGAGGGTCCGGGTCCGCCTTGGCAACCAGCTTGATACAATCAGGCAAGTAATCGAGATGATTTCGCCTGTTTTAGCGCGGCTCTGAGAGCTATCTGCAACCCTGGGACAAGAAACATGCCGCCCGGTATTGCACCGACGCGCGATGGAGCAAGACAATGCCAGACACAACATTCGGACCAGAAGGTTGGACGCCACAGCGTCTCGGGGACCTCACGGACAAGACCTACCTCATCACTGGTGCCAACGCAGGTACAGGTTTTCAGGCCGCGCGGACGCTGCTGAGCAAGGGGGCGAACGTGGTGATGCTGAACCGTTCCGCCGACAAGTCCCGGTCCGCCGTTGCCGAATTGAAGGAAGAATTTGGCAACACCGCCGATGTGAGCTTCGTTCGCATGGACCTTGCATCGCTCGCCAGCGTGCGCGAGGCGGCAGCGGACGTCCTGAAAACCGTCCCGCGCATTGACGCCATGATCTGCAACGCCGCCATCGCGCAGGTGCCAAAACAGATTCTGACCGAGGACGGCTTTGAAAGCATGCTGGGTACGAACCATTACGGGCACTTCCTGCTCTGCGGTCTGCTGTTCAAGCGGATCGAGGCATCGAAAGGACGGATCGTGGCCGTCAGCAGCCTTGGGTACAACATGGGCATCAAGACCATCCAGTTCGACGATATGAACTGGGACAAGAACTATCACCAGAACCGGACCTATTCACAAAGCAAGCTGGCGCAGATGATGTTTGCCTATGAATTGCAGGATCGGTTGGCGGCAGCGGGGCGGACGGATGTCGCGGTATTTGTCTGTCACCCGGGTTCGTCCCGGACGTCGCTCATCAAAACGAGCGGTAACCTTGCGACGCGGATCATGTTCGGCCTCATGTCCCTGTCGCCAATAGTGCAATCCGCCGAGAAAGGATCGTGGCCCGAAGTGATGTGCGCGACCGAAGACGGGCTGACGCAGCGGGCGCTTTACGGTCCAACGGGCCGCATGGAATTCGTCGGACCCGTCGGCAAGGGCACCCTGCATCCCCACGCCTACGACAAGCCCGTCATGCAGAGGCTTTGGGACGTTTCAGAAGATGCGACAGGGTTCAGTTGGGAACTTTGATCGCACTCGGCTCGATGCTTCCGCCGCTGATCAATCCCATGGGCGGACACAGAAACATCTCGCAACGTCTAAAACTCTGCTGACGTTCGACCGGTTGGTGGTTCGCACTCCGAAAAGGGCAGTTGCCTGCAAGTTCTTGAAGCGTGGGATGCGAACCAAGCTGACATCTGCAGCGCGTGAACGAATAACCGCTTTCGCGAGGCTTCGAGTCCGACAGGTCAAATCGACATCAGCCACTTCCTGAAAATTCTCACCGTGACCCGCTCCTGATCGCCGGGTCGGCAGACGAAGTAGAGCCCGCGATCCAATGGGATAGTACTGTCATCCAGACGGATCAGCCGGCCAAGTTTCAGGTCCCTCTCTGCCAGCAGATGTCTTGCCAATGCCACGCCTTGCCCGTCTATCGCGGCCTCCAACAGCACGGCGCTGTCTACATATTTGATGCTCTGCGCATTGATCCGATCCGCGCTCAGCCCGACCTGCGCGGCCCAGCTTTCCCACCCGACGTTGAAGGCATCGTGCAGCAATGGCAGAGCCGCGACATCCTCGGCCCGCATGGGGGCCCGTGTGTTTTCAACAAGCGACGGGGCGGCAACGACAACCAGTTCTTCTTGCCGTATCTGCTCATGATACAGCCCGTCCCAGCCGGGTTCCCCGAACCGCAGCGCGACATCGACCTCGGAGGTTTGGAAATCCGCAAAGGCATCGTTTGTGTCCAGCAGCAACGCGATACCGGGATGGGCCTGCTGAAACGAACTGAGCAGCGGCACAAACCATTTGAGCGCCAGCGATGTCGACAAAGACACGGTAAGGGACTGGCGGTGATGAAGCCGCTTCACCTCCATGACGCCCAGTTGCAAGGCTGAAAACGCCCCGCGTGTGGATTGATACAGGCGTTCCCCGGCTTTGGTTAGTTCGACACCATTGGGGCGGCGATGAAACAGCGTCACGCCCAGATGCAGTTCCAGCAGCTTGATTTGCCGACTGATCGCCCCGTGGGTGACGTTCAGCACATCCGCAGCCTTTGTCAGGCTGGACTGGGTCGCGGTTTCGTCGAACGCCTGAAGGGCGCGAAGATGTCTGAGGTTTTCTGCCATGTGAGAAAACCTAGCAGCGCTGTCCCAAAAACTCGATAGCTCTGCTTTGTTCCGGGCAGCTAGACTGAGCGCATCTCAATAAACCTGCCACATCGCCCGCCAGAGAAAGGACATACCATGCCCGACACCAAAGTTGCGCTGATGACGGGGACAGGACAAGGCATAGGCCGGGGCTGCGCAATTGAAATGGCGAAAGCTGGCTACAAGGTCTCGCTGATGTCGCCCTCCAATCGTTCGGTCGAACTCGCCGAAGAACTTGGCGGCATCGGCCGCCGCGGCTCGGTTCTGGATGTCGATGACTTGCAGGCGATGATCGACGACACCATGAGCAGGTATGGACGGATCGATGCGATCGTCAGCAATATGGGCCACGGCGGATCAGTGCCAGAGGCCATCAAGACCGTCGGTTTCGATCCTGATTTCGACGGGCCGCTTTTGGAACTCAGCGACGCGTTGTGGCACGAAAGTCTGGACATGTATGTGCTGAACGTTGTCAAGATTGCCCGCATCGTCACGCCCATCCTGATTGAACAGGGTGGCGGGGCTTTCGTGAACATCTCGTCCATGAATGCGGTCGAACCCCGCGCGCCCTATCCGATGAGCATGCTGCGCGGTGCCTTGCACAGTTTTTCGAAGCTCTACGGGGACCGCTATGCGCGGCATAACATCCGCATGAACAATCTGCTGCCCGGCTTCTGCGAAAACGTGAACCTGTCCGAACGGGCGCGTCGGGAAATCCCCGCTCAGCGGCCCGCAGCCTTCGAAGAAATCGGACAGGCCTGCGTGTTTCTTGCCAGCGATGGCGCGCGGTATATCAACGGTCAGAGTATATTGTCCGATGGCGGGATGAACCGCGCGGTGCGATAGAATCGAGGCGGTGAAACATGATTGTTAAGGCACTCACAGACATTCTTGGCACAGATCGAGACGTTTCAGGTCCGGGGTGGAAAAGCAGGCGGTTGTTGCTGGCCTCGGATGGCATGGGGTTTACGCTGACGGATACGATCATCAAAAAGGGTGCCGTGCTCGAGCTGGAATACACCCATCACCTGGAGGCGTGTTATTGTATCGAGGGCCGGGGTCAGATCAGGGCCTCTGATGAGGAAACCTGGCATCCCCTTGAGCCCTTCACCCTTTATGCACTGGATCAGCATGAGCGGCATGTGGTGCAAGCCACAGATGCCGACCTGAGGCTTGTCTGCGTCTTCACCCCACCGCTCAGCGGGCGTGAAATGCACCGCCCAGACGGCAGCTATTCGCCGTCGAATGCTGATGACTCAGGCGATGTCTGAGCAAGCCGGTCACTTACAGATCGGCAACACCAGCGGAGGTTGTTTCGGCAGCGACTGCCGCCATTGGTTGATGACCGGCTGCAATTTGCTTTTTGGCCAGAACTTGGGCGCGCCGATGGCCTGCAGGCAGGCCGCATTCCAGTAAAGCCCGGCGCGTGACAGCGACTTTCCCTTTTTCACAGCCTTGGCCACCGCATTGATGTCTTTGGATTCCGGATAGATATACAGCGTCGTCGGCTTCCCCTCGACCATCGCCAGGATGTCTTTGGACGCCGATTGCGACCATGTGGTGCATCCGTTGCTACGGCCGCCGGTGTAGTTCACCAGTTTCCCGTAAGGAACATAGCCTTCGGCATCGGCATGCGGGCTTTGCGGGTTCTTGAAGCGGCATTGCCACTTGAGGAACACGGCGGGGTGGCCGCCAATGGCCCGCTCCCGCGCATTGCTGGTTTCGCCCTCGCCATCGAACAGCAGGAAGGTCCGGTAGAACGGTGTCCGTTTGCCCGATTGGCTGTAGTAGCCTTTGAACGAGGTGCGGGATTCTGCGGTCACGTATGACCCGCCCGCCGTCAGTTTCGACCCTTCGGCGTTGCTGAAATTCTTTGCACATTGGCGACCGTTCGAGAAATTCGCCTGCCGCAGTTTGCGCCCGTTGCCGTAGCCGGAGGAAACGGCCCGGAAGAGTTTTTGAGATTCGCAAATGACGTAAAACCGCCGCCCCGGATTGCCACCGGGTGAGGTGCTGGGGCGTGTGGCATCCTTGGCAAGGTAACAGGGGTTTCTGACCGCACCCTGACGGCGTTTTTCCTGATAAAGCGCCCGCGCCCGTTGCAGAACCACCGGCGCGATCTGGCCGTCACCGGTTCCCACATGTTTCTGCAGCCAGGCGGGAATGCCGGACGACAGGGCATGTGCCGAGGTTGACGAGACTGCGACAGCCAAAACGGCGGCGGCAAGGCGGAGCGGCTTGGTCAGCAACGGGAAAACTCCTGCTAGAATGTCCTCGGGTCCAAACTAGCACAGATTGTTCGCCGCAGGGGGTCAATCCTTGGATGATGTCACGGACTGTGGCCGCAAATCCTATACGCCTGGGTTCAGAATATCTCGCAAGCCTGTCCGGCAACCTTGATCACGCGGTCATCACCGGCCTTGATGCACTGCGCCGGTACCGCACCGCCCAGTTCTTTCTTGGGCGAGGTCATCCAGAAGGCGCGCTGCCACGGTGTCATGCCGCGCGGCAGGGCCCGCAGCACCTTTTCCATCAGCGGCAGGGGCGTGCCATCCTCGGCGAATTGAAAGGACGGGTAGGCGTCAGTGCCTTGATAAGGCAGCGAAAGTATCTTTCCGGTCCGTTTCCAGATATCGCCGATCCGCGTCAGATGCCACGCACCGCCTTTCCACTGCGCGTGCACGGCGCTGTCATCCAGCAAAGGATACGTCCGCGCGAAATCGTCTTTCTGGGTGTTTCTTACGGCGTCACTCCGCCCTTCGATTTTCGACAAATACATCAAAGAACTCACACTTTTCACTCACCACGGCTCAAGCATACTACCGCAAAGCGATTCTTGCCAAAGTGAAACACTTCACACTGTTTCAACAGAATGAGCGCGTGGCCGAGGTTTTTTGTCGACAGACCCTGAGACTGCGCCGGGCGCACGCTTCCCGGTATTGTCACGGATCGGGGCAATACCTACCTCAATCGCAACGCGTTCACGGCGTTTCTGCCAAGGGGCGCATCCTGAGGGTTTGCAACAGATGGGTTACACGAAAACGGCAATGCTGATGGCCGCCATGACGGGTTTGTTCATGGGGCTGGGATATCTTCTGGCCGGGTCCGGCGGCATGGTGCTGGCTCTGGTCTTTGCTGCGGGCATGAACGTGTTCACCTGGTGGAACTCGGACAAGATGGTGCTGCGCATGCACAATGCGCAACCTGTTCCAAGCGGGGATCGTCTGGGCCTGTCGCAGATGGTGCAGGATCTTGCGCGCAATGCCGGCATGCCGACGCCTGCTGTGTATCTGCTGGACACCCCGCAGCCGAACGCATTTGCAACCGGGCGCAATCCGAACAATGCCGCCGTTGCCGTGACCTCGGGCCTGATCCGGACTCTGTCGCGAGAGGAGCTGGCAGGCGTCGTGGCCCACGAGCTTGCGCATATCAAGAACCACGACACCGCGATCATGACCGTTACCGCGACTTTTGCGGGCGCGATCACGATGCTGGCGAATTTCGCGCTGTTCTTTGGCGGGCGCAGGGACAACGGGATTGGCCTGATCGGGACCATCGCGCTGATGATCCTGGCCCCGCTGGCTGCGGGCCTTGTGCAGATGGCGATCAGCCGGACGCGGGAATACGCAGCCGACCGGCTGGGAGCCCAGATTTGCGGCCAGCCGCTGGCGCTTGCCTCCGCACTGGAGCGGATTCAACAGGGCGCGGCCCGCATCGACAACGACGCGGCCGAGCGGAACCCGGCCACGGCGCATATGTTCATCATCAACCCCCTGCATGCGCATACGCGCGACAAGCTGTTTTCGACACACCCATCGACAGCGAACCGGATAGCCGCCCTGCGCAAGCTGGCGGGGCAGGGGAATGCGCCCCGTCCGCCCAAACCGGAAAGACCCCGGCGGCCCGGCAGCGGGCCTTGGGGGTAGTGCCTGTTACTGCTCGCGTGAAACCTGCAATTCGCCCTGATACCCGAACAAGGCGGGCCGCCCGCTGGTTAGCATCAAGACCAGCTTTTGATCGGATGTAATGCGCTTTGCGCCCAGAATTGTCGCCAGCAGCCCATTGCCCGAGGCGTCGGTCCCATATTCGGGACATTCACTCCCAGGGCATGATCCCGGAATAGGGAGCGCGCGTGGTCACGGTATGCGCCATCTGCGCCAGCGTTGTCAGATCGAAGACCGGCAGCTTTAGTGCCTGCTGAATTTGCGCGGCGTAGGGCGGCAAGTCGGTGCATTCCAGAACGATCGACCGTACGTCCGGCGCATCGCGTTTCAGGTCTTGGGCGGCTTGCAGAACCTCGGCCTCGATCAGGTCGGTGTCCATTCGGGTGCGGGTGTTGCGTAGGATGACCTCGGCGAATTCATGCGTGGCTTCCAGCCCTTTAACCGCCACTGGAATACCCGCCGCGCCCACACCTTGGAAATGGCGCGGGGTCAGGGCCGAGGCGTCTGCTGTCAGGACCCCGACTGGCGCGCTGGCCCCCGTCATGTGATAGGCCAGCGGCACCTGAATCAGGCTTGACGCGAAAACAGGCACGGAAACGGCGGCGGCCAGTTCCCGCTGAAACAGGGCCAGAAAGCCGCAACTGCCGGTGATCGACCTAACGCCTTCGGCCTCGAGCCGTTGCGCGCCTTTGATGAAGGGGTCCAGCAGGTCGGGGCTCGGGTTGTTCAGCAGTGTCGGAACGGTGACGCCGTCGATCATCTCATAAAGCACGGGGAAGGACAGGCCCGAGGGGTTCTTGATATGCCCCGGGGGTTTCGGAAAATAGCTTTCAAGGCACAAAACCCCAATGGATGCCCCGCAGATATTCTGCCCGCCTTGGTAAATCGGCATAAGCTCAGGTCCTTTCGATGATCGTGCGCGGCCCGTCAGAACCGGGCCAGAGAATAGGGCGTCAGGTCGATGTTGAGGCGGCGGTCCGAGACCAGATCGGCCACAAGCTCGCCGGTTTTCGGGGCCATCATCAGCCCGTAATGCGAATGCCCGAAGGCGCCGAACAGGCCCGGTTTTCCGTTGACCTGTCCAATCGCGGGCAGGCTGTCGGGAAAGGAGGGACGCCGCCCCATCCAGAACCGCGTCTGGCTGGTATCGAGGTCGGGCAGCATCGCCTTTGCCTGATCCGTCAGGATCGCCTGCTTGCGCGGATCGGCGGGCGCGTCGATGCTGGCAAACTCGGCTGTGCCCGCGACCCGCAGACCACCTTGCATCGAGCTTGCGACAACCTTGGCATCCACATCCATCACCGAATTGTTCAGGCAGGCCGACGGGTTTGGAAACTCAACATGGTATCCCCGTTCGGCCACCAGCGGAACGGACAGCCCCAGCGGTTTCAGAAGGTCGGCGGACCAGACGCCGGCGGACAGAACGACCGTGTTCGCGTGCAAGGTCTTGGTGGGGGTTTGCAGATGCCAGCCTTCACCATCGGCGCTGTTCAGCCCTGTGACCTCGGTCTTCAGGAACTCGGCCCCCTGCTGTCGGGCCTTTTCGGCCAGAACCGCCCCGACACGTCCGGGCGATGTGATCCGGGCCTGGCCTTTGATCAGAATGGCGGCCTTGTAATCCCGGCTCAGCGCGGGCTCGATGCGGCGCAGGTCTTCGCCGTCGATACGTTCCAGCTGACCGCCTTTCTCGGTCCGGATCAGGTAATCCAGGCCCTCCAGATTGGCCTGTTCGGGGCGGCGGAAGGCGTGGATGTAGTTGCTGTCGACAATCAGGTCTTTATGGCCGGTGCCCTGCAGATGCATGCGGTACAGCTCGATTGACGGGCGGCAAAGCAGTTCCATCGCGTCCGACACCTCGCGCACGGTCTTTTCGCCCGCATTCGCAAGGAACCGCATGCCCCACGGGATCATTCTGGGCCAGAAGGACATCCGGACCGACAAGGCGCCTTTGGGGTCCAGCAGCATGTGTGGCAGTTTCTTCCAGATCCCCGGCGTCGACTGGGGGACAATCGACCAGGGCGACACCACCCCTGCATTGCCAAAGGATGTCTCCTGCCCCGGCTCGCCCCGGTCGATCAGCCGAACCCGGATGCCCCGGTCCTGCAGCGACAGGGCGCAGCAGAGGCCGACAATCCCCGCGCCGATGATTGTGACCTGCTCTGCCATCGGGTCAGGCCGCGGAATGGCTGCGGCTGCGCGCGATCAGTTGCGTCACGATCACCGGAGAGGCCACGGCCAGCGCAATCAGATCGGCAGTCAGGGAGGGGGCGACAAAGATCACCCCGGCGATCGCCATCAGGATGCGCGACACAATGTTCAGAGGTTGCAGCCAGTAACCCACCACAGCCGCCGACAGGGCGATCACCCCAGCGATGCAGCTGGATGCGGTATAGGTGAACTCCCACAGATTGAACCCGGTCGAGGACACGAACAGCAGAACCGGCGCGTAGACAAATGCCATCGGTGCGATGACTTTCCCCAGCCCGAGGGTGAAGGCCGACAGGCCGGTTCGGAACGGGTTCGAATTGGCAATCGCCGCCGCCGCATAGGCCGAGGTACAGACCGGCGGCGTAATCTCGGACACCACGCCATAGTACAAAACGAACAGGTGGCTTGCGATGGGCGGCACGCCCAGTTGCGCCAGCGCGGGCTGCGCCACCGAGACCAGCATGATGTAAAGCGCCGTTGTCGGGATGCCCGCGCCCATCAGTATGCAGACCACCGCGATGAAGACCAGCGAGATGAACAGTTGCAGGTCTTCCATCGCAAACAGTTGGAAGCTGCCGAACGAGATCATGTTGTACAGGTCCGAGGCCAGATTGCCCGCCCCCTGCGTCACCATGAACCCGATGCGGAAGCCGATGCCGGTGGTGTTGATCACACCGACCACGATGCCCACGGCCGCCGCCGCCGCACCCACGGCCAGCGAGTATTTCACGCCCAGCTCGACCGCCTGCAGCATCTCGGGCACTTCGATGCGTTTCTGCGGGTTGAGCGTGGCGATGACGGACAGCGCGCACAGGATCGCGGTCATGGTCAGATCGAAGCCGCCATCCGAGAATTTCCACAGCACAAAGGCCAAGAACGCCGCCGCATAGATCAGGGTCGGCGGTTGCTTGATCCGCGACATGCCCGCGATGACGGCCAGAGAGATGCCGCAAAAGGCCGACATGAACGGCGTGTAGCCGGAAAACAGCACCACCAGCAGGCCGATCAGCGGGACAACATTGGCCCAGCCCTCGGCCCAGACCGCTTTCAGTTGCGGCAACTGCTCTTTCGCCAGCCCCTGCAGGTTCAGCTTGCGCGCCATCAGGTGCACGACGGCGAAGACGCCGACATAATGCAGGATCGCTGGGAAGATCGCGGCGATCACGATAGTGGTGTAGGGCACCTCAAGGAATTCAGCCATGATGAAGGCTGCGGCCCCCATGATCGGCGGGGTGATCTGGCCGCCGGCGGAGGATGCAGCCTCGACCCCGCCTGCGAAATGGCCGGGATAGCCCAGACGTTTCATATTCGGAATGGTCAGCGCCCCGGTGGAGACGGTGTTGGCAACCGACGAGCCCGAGATGGTTCCGAAAAAGGCCGAGGATACGACGGACACTTTTGCAGGTCCGCCGGTGTAGCGCCCGGCCAGAATGGTTGCGTTGTCGATGAACAATTGTCCCAGGCCGGTGCGCTGGGCAATCACGCCGAATAAGACGAAGTGGAACACGATGGTCGAAACGACCCACAGCGTAACGCCATAGATGCCTTCCTGCGGGAAATACATCGACGAGACGAAGGTTTTGAAATTCACGCCCGGGTGCTGCAGCAAGCCGGGGAAATAAGGGCCCAGCAAGGCATAAGACATGAACACGCAGATGATCAGCGGCAGCACCCATCCCAGCGTGCGGCGCGCGATGTCCAGCACCAGCAGGATGATGACAACGCCCAGAGCCACGTCATAGCTGTTGGGATTGCCCATGCGGAAGGTCTGTTCCTCGATGCCCAGCAACGGGATGCCGCGCCAGGCAACGCCGACATAAAGTGCGGCGACAATGCCAAGCGCCATGAAAACCAGATCGTAAATCGGGATGTTCCCGACCCGAAACCGGCTGACCTTGAGCGCATAGAGGTTCTTGGACCCCACAATCGGGATCGTCGCGTAGACTAGAATGAACAGCAGGGCCAGATAGATGCCCATATGCCAATGGTCCGCGGGCAGGCCGAAACCCGCCGTGAAAAACTCGTAGAACGCAAAGATCAGGGCCACGACCCGCAGGACCTTGCCCGCCGTCGGCGTGACCTGCCGGACGGCGGCACCTTCGTCGAACTGTTCCTCGATGGCGGCCAGTTCCTCGGCCGTCAGTTCGTGGTCATCAAGTTTTTGGGTCTCGGACATGATGGCCCCCTGAGATCGCGCGTTTGGACAGTCCGGTGCCCTTGTCGGGGCACCGGACGGCTTGTTTCAGCAGGTTCGGGTTACTGCAGCAGACCGGCTTCTTTATAGAACTTCTCGGCCCCTGGATGCAGCGGCACGCCCAGGGCCTGAACCCCGTCCAGCGCCGTGTCGGGCGTGATCTGCTTACCCTTGGCATGGCCATTGTCCAGCAGCTTGCGGGTGTTGTCGTTCCACAGGGCCTTGGTCATCTGGTAAACCAAGTCTTCGGACAGGTCCGAGGACACCACCAGCATCGCGCTGACCGCAGGTGTCTTGGTCTCAGAGTCGATGCCTTCGTACACGCCACCCGGAATGGTCGAGGGGATATAGGCCGGAATGATCTCGTTGATCTTGGCCATATCTTCATCCGTGAAGGAATGCAGGTTCATCCCCTTGGTCGAGGACAGTTGCACCATCGCGGCCACCGGCCAGCCCGCCGCATAGAAATAGGCGTCCAGCTGACCGTCGGCCAGGCGCTCGGCGCTTTGGCTGTTGTTCAACTCGGCCTCATCCATGTTGTCGCGATTGACGCCCCAGGCATCCAGCATCTGCAGCACGGCCACTTGTGTGCCGGACCCGGCCTGCGCGATGCCCACGCGCTTGCCTTCCAGATCGCTCAGGTCATTGATCGTCTCGCCCGCCGGAAGCACCAGATGCAGGTCTTCGGGGAACAGGTTGGCGACAATGCGCAGCTTGGGATGGGGTTTGCCGTCGAATTTACCCTCGCCCAGATACATCGAGCGGGTGACGTCAGCCGCCGCAAGCCCGGCTTCCAATTCGCCATTCTGCACGGCAGCGTTGTTGAAGACCGAGGCGGTCGTGGATTGCGCAATCGCGATCAGACCGGGCACACCGCACTGGCCGCCCTCGTCACAGGGGCGCGATCCCGGAGGGGCCGAAATACCGTTGGCGATGGTCCCGCCGATCGGAAAATAAGTGCCGCCCGCGCCGCCGGTGCCGATGCGGAAAAAGGTCGGGTCCTGCGCCAGCGCCGGCGCTGCAATCGCGCCAGCCAAGGCCAGACCGGTCAGACATTTCACAAGTTTCATCACAATCTCCCAGGTTTGGATTCGGTTTTCCCGAATTTCGATCCTGTCAGCGTAGACGCAATTTTCATAAATACAAATTTGTTATATTTCACAATACTAAGGTTTAGCTTATATATCCGGAATGAATCTGACGCAGCTCACCGTATTTCGCGAGGTGATGGAGACGGGCTCCATCTCTCAGACCGCCAGAAAGCTGAACCGCACCCAGCCCGCGATCAGCCTGGCGCTGAAAAATCTTGAAAAAAGCCTTGGCCTGACCTTGTTCGAACGGCGCGGGCGCAGGCTGGTCCCGGTGCCCGAGGCCCATTACCTGCTGGCCGAAACCACCGGCATTCTCGAACGGCTGTCGACCATTTCCAGCACCATGGAGGGGCTGATCAAGGGAACGTCCGGCAGCCTGAACATCGCCACCATGCCGGGCCCCTCGGCCTTTCTGTTTCCGCGCTTCATCAGCGGATCGGTCGGCGAAAACCCCGAGGTCCGTATCACCTTATCGACACGCAGCTCGCCTCAGATCATGGAGCTTGCGGGCAGCCAGAACATCGATTTCGGATTTGCCGACTTCGAACATCCCACCGGCAAGCAGCCTCAGTTTTCAGCCGAGATCATCAGCGCGGATTGCTTTTGCGCCATCGGCCGGGACCACGGCTTTGCCGCCCGCGCCTTCATAACGCTCGCGGATCTGGACGGGGTCCCGATGGGCGGGCTGCATGCCACCCACCCGTTCCAGCGCAAGGTCCGGCAGGAGTTCCAGACGGCCTCGGCCACGTATAATCCGACCGTCACCTGCCAGTATTTTCTGCCGCTGATCCCGTTCATCAGTTCCGGCCAATGTTGCTCCATTGTCGACCCGCTGACCGTTGCGACCGAGCGCGAGATGAACCTGTCCGACGGGAAAATCCTGTTCGTGCCGCTGCAGGCGCCCCTGCGCTATGAATATGCCATTCTGACCCCCACGCACCGGCCGCCGTCGCAATTGTCGCTGAGGATACAGGCCGGCTGGAAAGCCGAAGTCATACAGAAGCTGAACGAGGTGAAAGCCAACCCCCGGACCGAGGCCTAGGGTCGCGTGATCAGGTTGTTGCAGCCCGAACGGCCCGGGCCTTATCCCGGCCTCAGGTTTCGACCAGATCGTAATGCCGGATGATGCGCGAATCGACCAGTTCCGCTTCGGCCGGATCGATATGCGGGGTCGTGTAATCCTCGCCCACAAAGGCTTTCAGGGCGTCAAGATCGCGCCAGACCATGACGAAACTGAATTCGCGCGGGCTTTCCGTCCGGGCTGCGCCGGGCAGGACCGAGACAATCCCGTCCGTTTGGGTCATCAGCGGAATGGCTGTTTCGTGAAAGAATTTCGCAAACTCGGCTTCCTTGCCGGGGCGCGTGACGACCTGAAAAATCCGCATAATCATACCGATACCTCCCAAGTTGGGGGTTTCCTGGCCTATGCCGTGCCTCGGTCGTTTCGAAAACCTGTACCACATCGGGGCCCGGCTGTCGCCTTCGGGCGCGGGTCAGAGGATGGGCAACGGCCCCCGCGTCTTGGTCTGGCGCAGCACGAAATTGCTGCGTGTGTCACGCACCAGCCCGGATTTCAGCAGCCGCTGCATGATGAACACTTCAAGGTCTTCCGGCGTTTTGGCATAGACCTTGAGGATAAAGTCATGATCCCCGGTGATCGAGGCGCATTCGACAATCTGCGGCTCGGTTTCGACCAGCCGCAGGAAGTCCGCGATGCTGTCCTCCTGATGATCCCGCAGCGCGACATGCACATAGGCGATGGCATTCAGCCCCACCGCCTTGGCCGCCACCTGCGCGCGGTAGCCCGAGACAACGCCCGACGCCTCAAGATCGCGGACCCGCCGCCAGCATTGCGAGGCCGAGAGCCCGGTTTTTTCGGCCAGGTCCTGCATGGACAGACGACCGTTGATCTGTAATTCGCGCAGGATGGCTATATCGGCAGGTTGAAGCATATGTTTCGCTTTCCGAACAAAACCAAAATGAATTTGTCAAAATAGACCAAAATCACCTGGAATCAAAACAAATCCACCGCACCCGAACAGGTATCCTGTTAGCAAGCCGGAGGAGAGCTATGCCCAAATCGACCAAATACGTTGCCAAAGTGGCCGATGAACGGGGTCACATCGACTATACCGCCGACGAAGATCGCGTCTGGGCCGATCTTTACGCCGCGCAGGAAGGTAACGTGCAGCGCTACATGGCGCGCGAATATACCGACGGGCTGGCGCGGCTGGAATTGCCGAAGACCAAGGTGCCGTCCTGCGCCGACATTTCCGAGCGTCTGCTGGACCTGACCGGCTGGCGCGTGCAGCCGGTGCCCGCGCTGATCGGGTTCAAGACCTTTTTCGGCATGTTGGCGGACCGGGTGTTCCCGGCGGCCTCCTTCATCCGCTCGCGCGAGGATTTCGACTACATCGAAGAGCCAGACATCTTTCACGAGATTTTCGGACACACGCCGCTGCTGAGCGATAAGCGCTTTGCCGCGTTCAGCCATGCCATCGGAAAGGCAGGCGTTCAGGCGGATGCGAGTGACTATGCCTGGCTGATCCGGCTCTACTGGTTTTCCATCGAATTCGGGCTGCGCCGTCAGGACGGCAAGATCAAGGCGCTGGGCTCCGGGCTGGCCTCTTCCCCGACCGAGCTTGTCTATGCTGTCACCAGCGACATTCCCGACCGGGACCCGTTCGATATCCTGACCATTCTGCGCACGCCGTACCGGATCGACATGCATCAGATGGGGTATTTCGTCCTCGACGACCCCGAGGATCTGTTTGCCGCCGCCGAGCGCGATTTGCTTGCGGATGTGCGGCAGGCCCGTGCGATGGGGTTGCTGCCGAACAAATTTCCCGAAAAGGTCACCGCCGCCGAGTAACGTCTGCGTTTCGCGTCAGACCGCCGATTCGGCAAGGTTTTTGTACATATAGGTAGTCGGCTCCAGCCCGTCTTCGAATGGGTTGCGGCAGTAATCCGGGATTTCCCCGGCGATCTGGAACCCAAGGCTCTGGTACAGAATGCGCGACGGATCGCTGCTGCGGGTATCCAGAACCAGAACGGTGCGCCCCAATTCCGATGCACGATCGGTCAGGGCAGTCATCAGCGCCCGCCCAAGCCCGCGCCGCCGGGCCTGCGGATGCACCAACAACTTGGCCACATCCGCCCGATGCGGCTGGTTCGGCATCGGGGCCGGGATCAACTGGACGGTGCCCTGAATGCGCCCCGCGTCATAGAGGACAAACAGGTCCAGCGCGCCTGTGGCCACGCCGGGCCGGACTCGGTTCTGCCAATAGGCGCGGGCATCGTCGGGCGAAAAGGGCAGGATGAAGCCAATGCTGGCCCCGGTGTGAACGCAGGCGTGCAGAATTTCGGTCAGGTCATCCAACGCGCTGTCGAAATAAGCGTCGGTCAGCCGGGTGATCATACCAGCACCAGAATGTAGCGCGCACCGCGCGCGGGGCCGGTTTCAAACCGGGTCGGACCCGACAGGTGATAGCGCAGGCAATCGCCGCCGTTCAGCACATGTGCGGTGCCGTCGACCGTCTGGGTCAACGCACCATCCAGAACGATCAGGTGATGTTCCTGCCCCGGTTTGGGTGGCGTTTCATAGGTGATCACCGTGTCGCGGGGCAGGTGGCATTCCAGAACCTCTCCGTTCAGGCCGGGGGCAGGGGGCGACACGGCGCGGCGGGTAAAGCCGGTCTCGGGGTCGCGCCATTCGGCCTGACGTTCAAAGGGCACTTTGGGGTCGAAACTGTCCTCGACCATCATCAGCAGGCGCGACATCGGCAGGCCGTAGGCGGCGCACAACCTACCGAGGCTTTCGGCGGTCGGGCTGACGTCACCCTTCTCCATCCGCGACAGCGTCGCCCGGCTGATGCCGCTGTGTTCGGCCAGTTGGTCCAGCGACCAGTTGTGCCCCAGACGGAGGTCCTTCAGGCGAGTGGCGAGGCGGTCAGAGAGGGCATCAAGCATGTATCAAATATGAGATTTTCTTTCGTTTACGAGAATAGTATTCGCCAAACATTAATTCTACGCAACGAAAAAGGGGTGCGAACCAGCATCGCACCCCTGAACTGCCCGATATTTCAGCAGGGTTATTTCCAGCCAACCTCGTTAAAGATTTTCTGCGCCTCGGGGATGTTCTTGGCCACCTCGGACAGGTTGACCTCATCCGCTTTGAACTCGCCCAGAGCCTTCACCGACTCGGCCAGTTCAACGCCTTCGACCGCGGGGAACTCGTCATTGCCAGCCGAGAAATACTGCTGCGCCTGATCGCCGGAGAGATACTCCAGGAACAGGATCGCGTTTTCCTTGTTCGGCGCATGTGCCGCAACGCCGCCGCCCGACAGGTTCATATGCGCGCCATAGCTGTCCTGGTTGGGGAACACCCAGCCGATCATGTCACGGTCTGCCGACAGACCCTTGACGTCTTTGCGGATCGAACGGGCGAAGTAATAGGTGTTCGACACGGCGATGTCGCATTCCCCCGAAACGATGCCGCGCAGCTGGTCGGTGTCGCCGCCCTGCGGGTCACGGGCCATGTTGGCGACGATGCCTTCGGCCCAGCCCTTGGCCGCATCCGCGCCCTCATGGGTGATGATCGAGGCCAGCAGGGTCTGGTTGTAGACGTTGCTGGACGACCGGATGCAGATCAGCCCCTGATACTCCGGCTTGGCGAGATCGGCATAGGTGGCGGGCGGGTTGGTGACCTTGTTCTTGTTGTAGAAGATGATCCGCCCGCGCTGCGAGAAGCCGAACCATTGATTGTCGGTGTCCTGCAAGTTGGCCGGAACGCGCTCTTCCAGAACGGCGCTGTCGATGGTTTGCAGCACACCGGCCTCTTTGGCGCGGGCCAGTCGCGAGGTGTCGACCGTCAGCATCACATCCGCCGGAGAGTTCGCGCCCTCGGCCTCCATCCGGGCGATCAGCTCATCGGCTTTGCCCTCGATCCGGTTGATCTTGATGCCTGTAGCCTCTTCAAAATCCGAATACAGACGCTCATCCGTGTCGTAGTGGCGCGAGGAATACAGGTTCAGTTCGCCCTCGGCGGCGGCAGAGGTGGCAATCAGCGCCGTCAGGGCGGCGGCAACGCAGGTAGAGGATTTCAGCATCTTTTTGTCCCAACATTGAAGTGCGTGGCGGGTTATAACCCGACTGATTTGGTCAATTAAACGATTCTGCGGGGGATGCAAGGATTTCCGACCAATTTAGTTGGTCAAATGGTCGCTATCGCGAGAAACGACGGTTTCTTGAAAAGAAACCGTCCCTGAAACTTTGAAAGTTTCAGGCGGGACAGGCTGATGGTCGGTGCATGGCTCATCCCGTCCGCCAACAAAAAAACCGCACCCGAAGGCGCGGTTCTTTCAATTCGGTATTGTGCAGTTCTTAGCCCTGACGAGCCTTGAACTTGCGCTGCGTCTTGTTGATCACGTAGACGCGGCCTTTGCGACGCACAATCCGGCAATCACGGTGCCGGTTCTTGAGCGAGCGGAGCGAGTTCTTGACCTTCATTGGTCTGTCTCCAATCTGCGGCGCCTTCATCAAAGACGTGGCCAGCGCCTGGGTTAGCGGGTGCCCCGGAAAACCCGGAACAGTGAAACGATGGTGGGCGGTACAAGGATCGAACTTGTGACCCCTTCGATGTCAACGAAGTGCTCTACCGCTGAGCTAACCGCCCACGAACCTTTGCGTGCCCTGCCCCATAACGAAATGGGGCGCGGATACCCGCGCCGGTAGCGGGGTCTATAAAAGGAGTCGCAAAGGGGTTCAAGGGGTTTGGAAGAACTATTTTCCGGTCTATGTTAGCTGCGAACACGGAGTAATCATGCAGAACGCAGCCTACACACTGGATATGCCCGAAAACCGCAGCTCATGCGCGGTTTTTTCTTCGCCGCATAGCGGGCGCGACTATCCTGAGGCCTTTCTGAAGCGTTCGGTGCTGAATCCTAATGTGATTCGATCCTCGGAAGATGCGTTTGTCGATCAGCTTTTCGCGCCTGCCGCCGATTGCGGCGCGCCGCTGATCAAGGCCGCGATGCCGCGCGCCTATCTGGACCTCAACCGCAGCGCCGATGAGCTTGACCCGGCGCTGATCAGCGGCGCGCGCAGGCATGGGCACAATCCGCGCGTCGCCTCGGGGCTGGGGGTGATTCCGCGGGTGGTGGCAAATGGGCGCGCGATTTATCGCGGCAAGCTGACCATGGACGAGGCGCGCTTGCGCATCGACACCCATTGGCGGCCCTACCACGCGCGCCTGAAATCCCTGCTGGCGGAATCGCACGAGAAATTCGGGCAGGCGATTCTGGTCGATTGCCATTCGATGCCGCATGAGGCCGTGGCGATGGCCAGCGCCGCGCATAGCAAGCGGCCCGAGATCGTGCTGGGTGACCGGTTCGGCGCATCCGCCTCGGCCGAGATTGTCGAGCGGATCGAATCGGCCTTTGCCTCGGCGGGTCTGGCCGTCGCGCGGAATGCGCCCTTTGCCGGGGCTTATGTCACGCAGACCTATGGGCGTCCGGGGCGGCATCAGCATGCGGTTCAGATCGAGATCGATCGGGCCTTGTACATGGACGAGGAAAAGATCACGCCGAATGCCAACTTCATGGCCTTTGCCAATGTGCTGCGGCAGGTGATCGCCGAGATATCCGCCATCGGTGCAGAGCCGGCGCAATTGGCCGCTGAATAAGTTCAGCGCAGCGCCCGCCCCTTCACGATCGCATCGGTTCCGAATTTCCTGCGAATCTCGTCCGTCGCCCGCTCGGCTTGTGACCGTCGCGCCGCACCCGGGTCCAGCAAATCGCCCGAGATATCGGCCTGATCTTCCGGGCACAGATCGGACAACCCGCAGCCCAGCAGGCGATAGGGTCCCTGATCGCCAACCTGATCGAACAATGCGCGTGCGGTCCGGTAAATCCGGTCGGCGATCTGGGTCGCGTCGCGCAGGGACACGCGCCGGGTCAGGATCTTGTGGTTAGCTTTCTTCAGCTTCAGCGTGACAACCCGCCCCGCCAGCCCCTTGGCCTTGGCGCGGTCCGAGACTTTCAGGGCCATGCGCCACAGGTGCCCGTCCAGAATCTCGGTGCTCGAGGTGTCTTCGAAAAACGTCATCTCATTGCTGATCGACTTCATCGGTTCGTGGGCCGAGACGCGGCGCTTGTCCTGTCCGCGGGCCAGATGCCACAGGCGGTAGCCCATCGATCCGAACCGGGCGGTCAGCGCTTCCTGATCCCAGCGCAGCAGGTCTGAAAATGTGCGGATGCCAGCTCGGTCCAGCGACTCCTGCGCCGCCGGGCCAATACCCCAGATCAGCCGCACCGGTTTGTCATGCAGAAACGCGGCGGTTTCGGCCTTGCCGATCACCGAAAACCCGCGCGGTTTGTCGAGGTCCGAGGCGACCTTGGCCAGAAACTTGTTGTGGCTCAGGCCGATGGACCCGGTCAGGCCCAGTTCGTCTTTCATCCGCTTGACCAGCCGCGCCAGCATCACCGCAGGCGGCGCGCCGTGCAGGCGTTGCGTGCCCGACAGGTCCATGAACGCCTCGTCCAGCGACAGGGGTTCAACGTCTGGGGTCAGCTCATCCATCATCGCGCGGATTTCGCGCGAGACCTTGGCATAGACCGACATGCGCGGTTTGATCACCACCGCCTCGGGGCACAACTGCAGGGCCTTGAACATCGGCATGGCCGAGCGCACGCCCCTGATCCGCGCTACGTAACAGGCGGTGGATACGACGCCACGCTTGCCGCCGCCGATGATCACCGGCTTGTCCGCCAGATCGGGGTTGTCGCGCTTTTCGACCGAGGCGTAGAACGCGTCGCAATCCATATGCGCAATGGACAGGTCGAACAGTTCGGGATGCGCCAGCACGCGCGGGCTGCCGCAGGACGGGCAGCGCCGCTCATCGTTCAGCGAAGTCAGGCAATCTCGGCACAGACCGGGCATTTGCGTCCACATGCGCAGGGTTCGGGAAACTTCTTATAGCACCCTTTGCGGGTGATCACAGGCCCGTCAGCCGCGCCGGATGTTCCGAAAGAAGACCCCCCGCAACAGGGCGGGGGGAGGTAACGAACCTCAGGAAGAGACGGTTCGTTGGGGAGTGTCTCATCCCCAGAATCGCGCAAAATGCGTGAATGCGATAGCGTGAACACAGCCCATACCTAATGCGGGTTTTGAATGTGTGTTTTCAGGCACAGGGGCAATTTGGCGCGGTGGGCGTGAAAATTGACGTAACGTCAAGAGTTTGCCGCCCGTTCTTGGGCAAATACGTGCTGATTCCCCTGTGCCGTTTAGTGGCGTGTCAAAGAATTTAACTCGTTCAGAACAGCCTCGGCAGCGGCTTTGGGATCGTCTGCCTGATAGATCGGGCGGCCCACAACGATGTGATCGGCCCCGTCGCCGATGGCGCTGGCGGGGGTGGCGACGCGTTTCTGATCGCCCAATGCCGCACCCGCAGGGCGCACGCCGGGGGTCACGATCAGCCGGCCTTCGGCCTGGGGCAGGGCGCGGATCAGGGCGGCCTCTTGCGGGCTGGCGATGACGCCGTCCGCCCCGGCCTCCAACGCGCGGACGGCGCGTTCGACCACCAGATCCTGCACGTCGCCGTATTTCAGCAGGCCGGCATCCAGATCGTCGCGGTTAAGCGAGGTCAGGATCGTCACCGCGAGAATTTTCAGGTCCTTGCCCGAAGCCCCTTCCTTGGCCGCCCGCACCACATGCGGGTCGCCATGCACGGTCAGGAAATCCAGATCGAACTGCGCCAGCCCGCGTACGGCGTTTTCGACCGTGTTGCCGATGTCGAACAGCTTCATGTCCAGAAAGATGCGCTTGCCGTGGTCCTGCTTCAGCTCATTGGCCAAAGCCAGCCCGCCACCGGTCAGCATGCCCAGCCCGATCTTGTAAAACGAGACACTGTCGCCCAGCCGTTCGGCCATGGCCAGCCCCTGCAGGGCGTTCGGGACATCGAGGGCTACGATCAGGCGGTCATCGGACATGGGGTGCGCTCCGTTTTTTTGGCAAACGTCTGCGTCCTAACGGGTTCGGGGCGGTCTGTCCATGATCTGGCGACGGTGAACGGGTTCAAGGCGCAGAACGCAGGTTGTGCTATATTGCCCGCAATTCAGGTGAATGATTTGAAAAGGGACAGGACATGAAACATCTGGTTGCACTCGGAATGCTCATCGCACTGGCGGCATGTGATGAGGTCAAGCATGGCGGCGCATCGGATACCGGCGCAGCACCGGCCCCGACCAATGACAATCTGCTGCTGGTGCGCGGCTACCGCTCGGACGACGACTGGTGCCAGTTGACGGGCGAGACAGCCTTTACCGGCGAATTTCTGGACCACACCGCCGATCTTGTTTCCTGCCCCACCGGCAGCGACGCGGAGCAGTCTCTGGTCGATATGTATGACGCGCAGCAGATGGCGGAAACCGGCGGCTACACGGTCTATTCGATCCCGCGCGGATAGGGCCGATTTGTGGCGCTAAGCCTCTTGAACCCGGTCAGATATTTCCCAGATTGAATGTGAGGCTTCGACCGACATGTGCCGCCAGGCGGGCATGTCAAAACGGGGCGCTTGGAAAAGGAGAACAGCATGGACTTGAACAAGTTCACCGAGCGGGCACGGGGATTCGTGCAGGCGGCGCAAACGATTGCGCTGCGCGAGGGGCACCAGAGGCTGGAGCCCACACATATACTCAAGGCATTGATGGATGACGATCAGGGGCTGGCCAGCAACCTGATCACACGCGCGGGCGGCGCGCCGGGCCGCGTGGTCGAGGCGCTGGATGCCGCGATGGGGAAAATCCCGAAGGTCAGCGGCGATGCGGGCCAGATTTACATGGACGGCCAGACCGCCAAGGTTTTGGACGAGGCTGCAAAGATTGCCACCAAGGCGGGCGACAGTTTTGTGCCGGTCGAGCGGGTGCTGATGGCGTTGTGCATGGTGAAATCCAAAGCCAAAGAGGCGTTGGAGGCCGGAGCCGTATCCGCCCAGAAGCTGAACGAAGCGATCAATGACATCCGCAAGGGCCGCACCGCTGACTCGGCCTCGGCAGAGGAAGGGTATGACGCGCTCAAGAAATACGCGCGCGACCTGACCGAAGCGGCGGCCGAGGGCAAGATCGACCCGATCATCGGGCGGGATGAGGAAATCCGCCGCTCGATGCAGGTTCTGTCGCGCCGGACCAAAAACAACCCGGTTCTGATCGGGGAACCCGGCGTCGGTAAAACCGCGATTGCCGAGGGCATGGCCCTGCGCATCATCAACGGCGACGTGCCGGAATCGCTGAAAGACAAAAAGCTGCTTGCGCTCGACATGGGTGCGCTGATTGCCGGTGCGAAATACCGGGGTGAGTTCGAAGAACGCCTGAAGGCGGTTCTGACCGAAGTGACCGAGGCCGCCGGTGAGATCATCCTGTTTATTGACGAGATGCATACGCTGGTCGGCGCCGGGAAATCCGACGGCGCGATGGATGCCGCCAACCTGATCAAGCCTGCGCTTGCCCGGGGTGAGTTGCACTGTATCGGCGCGACCACTTTGGATGAGTATCGTAATTACGTCGAAAAAGACGCGGCCCTTGCGCGCCGGTTCCAGCCTGTGATGGTCACCGAGCCGACCGTCGAGGACACGATCAGCATCCTGCGCGGCATCAAGGAAAAGTACGAGCTGCACCACGGAGTGCGGATTTCCGACTCGGCGCTGGTGTCGGCGGCAACGCTGTCGCATCGCTATATCACCGACCGCTTCCTGCCCGACAAAGCCATCGACCTTGTCGATGAAGCCGCGTCGCGGTTGCGGATGGAAGTGGACAGCAAGCCAGAGGAACTCGATCAGCTGGATCGCCAGATCCTGCAGATGCAGATCGAGGAAGAGGCGCTGAAGCTTGAGGATGATGCGGCGTCAAAAGATCGTCTGGAAACCTTGCAAAAGGATCTGGCCGACCTGCAGGAGCAATCCGCCGAGATGACCGCCCAGTGGCAGGCCGAACGCGACAAGCTGGCGGGCGCACGCGATCTGAAAGAGCAACTCGACAAGGCGCGGGCCGATCTGGAGATCGCCAAGCGCGAAGGCAATCTGGCAAAAGCCGGTGAGCTGTCCTATGGCATTATCCCAGAGCTTGAGAAGCAGTTGACCGAGGCCGAAAACGCCGAAAGCAACGCCATGATGGCCGAGGAAACGGTGCGTCCCGAACAGATCGCCTCGGTGGTCGAACGCTGGACGGGTATCCCGACCGCAAAGATGCTGGAAGGGGAACGCGAGAAGTTGCTGCGGATGGAAGACGATCTGCATTCCCGCGTGATCGGTCAGGATGCGGCGGTGACTGCCGTTGCCAATGCCGTGCGCCGTGCGCGCGCGGGCCTGAATGATGAGAACCGCCCGCTGGGCTCGTTCCTGTTCCTCGGGCCCACCGGCGTGGGGAAAACAGAACTGACCAAGGCCGTGGCGAATTTCCTGTTTGACGACGACAACGCGATGGTGCGCATCGACATGTCAGAGTTCATGGAGAAACACGCGGTCGCCCGTCTGATCGGTGCTCCTCCGGGCTATGTCGGGTATGACGAAGGCGGTGTGCTGACCGAAGCCGTGCGGCGCCGGCCCTATCAGGTTGTGCTGTTTGATGAGGTCGAAAAGGCGCATCCGGACGTGTTCAACGTGCTGTTGCAGGTTCTCGACGATGGCGTTCTGACCGATGGTCAGGGCCGCACCGTGGACTTCAAGCAGACGCTGATCATCCTGACCTCGAACCTCGGTTCTCAGGCGCTGAGCCAGTTGCCCGAAGGCGCGGACAGCGCGCAGGCACGGCGCGATGTGATGGATGCGGTCCGGGCGCATTTCCGGCCCGAGTTCCTGAACCGTCTGGATGAGACCATCATCTTTGACCGCCTCAAGCGGGCCGATATGGATGGCATTGTCGATATTCAGATGGCGCGTCTGCAAAAGCGTCTGGCCGCCCGCAAGATCGAGCTGGCTCTGGACGATGGCGCGAAGGAATGGCTGGCCAACGAAGGCTATGATCCGGTCTTTGGCGCGCGTCCGCTCAAGCGTGTGATCCAGCGCGCCCTTCAGAACCCGCTGGCCGAGGCTCTGCTGGCCGGTGAGATCAAGGATGGCGAGACCGTTCCTGTAACGGCCGGGGCTGATGGCCTGATCATTGGCGACCGGCTGGGCACTTCGGAACGGCCACGCCCGGATGATGCCGTGGTGCACTGATCTTTAAAAACGGAAAGACCCGCCAAACCGGCGGGTCTTTTAACTTCGCAGATGCAAGAGGGCGGGCTTCTGCGCAAAACTCACGCCTGCCCTGTCAAATCCTGCGCCAACATCATCGCGTTGTTATCCGGATCGTAAAATGTCGCGGTGCTGACCATCCCTTCGATGGTTTCGGTCGGGCCGTCAAAGCGAACCCCTGCGCCTTCAAGCGCGGCGCGGGCCGTGGCGATGTCAGAGATACCAAACACCGGTACAGTGTTCCCGGGCGTAGGTTCCGTCTGTTCACCCAGACCAAGTGTGACCCCATCGGTCTTGGTCAACATCTCGCTCCACCCGGCTTCATCAATGTGATGGATCAGTTCAAATCCAAGTTTCTCGCTATACCAGTGCGCGCTTGTGTGGCGGTCTTTGACGGAAATGGCGAGTGTGATGGTGCTTTCCAAAGAAACAAGGGCCATAGAACTTTCCTTATGTCTAAAAATATGGTAACTATATTTTATGGACATAACGACACTTGTCAAGCTTACATCCCGGGCATGGTCGCTGAACATTCTGGCGCAGTTGCATCACGGTGTCCCCGGCAGGCAGGCGCCTTTGCTGACCGCGACAGGCGCAGGCCGGACGGCCTTTGCCGCAAGCCTTGAGCATCTTGTTGATCTTGGATTGCTTGAAAGGAACCCCGGCCATGGCCATCCCTTGCGCCCCGAGTTCCGATTGACCGAAAAAGGCAGGCAGGCCGCCGCGCTGGCGGCCAGGATCGTTGCGCTGGTCCCCAATGAGGCCGAGTTCACGATGCTCCGCCGCAATTGGACGGTTCCGGTTTTGGCGCTGACGCATCAACCAAGACGCTTTTCAGGTCTCAAATCAGATCTCGGGGCAATTACCGACCGGGCGTTGTCGTCCTCGCTCAGGCAGCTAGAGGGAAAAGACTGGGTGCGGCGTGATATCGACATGTCATCCCGGCAGCCGTTCCCGACCTATCAGGCCGTTAACACCGGGGCCGAGATCAACCGTGCTGTTGGGCTGCAGCTGGGATAAGCGGACCCTAAGTTACAATCTGTTCGCTCAATCGTTACGCCTGTTTCCTTGGCTCTGTGCTATCAGCGGTCTACCTCGTGACCGAGGTGCATATATACGGAGACTTACATGGCGCATCGCTGGACCAACACTTTGACACATGCTGACGTTACCCCAAGGGCGGCGTTTCTGAACCGGCGGCAGGTGATGGCCGGGTTGGCAGGCGTGGGGTTGGCGAGCTTGCCAAATCCGTCCCGGGCGCAGGACGCGCTGGAGCCCAATACCTGGGAAGAGATCACGTCCTACAACAATTACTACGAGTTCGGCACGCGCAAGGACGATCCGGCAAAATATGCCCATACGCTGGTGACTGAACCGTGGAGCATCAAGATCGACGGTCTGGTTGACCGCCCCGGTGACTACCAGTTCGCGGATGTGATGTCCGAGATGACGGTCGAGGAACGCATCTATCGCTTCCGCTGTGTCGAGGCCTGGTCGATGGTAATCCCGTGGAACGGGTTCGAACTGGCCGATCTGCTGAACATGGTGGGCGTGCAGGAGGGGGCCAAATACGTGGCCTTTGAAACGGCGCTGCGCCCCGATGAGATGCCGGGTGTCCGGTTCCCTGTCCTCGAATGGCCCTATCGCGAAGGGCTGCGGCTGGACGAAGCCATGCACCCGCTGACGATCATGGCCACGGGGATTTATGACCGCCCGATTCCGAACCAGAACGGGGCGCCGCTGCGTCTGGTCGTGCCGTGGAAATACGGTTTCAAATCCATCAAGTCGATTGTCCGCATCACGCTGACCGAGGATGAGCCGCCGACAAGCTGGAACATGTCGAACCCGCGCGAATACGGTTTCTATAGTAATGTGAACCCGAACGTGGATCATCCGCGCTGGTCGCAGGCCTCTGAACGCCGCATCGGCGGGGGGCTGTTCGCAAGGCGGGAACCGACGCTGATGTTTAACGGCTACGAGGAAGAGGTCGCGGGCCTTTATGAAGGTATGGATCTGGCAAAGAACTACTAGGATCATGCAGACGGTGAACCAGATACTGCGCCGAATCCCGGTATGGGCGGTTTATATGGCCGGGATTTTGCCTGTGCCCTGGCTGTTCTATCTGGCGCAGACCGGCGGGCTTGGCGTCGAACCCATTGAGGCGCTTGAGCATGAACTGGGCGAACTTGCCCTGCAACTGCTGATCCTGGGTCTGGCCGTCACACCTCTGCGGCGGTATTTCGGGCTGAACCTGATGAAGTTCCGCCGCGCCATCGGGGTTCTGGCTTTCCTCTATGTCGCGCTGCATCTGCTTGTCTGGCTGGTGCTGGATGTGCAGGTGCTGAGCCAGATCTGGGCGGATATCCTCAAGCGCCCCTATATTACGGTGGGGATGGCCGGGTTCCTGCTGATGCTGCCTTTGGCTTTGACCTCCAACAACTGGTCGGTGCGGAAGCTGGGGCCGCAGTGGCGAAGCCTGCACAAACTGGTCTATGGCGCGGCCCTTCTTGGCGGGTTGCATTATGTGATGCTGGCCAAGGGGTTTCAGATCGAACCGTTGATATACCTGACGGTGATCGTCGTCCTGCTGGTCGTCCGATTGCCCGTGCCGCGCCTGTTCACGCGGGTCCGCCGGGCCGATTCCGCCTGAGTCTGCGGTGAGTCTGTGGGCAAGTGTGTGAATAAGCCCTTTGCGGTCGTGATTCCCGGCCTGGGGCTCTGGTTTGATCCCTTGTAATTGGGATCAAACTTGCTGTAACTATATGATAAAAATAAATAAATACTGAAAAATGGAAAAATATCGCGTTTTCCTGTTTTTCCTCTTGCGGCTATTGTTGGTAAACCTTAGAACCCCCTTCACCGGCGCTGCTGAGGCGGTTGCTGGGTTGCTGGAGACGGCGAGACGCGCTGGAAAGACGGCGGGACACATCGGAGAGACGGTG
>NZ_JBQFXS010000024.1:0-51297 GCF_056541025.1 Ruegeria sp. AK4
AATTCACGCCCGGACTCCATCCGTTTCAGCAGTTTGTTCAACTAGCAGGATAACCAACCCACCTGCGCCATCTCCCCAGCCTTCAATGAAATTTGCGACAGAACCCACACTTGGATATATGTAGAACTCCGGTTACGCTGAATGAAAATTCAGAGGTACAGCGTGCGGCGTTTCATCCTTCAGATCGCAGCGATCCTGATTTTCGCCGGGGAGCTTCATGCCGAGAAACAGGATTATCTTGAGCTTGCCCGGCGTGGCTGGGGGTACGAGCTTCGCGCCACGATGCTGGGTCGCGACTTGGCCATTCCGGTCCACATCAATGGACGGGACCTTGCCGGAGCCTCGCTGTGCCTAGTTGGGGAACGGCCGCATCCGCTGACGCTGGCGGTTCTGAACACCTTTCGGGACCTTTTGAAGCACAGCTATGGCCATCCCACGCCAATGCGGTATGCGGGACGGTCCGCCAGCGATTGCGGCACCGGGCGGAGCGTGGTTCTGCGCCTTTACTCGGGATATCCGCCGGAACGGGAACTGTCTTCGGACCTGGATTGGCTGAGCGAAACCCATCAGCTTGGCCTGCCTGCCGGGCGCAGATATCTGGTGACATCTCCGGCGATGGCGCAAACCTTCTTTGGCCATCGCGGACAAGGGACACATCTTGTGGTCAAGCAACCGGCGCATGGCCGGCCCGACCTGTTGGAGGCTGCGTTCCACAAATCGATCCTGCTGGAAGAGCTTTTCCAGTCTTACACGTTCGGCATGGACATTCTGCTTAGCGACAGGACAGCCGGGTTTTTGTCGAAGCTGCAAGAAACGCCGGTGAACCTGCACCGGTTTCCATGGAACTCGCACGCTTTCATGCGGGCGCTGCTGAATTCCAACCCCGGCGGACTATGTGCCTTTGACGTGTTCATGCTGCACGCGGTAGCTCAGTCGCCGGTGGATCAGACCATTGATCCGGGGTTCATCGACTATATCGATGACGAATATGATCGCCTTTGGGCCCAAACCGATGAAACGCTGACGGACCCGCAGTTTGCGTCTCTGTTCGACGATGGCTGCACCCGCGCGGTTCAGGTTTCAAGGTAATACCATCGGGTGTATTTTGCGAGGCAGGGGACTCCGGTTAGCCTGTATTTGGGTCCCGTACCGTCGGAACCCAGGGGAGGTCATATGGACACAAGGCCTGAAAACCCGCCGCGCGCGATTGCGGAGGTGTCGGGGTATCTGTCGCAAGGGCTTGTCGGGCACGAGCATCTGGTCGAAAGCCTGCTGATCGCGCTGCTCGAAGGGGGGCACCTGCTGGTCGAGGGCGCACCCGGTCTGGCCAAGACCCGCGCGGTCAAATGGTTGGCGAACGCTGTCGAAGGCAGCTTTGCCCGCATACAATGCACACCCGACCTGATGCCATCCGACGTGACCGGGACACCGGTCTATCAGCCGCAGGAAGGCCGGTTCGAATTTGTTCCCGGGCCGGTTTTTCACACTCTGGTTCTGGTTGATGAGATCAACCGGGCCCCGCCCAAGGTCCAGTCCGCTTTGCTGGAATCGATGGCGGAACATCAGGTGACCGTCGGGAATGAGACCCACGCTTTGCCCGATCCGTTTCTGGTTATAGCCACCCAGAACCCGATCGAACATGACGGGACCTTTCCCTTGCCCGAGGCGCAGTTGGACAGGTTCCTGTTGCATGTGGTTCTGTTGCTGCCGGATATAGAGACCGAGCGGCAGATACTCGATCTGGTGATCTCCGAAACACAGGACGGCCCACCCGACGTGCAGCGCATGACGCTTTCGGAATTGCGGGCTGCGCGGGCCGAGGCGCGCGCGGTGCATGTGGCCCCGGAATTGCGCGACTACATCGTGCGCCTTGTATCTGCGACGCGCCAAGGGGAACTGGCCGAACACATAGAACATGCGGTCTCGCCGCGCGGGTCGCTGGCGCTGGCGTCGGCCGCACGGGCGCGCGCCTATCTGCGCGGCCGTGACTTTGCCTTGCCCGAGGACGTGGCCGCCGTGGCCCCAGACGCGCTGGCTCATCGGATGGTTCTGACCTGGCGCGCGGTTGCGGATGGTCGCAAGCCGCGCGGATTGGTTGCGGATATTCTGAACACGGTCGAACCGTTGTGACCGCCGTTCTGTCCCTTGCCGGTGTGACTTTGACCTCGGACGCGTTGATTTCATTGAGGCGCGTGGCTTTGACGTCCCAGGCCGATCCGCCTGTGGTTGCCTTGCCCGGCGGGTTCCTGACACGAAAGCGCGGGCCGGGCGTTGAGGTGGCCGATGCGCGGGAATATGTGGCCGGTGACGATATCCGTCATCTGGACCGGGGGACAACCGCACGCACCGGGCGGCTGCATGTGCGTCAGTTTCAGGAAGAACGCGACCGGGTCTCGCTGCTGGTGGCCGATTTTCGTGCGCCGATGTTCTGGGGGTTGCAGCGGGCTTTTCTGTCCGTTGCAGCCGCCGAGGCGCTGGTTCTGATCGGCTGGCACCTGATTGAAAGCGGCGGGCGTGTTGGTCTGTTGGCACTTACGACCGGGGTGCCGATCGTCATTCCGCCACGCGGCAGAACCCGCGGCATGCTGGATGTGATCGGCGGCCTGGTGCAGGCCCATGGGCGCAGCCTTGCATCACTGCAAAACGGTCGGGATGACGCGCGATCACTGGAACAGGCGCTGGAAGGTGTGGAACGCCTGACCCGATCCGGGTCAGAGGTCATTGTCGCCTCGGGCTTTGATACGCCGGATGCCGCTTTGGCGGATCGGCTGGACCGGATCGCCCATCGGCGCAGCCTGCGGCTTATCCTGATCACCGAAAGCAAGGCCCATGACATGCCACGCGGCTGGTATCCCATGCGGTTGCCCGACGGGCGGCAGAAACGCGTCTATCTGACCGGAGCCGAAACCGACGGTGAGCTGTTGTATCAGAACATCGAGACTCATCAGGCGCTTGTTCTGAACGCAAGTGATCCGGTGGAAGACACCGGTCAACGCATTGCGCTTGCGTTATCGGAAAGGTTTGCCGCATGAGCGAAACGGCGATGTCCGACACCACAATGCTGGCCAGCCTGCGGGACATACGTTTACCGGCAGAAGCCGCAGGTGGCGTTTGGGCGGACTATGCGGTGGTCATCGGCCTGTCGGCACTTATTGCCATCTGCGTCGTAATTGTGTTGCGGGTGTTAAGCACCCGGCGGCCCGCGACCCGGGTGGGCCACGAGGTTGAAGACGTCACAGGCTGGCCGGAAGACCGGCTCAGGGTGGCGCTGCTGCACCAGCTTCGCGAGCAGAACCCGCAACGGTACTCGGAACTCTCAAAAGGTCTCTATCGCCCGGACGGCGAACCAAGTCTTGCGACTTTGAAGGATGAGGTGGCGCATAGTGTTTGAGCTTGCCGATCCCTGGGTGTTGCTTCTTCTGCCTGCCCCGTTGCTGATCGCGCGTCTTCTCAACGCGCGGCCCATGCTGGATCGCGGCTTCCCGGTTCCCGAACGTATCGGCGCGATGCTTGACGCCGCAAGCGCTGGCGGTGATCCCGGCAGGCGCAGGTTCGTAGATCAGGCATTATTATGGGCCATCTGGATCCTGCTAGTTTTTGGGCTGTCCGGCCCGCGTGAACTGACGCCGGTGAGCGCGCTGAAAGTCTCGGGCCGTGATCTTGCGATTGTTCTGGATCTGTCCGGATCAATGGTGCGAGACGATTTTTATCTGGACGACCGCCAGATCACACGGCTTGAGGCGGTCACGACCGTAGGTGCAGATTTCGCCAGACGCCGGGCAGGGGACCGGGTCGCGCTGATTGTCTTTGGGTCCGAGGCCTATTTCGCCACCCCGTTCACCTTCGATACCGAAGCTGTGGCCAACCGGATCGAAGAAGCCAGCATCGGCATTTCGGGCCGTGCAACGAACATCTCGGACGGTCTTGGACTGGCGTTGAAAAGGCTGGCAGACAGTCGGGCGGCATCCCGGGTCGTCATTCTGCTGTCGGACGGGGTAAACAATGCCGGCGCCACCAATCCGCGCGGTGTCGCGGAATTGGCCGCCGGGATGGGGGTGCGTGTCCATACCATCGCCTTAGGGCCGAAAGACCTGGACAGCGCTGCGGTCGGTGAGCGCGGTGTGGTCGACGCGGCAACCCTGCGGGCCATTGCGCAGGTGTCGGGCGGTGAAAGCTTCCGCGTCAAAACCACCGATGATCTGATTGAGGTCACACAGGCGCTGGATCGACTGGAAGCCAACGACAGCGCGGGTCTGACTGCCGAGGTCTATCGCGACTACTGGACCTGGCCCGCCGCGCTGGCCGCAGCCCTGGCGCTTTTGGCAGCGTGGAGGCATTCGGGATGATGGAAACGGATTTCAGCCTCCTCAGACCCTATTGGATGCTGGCTGTTCCGGTTGTCGCAGGTCTGGCCTGGTGGGTTCTGTCAAGCGCCCGTGGATTTGGTACGTGGGACAAGGTCGCTGACGCCGCATTGATGCAGGCGATGGCGGCAATTGGCCGGATCGAAGGGGCGTCCTTGCCTCTGACGCGGATTGCGCAGCTTTCGGTCGCCGGGCTCTGCGTGATTGCCCTGACCGGTCCGGCGATCGAACGGCGTGGCGCCGAGACCTATCGAAACCTGGACGGGGTTTTGTTTCTGGTCGATGCGTCGGCAAGTGTGTCCGACAGCGAGCGCTGGCCGCAAATGCTGACCATGGGGCGATTCGGTGTCAGTGCGTTGGGGTCACGGCCCGGCGGGATCATCGTTTTTGCGGGCGACGCCTATGTCGCGACCGACATGACAACCGATCATCGGCAATTGGGCCAGACCTTTTCTCTGATTGATGCCGATACCGTGCCGGACAAAGGCTCGCGCCCCGAGCGCGCGCTGGCATTGGCCGCGCAGCGGATGGATGAGGCCGGTATTCTGGGCGGTGACGTGGTTCTGTTCGCCGATGGCGAAGGTCTGGGGGTGGCTTCGCTGCAGGCTGCCGCCGCGCTAGCGGATCGAGGTGTCAGAGTGTCCCTGGTTTCGCTGGACGAACCCTCCGCGCAGATCCAGACCCATGCCAGCGTCGGCAGTGGCGCGGTTTTCACATTGGATCAGACCGATGATCTGGGGGGGTGGTTGTCCGAAGACGCCGCGACGCGGCTGGAGAAGTCGGATTTCCCGGTGCTCTTCTGGCACGATCTGGGGCGATATCTGCTGTTCCTCGCGCTGTGCCCGATGCTGCTGCTGTTTCGGAGGGAACGGGCATGAAGTGGCTCGCGGTCTTCAGCGCGGCCCTGATTGCCATTGCGATTGCACTGGGGGGCGCGGCCCCGTTTGGCCGGGTCGCCCTGGCGCTTGGGATGAATACGGTTGCCGCCCATCTGTTTGAAGACCCGGATTGGCAGGGTGTGGCCCTATACCGAGCGGGCGAATTCGATGAAGCGGCGCTGGCATTTGAGGATGCAGGGTCGTTGTATAACCTCGGGAATGCTCAGGTTCATGGCGGTCGCATCGCCGCCGCGCTAGAGGCTTATGATCAGGCGATTGTGACGGGTGACGCGGACGCGCACGCCAATTTCGATGTTGTCGCCGCCTTTTACGCAGGTCTGCAGATCGATCCCGAAGCGCTTGGTCTGTCCCCCGAGCGAAAAACCGGGCCTCAGGCGGACAGCTTTATAGCGCGCGGTAATGCGCGTGCGGCGGGCACGGGCAGCGAGGTCACCAATTCCAACACGATGCTCGGGCTGGCGGAACTGGACAGTCGCGGGCGTCTTGGGGTGCGTCGTATTTTTGACGACAAATTCATGGTGGCGGATGAACGATGGCTCAACCAGTTGTCCGACGTGCCGGGGGAATTCATGGCCGCCCGGATCGCGCAGGAACACAAACGCCGGGTAAAACTGGGGCTTTCACCGCCGGAACCGGAGGACGCGCAATGAAGTGGTTGGTTCTTGCATGGCTGTTTTTTCCTCTGCAGGCATTGGCGCAATCGAAAACCGTTTTGCCGTCGGAACTGTCGATTGAGGTGACGGTCGAGGACAGCAGCGTCGTGCCGTTCACACGCGAGATGATCCTGATCACCATTCGGGGCGTGTATCGGCGTCATATTACGCGGGAAAAGCTGATACAGCCGGATTTCGATGGTTTCAGCTGGGCGCAGCTTGGGCCGGATCACTGGACCGAGGAACGGATCAACGGGCGGAACTTCAAGGTTTTCACCCGGCGCATGGCGGTCTACCCGGTCAGGTCCGGTGAACTGACCATTGGTCGGTTCACCCATAGCTTGACGCTGACGGATGAAAGTGACGACTGGTTCGAACATAACATCCAGTCCGAACCGCTGACCATCGAGGTCGCCGAGGCCCCGGCCTCGGCGGACTGGTGGTTTCCCGTGCGTGACCTGCAAATCTGGGACCAGTGGTCGAACGCACCGGATCAGCTGTCGCCGGGTGAGGGCGTTCTGCGTGTTATCCGGATTGAGGCGCTGGGGGCGACGCCCGAGATGGTTCCCCCGATGCCCGATCTGCGCTCACCTTCCGCCATGATCTTTGCCCATCCGGAAAAACGGTTGGTGGAACTGACACCGGAAGGTCCGGTGACCTATGCTTTCTGGCGCTGGACCATTCGGCCCGGCAATGACACGTCGGGCATCGTGGAACCCCTGCAACTCAGCTACTTTGACACCGTCGCGCGCGAGGCGCGCGAGGTTACAATCTCGGCGCAGCGGGTGGCCTATGGGGCCATCGCAAACAGTGAAATCGCCGAGGCATCCCCACCTGTTCCCTCCGCCGCCCGGTTACCAGGCTGGCCGGCATTTGTTCTGGCTGTAATCGTGTTCGCGGCCGCTGTGTGGATGGGCATGTCGGGTCGCAAGCTGACCGGTTTGAAGGCGTTGCAGCGCTTTGCGGCCTTTGATCCTCTGGCGCGGGATCTCAGGGCGTGCGCCAGAAACGGAAGCGCCCGCGGTGTGCGTCAGGCCGCGGCTTCAATCCTGCGGCGCGATGGGCCATCACCGGCGCGCGTTGCGCAGTTGCAGGACTTTGACCGATGCTGTTTCGATCCAAAATCTCCGGCGCCCGATTTGCAGCGGTTTGCCGGGACGTTCCTGCGCAATTGACCCTTCATGAACGGCAAGGTTCTGTTTATTGGCGCATTTTTTCCGGTTTCATCCTGAAACAGTTGAACTGACGCGGAATTGCTGTACCTTTCCCAGCGGAGGAAAAACAATGCATACGGTGGGGTACTCCAAAGCGGTGGACCAGGTGTCCAACGTTTTGATTGTGGATGATCATCCGCTTTTTAGCGATGCGCTGGCTGCAGCATTGCAACTGAGTTTCGACGACTGCTGTATCAAAAAAGCAAGCACGCTGAAACAGACGTTCGAAGTGCTCGGCGGTGGCTTCAAAGCTGACCTGATCATGTTCGACCTGAAGCTGCCGGATGTGACCGGTATTTCGGGGTTCCAGCAGTTGCGCGACCGGTGGCCCTCGGTCCCGGTTCTGGTGATCTCGGCGCTTGCGTCGGGTGAACTTGTCCGGTCTTTGCTCGACTATGGAGCCATGGGGTTTCTGCCCAAGGACACCTCGGCGCAGACGCTGAAATTCGCCATTCAGGAAGTTGTCGCAGGGCGCAGGTACATACCGGCAGAGTACAGCCATGCGGAAGAGCCGAAATCGCCTGAAAACACGGTGTATCAGTCAAGCCCCGAGCTTTCGACACTGACACCGCAACAGGTGCGTATTCTCAAGCTTATCTGCGTGGGAAAGTCGAACAAGCAGATCGCATATGAACTGTCTTTGGCAGAAGCCACCGTCAAAGCGCATATCACCGCTTTGCTGCGCCGTCTGGGGGTTCGCAACCGAACGCAGGCCGCTGTTCTGGTCGACTCTGTCATGGCCCGGCAAACACGACATGAGCCGGAGGTCAAATCCTTTCTGCAACACTGAGGATCGCAAATGCGGGACCTGAAGCTAGGACCAAACTTCATCGCGATTGGCAGGTCGCTTGCCTCGGACCCGCATGCCGCCGTCGAAGAGGCATGTGCGGATATCGACAGCCAGAAATCCTGCTTTGTGCTGGCATTCATTCCAAACAGGCTGGACCCGGCCGAGGTATCGCGCGGTCTGAACCGAAAACTGTCCGGCGTGCCGGTTTTTGGGTGCACCACCGCCGGGCAGATCACCGAGCTTGGATATGAATCTGATGCCCTGCTTCTGCTGTCCTTTCCAAAATCGAACTTCCGCTGCTCGTCCATCCTGTTCGAAGAACTCAGACCATTAAACTCCACGGAAATCGCCGCAGTTGCGCAACGCCAGGCCGAGCGTTTCCGGCACACTGCAGGCTGGAACAGGCTGGCGCTGGTGTTTTCAGACGGGCTGTCGAAACAAGAGGACCTGCTGGTCTCGACGCTTGAGGCCGTTCTGGATGGCCTGCCGATTTTTGGCGGATCAGCGGGTGACGGTCTGCAATATGAAGAAACGTTTATTCTACACAGCGGCAGGTCCTACAGCAATGCCGCTGTCTTGCTGCTGATTGAAACCAACCTGAGATTCCAGGGCATTGGGTTTGATCACTTCCTGCCCATCGGATCCGAGATCATCATAACCGATGCCGACCCGGACGAGCGCATGGTCTATGAGATAAACGGCGCGCCTGCGGCGCAGGAATATGCCCGGCTGGTCGGGTGTGCGGCCTCGGATCTGTCACCGCTGGTTTTTGCCGAAAACCCGCTCTTGCTGCGGCAGGACCTGAACTACTATGTCCGCGCCATACGCGAGGCTACGGATACGCAGGCCCTGTCATTTCTGGCGGCCATTGACGATGGCCTTATCATGACGCTGGGACGCGGCAAAGAAATCATCAAGACGCTGGAAGCCGGGTTGGACATTCGCGACAACGCGGGAAACGCTCCGGATTTCATTCTTGGGTTCGATTGCGTCCTGCGCAAGCTGGAAATCGAGCAAAAACAACTGGGCAAACAGGTCTCGGACGTTTTGCAAACCCGTCGGGTGGTTGGGTTCAACACCTATGGCGAGCAACAGTCCGGCGTACATATGAACCAGACCTTCGTGGGTGTGGCCTTTTTCAAACCCGAGAAACGTGAACTGAGCTGACCATGTTGAACCCCGACGATCCGCTGGAACTTCAGGTCGTCAAACAGGCGAAAATCATCAATGCGCTGATGCGCCGCGCCAATCGCCAAAAGGATGTGGGCCCATCCGCGTTTCGCGCCTTTCAGTCCGCAATCGAGCTTCAGCAACGTGTGGTCGAGCAAAGCCGGGATCTGGAACGCGCAACCACCGAACTGGAAAGCGCCCGGTACGAGCGCGAGCAGACGCGAAAAACGCTGGTCAAAGCCCTGTCTTCGATGGAGGAAGGGTTTGCCCTGTTCACCGACGGTGAGTTGAACCTGTGTAACGAGCTGTTTCAGGCCGTGTTTCTGGATGTGTCTGAACTTGTCAGGCCGGGACTTCGCCTAAGGCGGTTCTTCTCACTGGTGAAGGACAGCGGGCAGTTTGTTTCCTCGGACCGGGGCGTGTCGAACATGATGGATACGCTGGAACGCAATTCGCATTCCGGGATGGTATCGAGTGAGGTGATCGAACTGCGCGGCGACCGCTGGTACAAGCTGAGTGCGCAATATACCTCACCCGAGAATGTGGTCATTCTGCTGACCGACATCACGTCGGTTGTGCGCCGAAATCGCGACGAAAAAGAAACCCTCATCGACCGGCAGGAGGACTATCTTCAGGCGGTTTTTCAGAACATGAGTTCGGGCGTGTGCACATTTTCGGCCAATGGCGACATCATGATGCACAACGCGCGGTTTCGGGACCTTCTGAATGTGCCCAGATCATTGCTGCAGGGCAATGTGCCGGTGCAGACACTTTTGGATTTGTTGCGCGCGCGCGGGCTGATCAGAGCCGATGATCAACTGAAGATCGCAAAGTGGCAGCTTGAGCTGAACAGCCGGGGCTGGCTGCGCAAACGCGTGCGCGACGGAGCGGACCGGGTTCTGGACATTCAGGCCAACAAGTTGCCGGATGGTGGGTTTCTGGTTGAACTCAAGGACGTGACGCTTGAGGCGCGCGTGACAGAAACGCTAGAAAACCGCGTCATGGAACGCACCGCCGAACTGACCCGCGCCAACGAAAAACTGACCCGCGAATATGAAGAAAAGGCCAACGTAGAAGAGGCGCTGCGGATCGCCAAAGAACGCGCCGAGGCTGCGGTGTCGTCCAAGACCCGTTTTCTGGCGGCCGCCAGTCATGACCTTCTGCAGCCGATCAATGCCGCCAAGCTGATGATTTCGACCCTGTCCGAAATTTCGCGCAATACCGAGCTTTACGAGATGGTCGAGCGTCTGGATGGTGCCTTTGGATCAGCCGAGCAACTGCTGCACTCGCTGCTCGATATCTCGCGGCTTGAAACGGCCGATTCGGACACGGTGTCGCCAACCAACGTCAGTCTCGCGTCGGTCATTGCCGGTATTCAGGGCGATCAGTCGCTGGTGGCCGAGAACAAGAACATCCGGCTGGACGTGGTGACTTGTTCGGGCTTTGTGTATTCCGACCCGGTCTATCTGTTGCGGTCGATCCAGAATCTGGTCGTAAATGCCATTCAGTACACCAAACCTGGCGGCAGGGTTTTGGTGGGGTGCCGCAACCGCGGTGACAAAATCGTGCTGCAGGTGTGGGACACCGGGATAGGCATCGCGCGAAAGGATCAGGCGCGCGTGTTCGAGGAATTCGCCCGGGCGGACAACGTGCCTTTGGGCTCGGGCATGGGTCTGGGTCTGTCCGTGGTCGACCGGGCCTGCCGCCTGTTGGGGCACAAATTATCCCTGCGGTCCAAGCCGGGCGTCGGTTCGGTGTTCAGCATCGAAATGGACCGGGTCGAGGCGGAGCGCGGTGCAAGCGAGCCCCTTGATTTGCTGCCAAACTCCGGGGACGTGCCGCTGGATTACATCGCGCTTGTCATCGAGAATGATCGCGATGTTCTTTTTGGCACAACCCAGTGGCTGGAACAGAATGGTGCCAGCGTCCTGCCCGCCGGATCTCCGCAAGAGGCCATTCAGTTTGTCACCGATATCGGGATGCCGCCCGACATCATACTGGCGGATTATCAGCTTGATGACGGCGAAACCGGCGTGGACGCGATCCGTCAGATCCGCGAAATGAGCCAAACGCGCGTTCCCGCCATTCTGATCACCGCAGATCGCAGCGAAGCCGTGCGCAAAGCCGGTCTGCGGCATGAGATCTCGGTGATGACGAAACCGGTGAAACTGTCGCGATTGCGGCCATTGATTATATGGAAAATCCAGCGCAGCGCGGTGACCCAGGCGCTGTACACCGACAAAAGTCGGCAATGACACGACCGCTGAAGGCCATACTCTCAACTGTGGGAGGAGATTGACTCATGAGGATGATTTTATTCGGGCTGGCGATGGTCGGCCTAAGTTTCAATCCGGCCCATGCGGCACCGGTTGAGGCGGAGCAGGCCTATGATCTTCTGTTTCAGGGGGGTGTTCTGGATGCGATCGGCCGGGACAAGGAGCTTGTTTACCAGCGCACTGTGACAAACCGGCTGAAACCCGAAGCCGCCGAGCGCAATACTGGGGACATCGCGCTTAGTTTCACCGAGGACGGAACAGAGATGGCACAGCTAGAGTTCCGTCAGGACGAAAAGCACCGTGCGATGGGGGTCTTTCCGGCCAGTGTCGGCAACCCGATGATCATGGTGTTCTATGAAAGCACCATCCGAGATATGGCGGAATCCGCCGGTGGCAGCCCGTTCTACATTCGCAACCGGGTCAAGGACGCATTGGTGCAACCGGCCGAAATGGTTGAAGGCGAGGCCGTTGTCGACGGCAAAACCGTGCCCGTGCAGACCATTCGAATGCGCCCCTTTGCACAGGACCCGAACAGGGATCGGATGCAGGGGTTTGGGGATCTGGTTCTCAGCGTCACTGTTTCCGAGCAGGTGCCCGGGTGGTATCTGCGACTTGTCGCCGAGACCGAACCCGCAGACGGCGGCAACGCGGTTTACCGGTCGGAAATGCAGTTCGAAGGGGTACAGGAGGGGCGGCAATGACCACAACGGTACAGCTCGCAATTTTCGCCGCTGCGCTATGCGCGGCGACCCCATCCGTATCCGTGGCGCAAAGCGTTGCAGAGCGGTTGAATGACTATCCCACCGCTGCACGGGCCGATTACGTGTTCGCCTGTATGGTCACAAATGGTCAGTCCCGCGAAATGCTGGACCGGTGTTCGTGCTCGATTGATCTGATTGCGTCGATTCTGCCCTATGAAAGATATGAGCAGGCCGAAACGGTCCTGTCGATGCGCCGGGTTGGCGGCGAGCGCATGGCGTTTTTCAAAAGCGCGGTCATGGCAGAAACAATGGTGGCCGACCTGCGCAGGGCACAGGCCGAAGCTGAAGTGGTCTGTTTCTGAACCCGAACAGCCCGCTGATTAACTTGACGTTGATTTCGGCAGGTCGGCTTGAAAACTGTTGCCTTCGGTATCCGTTGCCTTGACCGTCAGCGTGGTTGTTCCGTTGTCGTTATACGCAAAGCGGAAGGCCGGGTTTTCCGAAATGGAAATGCCGCCTTCCATGGTGAACAGCAACTCGTCGCCCTGCCAGACCTCAAGATGATCGATGAAATGCGCCGGGATAAACAATTGGGTGATCTGATCGCGTTGCAGACCGGAATAGTTCGGGTGCCGGATCATGATCTGGGCTTCGCGGCGCGGGGTCGAGATTTGTGCCTGCTCCCCAAAGCTGCGCAGCTTCATCTTGCCCATCGACGCCAACGCCACCTCGGGGTCGCGGCTGGCTGGCGCGGAACATCCACCAGACGCTTTTACAAAGCGGCCCGCCATATGCAGCCCCTCTTGCGTCTCGGCAATCACACGGATGTTCGAGTACTGGTCAACGCGCACCCGCATTTCGAAATCCAGTTCCCCCATGGCCGGTGAAAAGGTGAAAACGCCGGCAATCGGGGCCGGGTTTTCGTCAATCACGACGGTCGCGGATTTGATTTGCGTGTTTGGATCGAGTTGCTTCAACAGGATCGGAACCGTCGCCGCATCATGGGCGCGGTAGGGCGCGTCCACGGACAGAAACGTTTCGGCGCTACCGAGCTGGGCATCACCGACAACATCGTAGCGCAAATCCTGCCAGGTCTCGCTTTCGACCAGCGGATTCTTGGCGGATTGGTCTGCCCAAACAGGCAGCGACAGTGCAAGTGAAAGGACCATTGAGGGTCCGACGAATCTGGCCATGTTGTCTCCTCCGGCAACCGGTGCCGCAAAATATGCCATAAAACCCCAATAAAATATACGCCGACAAAAGGCTGTGTGGCTTCCACGGCGCGTTATGCCAAAGTTCCGGGCGGAGGATTGCGATGTTTGAAGCCGTTTTCATGTTGTGTCTGGAAGCGTCAGACGGGCTGTGCCGAAATCAGCTTTTGCCGGGATACGAGGCCTCAAGTCAGGAGGCGTGCGAGCAGATGCTGGCCGCGGACCCTCCGTTTGACGATCCCGAACAGACTTCGGGCGCCTATTGCCAACCTGTTGGCATTTCGCTGGAATTTGACGAGATCGCGCCCGGTCTGTTTGTCCATCGCGGCCGGATCGAAGAACCGAACGCCGACAATCGTGGCGACGTGTCCAATATCGGGTTCGTCATCGGTGAGGACAGTGTCGCAGTAGTGGACACCGGAACCGCCCCCTGGATGGGAGAGGCCATCTGGCGCGCCATTCGGCAGCGAACGGACAAACCCGTCAGTCACGTAATTTTGACCCATATGCACCCGGATCACGTTCTTGGAACCGCTCCCCTGGCGCGATCCGGTGCGCAAGTGGTGGCCCATTCGGGGCTGGAAAGGGCGCTGCTGGACAGACAAGCCAACTATGTCGAAAGCCTGAGTGCCTTGATCGGCCCCATGGAATACCTCGGCGCCGATCCAGTAACGGTCGATGTGCCGACCACCGGGAACGGCGAGATTGATCTGGGGAACCGCAGGTTGGCCCTGCGCGCTTGGCCGTCTGCGCATACCAGCAACGATCTGACGGTGTTGGATCAGGAATCGGGCATTCTGTTCACCGGTGATCTGGTTTTCCACATGCACACGCCAGCGCTGGATGGGCGGCTGGTCGGTTGGCGGCGTGTGTTGAATGAGATGTCAGATATGGATGTCACTCGGATCGTGCCGGGGCATGGTGGTCCGGTTCTGGCATGGCCCGAGGGCGGGCAAGATATGCAACGGTATCTGGACGTGCTGGAAACCGACTCGCGGGCGGCAATTGACAGCGGCCAGCGGCTTGGCGACGCGGTGGAAACCATCGCGCAGGGCGAGGCCGGAAAATGGGAGTTGTTCGAGGCCTATAACCCCCGCAACGCAACCGTCGCCTTTACCGAGCTTGAATGGGAATAAGCCGGCTTAACCCTGATCCGACGCGAGTTGCTGCAGCATCTGCGAAATGGCGAACAGGCGGCGCTCGATGATCTGCGGGGTTTCGCACAGATAGGTGATCGAACGCTGGCGGTCGGAATAAATCAGCTGATCCCAATCCAACTGCTCTTCCAGCGCATCGACCCTGTCATAGTCCGGGGGATCGGCGGTCAGAGCCTGATCCATATCGGCGCGGGCCAGGTCGATCTTGTCTGCCAGATCGATCTGTTTCAGCGAAAACTCTCCGATGCCACCGATGATACGGGCACGCCGCTTGGACAGCGTATCAAACACTCGCTGAAAGACCCGGCCCAGCACATCCGTATCGCCGTTGTGGCGCGCAGCGAAAGCTGCGACCCGGGGCTGAAGCTCTTCCAATTCGATGCGCCGCAAAGCCAGAAGGCCTGCCATTTCGTCGATCTCGGGCTGCAGGTCGGTTGCCGCGTCGTCGATCTGATGCGGCCACATTAGGCCCAGTGACAGGTTTTCGACCTTGCGTTGAATGCAGGGCCAGGTCGGGTCGGAAAAATCCGCCGCAAAACCGGGGCCCGCCACACTGATCAAGGCCAGGGCCGCTATGGTCTGCCTGTTCAACATTGCAGGTCTCCTTCCCCCTGACACTATGCCCGAAGCCTGCGCGCTGAGTCCACCAAACCCAATACACACCATTGTCTTAATTGTTTGAGTGACATGCCAGCCGTCATACTCGAACCAAGCACACGGTGTCTGAATGATTCCGGTGCAAGGGAGGACAGACACATATGAGAACGCGCGCGGCAGTTGCTTTGGCGGCAGGTCAGCCTTTGGAGATTATGGAGGTTGAGCTTGCTGGCCCCAAGGCGGGCGAAGTTCTGATCGAAGTCAAGGCAACGGGGCTTTGCCATACGGACGAATTCACCCGGTCCGGAGACGATCCCGAGGGCATCTTTCCGGCCATCTTGGGTCATGAGGGCGCGGGTGTTGTTCTCGAGGTGGGCGAAGGTGTCTCCAGTCTGGAGGTTGGTGATCACGTGATCCCGCTTTACACGCCCGAATGTCGTGAATGCGAATATTGCCTGAACCCCAAAACAAACCTCTGCCAGAAAGTGCGGGCCACGCAGGGGGCGGGCTTGCTGCCGGATGGCACCACGCGGTTCAGCATGTTGGATGGAACGCCGATCCATCACTACATGGGCTGCTCGACCTTCGCCAATCACACGGTGGTGCCCGAGATTGCGCTGGCCAAGGTCCGCAAGGACGCCCCGTTCGACAAGATCTGCTATATCGGCTGCGGTGTCACCACCGGCATCGGCGCGGTGATCAACACCGCCAAGGTCGAGATCGGCTCGCGCGGGGTTGTGTTTGGTCTGGGCGGCATTGGGCTGAACGTGATCCAGGGTCTGCGTATGGCGGGTGCGGATCAGATCGTTGGTGTCGATCTGAATGACGGCAAGGCTGAAATGGCGACCCATTTCGGCATGACCGATTTCGTGAACCCATCGAAAGTCAGCGACGATCTGGTTGCGCATCTGGTCGAATTGACCGGTGGCGGCGCGGATTACACCTTTGACGCAACGGGCAATGTGGGCGTGATGCGGACCGCGCTGGAATGCGCGCATAAGGGATGGGGCGAAAGCATCATCATCGGCGTGGCACCTGCGGGGGCCGAAATCTCGACCCGTCCGTTCCAACTGGTCACAGGCCGGTCATGGCGCGGGACGGCGTTCGGAGGTGCAAAGGGCCGTACCGATGTGCCCAAGATCGTCGACTGGTACATGGACGGAAAGATCGAGATCGACCCGATGATCACCCACAAACTGAAGCTTGAAGAGATCAATCACGGGTTTGATCTGATGCACGAAGGCAAATCGATCCGGGCGGTAGTGGAGTACTGACATGGATCTCAAGGTCATCTCACAAAACCGCAGTTTCGGAGGGGAGCAGACAGTCTATTCCCACCAGTCCGAAACCTGCGATTGTGAGATGACCTTTGCAGTTTATCTGCCGCCTCAATCGAGGACCGGTCCCGTCCCGGTTTTGTGGTACCTGTCCGGACTGACCTGCACCCATGAAAACGCCATGACCAAAGGCGGATTTCAGGAAGCCGCAGCGGATTTCGGGGTCGCGGTGATCTTCCCCGACACATCCCCCCGAGGGGAAAACGTTGCTGACGACGATGCTTATGATCTTGGGCAGGGGGCTGGCTTTTATGTCAACGCAACACGCGATCCATGGCGGTCGCACTTCAGGATGTATGACTACATTGTCGAAGAGTTGCGCGACATCGTGCTCAGGAACTTCCCGGTTCAGGACGTACATGGAATTACCGGCCACTCCATGGGGGGGCACGGGGCCCTGACGATCGCGATCCGCAACGCCGAGAAGTTCCAAGCGCTCTCGGCCTTTGCGCCGATTGCCCACCCGACCCGATCCGATTGGGGCCGCAAGCAACTCAGCAGCTATCTGGGCGATGACGAGAACACGTGGGCCGAACACGATTCAACGCTACTTTTGGAAGAATACGGCTGGAAAGGCGATCTGCTGATTGATCAGGGCGCGGATGACCAGTTCCTTGACCTGCTGAAGCCTGAAGCCCTGGCCAACATGATGGCAAAGCGTCGCCAGCCCGGACAGATCAGAATTCAGCAGGGGTATGACCACTCGTACTTCTTCGTGAACAGCTTTGCGCGGGACCATGTGGAATGGCACGCCGAACGTCTCAGCCAATGAAAACAGCAAGGAAAAATCAGTAGTGTTCAGAACAGTGATATCAGCGGCCTGCCTCATGATTGTGCCGATTGTTGCAAGCTCCGAGGGCGACCCGGATGCAGGGGCCAAGGTGTTCCGCAAATGCAAGGCCTGCCATGCGGTCGGCGAGGGGGCGGAAAACAAGGTCGGTCCGGTGCTGAACGGCATTGTTGGCCGACAGGCCGCCACGATCGCGGATTTCGGCTATTCCCCCGCACTGATCGAACTGTCTGAGGGCGGTCTGGTCTGGTCGCCCGAGGAACTGGACGCGTTCCTGACCAAGCCGCGTGACTATGCCAAGGGCATCAAGATGACATTTGCCGGTCTGCGCAAGGAAGAGGACCGGGTCAACATCATCGCCTATCTTGCGACCTTCCCCGACGAAGGATCGTAAGACGCGAAATCGCTCGCCCCCGAACTTGGCCAGAGGAGAGGCCGCCCGGGTGAGCAAACTACGGCACCGTAGTCCAACCTGGCTGAGGTGTTTCATTGCAGCGGCATCGCTGCACATAAGGGAGGAGTTTGAATGAAAAAGTTATCGCTTTGGACCTCCGGGATTGCCATTGCCATGGCCAGCACGGCTTATGCCAATGACGACCTGATTGCCCAGATGGATAACCCGAAACAATGGGCGATCCAGACGGGTGACTACAAGAACCAGCGCTATTCGGAACTGGATCAGATTACTGCGGACAACGTGGGTGATCTGCAGGTTGCGTGGACATTCTCGACCGGCGTACTGCGCGGGCACGAAGGTTCGCCGCTGGTGATCGGCGACATGATGTATGTCCACACGCCGTTCCCCAATATCGTTTACGCGCTTGATCTGGCCAACGAGGGCAAGATCGTCTGGAAGTATGAGCCCAAGCAGGACCCGGACGTGATTCCGGTGATGTGCTGTGACACCGTGAACCGCGGTGTGGCCTATGCGGACGGCAAGATCTTCCTGCATCAGGCGGACACCAAGGTTGTCGCGCTGGACGCCAAATCCGGTGACGTGGTCTGGGAAGTGCAGAACGGCGACCCGGCGATTGGTGAAACCAACACGGCCACTGTGCTGCCGGTCAAGGACAAGGTCATTGTCGGCATTTCTGGTGGCGAGTTCGGTGTGCGGGGGTCGGTCACGGCATACGACATGAACTCGGGCGAGCAGGTCTGGCGCGCCTATTCCATGGGACCGGATTCCGACATCCTGGCCGATCCGGAAAAAACCACCCATCTGGGTAAACCGGTTGGCGCGGACTCGGGCACCAATACTTGGGAAGGCGATCAGTGGAAGATCGGTGGCGGCACCACATGGGGCTGGTACTCGGTCGATCTGGACGAGAACCTGATGTACTACGGCACCGGGAACCCGTCGACATGGAACCCGGCGCAGCGTCCGGGCGACAACCGCTGGTCGATGACCATCATGGCGCGTGACATCGACACTGGTATGGCACGCTGGTTCTACCAGATGACGCCGCATGACGAATGGGACTACGACGGCATCAATGAAATGATCCTGACGGAACAGGAAATTGATGGCACCGAGCGCAAGCTGCTGACCCATTTCGACCGCAACGGTCTGGCCTATACGATGGACCGCGTGACGGGTGAGTTGCTGGTGGCCGAAAAGTATGACCCGGTTGTGAACTGGACAACAGGCGTCGACATGGACCCCAACAGCGACACCTATGGTCGTCCGGCTGTGGTTGCTCAATATTCGACGGAACAGAACGGCGAGGACGTGAACTCGACCGGTATCTGCCCGGCGGCTCTGGGCACCAAAGACCAGCAGCCAGCAGCCTACTCGCCGAAGACCCAAGTGTTCTACGTGCCGACAAACCATGTCTGCATGGATTATGAACCCTTCCGTGTCTCCTACACAGCAGGTCAGCCCTATGTGGGTGCGACTCTGGCGATGTATCCGGCCCCCGACAGCCACGGCGGCATGGGCAACTTCATCGCGTGGGACAACATCAACGGTGAGATCAAGTGGTCGCTGCCCGAGCAGTTCTCGGTCTGGTCCGGTGCTCTGGCAACTGCGGGTGACGTCGTGTTCTACGGCACGCTAGAAGGCTATCTGAAGGCCGTTCATGCCGAAACCGGTGAGGAGCTTTATAAGTTCAAGACACCGTCGGGTATCATCGGTAACGTGATGACCTATGAACAGGGCGGCAAGCAGTACATCGGCATCCTGTCGGGTGTTGGTGGCTGGGCCGGTATCGGTCTGGCGGCTGGTCTGACCAACCCGAATGACGGTCTGGGTGCTGTGGGTGGCTATGCCGCGCTCAGCGACTATACCGCGCTGGGTGGCCAGCTGACCGTGTTCGCTCTGCCGAACTAAGCAAAACCCCGGCGCGGCCCCTGATGGCCGCGCCGGATTTCCACTTGCAGCAAATGAGACATCCATGACGCATCTAAAACGTCTTTCGGCAGCTTTACTTTTGTCCGGCCTTCCGCTTGCTGCGGCGGCCGACAATCTGACGGTCGCGTATTCCGAGGATGGGCGGTACTACACCGAAGACGATATCCCGACGTTCAACATCGCCGAAGACGGAACGGTGGACTGGATGACTTTCTCGGGCTTTCGCCGCTATCACGCGGAATGCCACGTCTGTCACGGCCCGGATGGCGAGGGATCAACCTATGCCCCGGCTTTGAAGCAATCCGCGCTGGACATGGACTATTACGATTTCGTCGATGTTGTCACCAATGGACGTCAGGTGGTCAACGCCGCCGAAAACTCGGTCATGCCGGGTTTTGGCGACAACCCGAATGTGATGTGCTTTCTGGACGACATTTATGTTTATCTGAAGGCGCACGGATCTGACGCGATCCCGCGCGGACGCCCGCCGAAGAAAGAAGCGAAATCGGATGTAATCCGAGAGGATGAAGATGCCTGCATGGGCTAGGACCTGCCTTGCCGTTCTGGGGATTGCCGTCTGTTTTTCGCAGGCGTCGCCTGCTGTTGCGCAGACGTCTGATCTGGTTTCGAACACAGCTTTTCGTGTCTGCGCTGACCCGGCCAATCACCCTGTCTCGTCCGAGGACGGATCGGGATACGAAAACAAGCTGGCCGAGCTGATGGCAGGGAAACTGGAACTGCCGGTTCAATATGTCTGGTTTCCGCAGGCTACCGGGTTCATTCGCAACACACTGACCGCCAAGCGCTGTGATGTCGTGATCGGCTATGCGCAGGGGCATGAGCTGGTTCAGAATACCAATCACTACTATACCTCGGCCTATGCGCTGATCGTGCCCGATGACAGTGACCTGGCCCAGGTTGATACGCTGGCCGACCCGGCGCTTCAGGGGCGGAAGATCGGCGTCGTGGCCGGCACGCCGCCGGCGGCCCATATGGCGCGTAACGGCCTGATCGGAAAAGCCAAGCCTTACAACCTATTTGTTGACCGCCGTGTGGAAAGCCCCGCCATTGACATGCTGGACGACCTGCAATCCGGCGAGATCGACGCCGCGATCCTGTGGGGTCCGCTGGGCGGCCCTCTGGTCAAAGCGGATTATCCGGGCTTCAAGGTGATCCCTCTGGTCAAGGAAGAGCTGCCGCCGCGTCTGTTCTACCGCATCACTATGGGTGTGCGACAGGGTGAGAAGGTGTGGCAGCGGAAGCTGAATTCTCTGATCCGGCGCAATCAGGATGAGATCAACGCGGTTTTGGCCGAAGCAGGTGTGCCGCTGGTTAACGATCTGGGAACCGAGGTGCTGGAGCTGTCGCAATGATCCGCGCCCTTGTGGCGTTTGCGATCTGCGCAGGCGCTGCCGCGGCCCAAACCGTCCCAGAGCCTTCCGACTATCGCGTGGATCATTACCGGGCACCGGTGCCGGACCGGATTACCGGCGGCATCACCATAGGCCCGGAACAGGCGCACGCGCTGTGGCGGGACAAAAGCGCCGCTTTCATTGACGTGCTCCCTCAGGCCCCCAAGCCTGCCAATCTGCCCAAGGGCACGATCTGGCGCGACAAGCCGCGCAATAGCATTCCCGGCGCGGTCTGGCTGCCCAATGTGGGCTACGGTGCCATTGCCGATGTCACCGCCGATTACTTTCGCAGCGGGTTGGAAACGGCCACCTCGGGTGACGCCGATCAGGCCGTAGTTTTTTTCTGTCTCGAAGATTGCTGGATGAGCTGGAACGCCGCCCGCCGTGCTATCGAGTGGGGCTATTCCAACGTCTATTGGTTTCCCGAAGGCACCGACGGCTGGGCGCTCTGGGACTACCCGACGGAACGGGTCAAACCGGCCCCCGGTCAGCCCGTTACCGGAGACGGGTAAGCTAGAAGCCCGCCAGTTTCTTATGCAGATGACTGACCGTGCCGTCGGTATCCGTCATGGTCACATCAACTGCCTGCGCTCGGCTGGGGACTGAAATGCCGACCCTCGGATTCTCGGACAGGGAAATCGAGCCGGTCATTTGAATGTAACCTGCACCGTCAAGGTCGATATCCACGGTTTCCACGTAACGCATCGGAATGAAAAGAAGCGAAATCTGATCCATCTGCATCCCGGAATGCGACGGGTGGTCGATGTTCAGATCCATCTTGTTCGCGCGACCCGTACCCAGTTGGGACAACCGGGTCAGCGTGTTCATCGCCGGAACGCGACCAACCAGTTCGGCCTCCATCGTTCCCAGGTTTTCAAGGGCCAGTTTCGGGTCGGTTCCCGGTGGCGCAGCGCACGCGCCGAGGCCGGATGTTTTGACATAGGTCTCTGAAACCCAAAGGCGTCCGTCCGTCGTTTCCGCGATCACATGCATGGGTGTGGGCCCGTTCACCCGCATGGTCACATCGAAATAGAAACTGGGTAGCGGTTCCTCCAGTTCGAACACGGCGGAAACCGGCATCGGGTTTTCATCCAGCACCAACGTCACTTTTGCGACTTCGGTTCCCTGTGGCGCAACCACCTGCGCGGCCAGTTCCGCCCGCGCGTCGTCAGGGGTCCGATAGGGGGCATCAATCGCGATCAAGGCGTCCCCGTTCTGCATGGGGCGATCACCGTACAGCAAGGCGCGCACGTTTTCCCAGGCTTCGCCAGCCGCCATGGCCGGGGCCGCTGACACCCAGATCAAAGCTGCTACCAGATGAGAAGTCCTCATTGCATTCCTCCTCCAAGAAACCTGCCGAAGGCGCGGGGGCCGTCGCAGGTTTCCAAAGTTTCTACCACAGTCAGAACCTTCGGGTCCACGATGCTGACCGTGTTGTCGAACCAGTTTGCAACAACCAGCAGGTCCTGTTCTGCGGTCGCGTCGATGCCTTCGGGGTATTCCCCAACCTCGATCAGGGCCTGCGGTTCGAGGGTTTCAAGCGAAATCACGCTAAGTGTATTGGCATATTGGTTTGTCACAAATGCCCGACTTTGGGCAAAAGCAATGCCGTAAGGGCGTTCGCCGACCGGAACGGTTGCGGTGATGGCTGCGGCATCAAGGTCGACAACGCTGACATCATTGCTTCCGACATTGCCGACAAACAGCCGCCCGTCCGGCGCAAAGCGCAGTCCAAAAGGGCGTATGCCAACCGGAATCTGGTGCAGGGGTTGCAGTGTTTCGGCGTCAAATACCGAGACCTGATTGGCATCCTTGTCCGCCGACGCCACAAATCTCCCGTCATCCGATACCGCAATGCCTGCCGGTGCCAGCCCAGTCGGCAGGTCAGCCTGAACCGACAGGGTTTCGCTATCCAGAACCCAGATCCGGGCATTGTACCAATCGCTCACAAACACCCGCTTGCGCTGCGGGTCCAGTGCAATCCCGATCGGACCGCCATCCAGCGCGGCCTGGGCAACCGTTTCCCCCGTCTCTGCCGAAATGCGCCGCACGTGTTTGCTGTCGGGGGAGACTGTGAATACAACGCCGTCTTGCCCTACCGCCACGCCAGCGGGTTTGCCGGGCAGGGGCCAGCGGGCGGTTTCGCGCAGGCCCGCGAGCTCGATCCGGCTGAGTTCTTCGCCATTCTGACAGGTGACAAAGGCCGTTTCAGCCGAACCGGGATCAGCAAGCAGGGACATCAGCAGGATCAGGCCGAAATCAGCTCGCCGCACCGAAACGCCCGACCAGTGCATCCAAACCTGCCTGATACACACCGGTCACAGCCGCAATCGCGGCTTCGTCGTTCAGTTCGGGCGGCGGATCATTGTTCGGATAGCCGCGATAGAACGCACCGCGCCATTCGACAATCGACCCGCCCCCATCGCGTGGCTTTACCGTCAGGTGGGACGAGTAGTTGGTGACCGGCAAAACCTCGACCGCGACCTCGGTGATCCGGTAGGAATAGCTCATCTTTTCGTCGCTGAACTTATACAGGACCTCGGCAATGGTCGGCCCGCCCTCTTGCCCAAGGGTCAGCAGGCGGGTGGCGTCGACCGCATTGCCGCCACTTCCTTCGGTCGAGAACACTGCCGGGTGCCAGGACATGTCGTCGAAATTGCCGATGGCGGCCCAGACCTCGTCCGGTGGGGCGGCAACTTCGGTGGTCAAGGTGACTTTTTGCCGGGTCGGGCCGTGGGCCCAGACGGCGGCCGGAACCACAGCGGCCGCGGTTGCCGCAAGAAAAGTTCGTCGCTTCATTTGGTATCCTCCCTAGCTGCGCCGATGGCTGGCCCAGGCGGGTTGCACTGCCAGCGCGGATCGGCACGCGACCAAGCATGCCCTGTCCTTCCCGAACACCTGTCATTCTGACCGGCAAGGCGGGAAACAGAAGCAAGTTCAATCGCATACGTGCATTCTTATAAAATAAGAATCGAGGTTAATGATGAAGCTGATAGGCTTGAGATCACAACACGGCCAAAAGTATTGGTTCCGTTTTGCAGCGCATTGCGCTGAAGAATAAGAGCCTGCCAAAAAACTGGCAGGGACCGGGAGGACATCTTGAACATGAGCGCGCTGCCGCTTTTTGCGGCACTTTTTTGGTGTGTTTCTGCGATAGACGCAGTGGCGATTGATGTGAAAGCAGCGGTCCTGAGGATCGACTATCCCAGCCTGCTGCCGATCTCTCGCTACGATTTGAAACCCGATGATCTGGGCTTTGCCGGTGCATCGCTTGGAACCGAAGACAACAGCACCACAGGTGGCTTTCTGGGCCACACATACGAAACAACCACGGTGGCCACTCTGCCCGAACAGGCCGATGAAGCGATGGATCAGATTCTGGCCGATGGGGCCCGGCTGATCATCCTTCTGGCCGATGCACCGGATGTCTTGCGCCTAACGGACAAGGCGGCCGAGGCCGGTGCGCTTGTGTTCAACGCCTCGGCCCCGGATGTCGATCTGCGGGATGCGAACTGCCGTGGCAACCTGCTGCATATCGCGCCGTCGCGGGCAATGAAGGCGGATGCGGTGGCGCAGTTTGCTGTCTGGAAGAAATGGGGCGATTGGTTCCTGCTGGCAGGGTCGAACCCCGACGATACGAAGCTGGCCGATGCCTATCGCCGTGCCGCCACCAAGTTCGGCGCGAAACTCGTCGAGGATCGTATTTTTGAGGATACCGGCGGCTCTCGTCGTACGGATTCGGGGCATGTTCTGGTGCAGCGGCAATTGCCTTTGGACACGCAGGATGTTCGGGACCATGACGTGGTGATCGCTGCGGATGAAAGCGATTATTTCGGGCGTTATCTGTCCTATCACCTCTGGACCCCACGCCCGGTGATGGGGTCGGGCGGACTGCGCCCGGTGACGATCCATGGCGCGCACGAGGCCTGGGGTGCCACGCAGTTTCAGACCCGTTTCGAGGACCTGACCGGTCGCTATGTGCGGCCAGAGGACTACAATGTCTGGCTTGCCCTGCGCGTCATCGGCGAAGCGGTCACACGCGCCAACACAGCCGAGCCCGACGGGGTGCGGGACTATGCCCTGTCGGATGAGTTCGAACTGGCGGCGTTCAAGGGCCAGAAGGTGACCTTTCGCGATTGGAACGGGCAACTGCGCCAGCCGATCCTTCTGTATGACGGCTCGATCACCGTCAGCGTCAGCCCGCAAGACGGGTTCCTGCATCAGACATCACCGCTCGACACGATGGGATTGGACCGCCCGGAATCCAGCTGTCAGGCATTTGAGTAACCGGAGGACTTGATGAAACGATTATTGCTTACCGCTGCTCTTGCCGCCCTGACTGCAGGCCCCGCGCTGGCCGGTAAGGCCTTTGTGTCGAACGAGCGGGGCAACACCATCACCGTGGTCGATACCGAGACATGGGAGGTATTGACCGAGTTTCCCGGCGGCAACCGCCCGCGCGGCATCACTGTAAGCCCGGATGGCAAAAAGTTGTATGTCTGTGCCTCGGATGACAATATCATTCGGGTTTTTGATACCACGACTTACGAAGAATTGCCCAGCCTGCCCTCTGGCCCGGACCCAGAGCTGTTCATACTCGAACCGTCGGGCAAACGGCTTTACATCGCCAACGAGGACGACAACCTGGTGACGGTCACGGATACCGAAACCCGCACAATTCTGGCCGAGGTTCCCGTCGGGGTCGAGCCCGAAGGCATGGGGATGAGCCCGGATGCCAAATTCGTGGTCAACACGTCCGAGACCACCAATATGGCCCATTTCATCTCGACCGAGGACTATACGATCAAGCACAACGTGTTGGTCGATCAGCGCCCGCGCTACGCGCAATACACGGCAGACGGGACGCGGCTGTTCGTGACCTCGGAAATCGGCGGCACTGTGTCGGTGATGGACATTGCCGAAGACGGTACGCCCACGGTTGTCGGCAAGATCGGGTTCGAAGTGCCCGGCGTTCAGCCCGAATGGCTGCAGCCGGTGGGCGCCAAGGTCACCTCGGATGGTAAGCGTCTGTTCGTTGCGCTTGGACCGGCCAACCGGGTTGCGGTTGTGGATGCGCAGAGCCTTGAGGTTCTGGACTACATCCTTGTGGGACAGCGTGTCTGGCAATTGGATTTTACGCCGGATGAAAAATACCTGCTGACCACAAACGGCAATTCCAACGACATCACGATCATCGACGTGGCTGCAGAAAAGGCCATCAAATCGGTTCAGGTCGGTCAGCAGCCCTGGGGCGTGGTGACAATCGACTAAGGTTCTGGGAGGAACGGGAATGAAGAAATTCATGATTGCGGCGCTGGTTGCAATGTTGGGCGGGCCGGTGGCCGCTGCTCCGCTATGCGACGACCTTGGGTTCGCCGGGCTGTTGGCCAAATGCAATCGCGGTGAGACCATCATGCTGACGCTGGCCTCGGGGCAACCCCTGGGCGAGGACGTGGTGCTGCAATCCGGTGCCTATTACAAGCTTGAGATCACGGCGGACGGCTCGGCAGAACTGGCCATCGAGGGGCCCTCCTTCTTTCGGGCAATCTGGATGAACGAGATTGTCATCAACAAGATCGAAATCCGCCCCATGGCCGTGGACAGTATCGAGTTTGACAAGGCGGGCGTCGCCGAACTGTCCTTTATCGCCATCAAACCCGGCAGCCATGAAATACGTATCCCCGGCTCTACCGGAGACTCGCAACGCATAACGGTCAGCATTCAATAACGAAAGGACAGAGGATGAAGAAACTTGGCATAGTGGTATTCGCAGGTGTTATGGCGGCTCCGGCTTTGGCGGATGAGTTGGATGCCGAAACTGTAAGCAAGATCGAAGCCTATCTAGCATCGATCGAATGTCAGATGGACCCCGATGACATCGAGGTCGAGGATGACGGCTACGATCTGGATGATGTGATCTGCAAAGGCGGCAATCAGTTCGACATCAAACTGGACAAGGACCTGAACGAGGTCAGCCGCAGGGCTGAATAACGCGGGGACGTGATGACAAAGCTGTTCGCGATCTGCACTGCGCTGGTTCTGATGGCGGGGGCGGCCTTGGCCGAAACCCTGCCGACCATTCGCGCCGCCGTCCTGAAAATCGGCACCGTGAATTGGGAGCTTGAGACCATCCGGCAAAATGGTCTGGACAGGAGACACGGCTTTGTCCTTGACGTGCAGCCCTTTGCCGACAACGGCGCGACCCGCATCGCCGTAGAAGGGGGCGAGGCTGATCTGGCCGTGGCAGACTGGATCTGGGTGGCCCGGCAACGGGCGGCTGGCAAGGATTATGTGTTCATACCCTATTCCAAAGCCGTCGGCGGTGTGGTCGTGCTCGCCGACAGCCCTGCGCGCACTCTCAAGGACCTGTCCGGGGGAAAGATCGGAATTGCAGGTGGGCCGCTGGACAAATCCTGGCTGATCCTGCGCGCCTATGCGGCGCAGGAATACGGCATGGACCTGAAGGCTGATACCGAACAGGTCTTTGGTGCACCGCCGCTGATCTTCAAATCCGCACTTGGCGGTGACTATGCGGGCGCGATTAACTTCTGGCATTTTCTGGCCAAGATGAAAGCGTCCGGCATGCGGGAACTGATTTCCGTTGAAGACGCGGGGCAGGCGCTTGGTCTGGATACCGACACACCTTTGCTGGGGTATTATCTAAAGGAAAGCTTCCTGGCAGATCATCCCGATCTGGCACAAAGCCTGTTCTCAGCCAGCCGCGATGCCAAGGATTTGCTCGCAACCTCTCCTGACGCGTGGGAGGCGATTAGGCCGCGCATGAACGCCAAATCGGATGCGCAATTCGAGCAGCTGAGATCCGACTGGATTGCGGGCATCCCGAACCGGGGCCCGGTGGACACCGAAGCGGCCAACAGGATGCTGGCGTTGATGGCCGAACTGGGCGGCGCTGAACTGGTGGGTGACGCCACTGCGGTACCGCAGGGTCTGTTTGCGGACGTGGACTAGCCGTCAATGCCGGACCCGCGCCTCACGCCGCTGCTGTCTATCGGGTGTCTGGTGCTGCTTTGGGTGGTCGCCGCGTTTCTGACCGCAGATCCGCAAATCCTGCCGCAACCCTGGGATCTGATCCCCCGGTTCCAACAGGAGCTAGACACCGGAGAGTTGCAGCGCAGTATCGGGGCGACCCTGCTGCGGGTGATCTGGGCCTTTGCGCTGGCCATGGCTTTGGGCGGCCTCATCGGCCTGTCCATGGGCCGGTCGCCTGCAGTCAATCGCTGGCTGGACCCATGGCTGGTGATTTTTCTGAACCTGCCCGCGCTGGTTCTGATCGTGCTGTGTTACCTGTGGATCGGGCTGACCGAGGCCGCCGCGATCACGGCAGTGACGCTGAACAAAATTCCCAATGTTGCGACCATCCTGCGCGAAGGCGGCCGAGCGCTGAACCCGGACCTCGACGCGATGGCGCAGGTTTACCGGGTGCCGCGGTGGACACGTCTGCGGCATGTGATCCTGCCGCAGCTTGCGCCCTTCATCGCCGCCGCCGCCCGGTCGGGCCTGTCGCTGATCTGGAAAATCGTGCTGGTGGTCGAGTTTCTGGGGCGCTCATCCGGTGTTGGCTTTCAGATACACCTCTATTTTCAACTCTTCGATGTCGCGATGGTGCTGGTCTACGCGTTTTCCTTCATCGCGGTGATGTTGCTTGTGGAATGGCTGATCCTTCAACCGTGGGAGCGCAGCGCCCGCAGGTGGAGAGCCGCATGATCCGCATTGATATCCGGCAGAAACGGTTCGGGTCAGACCCGGTTTTGGGGCCCGTAACTTTCGAGATCAACGCGGGTGAAACAGTCGCCCTTATCGGCCCGTCCGGTATCGGCAAGACGACCTTGCTGCGCCTGGTGGCCGGTATTGATCCGGATTTTGACGGGCGGATTGAACGCCCTGACCAAACGGCAATCGTGTTTCAGGAACCCACCTTGCTGCCATGGCGCAGCGCATTGGACAATCTGACGATCATCCATCCCGACCTGTCCCGAACCGAGGCCGAGGCTGCGCTTGGTTCGGTTGGATTGAGTGACAAAGGCGACCTGTTTCCGGGTCAATTGTCGCTGGGACAGCAGCGACGCCTGTCGCTGGCGCGGGCCTTTGTCGGTCAGCCAGAGCTGCTGATCATGGACGAACCCTTTGTTTCGCTGGATGCCGAAACAGCTGACGCGATGCTGACGCTGACCGAAGAACTGATGGCGCGGCACCGCCCGGCGACGCTGTTCGTCACCCATTCAGGGACCGAAGCTGAACGGCTTGCAGATCGGGTCCTTAAGTTGAAAGCCACGCCACAAGGTGCAGTTTTGGCCTAGCGGATCACTCGGATGTTTCGGCCACCGCACCGGGTGCCAGGCGATAGACGAACGGTGCATCAACGCTGGCCGCGTGCTGGTTGGCCTGATCCTGCAGTGCCTGATGATGCGGAGATTTAACACAGACCGGATCGGTTGCGCTGGCATCCCCGACCAGGGCCATGGCCTGACAGCGGCACCCTCCGAAGTCGATGGTTTTGCGATCGCAGCTTTGGCAGGGTTCCGGCATCCAGTCGGTGCCCCGATAGGCGTTGAACGCCGCGCTGTGATACCAGATGTCCGACAGCGACTTGTCCTGCACGCGGTCGAAAGACAGATGCGGGATGGATTGGGCCGCGTGGCAGGGTAACACCTGCCCATCAGGCGTCACGTTCAGACCGCTTGTTCCCCAGCCTCCCATGCAGCGTTTGGGGAAATCCTCGTGATAATCTGCGGGCACATAGTCGATCACAAGCGCGCCCTTGAGGGCCTGTCTGGCCTCATCAACCTGCTGCGTGACCACCTGCGCCTGCTCCCGTGTTGGCATCAGCGCATCTCGGTTCTTAAGCGCCCAGCCGTGAAACTGAACCGTTGCAACTTCGATCCTGCGCGCGCCCATCTCCTGCGCCATTTCAAGCGCTCGGGGCAATTGGTGGGCGTTGTGGCGATGCAGGACAAAGTTCAATGTCAGGGGGAATCCTATGTCCCTGATCCATTCGACGGCCTTCATCTTGCGGTCGAACCCGCCGCGATAGCCACCCACCTTGTCCGCCATCGCCACATCGGTGCCTTGCAGAGACAGTTGGATATGGTCCAGTCCGGCGCGATCCAAATCGTTCATGCGGCGCTCTGTCAGCCCGATGGCCGAGGTGATCAGGTTGGTGTAAAGCCCGGCGTCCCGCGCCGCAGTCACAAGTTCCACCAGATCGCGGCGCGACGCCGGTTCGCCACCGGACAGGTGCAATTGCAACACTCCTAACGCGGCGGCTTCCTGAAACACGCGTGCCCAGGTGTCCGTGTCCATCTCGCTGCCCTGTTTGGCCATTTCGACGGGGTTGGAACAATACGGGCAGGACAGGGGACAGCGATGAGTCAGCTCGGCGAGCATGGCGATAGGGGGTGCAGTTTTGACCATTACGATACGTCCAGAAAACGCCGGGCGCGCAGGGCATCAAGGAAACCCGAACTGTCCTCGGCGATCTGATCCACCGGGGCATTGTATTTTTCGGACAACGCGGTTGTGATCTGTTCGAAGCTTCGCTGGCCGTCCACCTCGTTCAGAATGGCGTGTCCGATCTGATCCAGCGTCACGGCCCGTTCCGGTGCCAACAGCACCCAGTTTTCCCGCACCTTGTCGAAATGCAGGCGTACGCCACGGGGCAGGGTGGGGATGTCTGCGGCCTGCATCACGACGCCTGCCGCATCAGCAGCCCGGTGCCGGGCTGCCATGCACCGGGGGGAATACGCGCGGGTTCCACATACGCCCCCCAAAGGGCATCCAGTTGCGACCACAATATATCCGTCTTGAAGATCAGCGCCTTAGCCGCCGCGTCCTGTTTTTCGGCCGTATTCGCCTTTTCCAGAACCCAGGCCAGACCAAAGGCCACATCCTTGGGCGCTTCCTTCAGACGGTTCCTGAAATAGGACAGGGAACTGTCATCGGCGAAATCGTAGTGCTGCAGCAGACCTTCAATTCGGTTGGCATGAATCTTGGGGGCAAACAACTCGGTCAACGAGGCGGCAACGGCTTCGAGCAGAGTTTTTTCGCGCACATAGCGAACATAGGCATCCACCGCGAATTTCGTCGCGGGCAAGACACCTTCGCACGAGGCGACATAGTCGGGATCGAGACCCACGGCCTCGGCCAGACGCAACCAGCGTCTGATGCCGCCTTCGTTTTCTTCGGTGCCGTCATGATCCTCGATCCGGGATCGCCATGCGCGCCGCAGCTTCGGGTCCTCAACGCGGGACATGAAAGCGGCATCCTTCATCGGGATCGAGTGTTGATAATAATACCGGTTGATAACCCAGGCGCGCACCTCGTCCGGGGTGCAGTGCCCGCCATGCAGACGGTCATGAAACGGGTGCAGATCATGGTAGCGTTCCGCGCCGATCTGGCGCAGGCGGGCTTCGAAGTCTTCGCGGCTTTGGGTCATAAAGCGATCTCCATCCCATCCTGTCCAATTGTCCAGCCTGCGGCCTCGGCCGCCGCTTTTTCCGCGCTGTCGGGGCGCAGAACCGGATTGGTGTTGTTCATATGGACGAATATTTTCCGCCCGATCTTCATATCGTCAAAGCTGGCGATGGACCCGTCGCTGCCATCCATCGACATGTGGCCCATGCGCTTGCCGGTTTTCTGGCCCAAACCTGCGCGCACCATTTCATCATCCTGCCAGAGGGTTCCGTCAAAAAACAGTAAATCTGCACCCTCAAGCGTGGCCCGCAGGTCCGGTGTCAATGCGGCACAGCCCGGAATGTAATAGGCGGTTTTGCCGCCCGCTTTCAGCGCGACACCGACGGTTTGTTCGCCCACCAGATCCGTCTGGACATGCTCACCTTCCAGGTACAAGGGCACCTTGCCGGGAACGGGGAACAGTGTCGCCTGCAAGCTGGGAACCATCTCAAACGGCTGGTTCAGAGAGATCGAAGTGCGACTCACAACCGACGCGTTCAACGCGTCGAAAATGGGGTTCTGGGCAATCACGTCCTGAATGCTCTGCGTCGCGAACAGGTTGAAGGGCTGCATCTCGCGAAGCGTCAGCAGCCCGGCGACGTGATCGATATCGCCGTTTGTGACCAGAACCGAATGAATGGGCATCTCACGCAACCCCGTGGGAAACAGAGGTTCCGTGTTGCTGAGTTGGTGTCGTATGTCCGGAGACGCGTTCAAGACGGCCCAGTTCTGGCCGTCAGGAGAAACAGCCAAAGACGACTGTGTTTGAGCAGGTATTTTTCCGGCTCTGGCGAGAACGCAGTTCTTACATCCACAATTCCATTGCGGCAGGCCGCCGCCAGCAGCGGCCCCAAGTATTATCGCGCGCAACGTCATCTAGTGTTGGCGCCAGGTCTGAGATCAGATCAGGCCGCCGCCGCGCTCATCATCATGATCCGGGCCGTACATGTTGATTTCCATGCCGCACTCGATCTCGCGAATAATCGGTTTACTCCAGGCCATAACGGGCTCCTCCTCTTGGAATGTCCTTGCAAGCAATCTGGCAGGTAATGGGGGTCAGAGCGAATCTTAATTTGTAAGAACAGGGTAGACTTTGGTGGGTATTCAGCCGTCATCAGACAGCGGTGCACGACCCTGCAGACAGAAACCCTGATTGCGTAGTGTTCTGATTTCAAAACCGAAATCATCCGCGCCAAGTTTTTTGCGCAGATATCCGATATAGACATCGACCACGTTTTCGTTACTGGACCCTTCCTGCGACCAGAGCGTGTCAAACAACTCACCCCGCGAGATGGGCGACCCCGCTTTGCTGTTGAGCAAGGCCAACAGATCGAACTCGCGTTCCGTAAGGGCAACGGATGTTTCTCGGATGGTTATGGTCCTGTTCTGCGGCGATATCCGGGCCGGGTCGGGGTGTTGGGACTGCGCGCGATGTTCCTGCACCTGCAACCGCGCGACAAGTTCCCCAAAGCTGAACGGTTTGACAACATAGTCGTCCGCCCCGGCGTCAAGCCCGGCGGCCCGGTGGTCGACATCGGACAGGGCAGACAGCATCAGGATGGGGATCGAGACCCCGATCTCGCGCGCGGACCTGACCAGTTCGATCCCGCTATCCTCGCCCAGCATGACATCGACAATCGCGCCAGAATACGCGCCGCTCTGCAATCGCTCTAGCCCTTTGTCGGCGCGGATTTCGAACTCGGCATCATAGCCGTGTAGCGACAGGCCCCGCACAAGGGCCGAGGCGATTTTGGGGTCGTCATCTATGATCAGCAGTCTGGACGCCATGCGCGTATCCTATGCCTTTGCCCGGGGTAATCGAATGCAGACATTTGTACCGGGCGCGGGTCCGATCGCCTGATCTTTCGGCACCGGACTGGTGAGGGTAATCGTCCCCTCATGGGCCTCGACAACCCAGGCCGCGAGGGCAAGACCAACGCCAAAGCCCTGCCGATTGGCCGCCCCGCCCTGAACGAACCTCTCAAAAACCCGGCCTTGCGCCGCTTGCGGGATGCCGGGGCCGTTATCCGTCAGCGAAATCTCGACCGCTTTATCGGATTGCGTGGCGCCCACAGAAATCACCCTTCCGGCCCGGGCGTGCCGGATGGCATTGCGGATTAAGTTCAACAGCACTTGCCGCATCCAATTCGGATCGCAGTTCAGCACGCAATTCGGGGTCTCACCGGCATCCAGCTGCATGTTGGCGCTGTCGATTTCCGGCTGAATGTCCTGAATGACCGTTTGTATCAGTTCCGGCAGGGCAACGCTGTGCGGGTCCAGCGCCAGTTCGCCGCTTTCCGACCGTGCCACCCGCAACAGGTCATCAATGCGCTGGTTCAGTTTCGCCGCGCTGCTTTCAATGGTTGCCAAAGCCCCCGGCGCACTTTCGGCGTCCTGCTGGCCGATCTGGGATTCCATCATGATCACGGTCAGTGGCGTGCGCAATTCGTGGCTGATATCGGCAAAAAACCTGCGGCGATTTTCATCTATTCTGGACAGGGTCTTGTTCGCCGCGCTCAGTTCCTCGGTGCGCCGTTCAATGGTTTCGTTCAGGCGGTCCCATTCCGCCTCGATCTCGGTCTGGCGGTGTTTCAGGGCGGCAGCCATCCGGTTTGTCTCACCATAAAGCTGGCCGATCTCGTCGTTACGCGTGTCCGGCAAGGCCACCGAAAACTCGGCCTTGCCAACCTGCTCGGCAGCCGCGCGCAGCCGGTCCAGACGGGTGAACTGGGGGCGGATCAGGCCAAAATAGAACCAGACCGTACTGAGGATGGCAAACCCGGCAAACCCAAACGCAATCCATGTCAGGGTCAGACGGGTTTGTTCAATACCGGCGAGGATGGCGTTGCGAAACAGAACCTCGGTGTTCACGGCCTGGCTGAGCAACGGATCGAACCCCGAGGCAAAGGAATCGATATAGGCCCGCAGATGCGCCTGATCCGCATCGGGGTCGCCCAGACCTTCGAGCGTGTTGCCCAAAAGCGCCTCCATCCGCGCCAGGCCCAGCGACTGCGTGCCATAGCGGGATTGTTCATCCAGCCCCAGTTTCTCGACCGCAGCCACCGCATCTTCGACATCCCCGCGTAGCTGCTCAAAGGTCGCGCCAATCTGGCCACGGATCGGCTCCAACCTTTCAAGCCGGATGTCGGCGGACTGGCCGGTCTGAACAGCCTCGGTCGCGATCACCAGAAAGGTGGCCGCGCGGGTGGACAGTGCTGCGTAGCGCGCCATGCGGGTTTCCGAGGCCAGCGCAGTGTCCAGCCGGTTGGCGACCGTTTGCATCCCCAGATACAGAACCGCCGCCGTCAGCAAGGTTCCTGATCCCAAAACCACGGCACCAATCCCCAGGCGGGTTTTCAGCAACAGGCTGCGGCGGGTGGTTTTGGCCGTTTCGGTCATGACTTCCGCTTCATCAGGCCACGTGCGGGATCATATCCCCAGACAGCGATCAGACACAGAATGGCGGTCGATGCCAGCACCCAGAGCAACGCACCCCAGTTGATCTGCAGGTAGAGCAGAAACCGGATCAGCTCGACCACGTGGGTGAACGGGTTTAGCGCGCAGATATCGCGCAACAGCGACGAACTTTCGGCCATTTTCCACAACGGATAGAGCGCGGAGGACAGAAAGAACATCGGGAAGATGACAAAATTCATCACGCCGGCAAAGTTCTCTAACTGTTTGATGAAACTGGACAGCACCAGCCCCAACGCGCCCAGCATGAGCCCGCCCAGTATGAGGCCGGGCAGGACCGCAATGTATCCGGGCAGGGGCAAGACGATACCGAAAAGCGCGGCCAGCGCCAGAAAGGTATAGACCTGTAGGATCGAGATTGCCGTTGATCCCAGCAGGCGGCAGAACAACAGCCACCAGCGCGGGAAGGAACTGGTCAGCAACAGGCGCATCGACCCCATCTCGCGGTCATACACAAGGCTGAGCGAGCTTTGCATGCCATTGAACAGCAGAACCATCGCGCACAGGCCGGGGACGATATAGGTCTCGTAGGTGATGTAGGTCTGATAGGGCGGGATTATCGAAAGCCCCAGGGCGGCGCGAAAGCCTGCGGCAAAGATCAGCAACCACACCATGGGCCGGACCAGCGCGGCCAGAAAACGTTCGCGTTGATGGATGAAGCGCAGAAACTCACGCCCGATGATCGCGCGCGCGACGCCCCAGAACCCGTTCATGCCGGAACCTCGGTCTGTGACAGGAACCAGTCGGACAGGGTCGCTTGTCCGCGCAGGTCGCCCGTTTGCCCTGCGGCCAGAATGCGACCGCGATGCAAGACCAGCAATTGGTCGTCGTCGCGCACCTCATCCGTCAGGTGGGTTGCCCACAGAACACATAGGCCCTGCGCTGCTAGATCGTGAACCTGATCGGTAATGGAGTGCCGGGCTGCTGCGTCCAGGCCGACCGTTGGTTCATCCAGCAACAAGACGCTGGGATCATGCAGCAGGGCACGGGCCAGTTCCATCCGGCGGCGATGGCCGCCATTCAGCGCCCGGACCTTTTCATCCGCGCGCTCGCGCATGTTCAGACGATCCAGCGCGGCGTCGATGCGTGCAGGCACCGCGGTCCGGGGCAGCCCGTGCAGCGCCGCGAAATAGCTCATGTTCTGGCGCACCGTCAGGCTGAGGTCGAGGGTCGGCTGCTGAAACACCACACCCAGCCGCGCCAAAGCCTTGCGGGGTGCCCGGCGCAGGTTGTGGCCCGCCACGCTGATCTCGCCCTCGGGCGCGACCAGCAGGCGGGTCAGCAGCGAAACCAGCGTCGATTTTCCGGCACCGTTCGGGCCCAGAAGCGCGCAGAAGGTACCGGGCATCAGTTCGAACGACACGGCATCCAGCGCGGTCTTTGCGCCGTAGTGAAAGCTCAGATCGCGGACGGCGAGGCCGGGGCTGGCCCCCTCTGGCGACTTTGCATGCGGCATCTAACCCTCGGTCCTGACTTTGTAATCTGAACAGCAGCTTGCATGTTCGGCGCGGTTTTCTCAACTGCACAAGCGGATGCCGGACCACGACTTAAGTATGCGAAGGCTCACGAACTTGTTATGTAGGGACAAAGCGGCGTCAGGGCTAACATCTCTGACGTATCAGAAAGAAAGGCCCGCCATGACCCTGACTCGGCGCGACGCGATGCAGGTAAGCCTGTGGGCTTTGCTGTGCCTTGCGGCACCGGTTCGGGCGCAGCAGATGGTCGCTGTGCCAGCGTCTGCGACGCTGGAGGACCTTGTCGCAGCCTTTGCACCCGGCGGGCCGATTGACGACAGTGGCGTGGTCCTGATCTTGCCCGCTGTCGCCGAAGACGGCTATCGGGTTTCCGTTTCCATCGACGCGCCCGGCGCGCAGGATGTTCTTCTGGTTGCACCCGGCAACCCGGTTCTGCCGGTGCTCAAGGCCACGTTCGGCCCTCTGGCGGGGTCCCAGGCGATATCAACCCGGATGCGCCTGGCCCAAACACAGGACGTTCTGGCCCTTGCGCGTATGCCGGACGGCGATGTGCACCGGGGCCATCAACCGGTCTCGGTCGTCGTCGGCGGTTGCGCTTGAGCGCGGGAGGGGACAATGGCGTCAGGTGTCAAAACCCGCATAAAACTGCCCAAAGAGGTTCGGGCGGGCGAGGTCATTACGATCAAGACACTGATCACCCACCGCATGGAATCCGGTCAGCGTGTCGACCCGGATGGCAACCCCATTCCGCGTTCGATCATCCATCGGTTCCTGTGCACGTTCGAAGGCGAAACCGTTATCGACCTTGAGATCGGGCCCGGCATATCGACAAACCCATTCTTCGAGTTTCAGGCCCTCGTTCCCGGCCCGGGTGTGTTTACCTTCGCATGGTATGACGACGATGGCGCAATTTATACCGACAACCGCGCAATCACGGTGGTTTAGGAATGCCGACGAAAGTGTCGGTTCTGATAAAGGTCTGAATTTGCAAGCGTTGGGTGTTGCTGGGGTTTTTGGATGGAGATGAAATACCTCAACCTGCTCATGTATGGATCTGTTCTGAGTTTGCCCGTTCCTGCTGCGATGGCCGAGGGTGCAGTCGCGGCAGCGCAGGCCGATCTGGAACTGGGCGCGTATCTGTCGGCGGAATGCGTGAGCTGTCATCGGAACACCGGGCAGACCGATGGAATTCCGAAGATTTCGGGGATGAACTCCAAGGACTTCGTGGCAGCCATGCTGGCCTACAAACAGGACGAACGCGAACATCCCATCATGCAGATGATGGCCGGGCGACTGAACAACGACGAAATAGCGGCGCTGGCCGCCTATTTTGGCACGATTGACTGACAACGGAGAGTGGGAGGGAGACCAATGACATTGGATCGGCGTAAATTTCTGGGCACTGGTGTCGCCGCCACGGGCGTTTTGTCGGCCCCTGCCGTGCTGTCAGAGGGCAGCGGAAAGCCCCGGGTAATCGTCATCGGCGGCGGTGCCGGTGGTGCAACTGCGGCGCGCTACATCGCCAAAGACAGCGACGGGGCGATTTCGGTCACGCTGATCGAGCCTTCCAAGGTCTATTTTAGCTGTTTCTTTTCCAACCTCTATATCGGCGGTCTGAACTCGATCGACGATATCGGTCACACCTACGGAGCGCTTGCTGCCAATTATGGTATCAACGTGATCCACGACTGGGCCGTTGGTGTGGATCGCGCCGGTAAAACAGTGGCTCTGGCCGGAGGCGCGGTTCTTCCCTACGACAAGCTGATCATCGCTCCGGGCATCGATTTTGTTGAAGGCGCAGTAGAGGGGTGGGACGTTTCTGCGCAGAACAGGATGCCGCATGCCTATAAAGCGGGATCGCAGTCCGAGCTTTTGCGGGCGCAGATTGAAAACATGCCCGAAGGCGGCATTTACGCAATGGTCGCGCCGCCCAACCCCTACCGCTGTCCGCCTGGACCATATGAGCGTATTTCGATGGTGGCCCATGTGCTGAAAACCACCAACCCCACCGCCAAGATCGTCATTGCGGACCCAAAGCCGAAATTCTCGAAAATGGCGTTGTTCGAAGAGGGCTGGGCCACGCACTATCCAGGCATGATCGACTGGATCGGAGAAGATTTCGGTGGCGGCAATGTCTCGGTCGATCCGGACCAGATGACGCTGACGATTGATGGCGAAGACATGGCCGTGGACGTCTGCAACGTCATCCCCGCGATGAAAGCGGGGCATATCGCCGAACTGGCAGGCGTGACCGAGGGCCGGTGGGCCCCGGTGAACGCGGCTGATATGTCATCAAAGCTTGATCCGGATGTTTACGTTCTGGGTGATGCCAGCCAACAGGGCGACATGCCAAAATCCGGGTTTTCCGCGAACTCACAGGCAAAGGTGTGTGCCATTGCGATCCGCGGGGCGTTGACCGGCTCGCGGGTGTTTCCGCCACGCTACGCCAACACTTGCTGGTCGCTGATCGCGGTCAATGACGGGGTCAAGGTTGGGGCGACCTATGAAGCGACGGAAGAAAAAATAGCGCGCGTTGATGGCTTCATCAGTCAAACCGGAGAATCTGCCGAAACACGTCAGATAACGTACGAGGAATCGGTTAACTGGTATGCTGCGATCTCAGAAGACATGTTTCACTAGCTGGCTTTGTTGCAGAATTTCGACGACTTTCGATCGTGCGGCCGGGGCGTCTTGGTTTCGCGGTGATGATCAGTTTATTGCTACCAGAACCAGCCCACACTTTGATTTGGAGGGATGAAATCCGTTCCAGGCTGTGGACCGGGTTCTGTCGCAAACTTTTAGATGGCAGATTGACCTTTGCGGATCATGTTGACCAGTTCTGTGCCTACCAGGACAGATGCGGCTGAGGCGAAAGATTTGAATCCCAGCATCGGTCTGATCCGTCGTTTGATGAATCGATGGTCTTGTTCAATGATGTTATTGAGGTATTTCCGCCTCAATATCTCGATCGGGATCGGGCGACCAAAGCCTTTCAGCATCTTGTTGATCGCCTTAATGCCAGCTGTGTTGGCGCCACTTTTGTCGATAACGATCTTGCGCGCCAATCCGTTCACCTCGAGAGCGCGGGCGAAGAACCTCGTCGCAGCGGCCTTGTTCCGGCGCTCGGACAACATGAAATCTAAGGTCTTTCCGTGTTTGTCGATCGCTCGATAAAGGTAAATCCATTCGCCTTTCACTTTCACATAGTTTTCATCCATGCGCCACGAACGGTCTGCGGGACGCTTTCTATACCGCGCTGTTTCAGCAATGAAGCCGGCATATCGACTGACCCGCCGTTTCAGCGTTGCGTGATCCAGATCAACGCCGCGTTCCGCCATGATTTCTTCCAGATCCCGGTAGGAAACACCGTAGCGCAGGTAGAAGAAAACCGCGTGCAATATCACGTCCTTCGGAAAATGCGCGCCCTTAAATGAGATCGTCACGGTCTGCTCCTGTCATTTAGAGCACGTGTTACCAGAAATACAGTCGAACTGACAGGTAGGGGCGAAGTTTGCGACAAAACCCTCGAGCTCAGCTCGAATGTTGGATTGGTTTATTCAAACTCGTTGCGTCACTCCAATAGGACCCTTCTTTCCTGTCTATATGGAGTTTCAGCACATCCAAGGCTCGTGGAACGTTTCCATCCTGAACGCACTGAGCCAACTCAATGTGTTCTCGATAGGATTTCGTCATGTGATCCGGATGGTGCCCCAACCGGCTGCGCAATGCCGCCATTTTAAGAGCAATCGTCTGGTATGCGTCATTCAGAAACCGATTATCCGCACAATCGAACAGGCATTGGTGGAAAAGAGTATCCTGATACAGGTACTCTGAATCATCCGCCGCCCCTCGCGCCGCTTTCATCCGATCGATGCAATCGTTAAGCGCGGCATAAAGCTCTTGCGGGTTTGCCTGCATGGCCGAGGTTAGGGCGGTTGTCTCAAGGCAGACCCGCGCGTCGCAGAGCTTTGCCAATTCTTCGGGCTCCAAGTTGAACACAAAAGACCCACGTTGCGGTTCGACGACGAGTAGTCCCTCCATTTCAAGTCGATTTATTGCCTCACGAACAGGAGTACGACTGACCTCAAGATTCTTGGCGATTCGAGCTTCAGACAACTGCTCACCCAACTCGAACTCACCTTTGACAATCCGCTCGCGCAGGTTTTCGGTTACCAATTCCGTCAATGATTTCGGTCTGTTGAATGGGCTCATATCGCTCTCCTCAGAATAACAGTAACAGCCCTTCATCTGGCATACAATGTGTTAGTGTTGACAGACTAGCATACTGTATGCCAGTTTTTGATTCTCACGAGGAGACGGCATTGGGAGGGGCGTCTTTGCAAACTCTGGAAACATGGATTGTTGCGTTGAACCGGGGGCTGGTGGCTTTGGCCCTGGCTGCGGTATTTGCAATCGTCTTTGCCAATGTGGTGGGGCGCTACGGTTTTGGTACGTCCCTGGCCTGGGTCGAAGAAGTCGCCAGACACCTGATGATCCTCGGCGCGTTTTGCGGTGCCGGTCTTGCCTTGCGTGAGGGTAGGCTGGTCGCGATCACCACAATTCCGGATTTGCTGCCCGAAGCTCTGGCCCGCCTGCTGCGCTGGGCCATCCTCATCGTCATGTTCGGTTTTATGGCGACGATGCTTTGGCTGGGCATCCGGTTCGTTGAATTCGGCTGGAACAAGGAAACCATGTCCACCGGCATTTCGCGCGGCATTCCGTATCTGGCAATCCCGATCGGCTGCGCGTTGTTCCTGATACAGTTGGCCTTTTTTGCCAAACGCTTCGTCGCCCAAGAATTTGAATACGGCCCCAGCCCCGAGGGCGATGAGGCGGAGGTCTGAGCCGTGGCGAAAACTCTGATCATCCTGTTTTTTGCGACGCTGTTTCTGGGTGTTCCCGTGGCCTTCACGATGGGGATCGCCGGGTTGTCGGCGATCTTTATCGACGGCTCATTGAACCCGCTTGTCGCAACACAACGCATGTTCGCCGGGATCGACAGTTTCCCACTGATGGCGGTGCCGTTCTTCATACTGGCGTCCGAGTTGATGACCACCTGTGGCCTGACCAACGCCCTGTTGCGGTTCGCAAACGCGCTGGTTGGGCATGTTCGCGGCGGGTTGGGGCACGTGAACATCCTTGTGTCTATGCTGTTCGCCGGGATCAGCGGCTCTGCACTGGCGGATGCCGCTGGGCCTTCTGCCATCGTCATGCGGATGATGCGTGAAGCAGGGTACGAGAAGAACTATGCTGGCGCCTTGTCCGCTGCGACGGCAACCATTGGTCCGATCATTCCGCCATCCATTCTGGCTGTGATCTTTGCGATCTCGACCAATGGTGTAACGGTCGCCGGGCTGTTTCTGGCCGGGATCGTGCCAGGGGTCCTGCTGGGCGTCGCACTGGCCATCGCCAACCACATCGTGTCCACACGCTATGGCTATCGCGGCCGTGAACATCGCGCCACCATGACTGAGCTCCGCAGTGCAACCCTGTCGGCCATTCCGGCCCTGATCATGCCAGCAATCATTCTGGGCGGCATTCTGTTCGGTGTGTTCACCCCGACCGAGGCAGGCGCAGTGGCCTCAGCCTATGCGTTGTTCCTTGGCTTCATCCTGCGCGCCTTTACGGTCCGCGCTCTGTACGCCGCTTTTGTGCGGGCTGCGGTGGTGACATCTTCAGTCTTCCTGATCGTGGCGATGGCGTCGATCTTTGCCTGGCTTTTGACCTACCTGCAAATTCCGCAGGAATTGGCCAAGTTGATTACTCAGGTTACCGACAGCCGTCTGGGCATTCTGTTCATTCTGGCCGCTTTTGCCCTGATCTGCGGCTTCTTCATCGACACGCTGCCCGCGCTGATCATCCTGACTCCGATCCTCGGTCCCATTGCCTATTCCGCCGGGATCGACCCGCTGCAATTCGGGATGATGCTGGTGTTGAATCTGACCATTGGCATGATCACGCCGCCGGTCGGTCCGGTGCTGTTTGTGATAGCCACGGTCGGGCAATTGAAAATCGAACGCTTGTCAAAAGCGGTTCTGCCGCTGCTGCTGGCTGAACTCGTGGTGCTTCTGCTGGTCATTCTCGTGCCCGGCGTCAGCACCTTCATCCCCAACTTTTTTGGATTTGCGAACTGACATGAAAGGGAGGAACCTCATGAAAACCATGTCGAAACTGATGACGGCCACAGCTGTTGTCGCAATGACCGCCGCTGGCGCTGCCTCGGCCAAGGAACTGAAATACGCACATTTTCAGGCCGCCGACCTAAGCTCGCCAAAACACGCCGCTGCGCTGGCATTTGAAACCTGCGTTGAGGGTAAGACCTCGGGCTCGATCGAAGTACAGATCTTCCCGGCTTCGCAACTGGGTGGCGGGTCCGAGATCATGGAGGGCCTGCAGTTGGGCACCGTTCAAATGGCGGCGATCCATGATGGTCCGATCTCGGCCGTCTACAAGCCCTTCTCGGTTCTGGCGATGCCATACTTGTTCGACGACCAAGCCATGGCGTGGTCGGTCATGGATGGTGAATTCGGTGACGCACTGGCCGAAGACATGCTGGCACAAACCGGCATCCGCAATTTTGGCGTGGCCGACAACGGGGTGCGCAATTTCACCAACAACGTCAAGCCCGTGGCCGAGCCTGCCGATATGGAAGGCCTGAAAATGCGCGTAATGACTGCACCGGTCTGGGTGACTCTGGTCGAAAGCCTGGGCGCCTCGGCTACTCCGGTTCCGTGGCCTGAACTGCCCGGCGCGCTGCAGCAAGGCGTTGTGGACGGACAGGAAAACGGCGTGACCAACATCGTCAACGCCTCGCTCTATCAGCACCAGAAATACGTCTCGCTGGATGGCCACGTGTTCAGTTGGCACGCCTATCTGATGTCGGACATGTTCTTCGAAAGCCTGACTGACGACGAGAAGAAGGCCGTCGAACAGTGCGTTGAGATCTCGAAAACCATCCACCGTGGCATGACCGCCGCACAGGACGCGAACGCAACCGTTATCCTGTCGGAAAAAGGCATGGAAGTTGTGCCTGTCAGCCCCGAGCAGAAAGCGATGTTCCGAGAGGCGGCCCAGCCTGCCGTGCGCGAATACATCGTGGGTGAGATTGGCGAGGAGTGGCCCGATCGCCTCGACGCCGCTGTCGAAGCCTACAAAGCGCAGTAACCCATGCCGAGGGACCGTCACATGACCCGCCAAACCATCGCAATCCTGGAACCTGGCTATGCCGCCTATAGCACCGAGGCCTCGGTTCTGGCCGAGCAGGACGTCAAGATCGCGCTGATCGGGCCAGAGACTGAGGCGGTCCCGGCTTTGCGGGCATTGGATCCGGTCGCCATCCTGGTGCGGGAACGTATCGTGGATGCGGCCGTGATCGACGCCTGCCCAAACCTGAAAGTCGTCGTCCGCTATGGGGTGGGCGTCGACAATATCGACCTGGATTACGCGCAGTCGCGCGGAATCTATGTCGCAAACGTCCCCGATTACGGGGCGGAAACTGAGGTCAGTGAACACGCGCTGGCGCTGTATCTGGCGGTACAGCGGCGTATCCCTTCGCGCGATGGCGAGGTTCGGAAGGGCCGATGGGGTATCGGACAGGCCGCCCTGATTCCCAGCCGCGAGAATGCCGTTCTGGGCCTGATCGGTTGCGGCAAGATCGGCTTGCAGGCGGCGCAGAAATTCCGGGCGCTGGGATTCACATCGGTTCTGGTGTTCGACCCCTACCTGACGGACGACACGGCCGCCGCCGCCGATGTGCAAAAGGTCGGTCTGGCCGAGCTTTGCATGACAGCCGATGTCGTCAGCCTGCATGCGCCGCTGACGCCCGAGACGCGGCATATTCTGGACGCCGATCACATTGCGCTGATGAAACCGACCTCGGTCGTGATCAACGTCTCTCGCGGCGGGCTGGTGGATGAGGCAGCGCTGGCCGAAGCCCTGAATCACGGGCGCATTTTCGGGGCTGGTATCGACGTGTTCGAACAGGAACCGGTCGACCCAGCCAACCCCCTTTTGCACAGCCCCAACACCATCGTCTCGGATCATGCTGCCTGGTATTCCGAACGTTCAGTTGCGGTGCTGCAGCGATGCGCGGCGCGCGAGGTCGCGAGGGTTCTCAACGATGAGCATCCCGACCACTGGGTGAACAAATGGTAGATTTCGTCAGCACTTTACGATCTGCGCAAATTGTTCCCGTAATCCGGCACAGCGACCCCGAGATTGCTTTGACGGCCTGCGACCTGCTGGCCGAGGCCGGAATTCGCGCATTGGAGATCACCACGACGGTCCCGGATGCCGCTGCACTGATCGCCGAACTGCGCCAACGCTATCCTGAAATTTGCACCGGCGCGGGAACAGTTCTTGACACGGGTCAGGCTGACAATGTGTTGGCGGCCGGCGCCGAATTTGTTGTCTCTCCATGTTGGAGCGAAGCTGCCGCGCGGGAAGCCGGGGATGCGAAATTGCCTTACCTGCCCGGTGCAATGACTCCGGGTGAAGTTCATCACCATGCGGAAAACGGCGCTGCGGTGATCAAGATTTTTCCAGCCGATGCTGCCGGTGGTCCCGGGTTCCTGAAGGCCGTCAAATCCGTGTTTCCCGACCTTGCCCTGATGCCGACCGGCGGCGTGTCTCCTGACACAGCGCAATCCTATCTGAACGCCGGTGCGCTTTGCGTCGGCATGGGTGGAAATCTGCTGCCCGCCGAGGCGCTCGAGGCCGGTCACATCGACTTGGCCCGTGCACAAATAAACGCGGCTCTCACGGCCGCATCCTTTCAATCTTCCCAACGTAAGAGGATACTCTCATGAACACCCAAGAACTCGTTGCCGGGTTTCGCGACGTGGCCACCGCATCCGTCGCGGATGCCGTGGACAAGGTGGCCGGCAAGACCGGATTTCTGCCCGCTTCGATCAAACCGCGCATCAACGAAAAGAAGATCGTCGGTCCAGCCGTAACAATTCTGGAAGGCCCTACCGACGAGTTCCTGCCGCCGCAGCACGCGCTGGACGCCATCGACGAATCCGAGGCCGGTTCGGTCATCGTGATCTCGACCAATGGCACCACTGATGTGGCGCTGTGGGGTGGCTTGATGACCGCCGGAGCTGTTGCCAACAAACACGAAGGTGCCGTTCTGGACGGTGGCGTGCGTGATCTGGTCGAGATCAAGCGCGACTATGACTTCCCGGTCTATTCTCGCTGCGTTAACCCGGGCACCACTCTGGGCCGCGTTCGTACGCTGGCATCGAATGTAGAAGTTGACATGGGCGGTGTGATTGTACACCCGGGCGACATCATCGTGGCCGATATCGACGGTGCGGTTGTGGTCCCCCGTGAACATGCGGAACCCATCTTGGAAATGGCGCGCGAGATTGATGAGCGCGAAGCCGAACAGGCACGTCTCATCATTGAAAGCGGCTCGCTGCGCGAAGGTCTGGCGAAATACGGCCGCATCTAAAACAACAAACCGTCCCGCAGGCTGCTGCAACAACCTGCGGGACACCAGTACTCAGCAAGGGAGGAATACATGCTGAAACGAATGCTCAACACGGTGGCCCTTACCGCCGTTCTGGCCACCCCGGCGCTCGCGAACGGGCTCGAGGTAGTCGCGGAATGGAACAGTCTGCCCTATGCAGTCAAGGACGATGCGACAAAATTAGCTTGGGAAGGCAGCGAAATTTTCGGCAAAGCGCTGGTTCAGGGCGCCAAGGTTGACAGTCAGGGCAACATCTATGTGTCTACCGCGCGCTGGGGCGGCGCCGAGATCCCCGCGACCGTCTCCAAGCTGGTCAAGAACGGCGACACGTGGGAGCTGGAGGCGTTTCCGTCTGAGGAAATGAACAGCATGTCGAACCCTGATGGCCTGAAGGCCGTGTTGGGTTTTGAGATCGACCGCAACGATGTGATGTGGATCCTGGATCAGGGCCACGTGGCAGGCCCTCCGTTCGAGGATGGTGATGCCAAGCTGGTGTTGTGGGATCTGAAAGAGAACAACGAAATCCAGCGTTATGTCTTCACGGCAGAAGAAGCGGATCGCCAATGTTCTTTTCTGAACGATCTGGCCGTCGATAACGACACCGGCTTTGCCTATATCGCTGATAGCGGCATTTTTTGTGACCCGCTGCACGGTGGTCTGATCGTCTATGACAGCAACACCAACTCGGTACGCCGCATTCTTGATCAGCACCAGTTCACCAATGATGAGCCGAATTTCTTCTTCAACATCGACGACCGCCCGGTGCTGAAGAATGGCGGGATGCGAACGGGTGCTGACGGCATCGCGTTGTCGGGCGACAAGGAAACGCTCTACTGGACCAATCTGACCGGCAATCACCTGTATAGCCTGCCGACCGAAATCCTGCGTGATTTCGAGACCAATGAGACGGTGATTGAAAACGCGGTTGAGGTTGCCGCCGTGCTGCCGTCGAACACCGATGGAATGACGGCGGACAACGCAGGCAACATCTACATGACCGCATTGACGCTGGACGGGATCATGAAGTTCGATGAATCCACCCGTCAGGTCAGCCGTTTCGCCCACCACCCGGAAATGAATTGGCCAGACACGCTGGCCTGGGGTCCGGATGGCGAGATGTATGTGGTCTCGAACCACCTGCATATCTGGGTCGATGGCGACATGAACTTTGAAGACTCTGAAATCCCGAACTTCCGTATCTGGAAGATTCCGGGTGTCGGCCAAAGCTATACGGCCGAATAATCCTCCCAACACCTTGGTCAGCCCCGCGGGGCTGGCCCATTTAGCAAAGATGAGATGACCATGACCCCCGATATTCTGTGCCTTGGCGAACCGATGCTGGAGTTCAATCAGCAACCAGACGGGAATTACCTGCCTGGACATGGCGGTGACACCTCGAACTGTGCCATCGCCGCTGCGCGTCAGGGTGCATCCGTTGGGTATGTGACACATATCGGGGCCGACACATTCGGCAATTCGTTTATCGACCTTTGGCAGGCCGAAGGGGTAAATACGTCGACCGTTCGTCAGGTTACGGACGCTCATACCGGGGTTTACTTCGTGACTCATGGCGCGAACGGGCATGAGTTCAGCTATTTCCGCGCAGGCTCGGCCAGTAGCCGGATGGAGCCAGACGATTTGCCAGTGGCGGCACTGCAATCGGTAAAGATCCTGCATGTGTCGGGTATCAGTCAGGCGATTTCCGACGTCGCCGCGGATGCGGTGTTTGCAGCCATCCAGATCGTGAAAGAGGCCGGGGGGATGGTTTCTTATGATACCAACCTGCGCTTGAAACTGTGGCCCATCGAACGCGCGCGCGCTGTGACGCACGCCGCAATGTCACAATGCGATATTGCCCTTCCCGGCCAGGATGACGCCGAGCACCTGACCGGCCTGTCTGATCCGGATGCCATCGCAGATTTTTACCTGAACCTCGGCGCAAAAATTGTCGCCCTCACGCTTGGTGCCGAAGGGACTCTAGTTGCGACACCTGACAAGCGCGAGCGTGTCAAAGGTCGCCGAGTCGAGGCGGTGGATGCCACCGCTGCAGGCGACACATTTGACGGTGCCTTCCTGTCTCGTATTGTGGCGGGCGACGACCCGTTTCAGGCCGCACGTTATGCCAACGCCGCAGCCGCCCTATCAACCCAAGGGTACGGCGCAGTTGCCCCGATGCCGCGCAAAGATGCTGTCGAGGCGTTTCTGTCGGAAGGAGACTGACCCATGAAACACGCCGTTGTTATTGGCGGCACCCGCGGCATCGGCGCCGGTATCGCAGGGGAACTTCGCCGCAAGGGATGGCGCATCACCGTAACGGGCGTTGGGTCTGACGAAGTCTCGCGCTATGCAAAGCTGAATCCCAATGATACCAGCACGCAGCTTGACGTGCGCGATACGCTTGCCGTGAACACCTTCTTTACGAATATGCAACGCTTGGATGGTTTGGTGAATTGCGCGGGCATTCTGGTACGCGATGCTGAATACGAGATTGAGACCTTTGAGAAAGTGGTCGACATCAACCTGACAGGGACCATGCGTTGCTGTTTGGCAGCCCAGCCACTGTTGGCACAAACAGGCGGGGCCATCGTCAATACGGCCTCGATGCTCAGCTATTTTGGTGGTCCGTTGGTTCCGGCCTATTCCGCCAGCAAAGGTGGGGTGGCCCAGTTAACTAAGGCACTGGCCGGGAAATGGGCCGCAGATGGTGTGCGCGTCAATGCGGTTGCCCCAGGATGGATCGAAACCGAAATGACCGAAGCACTGCGCTCAGATCCGTCCCGAAACCAGCCAATCCTTGGTCGAACGCCCTTGGACCGCTGGGGCAAGCCCGCGGAGGTTGGTGCGCTGGCCGCTTGGTTGCTGTCGGACGAGGCAGCATTTGTAACCGGAGCCGTATACCCGGTCGATGGCGGTTATTCCGCGATGTGACAAAGGAGCAGCAAATGCCTGTACAAGAACACGACGACGATCCGAGAATGCCGTATCAACTGCCGTTTCCCAAGGAGGCGCAGGAAGAGATCGTTATTCCCGACGCGGTTGCCCAGGATGAGCGTATCTGGGTTCCGCAAACCGAGAACGTGTCGTTCCGGCCATTATGCCTGAACCGGTCGCAGGGCTATTGGATGAACTTGTTGCGCGTCCGGAAATCCGGGGTTCTATCGAGGCACCGGCATCCGCAGCCCGTTCACGGTTTTGTTCTGAAAGGCCGCTGGCATTATCTGGAACATGACTGGGTAGCGCAGGAAGGCGGCTACGTGTTCGAGCCACCGGGCGAAACCCACACGCTGGTTGTGCCCGACGATGTCGACGAGATGATCACCTATTTCCAGGTCAACGGCGTGATGCTTTATGTCGATCCATGGGGCAAAACCATGGGTTACGAGGACGTCTTTACCAAGATTGACATGTGCTGCAACCACTATGAAGAGGTTGGTCTGGGGGCGGATTATGTCGACCAATTCATCAGATAGACCGCTGAATCTGGCCCTGGTTGCCCATGACGCCAAGAAAGATCAAATGGTCGAATGGGCGCAATCGCATGCAAATATATTGTGCCAGGCCCAACTATTTGCGACAGGAACCACAGGGGGGCGCATCAACGCTGCGGTTCCCGACCTACAAGTTACACCACTGAAAAGCGGCCCTTTGGGAGGGGATCAACAGCTTGGCGCAATGATCTGCGATGGCAAGCTCGATGGTCTGTTTTTCTTCATAGACCCGATGTCGCCAATGCCGCATGACGTGGATGTCAAAGCATTGAGCCGTCTGGCGATTGTCTACGACTTGCCGTTCGCATGCAGCCCGAGTACAGCGGGTTTCGTACTGGCAGGACTGACCAGATCAAATTCGGTATCAGATCCCTCGCAGGGTGCAACCTTCAAATCCGACCCGTAGTTTATGGAAACTATTACTTTGCGGCGTGGGCGTGTTTTGGGGATGTGTCAAAGTCTTTTAAGCCGACCACAACCAGCTAATTTATGGGCACATCTATACTGCTGTGCTGAGCTTGCGCTTTGCCGCGCGCCGCGCAATGACAGTAACGAGCGAAGCTGGAAAAATGACATGACATTCAACATCGGAATCGGCCCCAACCTGCGCAAATCACCCTATTTCGACGCTACCGTCCGCGACGGAGTGCGTAGTTTTTCGGTCTACAACCATATGCTTATTCCCGGCCATTTTGGTGATCCCGAAGCCGAGTATGACCGGCTGTTGCACGGCGTGGCGATGTGGGACGTTGCGGCGCAGCGGCAGGTGGAGCTAAGAGGCCCGGATGCCGGGCGTTTGGTGCGATACCTGACACCCCGCAATCTATCGAAAGCTCGCGTTGGACAAGGGCTCTATGTTCCGTTGTGCAATCATGACGGCTGGATGATAAACGATCCTGTCCTGCAGAAGCTGGCCGAAGATCGCTATTGGCTCTCTGTCGCCGATAGCGATATTCATCTTTGGGCGGCTGCGATCGGCCACGAGCGCGGTTGGGATGTAACTGTTTCCGAACCCGACGTCTCGCCGCTTGCCATCCAAGGGCCGAAAGCGGTCGAGGTCGCTGCCGTACTCTTTGGAGACAAGGTCAGAGGCTTCAAGCATTTCGGTTTCGAAGAAACAAAGCTGGATGGCATTCCGTTGGTCCTCGCCCGTTCTGGTTGGTCGAAGCAGGATGGGTTTGAGCTCTATCTGGCAGACAATAGCCAGGGAGGTGTCCTTTGGGACAAGGTTAAAGCCGCGGGTCGCGCCTTTGGAATCGGGCCTGGCGCTCCAAACGATATCGAAAGATTGGAAAGTGGCCTAATCTCGTATGGTGCCGACATGCGCCTGCAAACGTTTCGCGCCAACCCGTTCGAAATGGGTTTTGGGAAGCTGATAGACTTGGAAGGCGGTCACGAATTTGTGGGTCGTGCGGCACTTCAAAACATGGCGGCCCAAGGGGCCACACGCAGACTTGTCAACTTGGTTATTGACGGTACACCGGACTTGCCTGGTCATCAGGTTCCGCTTATGCGTGATGGTGCAGAAGTCGGTTACGTAAGTGAGTTTGCTTTTTCAAAACGCCTTGGCAAAACTATTGGCCTCGCCATTATTCAGGTCACCGCCATTGATGCCAAGGGCTCGTTGACCATTCAGTTGGACGAGGATGAGCACACGGCCGAAGTTATCGAACTTCCTTGGATGGAAGCGAGGTCGCAAGCATAATCCGGAACCGACTATTGTAGGCGGGATCTGTTGCGAAGTTTTTACTGGCGACAGCGATGGCATGGTACCGGCGGGCTAAGCGGCCAGATCTGCAAATTGCCGAAACGGACAGACTCCGGGCGTGATTTGACCTTTGCGGATCATGTGTGCCACTTCGATTCCGTCGAGGGTTGCCGCCGCTGAAGCGTACGCCTTGAACCCTAGGCTCTAGACCCATTAATTTGATTGCAGCCATCTCTGCTGCGTGATTCAAGCCCCTGAGTTTCAGGGGTATTTCATGAGCAATCTATTC